>CALAWP010000104.1 GCA_937895345.1 uncultured Paenibacillus sp. | reverse complement strand
TCCGCCGCTTGCTCGAACTTCCCTTGTCGGAGAGAATGTTTGCCGAGTTCGACATGCGCCAGCACGTATTGGCCGGTCACTTTGCCTTCTCCGCCTTCCCATGGGTGGAATTTCCGACGCGCGATCGCCGTTGCGGCATCGGAATGCCTGCCGAGCAAGTTAAGCAGCGTTACATATTCCACATACAGATCGTCGCGTTTTTCGACCAACTCCATGTGGCGCTCCAGCTTCGCCAGACGGTCTGCGGCGGAGAAGCCGATTTTCTTGTACAGCTGGTCCAGTTCATAAAACACGCGAGCGTCCGAGGTATTGCAGGCAAAGGCTTTCTCCAAAGCCTTACGCGCCTGTTCGGGATCATTGCGCTTATTGTAATACGCAAGCGCAAGGTTCCGATGCGCTGTCGCGAAGCCGTCGAATAGCGAGACGGAAGCCTCCCACAAGCGGATAGATTCTTCCGGACGTTTTTTGTCGTACAGCAGGTTGGCCAGGTAGTAACGGGCTTTGTCATCCGAGGAATCCAAGGCGACCGCGCTTTCCAGCACCAACAGATCAAAGAGACTGTTCGGGAAGCAATAGTCCGGCGCCGCGTCGTGGCCGGCTCTTCTCTGGACGCCGGCTTCCGCCGGTCGACCCGACATTTCCAGCACGTAAGCCAGCGCATAATGCAGCATGGGATACGAGGAAGAGCCCGTTAGCTGGATGATCCGCTCCAGCACTTGCGCGGCTTCATCGTAAAGACCGCAGCCGGCGTAGTCCGACGCCAAGTTCAAGTAGTTATGGACGTCGTTACGCATCAGAGTCCCTAGCTTATCGTTTGCTGTAGCTGCATCCTGCTCGTTACCCAATGCGGAGAGCAGCAGAACTCGTTCATAAGCAGAGCCAAAATCGGCTACGTCGAGAGCAAGCGTTTCTTCGGCATAGACAAGCGCTTCCGCGTAACGTCCGAGCTTGCGCAGCAGTGCCGCTTTCAAATGTCTGGACTTGTAGTTGCGGCTATTGCGTATGAGCGAACGTTCGACCAGTTCAAGAGCTTCCGAATAAGCCCCTTTGCCGCAGGCGATTTGAGCCAGCGAGAAGTACCCGCTGTCCTGCCAAGCCGCAGACCATACGGATTTGTAGAATGCCGAGAAGGCCTCTTCCATCCGCCCTTGCAATTTAAGCGACATGCCTAGTTGGTAATAGGCTTCGCTGTCATACGGGTTCGGATTCCGCCAGGTGAGCGACTTGATTGCAGTACGGAAGTGATTCTCCGCTTTCCGGAGCAGCCCTCTTCTAAGCAGCAACGTGCCGTACGCGACATTGATTCGGATATCGGATGCATCGCGTTTCAGCCCTTCCAGGTAATAGGCTTCCGGCTCGAACGTAGCGTGCCGGTATTGTTCAAGGTGAAGGCCGGCAAGATAAAGCTGCTCGTTCGTCTTCAACTCCTCTGGAAGCGGCAGCGGCTTCGCCGCGTCCGGTACCTGCTCGATAGAAGGCTTGGCGGGACGATAGGAAATCAAAACCCTGCCTTCCGAATCGAATACCGTCACCAGAAGGTCGTGCGCCTGGTCTTTTTCATCCAGCGCGATAATCGACTTGTAGGTCGACAGCGGGGATAACTCCACCGTATCGCGTGCATAAGTCCGTTTCTTACCTTTCAATTCTACGACAGCGTCCTTGAACACCGAAGTGGCATAAGCCATGACGGTTGCCGTGCGCGATGGTTCATCCACTTCAAGATTGACGGCGGCCTCGATGGATGCATTTTTGACGACGCCGATATCCTTGTAAGGCATGAAGTATTGTTTGAAGGTCTTCTCCTCATAAGGCTGAAGCCAGGTGAAGTCCGGCTGGTTGTCGGTGTATACGCCCGTCATCAGCTCGATGTAAGGCCCGTCCTCGTCGGTCAAGTTGCGATCCCATGCTTGCCCGAATTCCCCGTTTCCCCAAGTCCATTGCTTTTTGCCAGGAGAGATGTGGTGGTTCGCTACGTGGAGAAGCCCTGCCTGGACCCCGTGATCGTAACCTCCGACGAAATTATAGTCCGATTTATACGCCATGTACGAAGTCGGTACCGGAATGTTCTTGTAGCGCGAAATGTCGACGCCTTCCGAGTAGTCCATTTTGTAATACGTGCCCGTTGCGATCGGAAAACGGGACACATCCCTTTTGCCGTGGTCAAATACGGCCGTGACATCGGGCGGGAAGACGGACTGGGTGTGATTGTTCACGGCGACGGCCGGGTTGGCCCACCAGAGGAACGTTTGCGGCTGAGCCGTGCGATTATACAGCTGAGCCGAAATTTCCAGGTACGCTTTGCCCGGATATAAGGTAAAGCCCGTCGTCACTTTGGTTCCGTACATCCGATCGATCTCGCTGACCCATACCGTTGCGCTGCCGTCTTCGTTCGGCGATAGCAGATGCTCAACGGGGCCGAACGTGTTCGGGCGGTGATGCTGAGGCCAATTGAATTCGATCCCGCCGGAGATCCAGGGTCCCGCCAATCCGACCAGCGCCGGTTTAATGACCCGGTTGTAATAGACGAAATCATAGTTATTCGTTTTATCCAGAGCTCTGTA
>CALAWP010000103.1 GCA_937895345.1 uncultured Paenibacillus sp. | reverse complement strand
TTACTCCCCGGGCTTCGTCGTCATCAGGCTGTACAGCTTCGTATGCCGCGGGAACTTGTCGGTAAACGGCACAAGGGAGCTGCCTACCTTCATCAATCCATTCCCGGCGTCAACATTGGTAATATAAGAGAGTTGCAGTTCCGAAATATTAAGAAGCTCGGCAAGCTCTACCCGGTCGGTAGCTGCTTGATTCAGCATGACGATAAATTCGCTGTTCGCGAGCATCGTCCGGGCCGTATGGCTTTGCAGTAAGTCGTCCACGTTTTGTGTAATTCCCGTACAAAAAGCGCCATACTTTCGGACACGCTTCCAAAGCGTGAACAGAAAGTTGGCGCTGTATTCGTGCTGAAACAGAAGATAGATTTCGTCGATAATGATAAATGTATTTTTGCCTTTGGCCCGATTTTGTGTAATCCGATTTAAGATGCTATCCAAAACGACCA
Organism: uncultured Paenibacillus sp.; assembly: GCA_937895345.1. Taxonomy (GTDB): domain Bacteria; phylum Bacillota; class Bacilli; order Paenibacillales; family Paenibacillaceae; genus Pristimantibacillus. Next base: position 2,730 of record CALAWP010000103.1, on the reverse strand, counting down.
ACATGCCGATCGGGAGGAGTTGTTTGCCCAAGTCGAGAATATCGTAGCAAATGAGCCGGTTATGGACATTGACATTGGTGGGCTTGGCGAACGTGTTCAGACTGCCGGAAGTAAACAGTTCAATCGCCAGCGCGATGTCCTGCGCCTCCGGCTCCGCTTGCCTCATCAGTTCCGCGCGGAAATCCTGAAGCGTCGGCGGCTGCCCCTTATAGTTGCTCTGCAAATACTTCCTGTACACGCTGGCGGTGCAACGGTCAATGAGCGACTTTTCCTTGGCTCCCAGCTGATAACCGCCAATCAATTGCTCGCAGAGCGAGAGGACGAATTCCGACTTGAGAATAATCGGGTTGGCTCCGTCGCCATATTGCCGGTTCATATCCATCGCATTGATATGGTTGGGCGAGGTGGCGGATATATGAATCGTCTCGCCGCCCAATGCGTTCACCAGTGCGGAGTATTCCCGTTCCGGGTCGATCAGGATAATATCGTCGTCGCTGGCCAGCATCTGGTTGACGATTTCCCGTTTCGCGGTAAAGCTTTTGCCGGAACCGGATACGCCGAGAATAAAGCTGTTTCCGTTCAGCAATTGTTTGCGGTTGGCAATAATCATGTTTTTGCTGATCACATTTTGTCCGTAGTAAATGCCGCCCGGATGCATGATTTCCTGCGCCCGAAACGGAATAAAGACAGCCGTGCTTTCCGTCGTTAACGTCCGCAAAGCGTGAACCTTCCGCAAGCCGTAGGGAAGCACCGTATTCAGACCGTCCATTTGCTGGTAGGTCAGCGTGGAAAACTGGCACAAATGCTTGCGGGCGGTTGTGAGCAGCGCCTCCGTATCGCTGTCGAGCTGCTCCTTGCTGTCCGCGATATGGACCATCGTCAGCAGGCCGAACATCATCCGCTGGTCGCGAGTGGTCAAGTCGTTCAGAAATTCTTTGCTCTCTTTGCGTTGCTGCTCCATATCGTAAGGGACCACGGCGGAAAAATTGTTGTTCCGGTTTTGTCGCCGCTGCCAGTTGGTGATGTTCGTCTCCACGCCGAGCAAACGGCTCTCCACCTCACGAACGGCCTCGTCAGTCGGAATCGGGATAATATCCAGTGACAGCAGCAAATTCCGGTTCAGGTCGCAAAGCTCGGACACCATGCTGTCCTTTATATAGCTGGCGTATTCCCGCAGAAAGATGACGCGGCCAAAAAAGTTGCCCATCCGAAAATGATCTTTTTCAAACTCGAACGTATCCGGGCAAATGTAGTCCTTGAAATCATGACCCTTGCGCATCGTTTCGGACAGATGGAAACGAAAATCCGCTTCCTCGCCGATCCGAAAGAAATCATGGAAAATGCGCAGACGGTCGGTTGCATCCAGTTCGATACATTTGGAACCGAGACGGGAAAAATGCGTCATCAGTTCGGTTCCGACCCTTGCGAAATATTGACGGGCTTCCTCTACATTTTTCTTGACTACAGAAATGGTAACGTACTTTTCCTGAATCGTTCCGTTCGCGCCAATGGCCTTTGCGAGCAACATCTCGTTGTACTCCTGCCGGTACACATCAAGATGGTCCTCCCGAAGCGGAATCAGAATCGAGCTTTCAAAATCGGCCCGATTCAAACGCCGGTTATGGATCGTGATTTTCGTGGTCGCTCCGCTGTCAAAGGAATTGAGCAGCTCGGAATAAGACAAAAACATCGCTTCCTTGTCTTCCCTGGACGCTACGGCGTAGTTGATATCCTCGAACCGATACGATTTGGAGAACTTGTTGCCGACAAAAAAAATCCCGTCCGGCCAGAGGGCGCGAATCGGGATGACTTGCTGAACGCCTTTCGGAATGACAAATCGTTCCTTGTCCTGCTTGATGATGCGTCTGAGCGTTTTAATCATGGCGCTTCATCCTTTCCTGCTCATGACTATGCATGCTCTTTTTCAGCGCTTCAACATAGATATTGGTCGAATAGAAGACGAATCGCCTTGGCAGCAGAAATTCCGATTTCACATACGCCCAAAGCAACTGCTCGGCCGTCATGCCGTGATAGCTGATGAAACCCAAGGCTGCGCAGGGCGCGGCCCCCAAAATGCACATCCAGCTGAGCGTTTCCAAGCCAAAGCGGCCGCGCAGTCCAAAATAAAGGCCGATCGCCACGCCGACAGCCAGCACAGAAAAAAAGAACTGCCGCAAGGACAGTCCAAAGAATAAGCTTTCGGTATAATCCCGGATTTCCCGGTTGATTTTCACTTCCATTTGAAATCCTCCCATAAACGATGCTCACTGTGGTCTACAACTCGCCCTCAGTTTCCGGTTGAACCGATGCTGGCTCTGTCTTTTTCGTTTCTTGCCAACAACTCATCACCGGATGGAAGGGGATCGGAGAGCAGCGCAAATACAAGCTGTACGCCGTCTCGCATGCCTTGCAAATACAAGCGTTCATTCTCCAAAGCCCGCGTAAAATGAACCTTATCCTCCCATTCCATAAACGCCGGCAACTGCATCATATCCACACAGGAAAACATCGCTTGAAAAGCCGAGTACTCTGCTTTGCGATAGGTGCACAACTCGGGATCGCGTTCGATCCGGGCTGAAACGTGGTCCAGCCGCCGCTGAATCGCGTTTTGAAACCATGACGGAAACTCCATTGACTTCCCCCTCCTTATGCGAACGCGCTCTAGCGCAGCTGACGCTCTCGTCCGGACTTCCTTTGAAGCCACTGGACAATCCATTCGTCCACCTTCCG
>CALAWP010000102.1 GCA_937895345.1 uncultured Paenibacillus sp. | reverse complement strand
AGATGAAGTGACGAAAATCCAGGATTTCTCCGCCAACCAATGTGGCAGTAAACAGCTGGCGGACATTTACCAATTTGAACTTGACACATTAAGGAGCAAAACGTCGGAATTGTCGGAGGAAAATGTAGAAACCGTTGAAGCGCACTTATCCCAAGTGTTTGGCCCGGAAGAAACCGAATTATTGTTGGACGGCTTTTACGAGTATGACCAGGCCAATCAAAAGTACTACGTGCCCGACGGCGATTGGTTCACTTATAGCGGCGAGTGGCCTTCAAGCGCCATCTCCCTTACCGACCGTACGGAGCAATCCGCAACGCTAGTGCTGAAAGGGACGGATCTGACCGAGAGCGAGCGGAACATCCAATTTGACTTTTCGATTGCCGATGGGAAGCTGCGGCTGGAACGAAGGACGATTCTGGCCTAAGCCGTTGCCCGCCGCCGCTGCAACGCCAAGCCGGGCATAGCGGCTTCGGATCCGGGATAGAGCATACGCTTAACTTTGAAGCGGCTTCTGACACGGTTCCCGGAAAAGCTCACCTTAAGTTTTAAGGTGGGCTTTTTTCGTTCAGGCAAGGACTATCGCCCTTCGCCGTTCCGATGTATAATCATGGAATAACTAGAATCGGCCGAAAGCGGGTGAAAAACTTGTTTGCACATCGCATCAACGACCAATTGGAGCTGCGGTTGGTGGACTATTATGACGCAGAAGCCGTGTTTCAAACGATCGATCGCAACCGGGACTATCTCTCGAAGTGGTTTCCTTGGGCGGCGAATACGCTGAATGCAGAACATACGAAGGCGTTTATCGAACATGAGCTCCGTCGATTTGCAAGCAACAACGGTTTCACGACAGGTATCTTTTACGAGGGGCATTACATCGGGAGCATCAGCATTCATGAGATCAATTGGGACGTTCGGGCGACATCCATCGGCTATTGGATCGGCGAGGACTATCAGGGACGCGGCATTGTGACGGCCTGCTGTCAGGCTCTGTTGAACCATGGATTCGGCACGCTGAAGTTGAACCGCATCGAAATCCGGGCGAGAACGGATAATGACAAAAGCCGGGCGATCCCGGTCAGGCTGGGTTTCCGGGAGGAAGGCATTCTGCGGAACGTCGATTATCACAACGACCGGTATTACGATCACGTTGTTTATGGCTTGTTGCGTGACGAATGGGAGAAGCTTTCTTGGGTTGTACGGCGTTAGAATCCGTCCATAACCCCAGTAAGCTGGTGAATGCGACTGGACGAGCCTGAATCGTCGGAAATTTCTGTGTACGGCTAATCTATTGAAAGCGGGTAGAGTCGATGGGAGCGATTGAAGAACGAGACAATCGGCCGATTGTCGCAGATTCGATTTGCGAAGTGGAGGAGTAAGGTGAATCGTATCCGAGGCATTATTTTTGACATGGATAATACGCTGCTTAAGTCGGCCATCGACTTCGAAGGGATGAAGCGGGAGACCTTCAGGTTCCTCGTTTCCCGGGGCGTGCTTTCCGCTTCGTTTCCGTTCTCTGACCATACTTCATCGACCATCATCGAGGCGGCGGTCAAGACCGGGCGGATGACGGAAGAGCTGCTTGCGGAAATGTGGGCCATTCCCCAAAAGTTCGAGCTGGCTGGTATGGAGGGCGCTGCTCTGGAGCCCGGCGTTGCGGAGTTTCTTGAAGAGCTGTACGGAAGCTGCCGGTTGACGATCGTCACGAACAACTCGTACCACGCCGCCGTAGAAGCGCTGACAGCCAATCGCATCTACGATTATTTTGATCTCGTGGCGGGCCGGGAGCAGATGCGGTCGTTAAAGCCGTCGCCCGACGGCTTCCGGTATGTGCTCGATCAATTCGCAGAGATGGCGGCTTCGGATTGGATTTCGGTAGGCGACGCCTGGATCGACGGCAAAGCGTCGATGGAAGCGGGCGTTCCATTCGTTTCCTATCGGGGGGATGCCGATAAAATGAAACGAATGGGCGTCCAACCGATCGCGTTTATCCGCGACATTCGAGAGCTGAGAAACTATTTATAACGAGACAAGAGGTGAACCGCGATTCTTTCAGAAAAAGGTACTCCAGTACTAAGCTTTGCGGGAATCGGTTTATTTGCGATCACGCTGGCGATAAATGCAGCATTCCGGGCGGTATCCGAACCGGGGATGAAAATGCTGCTCTCCTCTTTCGGCGCCATTTTTCTTGTTTTTACTTCTCTTTGGGTAATTCCGGCTATCCTGGAGTGGACGACGTTGATCAAACAACGACATCGGTTGAGAACGGCCTATCGGGACGGGCGAATCGACACGGAGACGTACCGCAAACGCGGTAAACGACTCAACCAAGGGCTGGCTGTGAACGTCACATATCTCGTTATCGTTGTACTTCAGATCGGATATGTCGTCATGAATTGGGATTCGGTTAATGTGTGAGATTCCGACATAACTAGGAGGGCTCGAACGTTGAAAAATAAAGCCGTTTTCTTCGACCTGTTCGAAACGTTGATTACCGAATTTGCCGACAGGCAGCGAATCTCGAAGCGCCATTACGATTACGACAAGCTGCTGGGGCTGACGAACGAAGAGTTTAAGTCCGAATGGAACAAACGGTTCGAGCGGAGAATGAGCGGGCATTTTGAACATTTTGCCGAAGTGATTCGGGACATCACCGCGAGCCGAGGTCTGCCGTGCGACGAATCGGCGGTCCGCTATTTGTACGAACAAAGAACGGCGGAGAAAAAGCTGCCGTTTCGCGAGATCAACCCGGACATTGCGGATATGCTGCAGCGGCTCCGGTCGATGGGCTTGCGCATCGGGCTCATCAGCAATTGTACGGAGGAAGAGGTGCAAGGCTGGGAGGACAGCGGGCTGGCGGAATATTTCGACGATCGAATCTTTTCGTATGAAGCGAAATGCTGCAAGCCCGACGCGAAAATTTACGAGCTGGCCTGCAGCCGGCTGGGCGTCGCGCCGCATGAAAGCGTCTTTGTCGGGGACGGCGGCTCCAGGGAATTGGAAGGGGCGGATCGGGCGGGCTTTGCGAAGGTATACCATGCCGTATGGTTTAACGGTTACATCGAAAGCGACTTTAAACGGCTGTTGAGGCCGACGGATCTGGTGAACGAATTGGAGGAAGGCCATTGAAGACCGTACGGAGGACGAAGATGAAAACGACGCTCCCGCTGAAAAAGTTTAACGTGAAACGCCCCGGCGCCCTTGTCGGCACCATTACGGAAGCGATGGATGAGCTCAAGCGGCTTTATGCAACGATCGGCTTGCTCAGGGCCGAAGGCGGTAATGGCCCAATAGAGCCGTTGTCAGAGATTCGTCCTTACGGAGCTTGCCCTGCCTGTGAAGGAAAGGTTAACAACGACATTGACCCCGCACGCATGATTGCGCCAGAGCTGTCGCTGAGAAACGGCGCGGTGCTGCTGTGGGCCGGTACGTATTGCGGACCGGTGGAAATGATCAAACAATTGGCGAAGATGCTCGGGATAGACGAGAAGAAGCCGCTGGCCGGGCAGGATCCGGGTTGAACCGCGAAAGCTTGACGGTTGCCATAAACGGGATGTCCGTTGCAGAAGCCTTAAGTTTGCCGGTGCCGGCATTATTGTCTTTTGTACAAAGGCTTTCGGATGCCCTCTGCCGGGAAGAACGGGAAGGTGTCGAGCAGGTAATAGAAGAGCTGGAATCGCGGCTGCATTATTTGAAGAAAATCGGCCTGACATCGTTGTGATGGCAGGATGCGAAGTGACGAGGGAGGGAGCACAGTGGAACAAAATGTTTTTGAACAATTTAGGAGCATAGCATTATCGTTGCCCGGCATGGTCGAGAGCATCACTCACGGAACGCCGTCGTTTAAGCTGAAGGACAAGCTGTTGGCCCGCTTTCATCAAGACGGGAAGTCGCTGGCGCTGAAGACGGACTTCGACACGAGAGACTTTTTGCTGCAGGCTCATCCGGATGTCTATTACATTACGGATCATTACAAAGATTATCCGTACATATTAGTCCGCATGAGCGTTGCCGATATGGAAGAGCTGAAGGGCCTTGTCCACCGGACATGGAAATCGCTCGCGCCCAAAAAGCTTCTGTTGGAATACGAAAAGTTGAACCCGCTCTCCTAGCAGGAGGCGGGATATTTTTTGCGAATTGAACCTTCAAGACGTGCAACAAAGATGCGGCCATTCCGAAATAGATTCTGATATCGGAAAATCAGGTAAAGCGCGGGTAAAAAAGCAAAAATTTGAGTCTTGCGCTTCGAAATCGATGTTCGGATAATGAAAGATACGAGAAAGGCAGCCGAACGGAGGGATTTTTCGTTGCGGGGTTCGCATATTCAGAAGGTTAAGCTCGTCGTCGTGACCGTATTGTCGATGCAGCTGTTGTCCGCTTGTCAAGACGATGCCTCTAACCGTACGGTTGAGCCGGATCTGTATCCGGGTACAACCTTGTACGACCATCCCGGCTTGAGCAAATACGAGAAGCCCATCGACGTCTCCTTCGTCAGGCAGACGAGCGCCGATTTTGAAGCGTTGCTGGCGGAGCTTCCGGGACAAACGCTGGAGGACAACGTATGGACCCGGTTGTACGAGCAGGTGCTGGGCGTTCGGGTTCGGTACGATTGGACGGCCAAGGGCGACAGCTACGGGCAAAAGCTGAACGTATCGATCGCTTCCGGCGAATTGCCGGATATCGTCAAAGTGAATGCGGAGCAGCTGCGGCAGCTGACCAACGCTGGGCTGATCCACGATCTGTCGGACGTCTATGAGCAATACGCCACTCTTTTTACAAAGGAAATTTTGAGCCAGGAAGGGAGCGGGCCGTTCGATGCGGCGACGATCGACGGCAAGCTGATGGCGATTCCGGAAACGGGCTCCTCGATCGAAAGCGCCATGGTCATCTGGATTAGGACCGATTGGCTGGAAAACCTTCGTCTGGATCCTCCGCGAACGATGGGCGATTTGTTGAATTTGTCGAAAGCGTTTACAGAGGGCGATCCGGACCGCAACGGAGAAGACGATACGTACGGCCTGGCCATTACGAATCATATTTGGGATCCGGTCATGGGAGTGACGGGATTTATGGCCGGTTTCGGCGCGTATCCGAATCTATGGCTGGAGGACAAGTCCGGGAAGCTCGTATACGGCGGCATTCAGCCGGAGGTGAAGACGGCCTTGGCGGAGCTGCGGCGCTTATATGCCGAAGGCCAGCTGGATCCTGAGTTTGCTTTAAAAAAGGGCGACAAAGTGAAGCGGCAAATTGCCGACGGAAGGATCGGCATCGTGTATGGCGAGCAATGGGGATCGTTTCTGGTGCAAGACAGCCGCTTGTCCGACGCTCGCGCAAATTGGCAGGCGTTTCCGATCGTTTCGATTTCCGGCGAGGCGCCCAAGGTGCCTCTGAAATTCAACACGGGAAATTTCTTTGCGGTAAGCAAACGGTTCGAGCATCCGGAAGCGGTGGTGAAGCTGTTTAATCTGCATTTGGAGAAAAACTGGGGCGAAACGGCGGAATTCGAAACGTATTACAGCAATCCGCAGCCGGTCTGGCAGCTTTCGCCGGTCACTCCGTTTCCGGCCAAAAAAAATTTGGAGGCTTTCCGGCAGCTTGACGAGGCGCGCCGCACCGGCGGCGCATCGACGCTGCACGATGAAGCGAAAGCGATTCAGAAGCATATCGACACGTATTTGGCCGGCGGCGAGAACAAAGACGAGGGCTGGGGGTGGGAGCGAACGTACGGCCCTGACGGCGCCTTGGCCATTATCGACCGGTACGAGCGGAACGGACAGCTGCTTTACGATCTCTATACGGGAGCGCCGAGCGTAACGATGTCCGAAAGGCGGTCGATTTTGTACGACCTTCAGCTGGAGGCTTACATCAACATTATACTCGGCAACCCGGTCGACGAGTTTGAGCAATTCGCGGAGGAATGGGGGCTGCTCGGCGGAGACAGGATTACGGCGGAGATTAACGAATGGTACGCCGGCAAAAAAAACGGTTAACCCGATGCGTCATGTCTGCTTCAAGAACATACACAATCATTATACGGAGGCGTTATGTTGTTTAAATTTCCCGCGGCGTCGTTTCGCAAGACCATCTTCTTCCGCATGGTGCTGACGTATCTGATCGTGATTCTTCCGATTATTTTGCTCGGCATTTATTTGTACAACTGGAGCTACAACAATGCAAGTCAGGATATCTCGCGGGCGACGGCCACGCAGCTGGCTTACTACCTGGAGGATTTAAACCGCGAAGTCGAGTGGATGGAGCTGCAGCAGTTCGACGTGCTCGAGGACGGAGAGCTGAACAAGCTGGCGATCACATGGGATACGATGACGAACGTCGAGCGGAAAACGGGAATAAACTACTTGCTGCACCGGCTCACCTCCTTCAAAAACAGCAGCGCTTATATAAAAGATATTTATTTGCATATACGGTCTATCGGCAAATCGGTATCGGCTCTTCAGGCGGTATACGAATTCGACGAGGACCGCTTTGACCGGCTGACGGCGAGCACGGCCGGCGATCATCAGCGTTTCGTGAACGCGCAGGGCACGCTTCATCTGATCGCTTCCAAGCACAGCGGGCGCAAGGGAGAGGAGCCGCTTTATATCGTTCAAATCGAGCTCGATGCCGCCAAGCTGCAAGAGACGCTCCGCCAGCTCAATTTGTATGAGGAGAGCGGTTCTCTGCTCCTGTCGGAAGCGACGGGCTTCGCCGTCGGCAGCCGGGGCGATGCCGATCCGATCTTGCAAACGATGGCCGGCATGCCGAGGGAAGAACGGGATGGCCTAATGCGTCTAAAGATCGATGACACGCATTACCATGTGGATCAAGCGTATTCGGATAAGCTGGAGTTTACCGTTGCGGCTTATTTGCCGGAAGAGACGGTGAAGCGTCCGCTCAACAAATTTTATCATTGGGCATGGCTGTTCGCTTTGGCTTCTTCCGCCGCAATCGTCGCCTTTTCATATTCAACCTATAAGTTCATCCACAAACCTCTGCTGCTGCTGGTGCAAAGCTTCAGGCAAATGGAGGGAGGCACTCTCGATATTCGAATCGAGCACGGGCCCGAAGACGAGTTCGGTTATTTGTACCATCGCTTCAACCATATGCTTCGCAAGCTGCAAGCGCTGATCGATCAGGACTTCAAGCAAAAGATGATGATGCAGAAGGCCGAGCTGAAGCAGCTGCAATCGCAAATTAATCCTCATTTTTTGTACAACAGCTTTTTTATATTGAATTCGCTTGCGAAGACGGGAGATTTGGACCGGATCGAACGGTTTACGAATATGCTGGGCGAATATTTCCGCTTTATTACGCGAAACGGGGAGGACCACGTCTCGTTGGCGGAGGAAGTGAAGCATTCGCGCATGTATACGGAAATTCAGATGCTGCGCTTTTCCAGGCGCATACGGGTGCAGTTCGACGATTTGCCGGAGGTATTGGAGCGGATCCAAGTGCCGAGGTTGATCGTTCAGCCGCTGATCGAAAATGCATACGAGCACAGCCTGGAGAAAATGCCGGAGGAAGGGTTCCTTCGAATTACGTTCGAAACGGAGCCGCAGGAGGTCCGCATTGTCATCGAGGATAACGGCGACACGTTGAGCGACAGCGAACTGGCCGAGCTGCAGGACAGGCTGAACCGGTCGTCGGATGCAGGTTATGAGATGACCGGCATGACGAATATTCACCGGCGGCTTGGGCTGACGTTCGGGGAAGGCAGCGGGTTGCTGCTGTCGCGGAGCGGTCTGAACGGGTTGAAGGCGGTCATACGGATTCGGCTGAAGGGAGAGCAAGCGCATGTACAGAATGCTGATCGTGGATGACGAAGACATTATTACGGACGGTTTATATGAAACGTTCAGCCAATGGAGGCCGGACCAGCTTGACATTTGCAAAGCCTATTCCGCTGCGGAAGCGCTGGGCTGGATGGCGCGCACCCGCATCGATATCGTCCTGACCGACATTCGCATGCCCGGCATGAGCGGGATGGAATTGACGGAGCGTATTCGAGCCCATTGGCCGAGATGCCGAGTCGTCTTTCTTACCGGCTACAGCGAATTCGATTATGCCTATAAGGCGATTCAGATGCCCCATGTGCGGTATTTGCTGAAGACGGAAGGGTATGCGAAAGTGATGGAAACCGTCGGCGAGGTGATGCAAGAGCTGGATCACGGCAAGCAGATGGCGCAAATGCTGGAGCAATCGCGGGAGCAGAGCGCCGCGTTGGAGCTTGTGGCGCAAGCGGATTATTTGCGGCGGCTTATTCAGCCGGCCGATGTGGCAGTTTTCGGGCAGGAGCGGCTGTCCCGAAGCTTCGGGAAGCTGAATATCCGTCTGGACGCCGGTTCCCCCGTCGTCCTTGTGCTTAGCCGCATCGAAAGTCCGAAAGGTTCGTACGACTCGGAGGAAGCCGGCGAAACGATTCGAGCGGTCCGTTGGATCTGGGATTCTTTTATGGGCGCGAAGCTCCGCAGCCTGGGCGTAACGGACAGGCAAGGCGACCCGGTATGGTTCGTGCAGCCCGCGCCCGGACCGCAGCCATCGTTCGACCGGCAGCTGATTTTATTTCTGGAAGGGACGCTCGAGCTCATTCAGGAAGCGTGCCTCGAATCGCTTGGAGCAAGCGTTTCGTTTACGTTAAGCGGGAGCTCTTGCGACTGGTCCGGGCTGCCGGACCGGTACGCAAGGCTCCGCCGTTTGCAGCAAATGAAGATCGGCGGCGGTTTGTCGGTCATTTTGAAGGATGGCGAAGGTCATGCGGATGGCTGTGCCGGAAAGGACGGCATGGCGCTCGGCGTGAAGACGGATCATTTGAAAGCGCATTTGGAGGCGGGCAGAGAAGAAGATTTTATGATGGAACTGGACCGTCTTTCCTATTTCTTGGTGCACAGTGAAGGAAATCAAGTATGGACGGCGACCGAAGGGTATTATTCCGTCGCGCTTGTATTGCTGTCTTATATGAACCGGCTGGGGCTGCACGGCAAGACCGGCGATGCCGCCAAGCTGATGCGGCTGGACGATCACGCGACGATGAAGGACGCATTCGGCTATTTGAAGCAAACGGCGGCAACCGTGTTTCAATTCAAGCGCATGGACGAGCGGGACCGGACGGCGAATGCGATCGACCGGATCTGCCAATTTATTGAAGACCATTTGCACGAGGATTTGTCCCTCGTCCGGCTTGCGGAGGCCCATTATTTCAATCCTTCCTACTTGTCGCGTCTATTCAAGCAGGAACGGGGCATCAACCTGTCCGAATATATCGATCAATGCCGCATGCGAAGAGCGAAGGAGCTGCTGAAGGACGGGGACTTGAAGGTGCGCGACGTCGCCGTGATGGTCGGCTATGAAGCGGCCCATTCGTTTACCCGTTTTTTCAAAAAGGTGACAGGCATGACGCCGCAGGAGTACCGGGACAGTTTGGCGGGATGACGCCGATTCACGTTCACTCCCCCTATAATTTCAAGGGTCATTCCGCATCGATCGGCAGGTTGTTGACGCGAAATGTAAGCGGTACACTTTTACGGTGTACAGGGCACTTATGCGTCAGCAAATAGAAAGAAAGAGGGGGAGTCATGGTATTCGCAAAAAAGCCCTACTTATTGGCAACCGCAATGATCATCCTGATCGGTACCGCGTTGATTTTGCTGTTCCGGTTTGCACAATCCGGCCAGGAAGCTTCCGAGCTGCCGCAGTTGACTGAGCCTCCGTATGCGCCGGCGGCCTATCTGAAGGAGAGCGACGCGGCGCTGAGCGGCGAAGCGGGATCGGAATTCGAGCTCCGATTGCTGATGGATGAGCTGCCGGGAGAAGGGGCTGCGGCGCGGATCGAAGCGTCGGTCCGGTTTCCGGAAATGTTCGCGATAACGGGAGTCGTTCCGAATACAGCTAATCTGAAGGCCGACGACATTACTTTTACCGCGGGCGACGGAGGCGCCGAGCTGGTCATCCGGAATGCCGACGGTTCCGCCATCGCCTTAAACAACCAAGATTCAAGCAAGGAATTGCTTACGATGAAACTAAAGCTGAACAGGGAGTTGACAACCAGCGTGAATGAAAAAGTGAACGTGGACAAAATGAATATCGTTTCGCAGGACGATCGGACGATAGCCGTCGATGTCAGCGGAGCCGAGGCCAAGGTGAGCTACGCGCCGCCGGCGCGCGCGGTCGGCAAGCTGCCGGGGAACGGCAACCCGCTCGTTTCGCATAAATTCGGCGCCGATCCTTACGCTCTCGTGTACGATGGACGCGTATACTTGTATATGACCAACGACGTGTTCGAATATGACGCCGAAGGCAACGTCAAAGAGAATACGTACGGGAAGGTTAATAAGATCGCGGTCATTTCCTCCGACGACCTGGTGAACTGGACGGATCACGGCGTCATTCATGCCGCCGGTCCGGAAGGCGCGGCCAAATGGGCGACCCAATCGTGGGCTCCGGCCGCCGTTCATCGAGAAATTGACGGGGAAGACCGGTTTTTCCTCTACTTTGCCAACAATGCAAGCGGCGTAGGCGTGCTGACGAGCGACAGCCCGACCGGTCCGTGGACCGATCCGATCGGCAAACCGCTCATTGCCAGATCGACGCCCGGCGTAGAAGACGTGACGTGGATATTCGATCCCGCCGTGCTTGTGGACGACGACGGCAAAGCCTATATTTACTTCGGCGGAGGCATCCCGGAAGGCCGGCATGAAATGCCGAATACGGCGCGCGTCATGCAACTGGGCGACGATATGGTGAGCGTCGTCGATCGGGCCGTTCCGATACCGGCGCCTTACATGTTCGAGAATTCCGGCATCAATAAGGTGAACGGACGGTATTACTACACGTACTGTTCCAACTTTATCGAAGGAGACCGTCCCAACGGACCGCTGCCGGGACAGATCGCTTATATGGTCAGCGACAGTCCGATGGGCCCCTGGACGTATATGGATACGATTTTGAAAAATCCGGGTCACTTCTTCCAGGTAGGCGGCAACAATCATCATGCGATTTTCCAGTTCCATGACAGCTGGTATATCGCTTATCATGCGCAAACGCTGTCGAAAGCGATGGGCCACCCGAAGGGCTATCGTTCGACGCATCTGAACCAGGTGTTCTTCAAAGAAGACGGAACGATCCAGGAGATTGAGGCCGATTACAAAGGCGTCGCTCAGGTGAAGACGTTTAATCCTTACGAGCGTGTTGCAGCGGCTGCGTTCGGCTGGAATGCAGGAGTGAATACGGAGGCTGTCGATGGAAATGCAGGCCAACTGGGTTTGCCAACCCAAATGGCGGTTACAGGTATCGAGAACGGGGACTGGATCGCATTGTCTCAAGTCGATTTCGGCAGCAAGGGCGCCTCGTCCTTCACCGCATCGGTGCTTGGCGGAAGCTCTCCGAGCGCGATTGAGCTGCGTCTGGACGGTCCCGACGGCGAACGGATCGGCACGCTGCCCGTTCCTGCTGCCGACGGCAACGGGGCGTATGCGGAACGGTCGACGGAAGTGGCAGGGGCAACGGGCGTTCACGATCTTTATATGGTGTTTAGAGGCAATTCCGGTGAAAGCCTGATGACATTAAAGGAGTGGCAGTTCGCCGAATAAACCGCGTCGTTGTCGACGCCGTGTTGGTGAACCGGCATGCATCCGAATTTGTCGTTGCTGCGGCGTCGGCGAACCGGCAAGCATCGATGTTGCCGTTGCTGCCGTGTCGGCGAACCCGTATATGCATCGAATTTGCCGTAATGCCGAGTCGGCGAATCCGCCCCCGTCTAAGCCGCCGTCGATGCGGGGGTTATGGGGGTTCATCCCGCAAGCTGCTTTATCCATGCCGAAGCGCCAAAAGCCTGCATCCTTGCAGGCTCTTGGCGCTTTGGGTCGTTATCTTGCCTCGCATGTTGTGCTTCGCGATCAACCGCCAATCGCGGCTGCGTCTACCGCTAGCCGGGCGATTTTTTCGCTTGCGACGGCGTTATGCCTTTCATTTTTTTGTAGAGACGGGTGAAGTAGTTTAAGTTGCCGCAGCCGACGTTCTCGGCCACCTCCGTGACAGACAGCGCACCTTCCCGCAGCAGCCGTTCGGCGGCATCCATCCGGTGCCGGTTGACAAAATCGACGAACGTACAGCCCGCGGCCGCTTTAAACACCTTGCAAAAGTGATGCGGCGTCATATGCATCATGCGGGCGGCATCCTCCAGCGTCAGCTTGCTTGCATAGTTCGATTGGATATGCAGAATGAGCGATTTGAACCGCTCCATTCGCCGGTCCGATGCGGCGTCGGCGTCGAGATCCCGTTTCGGCAAATATTGGCGCGACAGCAAGGCGAACAACAAATAGAGACGGGCTTTGACAATGAGCTCGTAGCCTCTCTCCTTATCGTCGTACTCATTCACGATCGAGCGCATCAGCTCGCGGATCGGCTCATGCTCCGCTTCCTCACCCGCCAGCCGGACCGGAAACCGGAGCCGGCCGTCCAGATAAGGCGCCACAAATTGCTCATGCGGCGCATCGCCGGCGATGCCGGCAAGAAGCGACCGGTTGAAGACGAGCGACCAATATTGCACGGTTTCCTCGGATGCCGCATAGCCGACATGCAGGCCGCCGCTCGGTACGATCAGCACATCGCCCGGCCGGGCGTCGTAGGGCTGGGAATCGATCAGAAACGTCGCCTGTCCCGAGCCTGCGAATATCATTTCAAAGTGATCGTGCCAATGCAAATATAGGACGTTGCGGCCGACCGGGCCGGAGGGGCTCACGTTGCGGAACAGATTGACCGGATAACGTCCGTCGCGAAGATTCGTATCTTCCCTTAAATCGATCGGATAAGTCATGACGACTCCCCCTCTTGGAAGCTCCTGTTCGTTCTCGAAAATAACTTGGATTACATTCTCGCATTCTGCCGCAATCATCGCAATATAAGGCTAATATGCATCAAGATTGTATAGAGATTGTGCGGATATGATGCGATTATAATGGGTTCAGAACGACTATACAAGCTAAAAATCGGAGTGATGAACAATGACGGAACGTCATACGGGAATTCGCATCGGAACGCTGGTGGGCGGAGGCGACGCGGTTCGCGTCATCCCGCAAATTACGGAATACGGCTTTGAATCGTATACGCTTACATTTTGGCAGACGACGGGGGGCCTCGACCTGGCCGAAACCGCGAAGCGGGTGCAGGAGCTGCTCGACGGCAAAGATGTCGTCATCTCCGCCGTGAGCATCTTCGGCAACCCGCTGACGGGCGCGAACGGCAGCGAGGATACGCTGGCGAGCTGGGAGCGGCTGATCGATCATGCCCATCTGTTCGGCACCGATCTCGTGACGGGGTTTACGGGCCGATTGACCGGCCGGCCGATCGACGAATCGCTGCCGAAATTTGCGGAAGTGTTCGGCGAGCTGGCCAGACGGGCGGCGGACCGCGGCGTCCGGCTGGCTTTTGAAAACTGCGACATGGGCGGGACGTGGCAAACGGGCGACTGGAATATCGCGCACAATCCGACCGCTTGGGAAATGATGTTCAACAGCGTGCCGGCCGACAATATCGGATTGGAATGGGAGCCTTGCCATCAGATGGTCAGCTTGATCGACCCGATCCCGCAGCTGCGGAAATGGACGGACAAAATTTTTCACGTACACGGGAAAGACGCCACCATCGCCTGGGATATTGTGAAGGAATACGGCGTCCACGGGCCGAAGCCGTTCGTTTGGCATCGGACGCCGGGGTTCGGCGATACGAACTGGAGCGACGTCATTACGATTTTGCGGCAAGCGGGCTACAAAGGGACGATCGATATCGAAGGATGGCACGACCCCGTCTATTGCGGGGAGCTGGAAATGACGGGGCAAGTTCATGCCTTGAACTACTTGAAGCAATGCCGCGGCGGCTATTATGTGCCGAATCCGAGCTAGCGGGGAAGGGGAACGAACACGAACATGAGCAAACATCGAATCGTCGTGGCCGGCTGCGGGGCCATGGCCAATGTATGGGTCAGAGAAGCGCTGGCGCGGGAGAACGCAGCCATTGTCGGGCTGGTCGATATTAAGCCGGATAACGCCCGCGCCATGGCGGAGCGGCACGGACTGGAATGCGGCCTGTATACGGACGTGAAGGAAGCGATCGAGGCGGAGGGAGCGAATCTCGTATTTGATGCAACGATTCCAGCGAGCCATTACGCCATATGTTCCGCGTCGTTGGAAGCCGGCGCCGATGTCTTTAGCGAGAAGCCGATGGCGGAGTCGATGGAGGAAGCGCGCAAGCTGGTCGATCTCGCGGACCGGACCGGCCGATCTTACGCCGTAATGCAAAATCGGCGGTACAATGCGAATATACGGGCTTTGCAGCAAATGGTTCAAGGCGGCCGCATCGGCCGAGTCGGCTATATCGGCGCGGACTTTTTTATCGGCGCTCATTTCGGCGGCTTCCGGGACGCCATGGACAGCCCGCTCATTCTCGACATGGCGATTCATACGTTCGATCAGGCGCGTATGATTACGGGCGCCGACCCGGTATCGGTCTATTGCCACGAATACAATCCGCCGGGCTCCTGGTATGCCGGGAACGCCGCCGCGATATGCCTGTTCGAAATGTCGGACGGCTCCGTCTTCTCTTATCGCGGCTCCTGGTGCGCGGAAGGGATGCCGACGTCTTGGGAAGCGTATTGGCGGGTCACGGGCGACAAGGGAACGGCGGTCTGGGACGGCCACGGGGCGCCGTTCGCCGAAATCGTGGCGCCGGGCGATCAAACCGGGAAGTTCATTCGCGATTATGAGCGCGTGGAAGCATCGCTAGACTGGCAAGGCCGCTCGGGACATGAAGGCTGCCTGGACGAAATGTTCGCCGCGCTCGAAGCGGGCCGCCCAGCCGAAACCGACTGCCGCGACAACATCAAGAGCATGGCAATGGTGCACGGGGCGATCGACAGCGCGAAGGCAGGCCGGAAGCTCGATTTGCGCGAGTATTACGAGAGGCAATCGTAATCGCAATCGTAAGCGGAACCGAAACTGGAACCGGAACTTTTAAGCGTAGAAGATGGGCAGGTAAAATTAGGTCCTATGCAAGCGGCGGGAGCTGAGGCGCGCAAGCGTCTCGTTTCCGCCGCATTGTATATTTTCGGGTAAATAAGCACTGCAACCCCGCTGCCGTATCACAGGAACCGCTCTAAGTAACAAAATCAGCATTGCAGCGCCGCCGTAGTGCTCTGCTTTACTCCAACGGGTAAAAAGCTGAAAGGAGACAGGTTAAAATTGTAAGCGCTAACATTTAAAATGCGAGTAAATAGATATACGGAGAGAATGATAGAGAAACGGAGTTGGTGCCCCATACGCGGATGAGGCTGCATCGGGAGTTGGTGCCCTGTACGCGGAAGAGGTTGCATCGTCCGGCTGGCCGGAAACGGCGATTCGGGCGTGTAGCATATAACAAACAAAGGAGTTGAAAGTAATGAGAAAAGCAAAAAGACACCTCAAGCTGCTCGTGCTGCTGGCCGTCATGCTGGCACTGGCGGTGCCGGCGAATGCGCCGGCGTTCGCCTGGACGGGCATGCCCATGACCAAGCTTCACGTCAGCGGCAATCAGCTCGTCAACAGCAGCGGCGAGCCGGTATTGCTCAGCGGATGGCATCAGCCCGGCGGATCGTATTGGACGTATCAAAGCAGCAGCTATTATTTGAACCGGAACGGGGGGAACCGGCACGCGGCGATTTTGGAATATTTGAAGGACATCTCGAACACCTTTACGGACACTTCGCCCAAATACGGCAACAGCCACGGCTGGTATATGAACCAGGTTCGGCTCTTCATCGACCGGGAAGATATGGGCGACGTTGCGGCGGGCACGTATAATTTTGCCGGCGTACAAGCCTTTACGCAAAATGTCCTCATTCCCTATATCGAATATGCCAGAACGAAAGGGCTTTACGTCACGATCGGCCTCGACTTTACGTTTCAGAACGATCAGGCGACGACGCAGTCCAATCTCGACAAGTTCAATCAAATTTGGGGTTACCTCGCTTCCCAGCCCGGCATCAAGAGCGCGGACAACGTCATGTTCGAGCTGGTCAACGAGCCGGTATTATCGTACGCCAACGGGCGCTGGGGAGGACATCCGTCCGATCCCGAATTCGTCGCCTTCTGGAACGCGCTTCGAAACTTCCAGAACTCGATGATTTCCACAATCCGCAATCAAGGCGCAGACAACGTCATCTGGGCTTCCGGCCTCGGCTGGGGACAATATTATCAGCTGTGCGCGACGCATCCGCTGACGGATCCGCTGAACAATCTCGGTTATTCCGTCCACTGGTATCCTGGGTACGGCGCCCACGACAACGCCGCAATATTGCAGCAGCAATGGGATACGAACATTAAACCGTGCGCCGACCATTACCCGATCAACATTACGGAAACGACGTGGTTCAAGCGGCTTCCGGGCGACTCCGAATATTGGCAGCTCTTCAACGGCTCGAATGAAGGCTTCGGCAAAAATACGAAAGCGATCTTCACGTCGGCGGGCAACGTCAGCATCGCCGTCCATATGAACGGCTTTCTGCTGCAGCCAGGACCGAGAAGCTCGTTCGCCGATCCGACCGCCGGCTTGCTGTTCGACGGGGACGCTTCCCGCGACGGCATGGCTCGCTTCATCTTCGAATGGTATTATGAACGGGCCCAGATGAACCCTTGGAACGGTATATGGAACGGCATCCTGTCCGGATCGACCTATAAACTCGTCAACCGCAACTCGGGCAAGAACATCGACGTGCCGGGCGGTCAAAATACGAACGCTCTGCAGCTGCAGCAATGGACCGACAACAATGCGACGGCGCAGCGATGGGTCGTCCAGGATATGGGAACTTCCACAAATGTGTACCGGCTGCGCAGCGTCAGTTCGTCGGACGGCAAAGTGATGGACGTGCGCAACGGCACCAAAAACAACGGAGAAGCGATTCAGCTGATGCAGGATTTCGCCAACTCCGCGCAGCGGTTCCGCCTGATCAAGCTGAGCAACGGCTATTGGAGCATCATAAACCTCAACAGCAACAAAGCCGTAGAAGTAGCCGGTTCCTCGACATCAGACGGCGCGCTGATCCGGCAAAATCCGTATCGTGGAGATCTGAATCAGCAATGGCAGCTCATTAAGATCGATTGACGAAAGCACCGGCCTCGAAGCGCTGACCGTCAACGGCAGCATCGCGGAAGGCTTGGCCCGCGATGCTGCTTTAAGTTGAACGCGCATAGGAAATGGACGCCCTTATTAAACGGTTACCCCGCGACCTCAAGCCGAATGGAAGGCTTGCTTGCGATATTCGTTGGCGCTGGCTCCCGTATACTCCTTAAACTTCTTGTAAAACCAGTCGATCTCCGTATACCCTACTTCGTTCGCGATTTCGTAGATCCGCAAATCCGTTTGCGCCAGCAGCTGCTTGGCGCGTTCCATGCGTTGCTGAAGCAAATATTCGTTAAACGTCATGTTTTCGTGCGACTTGAATTTCTGGCCCAAATACGCGCTGTTGAAATGGAGCAGGCTCGATATTTTCTTCAAGGTCACCTGTTCATGCAGCTGCTGTTCGACGTACCGTTTGACGACATCAATGACCGCATCCGATGACCTGGTTTCGGCTGCCGCCATCCGTTCCGGATACCGCGACGCCGCAGGAGCAGCGGATTGTCGGGCGTCGAGCTCTTGTTTAACCGCTTTCAAGCTTCCCGCCAGCTCGGCGGCCCGCACCGGATCGGGCAAATAATCGCTGACGTGATAGGTCAGCGCTTTTCTGGCCAGCCGAAAATCGCCGCTGCCGCCCAATAAAATAATCGGGACTCGGCTGAATTGCCGGATTTGCCGGCAGAGCAGCATGCCGGCGGACGGAAATCCCTTCATGCCGATCAGAACGAGAGAGACCGGGTGCTGCTTCAAATAAGACGCTGCTTGAGCGAAATCGTCGACGACCGCTTCCAGCACAAATCCGTGGCGTTCCCAATCCGGCATGGTATGACAGCCCGAATGGCGATTTTGATCGGCGATTAACACTTTATACATCATTCGGCCCCCGCTTTCATGGCATTTCGCAAAAAATGAATACGCTTTAATTATGAAGAAGGGTCACGTCACCAAACAATGTGCAATTCTTTAGACTTGCTGCAATTGTTTACTCCAT
Source organism: uncultured Paenibacillus sp. (assembly GCA_937895345.1). Lineage (GTDB taxonomy): Bacteria > Bacillota > Bacilli > Paenibacillales > Paenibacillaceae > Pristimantibacillus. Next base: position 21,645 of record CALAWP010000102.1, on the reverse strand, counting down.
TGTTCCGAACGGCGGCAACCGCAGCATGGCGGAATGCGGCCGTTTACAGCGTCCGCTCCTCGCATAATGTGCAAGTGTTGACATTGCCAACCGATCTTTACCCCATTGCTGCCTGCGGCGCGGGAGAAAGGCCGGCCGAGCCTGCAGCCTATAGTTTGGCGGGTGAAACATCTGCATGGCGTCAGGTTGTTGGCTTCCCGATGTAAGCGCTACACTTCAACATGTAATCCAATCCAAGGGGGATCGAAACAAGGATGAAAAAGACTTTGTTAATCGCGTTAAGCCTGGTCATGATGGTTGTGATGGCCGCCTGCAGCGGCGGCAACGGAGGAAGCGGCGGCAATGGAGGCACCGCCACCGTCGCGCCGACGGAAACGGCCGGTTCGGGCAATGAAGGAACGAATGCGGAGGAAGATACCGGAACGCCTGAAATGGATTTCAATATGGGCGGACGAACGATCAAGGTCGTTTCGTGGTTCGACATGACGATCCAGGAGGACAATCCGGACAACATTCAACGCAAGGCGAATTTGGAAGCGCTCATGGAAAAACACAACTTCAAGATCGAGTATATTACGATCGACTTCGGCGAATATCGGGACAAGGTCGTCTCGTCGCTGATGGCGGGCGAGCCGATCGGCGATATCGTACGCATGGGCAAGAAGTATGCGATTCCGGCCTTGGTTAAGCAGGATCTGTTGTGGCCGCTGGATGACTATACGACGAATGATAAAGTTTTCAACCAGAAGGTTAGCGAGTTTATGCAGTATGAAGGCAAAGTTTACGGCTTTACCGAGGATAAAGCGAATCTGATTAGCGGCGTATTTTACAACCGGACTCTGATGAACCAATTGGGCATAAACCCGCTTCAGGACTATGTCGACGGAGACGCCTGGAACTGGGATACCTTCATTCAGGTTGCGAAAGAAGCGAACAAGGATACGAACAACGACGGCAAGCTCGATACGTGGGGGCTGGCGCAAAGCGGACTGATGTCGCATGCGCTGTATTCCAACGAAACGTCTCTAACCGTGGCCGATCAACAAAACCTCGATAACCCGAAAACGGTAGAAGCGCTGAATTTTGTAAACCGCATTGTGAACGAGCAGGTCGCCAGGCCGACGGAAGGCGGCGATTGGCAGGAGCCGGCCCAGTTTTTCCGTCAAGGCAATACGCTCATGTACGCAGGATATATGTATGAGATTGGCGGCATCAAGACGGATATGGCGGACTACGACATCGGCTTCCTGCCGTTCCCGAAAGGGCCGAGCGCAACGGCGTATCATTCCGGAGAAGGAGATTTCCAGGCGCTGACTATTCCGAAAGCGGTCGAAAATCCGGAGCAGCTGTTGTACATCTGGGAAAAAATTAACGAGTTCGATTCGATCTACGACTTCCCGGGCCAATCGTCGCTGGAGAGCCACTTCACGGACGACAGCGATATCAACAACGCGCGTATGGCGGGAGACGGCATGCTGGTGCTGGATCACCAGGATTCCTTCCCATCCTTCCCTTATTGGGATTTCAACGGCGAGGTAGTCGGCGGCATTTCGGTCTCGACCATCATTGAGAAATATAAGCCGGTGCTTCAGGCGGCGCTTGACGAAGTGTACAAGTAACAGCCCTTCATAGTTGAACGACAGTCCCCATTTGGAGCAGTCTGGAATGGGGACTGTTACTGAAATCGGAACTTTTGCGGCAGGAGGGGAGAAAAGGTGAACTTCATAAGAAAAAACGCGGTCATAGTGTTGCTGGCGATGGCCGTATTATGCCTTTCCATATGGGCTTTCTACCCTTCGAAATCGGCCGACCGCGGACGGGTTCAGGCGATGAGCGATTTTATCGCCGTCACCGACGACGAGAAAGAAGGCGGCTATGCGGATTATTTGAAACAACATCGGGCCGCGGGGCGTCCGGAGCAGGTCATTCGGATAGAAGGGGAGCACTATGCGTCCGCGGACGGCGGAACGTTCGAGATCGCCGATCATCTGCCGGGCTTGGACGGCGAGGCGGTTGTCACGCCGGAGACGGGTACCGTCAGCTGGGAGGTTCCGGTTGCCCAATCGGGTCTGTACAACATTCGAATCCGCTATTTGCCGATCGAAGGAAAAAGTTCCGCCATTGAAAGAGCGCTGGCCATCAACGGCCAAATTCCGTTCGAAGGGGCGGACATCCTGTTGTTCGACCGGGTGTGGGCCAACCGCCATGAAGAGATCCAGAGGGACGACAGAGGCAACGATCTGCGCCCGCGGCAAATCGAGAGGCCGATCTGGCAGACGGCTTCGCTCATAGACAGCGACGGTTATTACGATGAACCGTATTTGTTTTATTTGGATGCCGGCATTCAAACGATAGCCTTAACGGCGCTGCGGGAGCCGATGGCCATTGATTACATCGAGCTGTACCGGGAACCGGATCTGCAGACTTATGAGGAAGCGAGGGCCGGATACGAATCGGCCGGCATCGCTCCGGCCCAACAGCAGCTCATTATTGTTCAGGCGGAGGATGCCGCTTACAAATCTTCTCCGACCTTGTATCCGATATCCGACAAATCGAGTCCTTCGGTTATGCCCTATCATGTATCCAAGCTGCGGATCAACACGATCGGCGGATTGAATTGGAAGCTGCCCGGCCAATGGATCGAATGGGAATTCGAGGTCGAGGAAGACGGCTTGTACCAGATCGCGCTAAAGCGGAAACAGGATCAGCTTCGCGGCGTCTATGCCACAAGAAGCTTGATGATCGACGGACAATATCCGTTTCAGGAAATGAAGCGCCTCCGTTTCGACTTCGATATGGATTGGCGGATGGACGTGCTGGGCGGCGAGGAGCCGTATTTGTTTCATTTGACCAAAGGAACGCATCGCATTCGGATGGAAGTGGCGCTGGGCGAGCTTGCGCCGCTTATTCAGACCATCGAGTCGAGCGTGCTGCAGCTGAACGAAATGTATCGCAAAATATTGATGATTACGTCCAATACGCCGGATCCTTACCGGGATTATCAGCTGGAAAAGCGGATTCCGGACATGGTGGACGTATTCCGCGAGCAAGCCGAAACGATTCAAAGCGTCGCCGATTATTTGGAAAAATCGACCGGCGAACGCAGCGACAAGGTTGCCGTGCTCCATACGATGGTCCGGCAGCTGGAGGAGATGATTGCCGAGCCGGAAACCGTGGCGAGACGTTTGGACGCGTTCAAGATTAATGTCGGCGGTCTCGGCACCTGGATATTGACCGTGCGCGAACAGCCGCTAGCGCTCGACTATCTGGTCGTCGCTTCGCCCGACAGCAAGCTGCCGCGAGCGGACGCGACTTTTTTGGAACAAGTCAAGCACGAGCTGGGCTCCTATCTCGCTTCCTATACGGAAGACTACGACAGTATCGGCAACACGGAGGAGAAGCAGAAATCGGTGACCGTCTGGGTAACGACCGGCCGGGATCAGGCGCAAGTGCTGAAGGCGCTCATTGACGATTCCTTTACGCCCGAGACGGACATTTCCGTTCAGCTGAGACTTGTCCCGGGCAATATACTGCTTCCGGCTACGCTGGCCGGCGAAGGTCCGGATATCGCGCTGCAGATCGGCGAAGACGTGCCGGTCAACTATGCGATGCGCAGCGCCGCCGCCGATTTGACGCAGTTTGCCGACTTCGAGGATGTGGCCTCGCGGTTTCGCGACAGCGCCTTGGAGCCGTACAGATTCGACGGCGGGACGTATGCTCTTCCCGAGCAGCAGACGTTCCCGATGTTGTTCTACCGCAAGGACATTCTGGAGGAATTGGGGTTGACTCCTCCCAAGACATGGCAGGACGTCTACAACATGATTTCCGTGCTGCAGAAGCATAATATGCAGTTTTATTTGCCGCTGGAGGATACGCTCAACAATGCTACTCTGACGCCGAATGCCGCCTTCGCCATGCTCCTCTACCAGAAGGGCGGGGAATTTTACCGGGATAACGGCAAGAAGAGCGGACTCGACTCGGAAACCTCGATGCAGGTTTTCAAGCAATGGACGCAGTTTTATACCAATTACAAGTTTCCGATCAAGGCCGATTTCCCGAACCGGTTCCGGACGGGCGAAATGCCGATCGGCATTGCGGATTATACCACTTACAACATGCTGACTGTTCTTGCGCCGGAGATTAAAGGATTGTGGGACTTTACGATCGTTCCAGGCACGGTATCGGAGGACGGCAGCCTGAATCATGAAGTCGCCAGCCATACAACCGCCGTTATGATGCTGGAAAACGCCAAGGACAAGGAGTCTGCCTGGGCCTTCATGAAATGGTGGACCGGCAAGGAGACGCAAATCCAGTTCGGACGCGAGATGGAAGGGCTGATGGGCGAAGCCGCCCGTTATCCGACGGCCAACATCGAAGCGCTGGAGGAGCTGCCATGGCCGGTGAAGGACTACAACAATCTGGAGAGCCAATGGCAATGGGTAAGAGGCATTCCGCAAGTGCCGGGAGGATATTTCACGGGCCGGCATCTGGACAATGCCTTCCGCAAGGTTGTGAACGGTAACGAAAATCCTCGCGAGGCGTTATCGGATTACATTTTGTACATCAACGACGAGATCGAGATTAAACGGCAGGAGTTTCATTTGCCGTATTAGCGTGGGGGTGGAAGCCGATGCAAGCGACAAACACCAGTCAACCCGTACGGGGCTCCATCCATCCGGTGAAAATTTCCCGATGGGCCAACTTGGCGGCTGAGCTGAAAAAGAACAAACATTATTATTTGCTCATGAGCCCGTACATGATTATTTTCTTTTTGTTTACGGTCATTCCGGTCGTCTTCTCGCTGCTGCTCAGCTTCTTTTACTTCAATATGCTGGAGTTTCCGCGATTTGTCGGCTGGCAAAATTATGCGAGGCTGTTTCTGAACGACGACGTGTTTATGATCGCCTTAAAAAATACGTTCTTGTTTGCGGTCATTACCGGTCCGGTCAGCTATATCGCCTGTTTCGTGTTCGCCTGGATCATCAACGAGCTTTCGCCGAAAGTACGCGCGTTCATGACGCTTGTGTTTTATGCGCCTTCTATTTCCGGGAACGTATTTTTTATTTGGCTCATTATGTTTTCCGGGGACAGCTACGGTTACTTGAACGGCTTTCTGATGAGAATCGGGATCATACTGGAGCCGATCCAATGGCTGCAGGATGAAAAGTATATTTTGACCATCATTGTCATTGTCCAGCTGTGGTTAAGCTTGGGCACCAGCTTCCTGGCCTTTATTGCGGGGCTTCAATCCATCGACAAAACGTTGGTCGAGGCGGGAGCGGTGGACGGCATCAAAAACCGGTGGCAGGAGCTCTGGTTTATTACTTTGCCTTCCATGAGGCCCCAGCTGATGTTCGGCGCCGTCATGCAAATTACCGCTTCGTTTGCGGTGGCGGAAATATCGATCGCGTTGGCGGGCTTTCCAAGCGTCAATTATGCGGGACATACGGTCGTGACGCATTTGATGGACTACGGCACGATCCGCTTTGAGATGGGCTACGCATCGGCGATCGCGACGGTTTTGTTCGGCATTATGATCGGGACCAACAAGCTGACGCAAAAATTGCTGCGAAAGGTGGGCGAATAAGATGGTCATCAAAGCGTTGTCGGCCTTTCGAACGCCGCGAAGACTCAATCGTTCCTTTGCCGTCAGTTTTATGCTGTTTGCGCTGTTGGCTCTGTTCGGCGCTTTCATGGCGCTGCCGTTAATCTTTGCCATCAATAATGCGTTCAAGCCGCTGGACGAATTGTTCGTGTTTCCGCCGCGAATATTCGTTCATAACCCGACCTTGGACAATTTCTTCGATCTGGTCGCCCTAATGGGCAACTCCTGGGTGCCGCTCTCGCGTTATTTAGCCAATACGCTGGTCATTACGCTGGCCGGGACGGCCGGACATATTTTGCTGGCATCCGCCGCGGCCTATCCGCTGGCGAAATACAGGTTTCTCGGCTCCAAATCGCTCTTTTCGATCGTCGTGCTTGCGCTTATGTTTTCTCCGCATGTTACGGCGACGCCGAACTATATGGTCATGTCGTGGCTCGGCTGGATCAATACGCATGCGTCGATTATCGTGCCGGCATTGGCTTTTCCTTTGGGCCTGTTTCTCATGAAGCAATTTATGGAGCAAATTCCGGACGCCTTGCTGGAAGCGGCCAAGATCGACGGGGCCAGCGAATACCGCATTTATTGGAGCATCGTCATGCCCAACGTGAAGCCCGCATGGCTGACGCTGTTGATCCTGCAATTTCCCGCGCTGTGGGGAACGAACGGCGGCAGCTTCATATACAGCGAAAATTTAAAAACGCTGAATTACGCCCTGGAGCAAATTTCGCTCGGCGGCATCGCCCGGGCAGGCGTCGGGGCGGCCGTCGCGCTCATTCTGATGATCGTTCCGATCACGCTCTTCATCATTTCCCAAAGCAGCGTCATGCAGACGATGGCGACTTCCGGGATGAAAGATTAGAAGGGAGCTTCGCACCATGTCGACAAGGATACAAAAATGGAAAATCGGCTTTCTCGCGGCGCTTTGCTGCCTGTTGAGCCTTAACATGGGAGCGGCCTCCGTCTATGCCGCCGACGGCGAATCCTCTTACAATTATTCGTTCTGGGGGGAGACCGTTTCCGCCCCGGCGGCCTATAAGGCGACGAAATTGATTAACGGGTCCGGTCTCGGAACAGGCTCCTTCAGCGAGCCGTCCGATCTGCATGTCACTTCCGACGGGCATGTCTATATTGCGGATTCGGGGAATAACCGGATCGTCATCCTGAACCGCCGGCTAGAGACGGCCGCAACGATCGATTCGTTTGTCCGGGACGGGGGAGAGGACACGTTTCTGAAGCCGCAAGGCCTGTTCGTAACGGAGGAGAAGCACGTTTATATTGCGGATACCGGTCATAACCGCGTCGTCCATCTGGATGAACGGTTTAATCTCGTGAAGGTGGTCGAAGCGCCGGAATCCGAATTGCTGCCGTCAAATTTCTCGTTTCAGCCGGTCAGGCTTGTCGTGGACAAGGCCAATCGAATCTATGTCATGGCGACCGGCGTATTCGACGGATTTATGGAATTCAGCGCCGAAGGCGCGTTCACGTCATTCATCGGCGCCAACCGGGTGCGCGTCGATCCGGTCGAATATTTCTGGAAGATGCTGTCCACCCGGGCGCAGAGAAGTCAAATGGTCATGTTTACGCCAACCGAATTTACGAATCTGGACATCAACGACGAAGGATTCATCTATGCGACGAACGGAGACGAGTGGGGCGACAGCATCAAAAAGCTGAATGCGCAGGGCAACGATATTTTAAGAAGAGAAGGGTATTCCAGTCCGGGGGGCGATGTTCGTTACCGTTCTGCCGAAGGTCCGTCGAGACTGATCGACATCGATGTGGCGGACAGCGAAATCTATTCCGTGCTGGACAGCAAACGGGGACGGATCTTTACCTACAACGGCGACGGTCATTTAATGTACATTTTCGGCGGTCTGGGCAATCAGCTGGGCAAATTCAACACGCCGACGGCCATTGAACGGATCGGCGACGATTTTCTTGTTCTGGATAAGGCGCTTGGCGAAATTACGGTGTTCGAGACGACCGAATACGGACGGACGCTCAATGAAGCCGTCAGAAGCTATTACCGGGGCGAAGAGGCAAAGGCGAACGAGCTGTACAAGCAGACGATCAACATGAATGCAAATCTGGAATTCGCCTACGCCGGCATTGGGAAGGCGCTGCTCCGTCAAGGCGAGTATAAGGAAGCCATGCGTCATTTCAAACAGAGCTGGGATTTGAAAAACTATTCGAAAGCGTTTCTGCTCTTCCGCAAAGAATCGCTCCGGGACCATTTCTCGACCGTCATGACGGTGCTGCTGGTGCTGACGGCCTGCGCAATAGCATGGAACAAACTCCGGAAAATGAAGAAGGGAAAGAGGGTCGTGCCATTTGAACAGAGAGCTGATTAAATACCCTTTTTATCTCATCGTCCATCCGTTTAACGGCTACTGGGATTTGAAATACGAACGCAGCAAAAAGGTCAACCTGGCGCTGGCTTTCATCATTTTGTTTCTGCTTTCGTTAACGAATATTTTGAGCAGTCAATACAGCGGGTTTCTGGTCAATGTCGTCTATCCCGGCAACCTGAACAGCCTCATGGAAGTGGTGTACGTCGTGGTGCCGGTGCTGTTCTGGTGCGTGGCGAACTGGTCGCTCACCACGCTGATGGACGGCGAAGGGAAGTTTGTCGAAATCTTCACCTCGACTTGTTTTGCGCTTATACCGCTTATCCTGATCAACTTCCCGTGGATATGGCTCAGCAACCTGATCTCGCTGCAAGAGACGGCCTTTTATTATTTCTCGAACAGTCTGGCCTTCGCATGGTTTCTGTTTCTGTTGTTTATCGGAAATATGACCGTTCATCAATATTCGCCGTCCAAAACGATTGCGACGATTGTGCTGACGGTTGCGGCAATGGGGTTTATGGCCTTTATTTGCCTGTTGTTCTTTAGTTTGGTTCAGCAGCTAATCGCATTCGTATCGGTCATTTATCAAGAAATCGCGTTGAGGAATTAGGGAAGGAGCAACGGCATGAACAAGACCAGAAAAGCGCTGCTGACGGTACTTTTGGCAACCGGAATGATGGCTGCGGGCTGCTCCGAATCCGTCCGCCCGGACGAGACTGGCGGGCAAGCGGCAGCGGCTTTCGAGCAAGGGGCGCCGCTTCAAGCGTCCTTCTCCGATTCCCGCGTTGCCGGCATGAAAGGAGTTGCCGAAAGCGACCAGCTGCGATTGTTTGTCGATGACGGGACGGGAGCCATCGCCATTGTGCACAAGCCAAGCGGTGAAATATGGCACAGCAATCCGCCGGAGAGGGAGGACGATCCGATTGCGTCCGGAGTGAACAAGGATTTGCTTTCCTCTCAATTAAAAATCGACTTTTACAACAGCTTCGGCCAGCTCAATTCGATTAACTCGCATTCGGACAGCGTCGTCTTTGAGCAAATCCGATTCGATCCGATTCCGAACGGCGTCAAAGCGACGTACCAATTCGGAACCGCCAAAAAATCGGCCGAAGATTTGCCGAAGATGCTCAGCAAGGCGCGGTTTGAAGAGCTGTCCGGCAAGATGGATAAGACGGGACAACGCGCATTGCTGATTGCTTACAAGGCAAACAAGGATCAATCGGTTTACGAAAGAAACGACAGCGCCATGCAGGGGCTTCAGCTGGAGCGGGCGCTGAAGGCGTTCGAGGACGCCGGCTATACGGAAGAGGATTTGCTGAAGGATGCCGAAGAGCACGGGATCAGCCAAACGAAGCCCGAGCCGCGCATATTCCGGGCCTCGGTCGAATATACGCTGGACGGCGACAGCTTTGTCGCGAAAATTCCGACGGCGGACATCGATTATCCCGAGACGTATCCGGTCAATCAAATTTCGCTTTTAAGCTTTTTTGGAGCGGGCGGACCCGAAGCGGAAGGATCGATCTTCGTCCCGGACGGCTCCGGCGCGCTGATTCACTTTAACAACGGCAAAACGAGATATCCTGCCTATCAGCAAGCCGTTTACGGGACGGATATGACGATGAACCGGACGGAGGATGCCGCGAGGGAACAGACGGTCCGGCTTCCCGTATTCGGATTGATCCGGGAAACGGGGGCTATGCTCGGCATCATCGAAGAAGGGGCGGCGGCCGCGACGATCAACGCGGATGTAAGCGGCAGGCTGAACAGCTACAACTACGTGTACCCGACCTTTTATGTCGTCAATAAAGGCGATGTGACGCTGGCGGCGAACGAACAGCAGCGGTCGCTTCCGATGTTTCAGGAGCAGCCGATGAAATCGGACTTTAAAGTCCGGTACGCGTTTCTAAGCGGCGAAGCGGCGTCCTATTCAGGTATGGCGCACTATTATCAGCAATATTTGCTGGAGCGCGGCGGACTCCCGCAGGCGCCGGAACAGAAGCTGGAAGAAACGCCGTTTTATTTGCAGCTGATCGGGAGCATCTCCAAGAAAAAACATGCGGCGGGCATTCCGTATCGCGCGCTTGAACCGTTGACGACCTTCGAGCAGGCCAAGACCGTTGTCGAACGGCTTCAGGAACGCGAGATCCGGCAGATCAAGCTGAAATACGCCGGCTGGTTCAACGGCGGTTTGGATCATCGAGTGCCGGATGACATCAAGGTAGACGGCGCGGTCGGCGGAAGCAAGGGCATGCGGGACTTTGCCCGTTATGCGAAGGAGCAGGGCATCGGTTTCTATCCCGACGTTGCGCTGCTCACGGCCAAAACCGGCAAAGGCTTCGACGAAAAGAAGGAAGCGGCGAGAACGTTAAGAAGGGTGCCGGCGACGGTATATCCGCTGGATCTGGCGTTAAACCGGCGCGATACCGGACGGTCGCCGTCGTACATCGTATCACCGAGGCTCGTCGGCGGCTATACGGAAGCGATGCTGAAGGATTATGCGAAGCTGGGGGTGGACGGCATCTCCTTGAGCGATCTGGCCGATCAGCTGAACAGCGACTACCGGGAGCGCAGCCAGATCGACCGGACGGAGTCCGAAGAACTCTCCGTAGAGGCGCTCAATCTGATTCGGGAAGCGAGTCTGACGATGATGGCCGACGGCGGGAACGCGTATGCGCTGCCGGTGTTGACGGATATTACGAATGCGCCGATGGCGAGCAGCGGCTTCAAGATCGAGGACGAAGAAATCCCGTTTTATCAGATGGTCGTCCGCGGCTTTATCCGTTATACGGGACAGCCGTACAATCTGTCGACGTTCACCGATGTCCATCCCTATATTCTGAAATGTCTGGAGTACGGATCGGGCGTCTACTTCGAGTGGATTTACGAGCCGAACCATAAGGTGAAGGATACGGAGTTCCATCAGCTGTATGCCGTCAACTATGAATTATGGCTCGACAAAGCGGCCGCCATCTATGGGCAAGTGAACGAGGTGCTGAAGCGCGTCCAGGGAGAGCCGATCGTATCGCACGAGAAGCTGGGCGAAGGCGTGTACAAGACCGTCTACGGCAACGGCATTTATGTCATCGTCAACTACGGCGATGAGAGCGTAACGGCCGAAGGCCGAACGGTGGAAGCCGAGAGCTATATAACGGGCGGTGAACAATGATGAGAACCTGGATGAAACTAGGCTTGAAACCAAGGACATACGCTCAGCAAAAGGCGTTATGGGGTTTTATTTACGTACTGCCTTGGCTGCTGGGATTTGTTTTCTTCTTTTTTATTCCTTTATTGTCTTCCTTGCGTTACAGCCTCAGCTCCATCAGCGCGAATGCGCAGGGCATGACGATTGAATTTATCGGCTTTGCGAATTATTTGGAGGCATTGACGGTCAACACCAGCTTTAACCGCGTATTGACGGAGTCTATTGTCAATATGGTCGTCAACGTGCCGATTATCGTCATCTTCAGCTTGTTTCTGGCCGTGCTGCTGAACCAGAAGTTTTTCGGCCGGGCCGTGGCGAGATCGATCTTTTTTTTGCCGGTCATATTGGCTTCGGGTATCATTATGACGCTGGAGAGCACCAGTCTCATCCAGGCGGTCAACGATCAGAACGCGGGTTCGGGGGCGCTGAACGCTTTGGGCAGCTTCGAGCTGGAATATATGATGCTTGAGGCGGGCGTCAGCGAAACGGTCGTCAATTATTTGACGGGCGCGGTAGACCGTATTTACCAGATCGTCAGTCAGTCGGGCGTGCAGATTCTCATATTTTTGGCAGGCATCCAGACGATATCGCCGCAGCTGTATGAAGCGGCCAAGATGGAAGGCGCGACCGGCTACGAGGCGTTCTGGAAAATTACGTTCCCGATGGTCAGCCCGCTTATTTTGGTAAACGTCATCTATACGATTATCGATTCCTTCTCGCGCAACGCGCTGACCGATCTGATCCGCGAAACCGGCTTTACGCAGTTCAACTTCGGGCTCAGCTCCGCGATGGCATGGATCTATTTTTTGGCAATCGCCGTCATCTTGGCGATCAGTACCTATTTCATATCGAAGAGAGTATTTTACTACGACTAGAAGGAAGGTAAACGTCTATGACGCTGGCTCGCCTGTTGTCGCTCGAAAGCTGGAAGCGGTGGCTGTGGTCGTTCGTTCGGCTGACGCTGATCATCGGATTATCGTTCGTCATTTTGTATCCGATTCTGCAAAAAATATCGACGGCCATCAAGGACAAAAAAGATCTGTATTCGCCGATCGTCGTATGGATTCCCGAGCATTATTCCTGGGACAACTTTATGCAGGTCATTAACATTATGGATTATTGGACAACGCTCGGGAATACGTTCGCCCTGTCGAGCATGACGACCGTTCTGACGGCGGCATCCTGCGCGTTGGCCGGCTACGGGTTTGCGCGCTTGAAGTTTAAGGGGAGCGGAATCTTGTTTGCGGGAGTCATTCTGACGATTCTGGTTCCGCCAACGACGATTCTCATTCCGATCTATCTCAATTTGAAAGACTTTACGCTTATGGGCATTATTCCGCTGCTGACCGGAAAACCGCTCAATTTGCTGAATACGTATTGGCCGTTCATTCTGACCTCCCTGACTGCCAATTCCTTGAAGGCCGGTCTCTACATTTTTATTTTCCGGCAGTTCTTTCGAGGGATTCCGAAGGAAGTGGAGGAAGCGGCTTATATCGACGGCGCCGGCATTGGAACGACGTTCGCCCGCATAATGCTGCCGAACGCGGTGCCGTCCATCGTGACGGTTACGCTGTTCTCGTTCGTCTGGCAGTGGAACGACAGCTTTTTTACGACGACTTATTTAACGTCCAGCAAAGTGATGTCGACCCAATTGGCCTCGTTGCCCCACAATTTGTCCGTGCAGCTGCAGGACGGCGTCAATTCCAAAGCCGATCCGTTTTATTTGAGCATGGTGCAGGATACGGGAATCCTGATGGCTATATTGCCGCTGATTGTCATCTATTTGTTCGTCCAGCGCTACTTTGTCGAAAGCATCGAAAGGACGGGCATCGTCGGTTAGATCGTGTTATGCTGATAGAAAACAGGGAGAAGGGCGGTTAGTCTATTGATTTCATCAGGTCAATCCAAATTACTCTTCGCCACGGCGGTGGTTGCGGCGCTCGTCATCGCGATCATGGTCCTGAGCCGGCCTGAACGTCCGGAATCGATGGAAATCGCTGTCGTCTCGACGGAAGCACCGGCGGCAGAAGGCGATTCTAACGGCCAAGACGGCCGGAATGGGGATGAGCCTTCTCCTTCCGATCCTGCAGGCGAGGCCGGCGGCCAGCCGTCAGCGGCTCCGCCGGAACCGTCGGTGCAGACCGATATTCCGTCGATGGCGGAGGTTTACGCGGAGTACTTTCCGATCGGAGCGGCCATCGAACCGCATCAGACCGAAGGGCTGAAGGCCGATCTGCTAAACAAGCATGTGAATATGCTGGTAGCCGAAAATGCGATGAAGCCGGCTTCGCTACAGCCTTCGGAAGGCCGGTTCGTCTGGGAGCAAGCGGACCGGATCGTCGAATATGCAAGAGCGAACGGCATGGAGCTCCGGTTTCATACGCTGGTCTGGCACAATCAGACGCCGGCCTGGTTTTTTATGGACGAGGAAGGCAAACCGATGGCGGACGAGACGGACGCGTCGAAGCGCGAGGCGAACAAAAAGCTGTTGCTGGAAAGGCTCGACCGGCATGTCCGCACGATCGTCGAGCGATACAAGGACGATATCGCGTCCTGGGATGTGGTGAACGAAGTAATAGAACCGGGCGACCCGGACGGCATGCGAGCGAGCGACTGGTACAAGATTACGGGAACCGATTATATTGAAACCGCATTCCGCGCCGCGCGCGAAGCGGGCGGACCCGATATGAAGCTGTATATCAACGACTACGGCACGGACGACCCGGTGAAGCGAGACCGGTTGTACGAGCTGGTCAAGAGCATGCTGGATAAGGGCGTGCCGATCGACGGCGTCGGCCATCAGACGCATATCAGCCTCCATTGGCCTCCGGTCCCCAGCATCATGGAGTCGATGAGAAAGTTTGGCGAGCTCGGGCTCGACAATTTGGTGACGGAGCTGGACATGAGCCTGTATGCCTGGAACGACCGCAGCGACTTCGGCGAGTCCATTCCGGACGATGTGCTTCGCAAGCAAGCGGATCGATACCGCGAGCTGTTCGAGGCGTTCAAGGCGAACAAGGAGCTCATCGGCGGCGTCGTCTTTTGGGGAATATCGGACGACCATACGTGGCTGAGCAGCTTTCCGGTAACGCGTACGGAGGCGCCCCTGCCGTTCGACCGGTATTTGCAGGCGAAGCCGGCGTTCTGGGCTATCGTCGAAGCGGAATGATTTGATGAGGAGGAATGAGATAAAATGACGGTATCGCAAGAGAAAGCGGTTGTGGTTCCCCCATTGCATGAACAGTTTCAGGAGCATTTTTTGATCGGGGCCGCGGTAAACCCCTTGACGCTGAATAAACAAAAGGAATTGCTTTCCTATCATTTCAACAGCGTCACGGCGGAAAACGAAATGAAGTTCGAGCGGCTGCACCCCGCCGAAGACCGCTATACGTTCGAGGAGGCGGACCGGCTGGTCGATTTCGCCAAACGAAACGGCATGGGCGTTCGAGGTCATACGCTGGTCTGGCACAACCAAACGCCGGACTGGGTGTTCCGGGATCGTTCGGGACACGAGATCGGCCGCGACGGGCTGCTGAAACGGATGAAAGAACATATCGATACAGTCGTTTCGCGCTATAAGGGACTTATTTATGCTTGGGACGTCGTCAATGAAGCCGTATCGGACAACGGAGGAGAAATGCTCCGTTCGTCCAAGTGGCTGGATATCGCCGGCAGCGATTTTATTGCGAAAGCGTTTGAGTACGCGCATGCGGCCGATCCCGGCGCGCTGCTGTTCTATAACGACTATAACGAATCGGTCCCGGCCAAGCGGGAAAAAATTTATACGCTCGTCAAATCGCTGAAAGAAAGGGATGTGCCGGTTCACGGCATCGGCATGCAGGCGCATTGGAATCTTGCTCACCCGACTCTCGATCATATCCGCCAAGCGATTGAAAGATATGCGAGCCTCGGCGTGACGCTCCATATTACGGAGCTGGATGTATCCGTGTTCGAATTTGAAGACCGCAGAACCGATCTGACGGCGCCGACCGAGGAAATGCTGGAGCTGCAGGCCGTACGGTACGAGCAGTTTTTCGGTTTGTTCAAAGAATACAAGGATGTCATCTCTTCCGTCACCTTTTGGGGAGCTGCGGACGATTATACATGGCTGGACGGGTTTCCGGTGCGAGGCCGTAAAAACTGGCCGTTCGTCTTTGATGAGCAGCATCGTCCGAAGCAGTCCTTTTGGAACCTGGTCAATCTGGCCGGAAAGTGACGGAGCGGGAAAGGAGGAGACCGGTTGTGGGCCAAACGGTCATAACGAACCCGATCATGTGGGCGGACGTGCCGGACGTCGATCCGATTCGGGTCGGAACGAGCTATTATATGGTCAGTACGAGCATGCATACGATGCCCGGCTGTCCAATCATGAAGTCGGAAGATTTGATGCACTGGGAGATCGTCGGTTACGTCTTCGATCGTATCGAGGATAACCAGCATCACAATCTGATCGACGGCAATCATATTTACGGCAAGGGCTCATGGGCAGCAAGCCTGAAGTATCATGAAGGCATGTATTATGTCTGCTTTTCCAGCAACGATACCCGACGCTTCTATATCTATCGGACCGATGATATCGAGAACGGCCGCTGGGAGCGGTCGGTCATCGAAGGCCTCCGGCACGATCCCGCCCTGCTGTTCGATCGGGGGCGCGTCTATGTCATCAGCGGCTGCGGCAGCATTCATATTGAAGAATTGACGGAGGACGCGACGGCGCTGAAGGCCGGCGGCATGAATCAGCTATTGTTCGAAACGGAGAGAGAAGGGATCGGCCTTCGCTGCGAGGGCTGCCACGCCTACCGAATCGACGGTTATTATTATTTGCTGTTTATCGAATGGCCTCTGGCCGGCAACGGCAACGGACGCCGCAGGCAAGTCTGCTATCGATCGGCGGAGCTGCTGGGGCCATACGAACGAAAAGTGATTCTCGACGACGATATGGGTTACTTCAACAAGGGAGTCGCCCAGGGCGGCATCTTCGACACGCCCGCGGGAGACTGGTACGCGATGTTGTTCCAGGATCACGGCTCCGTCGGACGAATACCTTACGTCCTGCCGGTAACCTGGACGGACGGCTGGCCGATGATCGGCGCGGACGGCAAAGTGCCGGAACGATTCGAGGTCGATTTGCCGGCCGGAACAGCCAAGCCGCTCGTCATCAGCGACGATTTCGATTATCCGGACAACAAGCTGGCGCTGAATTGGCAATGGAATCATAATCCGGACAACCGGCTCTGGTCGGTTACGGCGCGGCCCGGATATTTGCGCTTGATTTCCGGTCAAACGGCCGACAGCGTTCTTAAAGCCCGCAATACGCTGACCCAGCGGACGGAAGGTCCTGCCTGCTCCGGCAGCGCCCGGTTGGACGTCTCCGGCATGAAGCCGGGCGACCACGCCGGTCTTGTCGCGTTGCAAAACCGGTTCGGCACGGTCGGCGTCAGGATTGCCGAGAACGGGGACAGACGGGTCGTCATGTCCGTTAATGACGGCTCGGGCGGGGAAGAGCCGATCGAGAGCATCCGTTGGGATGGCGACGTTATTGATTTGAAAATCGAATTTGACTATGAAAACAGCGTTGATTTAGCCCGGTTCTATTATTCCGCCGACGGGACCGAGTGGATTCGGTTCGGCCGCACTCTCGACCTGAAATATACGCTGGATCATTTTATGGGGTACCGGATCGGGTTGTATTATTATGCCTCGGTCGAAACCGGCGGCTGTGCCGATTTCGAATGCTTCCGTTACGACAAAAGGACCCGTTGAAGCCTTATTAATTCTGCGATGGATGCCCGAACCGAACGGTTCGGGCTTTGTCGTGCGCGGTACAATCTTTCGGTTCAAGGATGACGGCCGGCCCCGGACATTATACACTAGATGATAGAAGGGACAGAGGCGGAGCTTGAACATCGGAAGAACGATCCTAAATGAATCGGGAGGCGGCTAATGATGAATCAAAAACTTGCCATCGTCACGGGAGCCAATTCGGGAATGGGGCTGGCGACGGCGGTCGGACTCGCGAAGGCGGGCATGCATGTGGTGATGGTTTGCCGCAGCGAATCGAGGGGGAGGGAAGCGCTGGAGAAGGTGCGCGCCGCCTCCGGCAGCGAAGCGGCGGAACTGATGCTGTGCGATCTGGGCTCGATGGCCGGCATCCGGCAGTTTGCGGACGAGTTCAACTCGCGCGGTCGGCCGCTCGACGTGCTTGTCAACAACGCCGGCGTTGTCAGCTTGAAGAGAGAGCTTACTGCGGACGGCTTCGAATCGATGATCGGCATTAATCATTTGGGCCACTTTTTGCTGACGCTGCTGCTGCTCGACCGAATCAAGCAGGCGGAGCAAGGACGCGTTGTCGTCGTGGCGTCGGGCGCTTACAAGATGGGCCAAATTCATTGGGACGACCCGCACTTGACCAGAGGCTTCAACGTCGCAAGAGGTTACGCCCAATCGAAGCTGGCGAACGTCCTGTTCGCCAGGGCGCTCGCCGGCAAGCTGGCCGGCACACCGGTCACCGTCAATTCGCTTCATCCGGGCGCCGTTTCCACGAGCATCGGCGTCAACCGGGGCACCGGCTTCGGCCAAAGCGTGCATGCGCTGCTTCGGCCTTTCTTTCTGACACCGGAGCAAGGGGCGGAAACGGCGCTTTATTTGGCGCTGAGTCCGGAAGCCGCCGGAACGAGCGGCGAGTACTTTTATAAGAAAAAAGTTCAGCGGCTCAAAGCGCATGCGATGGACGACGAAGCGGCCGAACGGTTATGGACATGGAGCTTGCGGGAAACGGGCCTTAAGGGATAACAGAAGCGGGAGCAGACGGATAACTGAAGCGAATGTCAATGCCGGAATCTCGCATCGATTGGATAAATCACTCTTGACCCTGACACCAATGTCAGGGGTTATGATGAAACCACACGGAACTTCTATTAATTTAAGTAACGGAGTGGTGTCTATGTCTATCGCCAGCATTACGGACCAAAGCTTTCTCGCGGAAGTAGAAACGGAAGGGACGGTGCTTGTCGAGTTTTGGGCAAGCTGGTGTCCGCCCTGCAAAACGATCTTGCCGGTGCTCGAACAGTTGAGCGGGGAGCTGCCGGATTTGAAGATCGTCAAGCTGAACGTGGACGACGAACCGGAAACGCCCGGACGGTTCCATGTTATGAGCCTTCCGACGATGATCGTATTCAAGGACGGCCAGGCGGCGGATAAATTCGTCGGCTTCAAATCCAAAGACGCGCTGAAAGCTCTCGTGACCCGGTACTTGTGAGACGGAAAAGGCGGGAAAAAGGGAAAGGTTGAACAACACTGGAAAGGCTGAAAAGACGGGGCCGCGCGAATCGGCCTCGCCTTACGGGTCTCCGCCGCCGTCCGGTTGATCATTGACGATAGATCGAATACGGTCTTGCAGGTTCGACTGAATGTGCTGCAGCACCCGAATTTGCTCTTCAATCTCGGCGAGCTTTTGCCGATAGACCGGCAGCACTTCCCGGCAGAACGATTCTTTATTTTTCAACACGCAATGGAGAAAGCCCGCGATTTGCTCCGTCGTCAACCCAAGCCCGAGATACAGCTTGATCGTATTTACCTGCTCAACGGCAAGCGGCGAATATTCGCGGTAGCCGTTCTCCTGTCTGACGGGAGTGAGCAGCCCCTGCTGTTCGTAGTAACGCAGAGACCGAATGCTGACTCCGCTTCGTTTGGACAACTCTCCGATTTTCATCGAAGGGCAGACCTCCCTTTTTCCGGCATATGATTTCATTATATACTCTGACATCAATGTGAGGGTCAACGGCCGTTTGTCCGAAACGACGGAGCAGGCTGACCTGGTAGATGAATCGGCGAAAATCAACTTGTGCTATAATGATGACTGGAAAAATACGAGCCGGAAGGATGGGCGGAGAAATGATGAAATTGGAGCGGCTGATCTCCATCATTTACAAGCTGCTGAACCACGATGTGCTGTCTGCCGCCACGCTGGCCGAGGAGTTTCAAGTGTCTCCCCGAACGATCTATCGGGATATCGAAGCGATCTGTGCCGCCGGCTTCCCGGTCGTATCGTATCAGGGCCATAAAGGCGGCTACGGCATGATGGACGGATATAAGATGGACAAAATCTTGCTGGGCTCGTACGATGTCTCTTCCCTGATTACCGTGCTCAGCGGCCTTTCCACCGTGTTTAAAGACGAGCGCGCGCAAGGAACGATCGACCGATTGAAAACGATCGAAACGGAGCCTCGGCTCTCGGGCCTGGAGGTAGACTTCGATACCCGCCGATCGGATCCCGAGACGCTGTTTCAATTGCGCAAGGCCGTCACGGAGCGCCATGTCGTCCGCTTCGATTACATTAACGCAAACAATGAACGAACCTCCCGCGATATGGAACCGCTGAGGCTTCATTTTAAATTCGGCAATTGGTACATCTATGGTTATTGCCGGTCACGGCAAAATTACCGGGAGTTTCGGCTGTCTCGGATGTTGAACATCGTTCTGACGCCGGATAGCTTTCAGCCGCATCCCGAACCGCAAGAAGCCGATCTCGCAAACCGGATGCGGCAAGGCCAGGTGGAGGACGTCGTGATCCGAGTGAGGCCCGAAGCTCTGGCAGAAGCCTTGGACCACTTTAACCAGGTGGACAAGCAATTTCATGGAGACGGAAGCTTGACGATGCGGATTCCCGTATACAAGCCGCTGGAAGCGCGCTGGCTTTGGTCCATTTTGCTCAGTTTCGGCAACGGCGCCGAAGTTCTCGAGCCTCCGGCGCTGCGGGGCATCTTGAAAGACCAGCTGCTGCTTGCGCTCAAACTTTATGAAGAAGTATGACAGAATGTTGTCATACTTCTTTTTTTATAATGACAACAGTACCAAAAACAAATCGATATACAATGTTCAAAGGAGACGATCATATGAAGAATCAAACGGCAGAAATGTATCATTACCACGCATGGGCGAACCAAACGATAATAGGGAGAATCAAGGAGCTCCCGTCCCCGGTGCTGACTCAGGAAGTGAACAGCTCGTTTCCGACCATCGCGCATGCCCTCAGTCATATCTATATGGTGGATAAGTCGTGGTACATGGTTGTGACGGGCACGGATATGAAGGAGGCACTGCAAGCATGCCTGCCGTTAAATGAGCGGGTGCTGAGCTCTGCGGATGAATACGCCCATAACTTTGCCCGTTTATCGGAACAATTCAAGGATTGGTTTCGAGGCCAAACCGATCTGGAGCGGACCATTATGCTTGACAATCCGTACGCCGGAATCCGGCAAACGCGCTTGTCGGAAATCGTGCTGCAACTCGTCAACCACGGGACTTATCACCGGGGCAATATTTCTGCGATGCTGCGCCAGCTCGGCCACCCATCCGTCATGAACGATTATGCGCTTTATTGGTATCAGCAGCCTTCGGTATCGGTCTAATCTCCGACGCCGCAAGATCACGCAGCAGCCGTTGCAGCGTAAAAAGGCCGAATTTTCTTCGGAGAGCTCGGCCTTTTTGGTCATAATATCCCGTATGACGAAAGGATTTATTTATGGAAATTGAAAATCTGATTGAAGCCCGATCGAGAGAAGACTTGCGGGCCTGGCTGCAGCAGCACAGCAAGACGGAAAAATGCTGCTGGGTCGCCGTTCGCATGACGCCTGTGCCGGATACGCTGCTCTATTTGGACGCGGTCGAGGAAGCGTTATGTTTTGGATGGATCGACGGGGTGAAGAAGAAAATATCGGAAACTCAAACGGTGCAGCGGCTGTCGCCGCGAAGGAAAAGAAGCTCTTGGACGGAATTGAATAAAGAACGTGTCCGCCGCCTCGAAAAGCTGGGGCTTATGACGGAAGAAGGACGAAAGGTGCTCCCCGATATGGAACTCGATTCCTTCGCAATCGACCCGGAGATCGAACAAAGGCTGAAAGAGGATGAGAAAGTTTATACGAATTTTCTGGCGTTCCCGGATCTTTACAAACGGGTTCGGATCGACACAATTCAAAGCCGGAAGCATGAGCCTGAACTGTTCAGGAGCAGACTCGACAAGTTTATAGCCAACACGACAGAAAATAAAATGTACGGTCAATGGCATGACTATGGCCGACTTCTGGATTATTAAAATGCGTTAGGTGGATTCTGCCCGCTACGTGCTAGGTTGGTGCGATTAACGATTGTCAGGTTCGGTAGAGTTTCAGCGAGAAATGTAACGAACCTCAGCGAGCTTAGTCGCCCCGAAATGTGCGGTTTGCCAATCTAACGGACCCCAGCGAGCTTAATCGCCCCGAAATGTGCGGTTTGCCATTCTAACGGACCGCAGCGAGCTTATGAGCCTAGGAATGGCTGAATAGGGTACGAAAAGAGGATATTAGCGCAGCTGAAGTTCGTTACATTTTCAGACGAGTGATTCTGGAGCGTGTAACGTTTGTCAGGTTCGTTAGAGGAACAGCGGAAATTCTAACGAACCCCAGCGAGCTTAATCGCCCCGAAATGTGCGGTTTGCCATTCTAACGGACCGC
>CALAWP010000101.1 GCA_937895345.1 uncultured Paenibacillus sp. | reverse complement strand
TGCAAATAAAGTAGAATATTATGAAGATTCAGAGAACATTAATGCAACGTTAGTGATAAATTCCCTTTGCCCACAACCGGGGAATTCGTTGCTTTTTTAATTGTTATACACATTTCGCTGGGGACATGTGGATAACTTTGTGCACAATCGATGCGAGCTTCTCTTCGATAACAAGCGCAAACGGCCGATACTGGATTATAAGCAAAAGAAAGAAGCGTTCCGTGCGGTCGGTTTCAGACCATTCGGAACGCCCCCTGTTATCGGGTTCGTTTATCGGCGCTAGAGACGAACGGACCATTGCTCCAGCGACAGGCCGGGATCGGCCTTCATATCGAGAGACGTATATTGTCCCCGTTTCAGCTTCAAATGAGCGGCGGCTCCGATCATGGCCGCATTGTCCGTACACAGCGAGACGGGAGGGATGAGAAGCGGCAATCCTTTCTCTTCGCAGCGGGCGGCCAACGTTTCGCGCAGCCCCCGATTCGCCGCCACTCCTCCGCACAGCAGCAGCTGCTTCGCCCCGAACTCCTCGGCCGCGCGAAGCGCCTTGACGGTCAGCACTTCGATGACGGAGGCCTGAAATCCATGAGCCAGCGCCGCCTCGTCGAGCTCGAGACCTTTCATCCTCGTCTGATTGACGACGGCAAGAACGGCCGACTTAAGTCCGCTGAAGCTGAAGTCGTAGCTGCCTTCCTCCAGCCAGGCGCGCGGAAGCTCGATCGAAGCGGATGCTTCCGCCGCCAGCCGATCGATATGCGGGCCGCCCGGATAAGGCAGCTTCAGCGCCCTCGCTACTTTGTCGTACGCCTCGCCGACGGCGTCGTCCCTCGTTTTGCCGACGACCCGGAATCGGCCTTCCTCCTCCAGCAGCACCAGCTCCGTATGTCCGCCCGACACGACCAGCGCCAGGCAAGGATACGCCAGCTCGTGCACCAGCTCGTTGGCATAGATATGGCCCGCAATATGATGCGTTCCGATCAGCGGGACGCCGAGCGCCAACGAGAGGCTTTTGGCCGCCACGATACCGACCAGCAATGCGCCGACCAGTCCCGGTCCCTGCGTCACGGCAATCGCCGACATATCCCGCAGCTCGTAACCGGACTGCTTGACCGCCTTTTCCATCATGATCGTAATCGTCTCCACATGTTTGCGGGACGCGATTTCGGGAACGACGCCGCCGAAACGCTCGTGAACGTCGATCTGGCTGGACACGACATTGGAAAGAATCTCCTTGCCGCCCCGCACGACCGCCGCCGACGTTTCGTCGCAGCTCGTCTCCAGAGCGAGAATGAGCTCGCCTCCTGCCGGCTCCTTGCCGGTGCCCGTTGTATAGCGCATCGTACTCATCGTTCGTTCTCTCCCGTCTTCAGCCGCTTCTGATCCAGCTCTGCCCACATGATCAGGGCGTCCTCGTTGTTGTCGGAATAATAGCCCGGACGGAGGCCCGACGGCTCAAAGCCGTGTTTGCGGTATAAGCTTTGCGCATGCTCGTTGGATACCCGAACCTCCAGCGTCATTCTTTCCGCGCCAAAAAAAACGGCCGTCCGCTGAAGCTGCTCCAGCAGCAAATGCCCCAGACCTTTGCCCCTGCAATCCGATCGAATCGCGATATTGGTAATATGGGCTTCATCCATTATAATCCACATGCCGCCATACCCGATCACTTGTCCCCGGTATTCCACCGCCAAGTACCGCGCGAACATGTTGTTCGTCAGCTCGTTCCGGAACGCTTCCTCCGTCCACGGACTGGCGAACGCTTCGTGTTCGATGGCCAATATTTCCGGCAGGTCGTCCAGCGTCATGGCGCGGTAAACCAGCTTGTCCGTTTCCATCGTCATGACTCGGAATCACCTGCCTGTCTGGCGTTCAGCTTCGCTTCCGCTTCCGTCACCTGCGTATAATTCGGGACGAAGCCGTGCATATCGGCCGCTGCGCTGCTCTCCAAATTTCGGACGGCCAGCGCGGCCACATATCTCCCCTGCATTATATGCGGCAGCAATCGGACGTTCGCTCCCGCGTCCGCTCCGATCCGCATCAGACGCTCCGCCTCCGCTTCGTGCATGCTGCCGTCGCCGGCCAGCCATACGGTCGGAGCGGACGATCCGCAATAGGACGCCAAGCGGCGTTCCATCGCGTCCACCCAATCGCTCATCAGACGGATCCCGTCGTCGGCCCAGCGGCTCCAGACGCCCGATTCGCCAAGCTCGAAACCGGCCGTATACACCTGTCCCCGGCGCGCATCCATAATCGGCAGCAGCCAGTGCACGCCTTGCAACGCATGCGGTTCGCCGAGTTTAAGCCCGGCGCCTTCATGCAGCGCTCCGTAAGCGAGCGCCTCCAGGCTGGATACGCCTGCCAGCTGTTTGTCCCATGCCCACGCCAGCGTCTTGGCCGCCGTCACGGCGATGCGAACGCCCGTGTACGATCCCGGTCCGACGCCGGCGGCAACGGCGCGAAGCCGATCCGGAGAAACGCCGCATTGCTCCATCAGCGACTGGACAAGCGTCATGACATGAACCGAATGGTTCCGCTCCGCCATCGTCTGAACTTCCCCCAGCACGCGCCCGTCTTCGACAACGGCCGCCGCCATCGCCGCCGTGGACGTATCCAGCGCCATGACCGCTCCGGCGTACGCCGCGTCCCGTCCCTGCTTCATGTTATCCTGCTTCTGCCCCAACCTCATGCCTCCGCTTCTCCCGTTCCGGCCAGCTGCCTGCACCACTCCGCATAACGGCCGCCCCGGCCGGCCACGCGAATTCGTCTTGCCTGATCCCCCGCAAGCTCGATATAGAGCTCCAGCCTCTCCGGCGGCAGCAGCTCCCGGATGAGGCTTGCCCATTCCACGACCGATGCTCCGGCGCCGTAGAAATAGTCGTCCAGCCCGAGCTCGTCCGCCTCGTCGACGGACAAACGGTATACGTCCATATGGTATAAAGGCAGCCGTCCGCTTTCATATTCTTTAATAATCGTAAACGTCGGGCTGTTCACCGTCTCGGTTATTCCGAGCGCAGCCGCGTAAGCCTGCGAAAAAAACGTCTTGCCCGCGCCGAGGTCGCCGTCCAGCGCAATGACGGTTCCGGGTCCGGTCATCGCCGCCAGCAGCTGCGCCAGCCTTGCCGTATCCTCCCGCGTATGCGCCATCCACTCCGCATGGCCGATTTCCACACTCATATCCTTCACCGCTTCGGTTTATTTAAAATGATTGTAGCCCCGCTTGTCGAGCGCCCGTCTGATGCCGCCCGTTCCGCGTCCGGCAGCCAGCTCGACGCCCGGCGCCCCTTCCTCGGCCTCGCCGATTATATAAAACGGCAGCCCTTCTTCCCGGAAGGCGGCCTTGGCGGCTT
This sequence comes from uncultured Paenibacillus sp., assembly GCA_937895345.1. GTDB lineage: Bacteria > Bacillota > Bacilli > Paenibacillales > Paenibacillaceae > Pristimantibacillus. The sequence continues at coordinate 128,653 of CALAWP010000101.1, read as the reverse complement.
CCGCGTCGTCGCGGGCCATCGTGCCGAGCAGCACGTAATCCTCTCCGCCGTACAGCATCCACTCGAGAGAATCCGCGCCCGTCCTTGCCGCATAAGCGGCCATGCTTCCGCTCCTGGGCAGCAAATGCTCGTAGATCGTCAGCCGGACGCCCGACGCCTCCGCAATTTCCCAGGCTTCGCTTGCCAGACCGTCGCTCACGTCGTTCAGCGCGCGGCAGCTGCCCCGCTCCATCAGCAGCCGGCCGGCGCGCACCGAGGGCGACGGCCGGCGATGCGCTCTTGCGAGCGGCTCGGCGTAACTCTCTTCCGCGGCCCCGCTTCCCGCGCCGTCATGCAGCAGCATATGCAAGCCCGCCGCCGACATGCCGACGGGTCCCGTCACAAATACCGCGTCGCCGGAACGCGCGCCCGACCGCCGCAGCGCGGCGCCGGCTTCCACTTCGCCCGTCAGCGTCACGGTAATAACCAAATGCGCGGGCGAAGAGGTCGTATCTCCGCCGATGACGGCGATCCCGTGCTCGGCCGCGCATTCGTACAAGCCGTCATAGACCCGCGCCATCCGTTCGAAGCCGAAGGAAGCAGGCACGCTGACCGCCACCAGGGCATGAAGCGGCAGCGCTCCCATCGCGGCGATATCGCTGACGTTGGCGGCAAGCGCCTTGTAGCCGATATCCTCGTCGCGCATCGTCGCCGCGTTAAAGTGCACGGTTTCCACCATCGTATCGACGGCAAGCACCAGCTGCTTCTTCCCCGGCAGCGCCGAGGCGCCCTTGGCCAGGTCGACGACCGCCGCATCGTCGCCGATGCCGGCGACTACGCCGCGCGAAGCCTGCCATTCCGCGCTCTGCCGCTGGTCTGTCCAGTACCTTATTCGCGCAAACTCATCCAAAGCAACGGTTCCCCTTCTACTCTATTCTGATCCTCATTGTACCTTAATCGCACCTATATTCAAAGCCGCCAGGCGCGCCGACGGCAAGCAAGCCTCCTTCATCCGGCAAGCGGCGGACGGAAGGAGGCTCGGGCGCAGCAACAAGCCGGTTCGGGCGGCACCGGGGCGCGCCTTACAGCTCTTTTACTATCGTAATATGCAGCTCGTCCCTCAGCTCGATCTCATAAGGAGATTTCGGCACCGTGCCGTCCTTCTCCTTAATGATTCTGACGCGCGGGCGATGAACGGCCAGCTCGTTGTTTTCGGTAACGACCGCTTCCTGTCCCGTGCTGAGCAGAAGCGTCGTCGAGACGGGGTATACGGAAATATGGCTGCAAAACAGCTTGATCAGCTCATGGTCGAAATAAGTTCCTCCGGCGGCGAACAAAAATTCGACCGCTTCGCTCGTCGTGTACCGCTTCCGATGCGGCCGCGGCGACACCAAGGCGTCGAACGTATCGGCAAGACCGACGATTTGCGCATAAATATGGATCTCGTCTTCCTTCAGACTGCGCGGATAACCCGTGCCGTTGTAACGCTCATGATGCTGCAGCGCGCAATGGGCGGACACAATGGAAATGTCGTGGTATTTGCGAAGAATATCGAAGCCTTCCTTCGGATGGGTATGCAGCAAGGCCAATTGTTCTTTCGTATAGGCGCCGGTATGGTTCAGCAGCTCCTTCGGCATGCGGGTCATCCCCACGTCGAACAGCAGCGCCCCGATGCCCAGCTCCTCCAGCTGCATCCGGTTGAATCCTTTGGCAATTCCCATAATGCCGGCAAGCACGGCTACATTGAAGGAATGCTGAAACAAATAAGCGTCCATCGAATGAATGCTCGACAGATTGACCAGCATATTCGGCCGGGCAGCCAAATCCTGCATAATGCTGCCGAATATGGCTCGAAAGTTGCGTCCCATATCGGGCGCGATCGTTCTTCCCTTCGAACCGAAGTCTTCCTTCAGCGAATTCATCGTTTTATAGATGACGTTCACCGCTTCGGTTCTCGTTTCTTCGCGGATCGTATCCTCCGGAACGATGTCGTCCGTTACGCCGTCCTCGATAAACAGCGAGTCGATGCCCAGGTTGACAAGCCTTTCGATATACCGGGCGTTCAATACGACGCCTTCCCCCAAGAGCACGTTGCCGTTTTCCTGAAATATCGGTTTCGCGACTTTGTCGCCGGGCTTGACCATTCCAATTTGCACTCTTCTCATCAGATCGTTCCCGCCTTTAACTCACTCTTGCTGCCTGCATGACGCTATAACACCAACTATATTATCAGATATGAACCATGGTGACCATGCCGTGATCGAAAATCGCCTCAGCTGGAAGCTGAAGTTTTTTTCAAAAAAATAAATACGTATTTACAAGATTGGTAAGAATCACTCCGTTTTTTTCATCTTATATGATGAAACACCAAATTCCAGACGAAAAGAGGCAACGAAATATGAATCAAGCCGCATTGAAGAAACCGGCCGGAATCATGACAGGTTACCGAAAAGCGAATTCTTTTTGTCATTGCTTGGCCGAGGTCTTGCCGTATGTTTCGGAACAACCGTTATCGTATACGGAAATCATGGGCTATACCGGCCTTGCCTTTCACATTAACGTCGAGGTAAGCTCCATTAACAAATGGGGCCCTGCGATGTATGACTGGGGAGGCATCCATATTGCAGGGATAAAGAACCTTGGTCTTCAAGCCCGAATGTCCGGGTGCTCCGGCCCTGACCCTCATTTGCAGCAAATCCGCCAGGACGTCATCGAGATCGCAAAAAAATCGATCGACAACGGAGTTCCTGCCATTCTATGGGAAGCCCGCGGGCCGGAATTTGGACTTGCCTACGGCTATGACGATTGTGAAGAAGCGTTTGTCGCAGCAGACTGGCATGGAGAAGGCCGCTTGGCTTACGATCAGATCGGAGCCGCTGCAGGTGCAGCGAATGCTGAAACGGATGTGATCAGCGTTACGGCAATTGAACATATGAAAGTCATCGATCGCCGGGAAGCGTTAACCAACGCTCTGAAAACCGCCCTTTTCTACGGGTTTGAGGACTGCAAAGTATGGCATGATTTCGTGAGCGGACTCGATGCCTATGATGTGTGGACAGCTCTGTTGTCACAAGATCGCGTCGATCCTTACGGTAATGCATACTCCATGCATGCCTTTCGCGATGCACGGGAACAAGCTGCTCGTTTTTTGAGAAAATCCGCTCACTCTGACTTCTTGAACGTGCAGGCACGGAGAAAGCTTGAAGAGGCGGCGGGGTACTACGCAACAACCGCTGATAGCTTTTACCTGCTGCAGGAGCTATTCCCGTTTCCGGAAGACAGGTATACCCTCGATCGAAAAAATGCCCAATTGGCTATCGGCCTTTTGAAGGAGGCCAAAGAGCATGAGCATAGGGGACTTTCATCTATAGCTGACGCGGTCAACGAAATGTAATACAATATGCGACTCGGAAGAAACCCCGCCGCAATGAATTATGCGGAAGGGGTTTCTTCCAATCCGCTGTCTCTTTGATTCAGGACAGTCTCCAGCAGACGCCTCAAGCATGAGATGCCTTGCCCTTCCGCTGCCTTGATCGCCTCTAAAAGCAAAATGGCCTTTTTACGGGACTGGTAGTGATGGGGCTGGCCTCCCTCCGGAAAAGGGAATTGTTCCTGCAAATCCCCCCACAGCTTCGCGGCCGACTCAAAGTGTTCTATGGCTGCGGACACATTTCTTTTGGCCATGTCATTCCCCCACACTTCCGTCTCTATTAATTTTAAAAAATGAACGGAATAATCTCTAGCTTGAGAGAATACTCGAATGCTATAGGCATTCCCAAGAACGTCCGCCGTATCGTCGACAAATGCCTTAATCCAAACATCATAAGCGTGCAGCCCGTATGCAAACTGCGGATAACCGATTTCCTTGCCTTCCGCATGTTCAATGATTAATTCCAGGGCGCCGATTAGCATCGTTTGCCGCAAAAGCGTGGCGGTCCCGTTCACTGTGAATACGAATAGCTCGGAGTTGCTGCCCTGTCCCAGTTGATCAAACCCTAAGCGCATTTCGTCAGTCGTATCCTCTATCCAATACGCCTGCCGTCTACGATCATACCCGTATACTGCCGCAAACTCGGGATTCATCGCATTCCACAACAGGGCGGGAACCCCACGTTCCAGCGAATCGTCGATTCGTCCCATTGCTTGTACAACAACTTCCGGAACAGGCGGATTAAATTGAGGCTTATCGACTGTCGATGAGATCAGTCCCAAATTACGGAATCCTCTTACGAACACCGTACTCCAATCGTAGAAATAGGGTCCGGACAGGTTGATGCTGGACCGCTCAATCGTCGTTCGAAAGGCATGCCCGGTAAATCCCATTATCTCCGTCAGCGTAAAAGCGGTTCCAATGCTTGACTGAACATGATAAAGGCATCGGCAGACAGAATACTCGCATTTATCGTTTGAACCGTGCAAAGTTGTTCTCGGAAGCAGCAAATCTGCTGCCTCTCGATTAACGCGAGTGTGCAAGTAAGACTGAATCGATTCTTTCAAACGTTGCCGATGCATTTTTTGTCTGGAGACGGAAATCGTCTTATAGATATAATTTTTGCTTGTATTTAAAAGTTTGGATATTTCATCCGGCGGCAGCTGGTGAATAAAAAAAGCGTTGAAAACAAGACGTTCTCGAGGCGATAAGCAATTCATCCACTCCTGTATGCTGTCGCTCAACTCGTTATGCAAATGTATGATGGATGGATCCGCATTTAAATTCTGTTTAGATACAAGCTGCTTTTCTTCGATCAACGATAAAGACAGTACACCGGCTTGACGTCTGCTTCTTCTTAAATTGGAAATGGCCTGATTACGCACAATCGTTTTAAGCCAGGGAAGAAATTTATCCATGTCCTTTAAAGTACCCAATCGTGTAAAAGCATTCATCAGCGAATCCTGTACAATGTCTTCTACCTCGTAATGATCCGTCACAATTCGCTTGACCCAGCCCAGCGCCCGATGGCGATGCTTTTGTACCAGTTCGTTAAATGCATGGCGGTCACCCTGCTGTGCAGAAGCAATAAGATCTCTATCGTCCGAACGTTCCAGCCTTATATCCATATTGCCCCCTGTTTTGACTCATTTTCAGCCAGATTAAAAAACGGACGCCGGGTCCGAATCACGCCAGCTTGCGCTTCACGATGCGGTTGCGTCCGTTGAATTTGGCTTCGTACAAGGCGGCGTCGGCCTGGGCCATCAGTTCCCGCAAAAACGCTTTCGGATTCGACGGCTCCTGCTCGAACCGCTCGATCGAAATGACGCCCATGCTGATCGTCACCGAAATCGATCCGTCTCCCGTGCCTGTATAAATCCGGTTCTGCTCGACCGAATTTTTGACCTGCTCCGCGATAATGTCCGCCTGTTCCCGGTTCGTATGAGGCAAATAAACGGTAAATTCCTCCCCGCCGAAACGGGCAAGCACATCGGTCAGGCGCAGCGAGCTGCGCACCGCCTCGACCGTGCTGCACAACACTTCGTCTCCGACCAGATGGCCGAATTTATCGTTGATGTCCTTGAAATAGTCCAGATCGAATATAAAAATCGAAAAAGGGATGCCGTAGCGAAAATTCGTCACGATTTCCTGCTCCAGCTGCTGCATCAAATATCTCCGGTTGAAGCAGCCGGTCAGTCCGTCCGTAATCGCCATTTGCTCCAGCTTCTTGTTGGCCTGGTACAGCTCGTCCTGCACCATTAGAAGCTCCCGGTTCCTTTCGTGAAGCAGCTCGTTTTGCGTGTTCGTTTCCTCGACGAGCATTCTCATCTCCGTAACGTCCTGGAACGTCATGACGCGGCCGACGATTCGTTTCTTCCCGTTGAGAATCGGAGCCGACTGCACAATGACATGCCGGATCTGACCCAGTTCGAGAGCGAGCTCGTATTCCAGCCGTTCCATCGGCCGGAGCTTCTGCGCTTCGAAGAACGCCTCGAATTGCCGGATCGTCTCATTCTTGAAGCCCGGAGACAGCGCCGACGGCGTGAATGTATCTCCGATGCGCAGCCGCAAGATCGGCTTGATCACCTTGTTCACTTCGATAATGGTATCCTGCTCGTCCAGCACGATAATGCCCATCGACATCGTGTTGACGACGTCGCGCTGCACGATCTGAATGATGTCGAACACCTTGTTGCGGCTGATCGCGTTCACGATATAGAGCGCCGTAACGGCCATTCCGAGAGAAATAAGCGGTACGTAGCGGATAAAATGATCGATCAGGACGATGTTGATCAGCAAATCGGCGATGGCGAAAAAGGAGAGAACGAACACGCTGTTGAACGCCGTCCGCACCATGTTGCGGTTTCTCGCGGATTCGTCCTTGCGCTTGAGCTTGTAGCCCAATATGAACAGGGATACGCTCAAGTACATAATTAGCTGGACGATCATGACCCAATACAAAGGGCCATGCTGCAGCTGCTTCAGAGGATCGGCGCCTGCATCGATCGTCAGGAACAAGCCGCTTGGGTTCCAGGCGACGACGAAGACCGATACGAGCGCCGGTATGGAGAGGGTGAGCAATCGGCTCTTCCGTATGACATAGGACTGTCCCGTCAGAAACAAAACGAATGCAAACCAGCCGATTCCGACGAGAGAGAGACCTATGTAGGATACGGATAGGTAAAAAATCCTATAGCGAAGCTCGTCCGTCGTTTGCGAGGCGAACTGAAACAGCGGCCACAATGTAAAAACGACATGGAGGAGCAAATAAATCCGGTGCAAAACCGTCAGCGAGCTTGAAGAAAACACATATAAAAACAAGCCCATCAGCACCAAGAACATACTAAAGTCGGACCAGATCATCCATTCCAAAACGGTTCACCCATTCATTTGGTAGCCATCTTCTTCCATTGTAGCAAATGATAGATCGAACGACAATGCGTTAATGGTTCGAAACCTTATATTTTCGGCATCATTTTGGCCATCGGTCGGACAATTCGCGCTCCAAAGCCGGGTCGATGGATAGAAACTGTCTAAATTTTACATACTGCTCCCACTTGTCTGGAGATAGTTCTTTGTTCCCGCTCCTTACGGCCCGGATCATCAAGTTTTTGGGCGTATGCTCGGGATCGATAAACTCCAGCATGCCGACCCTATAGCCGAGCGCCTCCAGCAGCTGTCCGCGCGCCGCGTCCGTCGCCAAGGCGGCGAATCTTTCCTTCAACAGCCCGTGGGCCATAATCGGGGCCAGCTCGCCGCTGCGAATTTGTCCGAACAGCTCATGCTGGCAGCACGGCACGGACAAAATGACCGACGCTCCCCACCGGACGGCCTTGGCGATCGCGGCGTCGGTCGCCGTATCGCACGCATGCAGCGTGACGACCATGTCCGCAGCCGTCAAGCCTTCGTATTCCGCAATGTCTCCGACCAGAAAGCGCAGACGGTCGTAGCCCAGCTTATGCGCCGTCCGGCTGCAAAATTCGATGACGTCCCGCTTCAGATCGAGCCCGACGACGTTAATGTTCCGGCCCTGATCGATCGCCAAATAATGATAGAGAGCAAACGTCAAATAAGACTTTCCGCATCCGAAGTCGACGATCGTCAGCTCCCGGTCCGAAGGAAGCTGCGGCAGCACGTCCGCGACCGTCTCCAGAAAGCGGTTGATTTGTCTGTATTTGTCCTGCTTCTTGTCGTATACGCGTCCTTCCGGGGACATGACGCCGAGCTCCACCAGAAAAGGAGCCGCTTTGCCCTCCTCCAGCACTCGCCTCTTGGCGCGGTTATGCGACGGCTCCGACTGCGGAACGGCGGTTGGCGGCAGCTTCTTGACCGCGGCCTTTCCTTTCTTGCTGAGCAGCAGCTGCACGTCGGCCTCGGCCGTCTTGATCAGCGCCTGCCTGTATTGGCTCTCCAACAGTCCGACGATCCGGTCCGCGGTTTGGTCCGGCGTCACGTTCAAATGCGTCACCTTGTCGGCATAATGCGATTCAAACTGAAAGTGCAATCCCTGCTTCAGCTTGACGGGTCGGACGACCGTTCTCGCCGGAACTTCGGCGTCCTTCCGTTTCAGCTGGCTTAGCGTCGCCTGCAGAAGCGAGCCGCCATCGATCCATTTCCGTATTTCCTGCTGCCATTGCTCCGACATATGCGGCGTTTCACTCCTTGTTTATAGCTTCCAGCGCGGACAGCGCCTCCTCGATTTCGGTGCGGGGCAGCCCTCCGGCTTCCAGCCGCTCGTCGCTCATGCCGAGCAATCGTTCGTACGCAGCCGCCGCTTCCGCCGCCGTCAGCGCCCCGCTTTCGAGCAGCTCGTGCATGACGTCCTCCGTCTTGTCGTACCGCCCTTGCGACTCGTGCCATTCCATCAGCAGCCGCTTGGCCGAATCGGGAAGCTCGTACGGTGCGAGCGCCTCGAGCAGTTCTTCGATTTGCTCCTCCGGACGGACGATGGACGGCTCGGCCTCCATGAGCGAGAGACGAATAAACAGCCGGAGCGACCGCACGTTCAGCGCGAAGCTCTCCGCCTCCATTCCCATCTCGTCCCGAAGGATGGCCTCCTGCTTGATCAGAAGGGCGACCGCCTGCAGCTGATCGGTGTCGGGAATGCCGTTTTTGGACATAAGCCGGATCAAGTCCTCTTCCGACAGCGAGCGAACGAGCTTCCCGTTCAAACGAAAGTGCTTTTCCAGCAGCTCGTCGATAACGATGAGCGCCTCCTCGTGCTTTTGTTCTTGCCGCAGCCGAAGCACCTGGCCGATCGCTTCCGTCATCTGGGCAATCATTCTCATAAAATAATCCCGTTGAAACATATCCTCCCCCGCCTTCCCGGGTGTTGCGCATTCGAATGCGGCTTATTTCGCGCCGGCTTCGCGGCCCGTCAAATTTGCCCCCTGAACGATGAGACGGCGGCAATCAGCTCGTTCGGGCGCTCGTACATGCTCATATGTCCGGCCCCGGAGATGACGGTTTGGACCGTTCGCGGCGCGGCGGCCGCAAAGACGCTTTCCTGCAGAATGATTCCATCATTCGAGCCCGCCGCCAGCAGGACGGGAACGGAGGCGCCGGCAATGACGTCCTTGCGGTCCCTCCTGGCCTTCATGCCCCGGGCCGTGGCGGCGGCTCCGAGCCTGGATGTGCCGAGGCCGATTTGCACGGCGCGTTCCAGTTCCTCCGCCAGCTCCCCGGACCGTTCCGGATGGAACAGCTTCGGCACAAGCCCTTTCACGAACGGCTCCACGCCCTGTCCTTCAATGGCGGCCGCCGCCTTGTCCCTGTTCTCCCTTGCGGCCTCGCTGTCCGGCAATGGCGTGGAATGAATCAATCCGAATGCGGACAGCCTCGCGGCATGCCGTTCCGCATACGCCAGCGCGATATACCCTCCGAGCGAATGGCCCAGGACGATTGCGCGAGCAACTCCCAGCCGCTCCAGCAGCTCTTCGAGATCGGCCGCGAAATTCTCCATGCCGTATACCGCGTCCTCAGGGGCCGAACTGAGTCCGTGTCCTCTGGCGTCGGGCGCAATGACGCGGCCGCCCGACGCGAGCTCGCCAGCCACCCGCTCCCAGTAAGCGGAACTGCCGCAGTATCCGTGAAGCAGCACCAGCGCTTCGGCGGACGGCGACGCATCGTCCGCCTGGGAATCGTAATAGGCCAGCTCGATACCGTTCGACAGCTTGTATGCCTGTTCCGCCAGCGAAACGTTTCGATTTGGTTTCATATGCAGCATTCCTCCTTGTTCGTCTGCGGACGCCTCTTCTCCATCTTCCAGGCAGCCGCTATTTCGTCGGCGGTTTCGTCCGCCATTCTCATGACCAGATGAAGCGAAGTCGTCTGCAGCTTCCAGTACGACTTCGACTTCACCCCGTATTCGTTGACAATGCCCGCAATGCTGTAGTCGCCGACGGGCGGAAGCTTCCGCCCCGTCGCCGCCCCGGGCTGCAGCGGTCCTTCCGAGGCGGCGCAGCTTCCTACCGACTGCGGTTTGCCGAGACAGGCGTCTACGGCGATCACCGTCCGGCCTTCCGACTGCAGCCGAAACGTCTCCTCCAAGGAGCCTTCGACGGCATAAGCGTCGCACGGCTGCTCCAGCGTGCCGATTACATGGGGGAATCCCCATTGCTTCAGCCGGCTTCCGACCAAAGGGCCAAACGCGTCGCCCGTGGAACGGTCCGTTCCGATGCAAACGAATACGATGCGGTCCGGATCGGGATGACGTGAGGCGACGCCTTCCAGAAACCGCCTTAACGGTCGTTCTTCCATCCGATTCGCTTCCTGTTCCGTCACGCGCACCTTCCTTAATATCCGATTATTAAAAGGTTGTGTCATTATTGTAGCCAATTTGCCGGCCGCCTTCAATTTCGAAGGGCGAAGCCGAGCCGGACTCCGGCATGCGGTGGCGCGGGCAAGGCCCGGCATGGTACAATGCTGGCAGGAGGGATCGTCTCAATGTCCGATTTGCAGCAGCCCACGCAAGAAAATATCGCCCTGATGATCGAAGCGGTCAAGACCAAGCTTCGAATGGCTTCCGGAGCCGCGATGCAAGCTTCGAACTTCAGCGTCGACCGTTACGAAGACATTAAAGAGCTTTACGACATCGTCATGTCCAAGCAAAATTTCAGCATCAGCGAGGTCGAGGCGCTTGTCTCCGAGCTTGGCAAGCTCAGGGGCGGAGAATAACCGTAATTTTTTTTGCCAAATTGATACATTAATCTAAAAATTTCGACAGCTTTTTCAAGAACATTCCAGTGCGTATGAAACAACGAAAAACCGGAATCGGATGCCGATTCCGGTTTTTTCGTTAAGATTCGCCGTTGTTCGTTTCCTCCGTCGGTTCCGCGGCGGTAATCGACAGCTTGATGTTGATGTTTTTCCGTTCGCCCTTCAGGAAGTGGGCGATCCGCTCCAGCTTATCCGCCAGCTCTTCTCCGGTAAGCGTCGTGTTCAAATGATAGTCGAAGCTGTCGGACGGCACGCGAGCCGGCGAATACGCGCCCGCCCCTCTCCAGCCCAGCTCCTCCGCCATTCCCGCCCGGGGCTGCAGATGCTCTTGAGCGGGATAAAACTTATCCGATTTGTTGACGACCCGCTCGTAAATGCGCAGCTTCTTCAGCAGCATGTAATATTGGGCGGAGTGCTTGAAATTCCACGCTTCCCGTATATCCTTAAGCGTATAATCCATCTTCCAGCGCTTCAGCTTCTCGACCTGCTCGTCCGTGTCCAGCTTCAAAAATTGTTCCAGCGGCAACATTTTTTCCGGCATATTGTCCTCCCGCTTATAAAAAAATAAGTGTGCATTTTTTTATAATTTCTTTTTTTATTAAATAAAAAATACCATAAAATATCCGGGATTACAACAAAGAACCTCCCGTCGCCGCCCGAAGGCTGCGCGAACGCGGAGGTCCTTGTCTTTCTTTAAATTTCGGAGAGGCCGACGGACGATAGAAACCGCTTGAAGGCGCGCGATCCTTGCTCCGTCCGTTTGAACACGCCCGCATCCTCGAGCACGGCCAGAAACTTGTTGCCGGTCTCCGCCCGCACAAGCTCCAGCGCCTTGCCTTTCTCGACGGAGCTGCCGTATTGACTGATCAACTGCCGCACCCAATCCGCATGCTTGTGAAACGGATGGGCGGAATCCGCCAGCAGCGCCTCCGGTTCGGCAACGGCGCCCGTCAGGCAGTCCGAGATCAGCTCCAGCTCCTCTTTCAGCCGGCCGGGCAGCACCGCAAGGCCCATTACCTCGATCAAGCCGATGTTTTCCTTCTTGATATGGTGAAGCTCCCGATGCGGGTGAAAAATGCCGTCCGGATGCTCCTCGCTCGTCCGGTTGTTCCGGAGCACGAGATCGAGCTCATATTCGCCGTTATCGCGCAGCCGCGCAATCGGCGTAATCGTGTTGTGCGGCACCCGGCTTCCGTCTTCCTGCTCGGTATGCGCCAATATGTCTGCCGAAGCGTCGCTGTACTCGCGCCAGGCGTCCAGAATGCGGCACGCCGCTTCATGCACCTCGGCCTTGGAGGAGCCGTTCAGCCGAAGGACGGACATCGGCCAGCCGACGATGCCGTAGCTGACGCCGGGACGTTCTCCGTCGCGGAACCGCGCCTCCACCGGCGCCGCTTCCATTGGAAACACGTGGCGTCCCGCCTGGAAATGGTCGTGGCTCAGAATGGAGCCGCCAACGATCGGAAGATCCGCATTCGAGCCGATAAAATAATGCGGGAACTGTTCCACGAAATCGAGCAGCCGGGCAAACGACGAATGGGATACCGCCATCGGCTCGTGCGCCGCCTTGAACACGATGCTGTGCTCGTTGTAGTACACGTAAGGCGAGTATTGGAAATACCAATCCTCTCCCTGCAGCCGGAGCGGAATGACCCTCAAGTTTTGCCGGGCGGGATGATCCGGCCTTCCGGCATAACCTACGTTTTCCTCGCACAGCAGACATTTCGGATAATGGGCCTGGGGCAACGACTTGAGCAGCGCAATTTCCTTCGGATCCTTTTCCGGCTTGGACAAGTTGACCGTCATTTCGAGATTGCCGTACGGCGTAGGATGAAGCCAGTACAGGTTGTTGCGGATCCGGTCCATCCGAATGTAATTGCTGTCGATGCTCATGCGGTAAAAGCTGTCGGTCGCCGCCGCGACGCCTTCCGCTTCGGCCTTGCGCCGGAACGCGGCTGCCGCTTCGGACGGCCGGGGCAGCAGCAAGCCCATAATACGCGCGTCCAGCAGGTCGCGCCAAGTCGCCGTATTGTCGGGAATGAGTCCGATCGCATGCCCGTAATCGAGCAGCGGCTCCAGCAAGCCGGCCGGGCTGTCCAGCCGTTCCTCCGGCGCCGGGGCGCCCGACGGCTCGGACAAGCGGAACAAATCGAGCAGCGCGTTGCGCGCGAACGACAGGTCCGGCTGCTCGAACAGCCCGCGCTGCAAGCCGAACTGCAGCAGCCTTTCGATCAGAAGCTGCGCCTCCTCCTTCGAAGGCGCGGCGAATGTTTGTTCAGCCATGGTGTAGCTCCTTTCGATCGCCAAGCCGCGGATTATCCTTTCGGATAGCCGTCAGGGTTGGCCTGATGCCAGCTCCAGGCGCTGGCGATAATGTTTTCCAAATCGCTGCGGCTTGGATTCCAGCCCAGCTCCTTTTGCGCGCGCTCCGAGGAAGCGACCAGCACGGCCGGATCCCCCGCCCTGCGCGGCTCGATGACGGCTTCGATCGGCTTGCCCGTCACTTTGCGGGCGATCTCGATCACTTCCTTGACCGAAAAGCCCTTGCCGTTGCCCAGGTTGTATACGCCGCTGCCGGAGCCGCTTCTGAGCTTATCCAGCGCAAGCACATGCGCGTCGGCAAGATCGCTGACATGAATGTAGTCGCGAATGCAGCTGCCGTCCGGCGTGTTGTAGTCGTCTCCGAATACGGAAATGTGCGGGCGCCGGCCAAGCGCCGTCTGCAGCACGATCGGAATCAGGTGGGTTTCCGGATTGTGGTCCTCGCCGATCTTGCCGCTTTCGTGCGCGCCCGCCGCATTGAAATAGCGCAGCGATATAAACTTGATGCCATGGGCGGTATCGAACCATTTCATCATTTGCTCCATCGCCAGCTTCGTCTCGCCGTAGGCGTTCGTCGGCAGCGTCCGGTCGAATTCGTCGATCGGAATGTTCTCGGGCTCGCCGTAAGTGGCCGCCGTGGACGAAAACACGATTTTGCCGACGCCGTATTCGTTCATCTTTTCCAGCAGGCACAGCGTGCCGTACACATTGTTGTGATAATATTTGCCGGGCAGCTTCATGCTTTCGCCGACCAGCGAGTTCGCCGCAAAATGAATGACGGCGTCAATGGAGTTCTCCTTGAACACGGTATCCAAAAAATCCAGGTCGCGCAAATCGCCGGCATACAGCTTCCCGCCCAGCACCGCTTCCCGGTGCCCCTGCTGCAAATTGTCGACGACGACGATGTCCTCGCCGCGCTCCAGCAGCGCCGCGACCGCGTGCGAGCCGATGTAGCCGGCTCCTCCGGTTACCAATACTGCCATAATCGATCTCCTCCCGTATTCCGAATGATTGGCCCTTAAGCCAGGCGCTCGACGCCGTTGCCGATGCTGCATACGTAGAAGTCGGCGTTCAATCCCGTCGCTTCTTTGTATTTCGCACCGACCTCGGCGCGGAACGCTTCCACGCTGTCTTCATGCACAAGAGACACCGTACAGCCGCCGAAGCCGGCGCCCGTCATGCGCGAGCCGAGCACGCCCGGCACCGTCCGGGCCGCTTCCACCATCGCGTCGAGCTCGGGGCCCGTTACCTCGTACAGATCGCGCAGCGAATCGTGGGACGCGTTCATCAATTGGCCGAACCGCGCCAGATCGCCGTTCTGCAGCGCGTCCATCGATTGAAGCACGCGGTCGATTTCCTCCACGACATGCTGCGCCCGGTTGCGGACGACGCCGTCCCGGATCAGATGCTTGGATGCGTTGAATTGGTCCAGGCTGAGCTGGCCGAGCAGCTGCAGCTCCGGATAAGCGGCGCGAAGCTCCGCCACCGCCTGCTCGCATTGGCTGCGGCGCTCGTTGTACTTCGAATCGACCAGTCCCCGGCGCTTGTTCGTATTGCCGATGACAAGCTTGTAGCTGCCCGACTGGAACGGCACCAGCTTATACTCCAGCGTGTCGCACATAAGCAGAATTGCATGATCCTTCTTGCCGTTGGCGACGGCGAACTGGTCCATAATGCCGCATTTGACGCCGTTGAACTCGTTTTCCGATTTTTGCGCCAGCTGCGCGATCTTAACTGTATCCGCCGGCAGCCCTTCCATCGTCAGCAGCGCGTAAGCCGTCGCGACCTCGATCGAGGCGGACGAGGACAAGCCCGAGCCGTTCGGAATTTCGCCGTGATACAGCAGGTCGTAGCCGCTGCCGAACTTGACGCCTTCGTTGTGCAGCTCGTTTACGATCCCTTTCGGATAGTTCATCCAGTCGTCCGCTTCGTCGTAGACGACGGAATCGATGGACAGCGTCTTGACGGACGGGAAATTGGTGGAGGCCAGCCCCAGCCCCTTATCGCCGCGCTTGCGGATAAGAAGCGTCGTGCCGAACGTCAGCGCGGCGGGAAAGACGTAGCCGCCGTTGTAATCGGTATGCTCGCCGATCAAATTGACGCGGCCGGGCGCGTGGAAGACGGCGATGCCGGACTCGTCCCCTCCGAAATGCGAAATGAATTGCTGTTTCAGCGCTTGCAGATCTGCCATAAATGATCACGTTCCTTTTTTACGATAATAGGAGCTCCTAATAGCCTCAGTATAGTGTAAGACCATGCAAAACGAAATGGCCGGAAATGCGCATCACATGGATTTATGTGACTTTTTCACTTCATGAAAGCATGATACAATGACAGGTGAACAGCGCCGAATCGCGTGCTGGTCCGCGATCGGCAATAAAGGGAGGTGAATGGTTCATGAATCTGCAGGAATCTTATAAAGTCGCCTCCAACCCGGCGCTGGCGGAAGCGGGAAAGCTGCCTCTTCACCCCTTGTTCGCCGGAGAGAGCCGCACCAAGCCCTCCCATCGGCTCGGACCGAAGGTATATGACTTTTTTTTGATGCATATCGTCTTGTCCGGCCGCGGCTCCTTCACGCTCGAAGGCGCGCGCCATGAGCTGGGCGCCGGCGATACGTTTCTGATCAAGCCGGAGCAGTTGATCAGCTACGAGTCCCACGCCGCCGATCCTTGGCATTACCGGTGGGCGGCTTTTGCGGGCGCGCAGGCCCCGCTCCTGGTCCGGGAGGCCGGCTTCGAATCGCCCGAAAGCCAGATCGTCCGGCTGAAGGACATGAGGCGCGCCGCAGCGCTTTACAGCCGCATCTACGGCACGTTTCGGGCCGGTGGCCCATCGGCTTCCATGCAAGCGGCCGGTTATTTGCAGCTGCTGCTCGCCCAATACAGCGAAGCTTTGCATGAGCGGGAAACGGGACCGGCGCCGTGGAAGCATAGGGAAACCGACCGTCTGTACCGGCAAGCGGTTCATTACTTGACGACGCAGTATACGCATCCGGTGTCGATCGAGGCGATGGCGGAAGCGCTCGGGTACAACCGCGCCTACTTGTCCCGGCTGTTTAAACGGCATACGGGCATGTCGCCCGTCCAGTTTCTGCTGAAGCTCCGCGTCGACAAGGCGAGGCAGATGCTGCGCGAACGGCCGGAGCTGACGGTCGAGCAGGTCGCCGCCTCCGTCGGCATTCAGGACGCGCTTTATTTCTCCAAGCAATTCCGGCGCTTCTACGGCCAGTCACCGACCGCTTACCGGACTTCCGTGCTTCATCCCTCTTCCGATGCCTGAAACGGGGCATACTAGCTTCCGGAGGGATAATCGACATGAAAGAGCTGCATACCGGCAGGCTTTACTGGCCGCACACCTTGGACCGTATCCGCGCTTTTCCGGTTCTGACGGAATCGATTCGTACGCGCGTCGCCATTGTCGGGGGCGGTTTGTCCGGCATTTTTTGCGCTTGCCTGCTCGCCGAGAGAGGCATCGACACGACGCTCCTGGAAGGAGGCGCCATCGCCGGCGGAAGCACCATGGCCAATACCGGACTCATTCACTTAGGCAACGACATCATGTTGTGCGAGCTGTCGGAGCGGATCGGCCGGGCCTCGGCCGAACTGTTCTACCGAAGCTGCAAGGAGGCGGCGGACGACATCGCCCGCCTCGCCGCCAGCTTGCCGGCCGACGTCGAATTCAGGCGAACCGGCTGCCTTTATTATGCGTCAACCGAGCAAGACCTGCCGCGGCTGATCAGGGAACATGCCGCGCTCGCCGCCTGCGGCCTCGAAGCGGAGCTGTGGACGGCCGACGACATCGGACGCAAGTTTCCGTTTCGCAAGCCGGGGGCGATTGTCACGCAGGGCGAAACGCTGCTCAACCCGCTGCAATTCGCCGTCGCGCTGGCCGATCGGGCGGCCGGCCGGGGAGCGTCGCTTTACGAGCGCACGGAAATCGTGCGGCGCGAGCCGCTGACCGGCGGACGGCACCGCCTGCATGCGGCGGGCGGCTGGACGGTCGATGCGGAGCATGTCGTCTATGCGATCGGGTATGAGCCGGAGCAATTGAGAGGCCGGCTGCTCAAAGCCGACCTGAACCGGACTTATGTGATGGTTACCGGCAAGCAGCAAAGTCTGGACGACTGGCACGGCCAATGGATGATATGGGAAACCGCCAGACCTTATCTGTATCTCCGCACGACTCCGGACGGCCGTGTCATGGCGGGAGGCATGGACGAGCCCCAGCCTTGTCCGAACCGCAGCCGCAAATCGTCGCGCCAATCGACGCTGCGGCTGGCGCGACGGGTCGGCGCCTTGTTTCCAATGCTGGATATGACGCCTGAATACGAATGGAATGCCACGTTCGGCGAATCGCTGGACGGCCTTCCGTTTATCGGAGAGGATCCGGCAGAGCCGAACGTGCACTACAGCCTTGGGTACGGCGGCAACGGCACGATTAGCGCCATGATCGCCGCCGGCTTGATCCGGGACCGGATCGCCGAAGGCCGGAGCCGATCTCCGCTGGCGGATATCGTTTCGCTGAACCGCCGCGCCTTGCGGCCGTAAAGCCGGATCAGCTGCCGTCCACGATGCGGGACGCGCCGCAATTGCGAAATATTCCCTCGGCTACGCCAAGCTTGGACAAGCTGGGCCCTCCGTCCTTGTCGAGCAGAGATTTGCTTTCGTCCGTTTGCACGATAAGCACCAGCGAGCCGTCTTCTACGGCTTGCATGCACAGCTCCGTCTCGTTGCTGTCCAGCCCCATCGCCTGATACGCCTCCTCCCGGTCGTCCCGCAAAAAGGCAAAGTAGGCGCCAAGCGCACCGATGCCCCCGGCGAACGGGAGTCCCCCAAAGCCGGAATTGCTGTAGATGCCCGCCACGGGGGCTGCCGCATATCCTCCGTCCTCCGCCAGGAAGCCGCCGTCGTCCTGTCTGCGGCCCCCGTCGATCGTCGCCTGCATCTCGCGCATCTCCTGCACGTGCACGTCGGTTTCCTGTTCGACGCGTCTGGAGCCTTCCGCGTTTTTGGCGAGCACCTTCATCTCTCCCGACGTAAAGCCTTGCTGCTCCAGCTGCTGCACGGCTTCGACAATTTGCTGCTGCGTATTGAACATGCCGAATTTTCTTGCCATCAATCCATCCTCCATCTATTCGGATTCAAACCCGATTCTATACGGTTGGTATGCCCCAACGCCGCCTAAATCAACCGTTTTTGTCGAATGGCGGCGTCTGATGACAGATCCCGTCAAACGGGGAATAGCGGGTTGTACGCGGACATGCTTTAGGGTTATGATGGGAAAGTGGAAAAGGGTAACCGGAAATTATAAACGTTTATTATGACAAGTCAAGGAGGCAGCGAAAGTTGATTCGTCGTTTGCTTCGATATCCCGGCTGGGAATGGCATGTGCTGATGCAGCCCGGCGGGGAACAACAGATAGAGCTCCCGAGCCGCAAACGGTCGGCCGGAGCCGGCACCCCGGCCGTCCGCAAGACGGACCGGATCGATGAGGAACAAGCCGCATCCGAGCTTGGCCGGCTGCTGGAGCTGAAGAGGCAATATCCGGAATGCGCAGGCTGGGCGGACGATTGCGCGGGACGGATGAGCAACCATATCCAGGTCGACGCGCTGAAGGATGCGGAGCCGGTCATCAGCGGAACGCTGATCTATCAAGCTTCCGACGATCCTTCCGACATCCAGCCGTTTCATTTTTGGCTGACGAAGAAGCGCCTGGTAACGATGCACGGCGACATGCGGCTTCCGCTGCGGCTGCAGTCCGTGATGCACAGCGGACGCTACGAGGCTTGCGGCATCGCTCCCGAAGCTTTTTTCGTCATGATCGGCATCATTCTCGAAATCTTTCACGCCGGGTTGGACGGCTTCGAGCGGCGCCTGGGAGAGCTGGAGCAATCGATGCGCCGGCACAACCGGGCCGGCCTGATCGATACGATCTTCGAGCGCAGATACGATTTGCTCCATTGGAGCCATCTGTTCATCCCGATCCGAGAGCTGCATGGGGCAGCGAAGGAGGCGTTCTATGACGAGCTGACGGATACGGACTCCTTTATCCGGATGACGCACAAGCTGGAACGAATCGAGCTGCTGCTCAAGCACTACGCATTGGAAATCGACACGCTTATTTCGATGGACGACGCGCTGTCCAGCTTTCGCGGCAACGATATTATGAGGACGCTGACGATCTTTACCGTCCTGTTCTTGCCGGCTTCGATCGCCGGCGCGCTAATGGGAAGCAACTTTACGCGGCTCCCCTGGAAAGACTATCCTCAAGGCTTTGCCGTCATGATCGCCGGCATCGCGCTTATTACGGCCGGCATCTATCTCTGGCTGTGGAGAAAAGGCTGGACGGGCGACCTGCTGCATAAGCGCCGCCGCACCGAGGCGGAACGCGAGCCGGGTAGCCGTGCTTCCCGCCGGGCGACCCGACAAGCGACCCGCCGGGAAACCGAAAGCGGACGCGCCGGTCGCAAATCTCGCTCCTTGGATCATGCAAGTCATGCGGGTTATACGGATACGGGTCATGCAGGTCATGCGGGCCATGCGGAACTTGCCGCCCATCCGGAAGCCGCGGCGGAACTTGCTCCCCTTCCATCACGCTCGCGCAAAAAAAGCAAGCCGTAAACCTCCAACTCCGGAGGCATGGCTTGCTTTTTTTTATGGGATTGAACGACATATCGTTCATTTCAACGCTACAGACCGGCAATCCCTTGCATATAAACGATCAATCGTTTCTATCGGCGTACCAGCATCGCAAATTCCATAAGAATGATCGATGGCCGCGCAATTCGTCGACAGCCTCGCCATGTCTTAGCCTTCCAGACTAATCGGCAGGCCGGTGCGGGCGGATTCGTTGGCGGCCGCTGTCACCCGGTGTGTCAGCCAGGCATCCTCGTAGGTTGACCGGATCAGCGATGCGTCGCCCGTACGGACGGCATGCAAAAACGCTTTGTTTTCTTCCTCGTACGGGTCCATCCGGTTGCCGTATTCCGTTCGTTTGCCCGCCTCGATATCGACTAGCCCTTGACCGGTCAGCTCCAGAACGCCCTTGTCCGTATACAGATGAAGTCCGGAGCGGTCTCCCGCCGGAATGGCGCATGTATTGTTGATGGACGCCACGGCGCCGGATGCGAGCTTGAGCGTAACCGTGCCGACGTCGGGAACGGTGACGCCCTCCGCCTGCTCCTTCATGATGCGGTCGCCGTAAGCGGCATACACCTCATGCACCTCGCCGGCCGTATACCGGAGCAAATCGACGATATGCGTCGTCTGCTCCACAAATTGGCCGCCGGAGCCTTCCATGGACCGCCACCAGCTTACGCCCGGCATGCCGCCCATCCAATACCCGATCGCCATGCCCAGCTTCCGTTCCTCCAGCAGCGCTTTGGCCCGATCGGTGCTTTGCATGTAACGGAAGTGGTAGCCGACCGACGTAATCAGCCCTTTCCGCTTAACCGCTTCCACGATCGCATTCGGCGTTTCCATGCCGATGCCGATCGGCTTTTCGACCAGAAACGGAATTCCCCTTTCGATCAGCGCCAGCTCGATGTCCCCATGGGCAAAAGGCGGCAAGCAAATGTAGACGGCGTCGAGCTTGCGGTCGTCCAGCATATCGACGACCGAGGCGTACCCGCGCGCCCCTTCGTGCCGCGCCGCCGCCGCATTCGCTTTCTCTTGGCTCGTCGCCGCAAAAGCGGCCACCTTGACGCCTTCCATTTGGGCCAGCTTGGCGGCATGCATCATGCCGAACCAGCCCGTTCCGATTATCCCGATATTCAACGTCATCCGTTTCCATCCCCCTGTCATGATTTATAAGCCCAAATTTATAATTTTCGCATCCCGGCCGTCACCCTCCGGTACCCTTTGGGCGCCGCCCACATACAATACATCAAAGCAGCCCCGCGCGCCTGCGCCGGAACGGAGGGATGAGAAATGAAAACAACCGCGCCCGCCAATCGGACGCCGGAGCCGGATATGGGAACCGCGTTGTTTTTGGCTTCCGTATGCGGACAAACCTACGTGCAATTCAACAACAAGGAGGACGGCCTGTTCCTTGTGCCCCGAACGTACAGCCTGACGGGTTCGTTTACGGCCAGAGCCTACAACAACCGCCCCGAACGGTTCGGCTTCGTCATAACGTCGGAGTCCTCCTCCATTCTGGCGTTCAGAGGCACCGGTTCGGCGGTCGAATGGGTATCCGACTTTATCGCGCAGCAAACCCCTTATCGGCCGGTCCGGCAAGCCGGCGGCACGCACAAAGGGTTTACCGACATCTACATGTCCGCGAGGGATCAAGTTTATTCGCTGCTGGCTCAGCTCCCCCCAGACAGGCCTCTCTTCATCACGGGGCACAGCCTCGGAGGCGCGCTGGCTACGCTGGCCGCCTTGGACATCGCGAGCAATTCGCCTTTTACCGCTCCTGTCGTCTACACGTTCGGCGCTCCCCGGGTCGGCGATCCCGATTTTGTGCGCGCATACAATTATACCGTTCCCTATCATTGGCGGGTCCAGAACGAATTCGACATCGTGCCGCATCTGCCGCCGCTCGTCTACCAGTCTCCGCAAACGAAGCAAACCTACTTTTACTTGCATGTAAAAGGCGAAGTGATGCGTTCCTTCCGGATGGGATCGGTAGCGGGCAATCATATATTGTCCAGCTACTTTGCCGACCTGGCGCGCGAGCATCCGCAGCTGGCCGCCTCCATGTGCGCCGAACCGCCCGGCTGGTGCCCGGCCGACGAGCCGTAAAGCCGATTATCGAATACCTTTAAGGGAGAACGTACCAAAATATGGCGAAGAAATGGACGATCGAACCCGCCAGTACGAACAAATGCCACACGGCATGATGGTAAGGGAAGCTTCTCCACATATAAAATACGGTTCCCGCCGTATAAAGCAAGCCGCCGGTCACGAGAAGCTGCAGTCCCCCCGGAGCCAAATGAGCGACAAGCGGCTTCCAGGCAAACACGATAATCCAGCCCATCGCAATGTATACGAGCGTGGACGTAAACAAAAATCGGGACGGAAAAAACGATTTGAAGACGACGCCGACGACGGCCGCTCCCCATACAATGCCAAAGAGCACCCAGCCCAGCGCTCCCTGAACGATATGGAACAATATCGGCGTATAGGTGCCCGCAATAAACACGTATATAAAAGAATGGTCCAGCGATTCGAACACCCGCTTCGCCTTCCCTTGCGGGAAGCTGTGCACCAGCGTCGAAGCGGAGTACAGCAGAAGCATGGCCGAGCCGTAAATGGAGAAGCTGACGACATGCCACGCCGTTCCTTTCAAGGATGCAAATACGACCAGCAGCACGAGCGCCGCGGCGCTGAGCAACGCTCCAATGCCGTGGGTCACCGCGTTGGCGATTTCTTCGCCTTTCGTAAACGTATGCGTGTTGGCCACTCAAGATCAACTCCTTGCTTTTGCCCGAAGCCGCCGAGACTTCGAGCATGGCGTTAATCCCAGTCTAAAGCATTACAGCCAGCCTTTCAACCAGGTCAGCATCCGATCCATCGTTTTATCGAGGTTGCAGACGCTGTTCGTATCGACAAACGGATGGGTATGGCGAAAATAATCGGCATGGCCGCCTACGGTCGGTATCCCTTCCACATAACCGGGCGCGTATTTGTACCGGTTCCATCGCGGAACAGACCGTTCGTTCCGGCTCCAGCCTCCCCAGCTGCCGATTTTCGTTATCGGATCGTTCTGTTTGCCGCTGCTGTCGACGGAATGGAAGTAGCAAACGCGCTCCTGCAGCCGGGGAACGATCGGCGTACGCGGCGAGCCGACCTGCACGATCCGAAAATCTTTGACGATGCCGTCCTCCTCCAGCAGCTTTGCGGCTTGATACGCCGCCGCTCCCCCGCCGCTGTGCCCGATCAGCAGCATCCGCTCTCCGCGAAACGAGTCCTTGATGTGCTTCAACACTTTGCGTCCGCCGATCCGTCCCGCGCGCATGCGGTTGGACAAATCCGTCCTGACCTCCAGCACTTGCCTGAATACGTTGCGGCTGGCGTCTCCATAGGGAAACAGAACGTGGATGGAAGCGTCCACGCCTTCGGAGCGAAGATGCGCGTCGAGCTTGTGCCTGCAGGCGGCGAACGCGCTCTCCATCGTTTTTACTCCCGCAAGCAAATAGACATGAAGCGCCGATGAAGCGGCCGGTATCATATGCAATCCCTCCAACCAGATCATGATGACATTTTCATTATGCGGGCAGCGGCGTCTATTCATTCTTCCGGCCGGTTGTAAGTTCCGACCAGCGGACATGCGCCCGTTGAATGCGGCTCGATCACCGCTTTCGGCTGCAGCGCGCCCATTGGCTGCTTGCAACGCTTAGCGGTACGGCAGCGCGTCAACAAAAAAGAACGCCAAGCTGATGGCAGCCGGCGTTCCTTGGTTTATGCATGCGGATTGTCGCAACGCAAGAAGCGAGCGCGTTAGACGCCCATCTTTTTACGCTGGTTGTTGACCTTCTTCGTGTTTTGGCTTTTTAACTCCTGCGTGCCGGTCGAAAAATGTTTTTGGCCGGGCTTGGATCCGGCTTGGCCGTTTTTCTTCTGGGCCAGCAGCTGCTTGGCCAGTTCCGCTTGCGACAGCTTTTTGGGCTGTTCAACCGTCTCGCTGTTCGGATTCGTTTCGTTTGTGGACATAAGGTCGGTTCACCTCGCTTTGCACTCGTTCAACTGTTATTCTACTACAGTTATATAACGGACGAAAGAGCCTTTTCGCAGCTGCGCCCGCCGAATGATCCGCAATGATACCCGTTCCAGCTCGTCAGATAAGTCGTCCGTCGCCACAATTACCGCTTTATCCGCCATGTTTCGGACAGCCGCCAGCATGGCCATCCTCTCCTCCGAAGGAAGGACGGAGCATAAATTATACGGCAAGTCCACAATTGCTGCGTCATAGCTCCCTTGCCATTCCTTCATATCGCCCAGCCTTGCCGCGTCCCGATAACCGAAATGCGCCAGATTGGTTCTTGCCCCCCGCACGGCCAGCGGATTGCTGTCCAGCCCTTCGATCGAGATGCCCATGGACAACGCTTCGATCAACACCGTTCCCATGCCGCAGCAAGGATCGATCAGCTTCATCCCTCGGGGATCGGGGCCCGCGGCGATATTGACGATCGCTCTGGCCGCCCGGACGGGCAGCGCCGTCGAATAGTTTTGCGGCTTGCGCTGCCGCATCTGCCAGCTCGCATCATGCTCCTCGCACGGACCGAACAGCCACCTCCCCCGATAACGGACAAGACCGAACGGCCGGTCGGGACGGCGCATATCGGCTTTTCCGCGCACGGCAGCTCCCGCCAGACGCTCCAGCTGCCTGCGTTCTTCATACGTATGGCGCTCATCGCCCGGCGTATAAAGCACTTTAAACGTTCGCCCTTCCAGCGCGACGTCCGGCAATGCGGCCAGCAGATCGGGCAGCTCCCGCGCGGCGGCCTCAATCTTCACCCTTCGTTTAAAAAACGGGCTTCGCTGAACGGATACATCATGTTCCGTCCACAAACAGCCTTCCGTTCCGCGGCGGCCGAACAACGCTTCCATTTCCAGACCGCGCAGCTCCGCTTCATCCTCGTGGCAGGCGTACGTATATAGAAACCCGGTGCCCGTTTCCATGGCGCTATTCGTCTTGAGCAGACGGCCTGTTCGGGCGTCCCGATTCGCCCGGTTTGCCGTCGGTTTCGTCGGTGCCGGCGCTTGCCGCTTCCCTGTCCTCGGCGCCGCCGTCTTCCGACGGCCGACCCGCGGCCGCGGCTTCAGCCGGGGACGTTCGATGGACCGTTTCGCCCGCCGGACCCGCTTGAAGATCGGAGAGCTTTTTGTCCGCCGCCTTCAAGCTTTTTTGCAATTTGTAAATCCGGATCATCCCGAACAGACCGACTGTCAAGCCGCCGAGCAGCGTCGATACCAAAATAACGAGAATAAGCGGCGTCGAGGTTTTGGCAAACAAGAAGTTAACCTGAACCGGATCCACGTTGATAACGGCAAAAACCGCAATAACCAAAGCAAACGCAAATGCGGATATGAGCATTCCTTGACCTTTCATCGGCAATCCCTCCGCCTATAGATTCTCATAAACGGAGCCGATCGTCCAGCGCCATTCCTTCAAAAACCCCGCTCGTACGGAGCCGGCACCGCGGAACGATAATCGCCGCCCGTCTTCTCGATGGCATGCAGCGCCCAATACGGATCGTAAAGCAATCCGCGGGCGACGGCGACCAAATCCGCTTTGCCGTCGGCGAGCACTTTGGATGCGACCTCGGGATCCGCCAGCATGCCGACCGCGATGACCGGAGCGCCAAGCGCCTCCTTCACGGCTTGGGCCGCATGCACCTGAAAGCCGGGCTCAACCTTTGGCCTCTTGGCCGGGCTGGGTACGCCTTCTCCGCCGGTCGATACGTGAATCATATCGGCTCCGGCTTCCATATAGCGGCGGCTGAGCTCGATCCCGTAATCGACGCCGTAGCCGTCATCCGCATATTCAAGCGCCGAGATGCGGAACAACAACGGCATATCGGACGGTATTCTGCTTTTGACTTCCCGGATGACCTCGCAGCCGAACCGCGCCAAATCCCGGCCGTATTCGTCATCGCGAATATTCGTCCGGGGCGAATGAAATTGATGAATCAAATAACCGTGCGCCCCATGCAGCTCAATCGTGTCAAATCCCGCCTTCACCGCCCGCTCGGCGGCGTCGCCGAATTTGCGGACCATCTCCCGCACTTCATCCGTCGTCAGCGCGCGCGGCGTTTTGTACTGCTCGCTGAACGGGATGGCGGACGGCGCTACCGGCTGCGGCGCATCTTCGGCTTTGCGGCCGGCATGAGCGATTTGAATGCCGATCTTCGCGCCGTGCCGGTGCGAAGCTTCGACAATGCGGCGCAGCGCGGGAATTTGTTCGTCGCTCCACAGTCCGAGACAGCGATCGGTAATTCTGCCGTCAGGCTCGACATTGGTCATCTCTACAATAATGAGGCCGACGCCGCCGACCGCTCGCGAGACGTAATGAACGGTATGCCAGTCGTTGGCGACGCCGTCCTTCTCATGAACCGAATATTGGCACATCGGAGCCATGACGATCCGATTGCGCAGCGTCAATCCTTTTAGTTGATAAGGCGTATCCAACGAAACGCCCGTTTCCGAAAGTTGGTCCGTTTCTCTCCGCATCTTGACTCTCCTCCAAATGAATAGATTTATATTTACTTTCAATATTATAGCATACGCCGTCGCGCCGTTCGTCATCCCGCGAACCGGCAAACAGTCGGTTACCCTTCACGAAGGGCCGGCGCCGCTAGTTCTTTTGAGGATAAAAAAAACCCCTTCGCGGGGTTCCGGTGTTAAGCGGTGCGGAAGGAGCTGGCGGCCGGCACTTTGTCGCAGCCGGTGTAAGCGTGCAGCTTGCCGTGGTAGATTAGCTCCATATGACGAGTCTGCTGCAGATCGCCCGGCGTGACGAGCAAAGGCGACTTGTCGACCAGCCTGACGCCGCTGCGGTCAAATACCGTCGCGACAAACTGCGAGCAGAAATAAGCATAGCGGCGTTCCCATTCGATGTTGAAAATAACTCCGAGCATGCCGATCAAATTATATTTGTACATATCCTGATATTGCAGGAAATGCTGAATTTGGGCGCGGATAGCGTTATAAGCGGACTGGCTCACTTTGATCCGGTACAAGGCGCACATCGACTCCTCGAAGAAGGGTCCGCGCACGTTTTCCCGAACGAATCCGGCAAAAAACGGATTGCTCGGATTTTTGCGGCCGAAGCTGTATACTTCGTTCAAATCGGCGTCGAAGGCGATCGAAGCGTGATTGAGCGGGTCCTTGGTATAAGTACGTATAATTTTTGTCAGAACGGTGCCGGTATCCGTTAGCAGTACATAGATCTCTTTGTCCCTGCTCATAACTGCATGACCTCCATATGAAAACTCTCTTTTCTTTATCGTAATGCAGGAGTAAAAATTTCATAACCTGCTGAGGTATAGACGGCTCCCCGACCTAGGTCTAGTTGATTGCGAATTGGCGCGGCGTTTCAATTGTGAAAGATTAATGAACATTCGATCCTTTTCCATTCTACTGGATTTTTTCCATTTACTCAACCTGTCGAATCAAAAGATTTTCGTCCTCAATAAGCATTGATTTGAAATTATCAGATGGACTCATGATATAGTAATTATAGGAAAGATTCTAGCAATCGCAATCTGTGCCCGCCTTCAGGCGCTAGGAGATGATAATCGATGGATTGGTATGAACGCTATAAACCATCGCTGATGGAAGCGTATGGAGAAGCGGAACGGACAATCGGCCGGTTCCCTTCGCCGCTGAAGGAAGCCGGACTCGCTTACGCCGAATCGTTTCATCCCGTCAAGGTAGAGACCGGCAAAGACTATATTTGTACGCTTCTGCCATTTTGGCTTCGGGAAGCCAGCGGCATATCCGGGGAGCGGTGCGGACAACTTGCGCTTGCCAATGTATATGGCATGCTGTACTTTTTTATGCTGGACGATGTGATGGACGGCGCTCCGTCCGGCGGGAACAAGGAGCGGCTGGCGCTCGCCAATCTGTTCTATTTGGAGATGTTCGCCGTTTTTCGCGCCTTGTTCCCTTCGGACAGTCCGTTCTGGTCCTATTACGAGCGGTACGTTGCGGTTTGGGCCGACAGCGTCGTCAACGAAAGCGGCGATAATTATTTTGTGCGCGATCCGCTGCGCATGGCGGGCAAAGCCGCTCCCGTCAAAGTTGCCTGCGCCGCCGCCTGGCTGCTTGCCGGACGCCCGGAGAGGATCGCCGCTTCGGAAGAAGCGGTCGACATCGCCCTTATGACGCTGCAAATGCTCGACGATTGGGCGGATTGGGAAACGGACATGGCGGAAGGCAATTATAACGGCCTAGTGGCGATGATCGCCGCCCGGGCCGACGAGGACGGAACCCGCGCTCCGCTGACGTCCGAACAGGTGCGCGCGGCGATCTACGTTAAAGAGTGCTTGACGCCGTATTCACGGATAGCCCTGCACCATCATGAGCGGCTGCTCCGTCTGCCCCATGCCATGCCTGAACTCGTCGACTTTCACGCTTATATGGTGCAATGCTTGACGGAAACGGCCAAAGAAATTGCCGCCAATAAACGGCTGCTGCTCGGCGGGGGCATCAATCTGCTGGCCAAGCGGCCGTAACCCGGCAGCTTCGGCGGTTATCTCGACAGGACCATCCACCAGCCAAAATGCAAGCGGCCCGGCAACTTTGCCGGGCCGTTTCGCTGCAATTAAAAAGGAGTATAAAAGTTTTGAGTGTAATATTTTCCGTATACGCCTACGCCCAGCCGCTCCATATTTTCGTTCAGCAGGTTTTTGCGGTGGCCTTCGGAATTCAGCCAGCCGTTATGCGCCTCGAAGGCGTTGCGGAAACCGGCGGCAATATTTTCGGCTGCCCAGGAATATTTAATACCGAGGCTTTTCATACGATCGAACGGCGACTTCCCGTCTGGATTCGTATGATTGAAAAAGTCGCGGTCATGCATGTCCTTGCTGTGATTTCTCGCCGATTTTGCGGCCAAATCGTCCCAGGTCAGCAGCGCCTCTCCTTGCTTCTGGCGAAAAACGTTCGTCAAGTCAAATATTTGTTTCTCGTAAGCCTGAGCCAGCTTGGTGCTGTCGACGGAATCTGCCGTCCCGACAGAACCGTTCATATGAAGGATGGCATCGACTTGATTCTTTTGATGGTTGTCAAAGTAAAAATACGTCTTTTCGTTCGAAGCCGTATGCTGATACGTCTTATCGCCTTTGACGGAAACCTTCAGAATTCCCGATAAGGCGGAGGCCGTCATGCCGTCCTTGATTCCGGCGGAGGAGCTCCATGCGCCCTTGGCATTGGAATAAAGAGCAACCGTTTTGCCGTTTAAAATTCCCACTTGCGCATAATGTGCATAGTCTTCATTGAAAATCAGCCAGGTGAAGCCGAATTCGCTTAGATCCTTGCGGCCCGGCGCGCCCAGCCGGTTAAGAACCGACTGCTCCGAGTCGCCCAAGGCGATGCCAAACAACGTCAATCCGTCTTCGACCGTATAGTCCGGCAGTACAGGAAGCTTGTCCTTTACATTTTTGATAAACGTAACGGCCTCGGCGCGAGTTAACGGATCCGCCGCTTTAAAGCCTTCGACCGTGCTCGAAGTTTTGCCGTTGGCCAGTCCCTTGTCCAGCAAATATTGAATCGCTTTGCCGGTCGTGGCAGGTTCTTGCCCGGCCATGTGGGCGATCAGAAAGGCAACCTTGCCTCTGCTGTAGGCGCCCGTCTCCGGTACGTTGAGACTGACGGGCCAGCTCAGCCCGCGGGCAACCTTATAATACGGAGAATACCACTTTTCCGAACGCGACGGCGCCGGAACCTCCATCTGATCCTGATATGCCCGAAGCAGCATGGCCAAAAATTCGGGTTCCGTTACGTGGGAGTTCGGATGGAAGTAACCTTTGCCGTCCCCTTGGACGATTCCCGCTTCCGCAGCCCAATGGACGGTCGCATACCCCCAATGCTGCTGAGGCACATCCGCAAATCCGCCCGGATTTTCCGCCGCCCCCGCTTTGGGAACCGCCATTACCGTCAACAATACGGCACACATTAGCAAATGCAGCGTCTTGAACCAACTATTCATGAATGCACCCTCCTTTGATGTCGCAGCAGTCGTTCTATTATATTTTTCGGCTCTTATCTATTAATTCGGTACATTATAAAAGATTTAGCCGCTGAGGCAAAAAATAATCCTTGGAACCAGCAAAATTTCTATTTTAAAAACATCATGAGACCAGAGAATCAGTTTTAATTCATTATTTTTCATACATTCTGCCTGCATCGACGATCTAACGAAGCTAATTCTATCGAACTAAAAAATGTTCTCCATTAGTCGATATGGTATAGATTCTGTCGAAAAAAAATGGTAGACTGGAGTTGGTAATCTTATACATAAATTGAAAGGGTGATTAAATTGTCCAATCCGCAAGAATTGAGAAATCAAATTATCGAGAAAGCCTGGTCCGATTCCGCCTTTAAGAAGCAGCTTCTTTCCGACCCGAAAGCAGCAATCAAAGACGCGTTCGGCATTGAAGTGCCCGCGGACATCAATTTGCAAGTGCTGGAAGAAACCGATAAAAACTATTATCTCGTTCTGCCTAGCAGCCCTTCCAATGCCAGCGTTAAGGGACCGATGTGGATTTAATGTACCGATTCCTACTAGCCAATAATGACAGTTCCTTGTCATTATTGGCTGTTATTATTTAGTCTAGGAAAATAGATCGAAACCTCCGTTCCTTCTCCTTTAACACTTGAAAACTTAATGCTTCCCTGCATAGCTTCAATGATTCGATAAGTTACCATAAGCCCCAGACCGGTACCTTTTGTCTTTTTGGAATAGTACGGCTCTCCAAGCCGTTTCAGATCCTCCTCGTTCATTCCTTCTCCATTGTCTCGAATAATTACGACGATTTCTTTATTCGCGTATGCTTCGATTTCAATAAGTCCGTTTTCCTTGAAGGCTTCAATGCCGTTTTTAATAATATTGATCAAAGCTTGTTTAAATTTTGATGAATTGCCTCTTACGAATAAATCGGCCTGAATATTCGTTTTTATAGTACCGCCTTGCATAAGAGCCAACGGAGCGAGAATGGCTACAGTTTGTTGTATTTCTTCCGCAACATTTAATTGATTGACTTCACCCAAGTCAGGCTTTGCAAAAGTCAAAAAATCTGTAATAATTTCTGAAGCTCTGTCGAGTTCGTCTATAGCCAACAACATATAGCTTTTATCCTTTTCACCGGAAACCCGCACACTTAGTAACTGCAGAAATCCCCTTGTCACTTGGAGCGGATTTCTTACTTCATGAGCAATCGAAGCCGCCAAGTGACTGATCATCTCAATTTTTTCAGTCCGTTGCAGTTCATTATTGAAGATCTCGATTTGTTTGGAATATTGAACGGCTTGTTCATAATTATTCATGCTTTTGCGTACGAGAATGATGATAAGCGCTGCCAGGAAAAATAAGATGCTGATTTTCCAGAAAAACATCTTGTACATTTTATCGCTTATAAAATACCACATAATCTCCAACACGCCGGTACCGGCAAACATACCGAACCCTATTGACAAAATAACTGCATCCTTATTCCCTTTGAAACAATAGGAGACCAATGAAAGGATTAATATAATGTTTCCCAGCACGATAGCAATTCCAAGAGCGATAGTTCCGACAACCGTATATAGTTCAGTGAGGTTATCGAAAAAGAAAGTGATCGTCAGCAAAGATAAAGTTGTCGTTGAAAACACAAGCTGCATCCATTTAAATTTACTAATTAACCCCAATGGCCCTTTTCCAAATATCTTCTCAAAAAAGATGAAAAGCGAAGGTATCAACAAAGCGGAGGCAACATCAAACATGTGATAAAAGATAAATCCGTATTCGCTAAAAATATCTTCCAGAAACGATGAATAACTCAGAATCATTACGCCAATTGACAGCATGGTAATAAATAAGGAGTTCCAGCCTGGCAAAAATGTTTTTTGCAAAAACAACACGCTAATAAGCATAAAAAAGGATATGAATATTAACGAGGCACCTAAAATAATATCAAGCAAGTCCTTTTTAATTTGTTTTTTTATTAACTGAGAGTATTCGCCTATTGAAACTGATTGCTGAGGACCTACTTTTTCCGGACTGCTTAACAGCTTTATATACAAAACTTGATGGGCCTCATCATTAGCTAACGGAATTATTATTTCGTTATATACAAAAGAGTAGTTTCGTGTCTTAGTGTAAACAGCATTTTGTCCCACAAACACAGAAACATCTCTGGATAAAAGATTGCTTAACAAAATCGCCGGTCTCATTTGACTCAATTCCGGCAGGCGCATTTTAATCCATGCCGAATAAACCCCCTCCGGCACTACGGGATACTCCCCGTCCGCCCGCACGGTAAACCATCCGTCTTGCGCTGCGTTCACTTCCTCGATCGTCAGCTCTTCGCCCGGCTGCTCCCAACGCATTTGCCACTCCTGGATCAAGATCGCCCCGTTCTCAACGTCGCCTTGAGCATGCGCGGTCCGAGGCGGTACGATGGTCAACGCCCCTGCAATGCATACAGCTATCCATATGTACATCCATTTTCGAAGCGCTACCATAGTTACACCTCTGACTTCACTCGTTCTATCCGAAAATCGAAAATCCCCAAAAAATTCCTATAATTCGACAAGGTTCGGCAAAATTTACCTATTACTATTTTCTATGATGCGGGACAGAATAGCAACCTAAATTATTGAATTGCTCCAATGAAAAAAGCTCCCCGAAGCAGACTGAAACGTCTGCGCCCGGAGAGTTCCTTAGGCAATAGCGGTAAGATAACGCGCCCAGAAGGTTACATGATCATTTTCCGCCGGATCGCCACGCGGCTAAGCAGCGCTTTATTCAGCAGAAAGACAGCGGCCGCGGCGAGCAAAAGCGTAACGTACCGGATCGCGGCCGCAGGCGCGCCAATCCCCGTCCAATCGAGCAGCCATTCGCCCAGTCCTTCGGATCCGAGCAGCATTTCCGCAAGTACCGTCGGCGTATAGGCCAATGCCGCCAGAACAATCGCCGCCTTCCAATTGAATTTGTAAAAGAGGGTACCGATCAGCCAGCCGGAGCCAAAATAGGAAAGGAACAAAAAGAAATATTCCGCGGAATTGCCGAATAACGATTGCCCCTGCTCCCACGCAACGCCCAACGCGCCGAACACGATTTTCCCCAGCTCGTAGCATGCCGGGATAATGATGGCAAAGATCAGCGACATCGCCGCAATGAACAGGCCCGCTCCCGCAATAAAATGCCTTCTCGTCAGCCCGTTCGATACGAAGCCGGCCAGCGACACGGGCGTCAGCAAAATGCCGATGACCAGCAAATAAATTTTCGGAGACATGGAGGCGCCCTTCCAGATCTCTTCGGCGCTGCCCCCTCCGCTCGCTATAATATTGCTGTTCGTCATCACATTGATCCCCATAAATACGACGAAAAAGATCAGCGTATAGATCAACAGCGACATCCGGTAGCTCCTCCACAGATGTTTCAACACGATCATGACGGGCTGGCTCCATAAGCCGTTCATCGTACATCCCCCTTGCTTGTCGTTAAATGAACAAACAAATCCTGAAGCGATACGGGACCAAGCTCCAGCTGCTCCGCTCTCGCCCGGCCGAGCCGCTCCTCGTTAAGCTCGCCGAATACGGTAACCGACTTCATGCCGCCGAGCCGCTGGCTGCCCAGCACCGTCAGCCCTTCGGCGAACGCGTCCACTTTGTCTGCGGTGCCCGTAATGGTCAGGCCGCGCTGGCGCAAGCTATCCGTTTCCTCATGCAGCATCAGCTTGCCCTTGTCCAGGATGAGCACCTCCTCGAACAGCGACTCGACCTCCTCGATCAAATGCGTGGACAAGATCAGGGTGCGCGGATGCTCCATATAACCCTTCAACAGCTCGTCGTAAAAGAAGTAGCGGGAAGGAGCGTCCATCCCGAGATACGCTTCGTCAAAAATCGTGACCGGAGCCCGGCTGGCAAGACCGACGGTTACTCCTAACGCCGATTTCATGCCTCTTGAGAGCGTTTGAATCCGTTTGCGGGCAGGCAGCTCGAAGTGACGCGTCAACCTCTCCGCTAACGCCTCGTCCCAGTTGGGCCAGCAATCGGAAGCCAGCCGGAGCGCATCGCGTACGGACAGCCCTTCCGACATATGGCCGTTTTCCTGAATGAAGCATACTTGTCTCATGACGGCCGCGTTCTCGAACGGCGCCTCCCCTCCGAAGCGCACTTCTCCCCCCGATTGGCGGCGGTAGGAAGCGAGCACCGAAAGCAAGCTTGTTTTGCCGGAGCCGTTTTTGCCGAGAAGCCCGTAAATTTTGCCTCCTTCCAGCTTGAAAGACACCTCGTCCAGCGCCCTGAACGGCCCGTAGTTCAGCCTCAGCCCGTTTACTTCAATACTCAGCGTCAAGCTTCGCCGCCTCCTTCCTGCTTCTCGATCCGTTTAATGATTTCGGCGGACGGAATGCCGATTTGCCTCGCTTCCGCCAGCATTCGGTCCACCACTTCCTCAAAAAAACGTTCTCTTCGCTGCTCCAGCAGCTTGGTCCGCGCATTGGCGCTCACGAACATGCCAATCCCTCTTTTCTTGTACAAAATGCCTTCATCCGTCAGCAGCTGAAAGCCTTTGGCCGCCGTAGCCGGGTTGATCCGGTAAAAAGCGGCATACTGATTCGTCGACATGACCTGCTCTTCTTCCTTCAGCGCGCCGCTGACGATATCGTTTTTAATCCCTTCCGCGATTTGCAGATAAATCGGACTGCGGTCGTCAAACACGACACCACCTCTTCACTTATATGGTTCATTACTCATGTAACTAACCATATAACTAAACGTATTTTTTGTCAAGCCCGATTCGAAGCGGACCGACTGCCGGCCAGCGGACGAACATTCGCCCCGAGAGGCGCAACCTCTCCTTCCCGCAAACCGTCTATTGGGATAAATGCTAAGGAAATCCATTGAACAAAGGGAGGTTACAACCATTGAAGCTTAAATCGATAACCGCTTTGATGCTCGTTCTACTGATCGGCTTGCTGCCCGCCGAGGGCGGCCGTTTCGGCAGCCCTCCTGCGGAAGCCCAAGCCGTCATCCATGTGGAAGCGAGCGGCCGCTTGCTGGAGCCGGCCCATTCGGCCTATTCCGCCAAGGGCGTAACGATGGGGCCGATGAAGGAAATCGCGATGGCGCTCAACGTCGCGTTAAGTTACGGGAAGAACGAGGAGGGCAAAGCGGCCGTATCCTTGAGCCGCGAAGGGCGGACCGTCGACATCGCCGCCGGTTCCCGCGTCGCCGCGGCAAACGGCGCGGCAATCCCGCTGGATGCCGCGCCCGAAGTGAGGGACGGCGCGTTGTACGCCCCATTGCGGCCGATATTCGAGGCTCTTGGTTATGCGGTTGTTTGGGACGCCCGGCGTCAGACGGTTGCCATTCACGAGCCGCTGCAGCTCCCCTCGGTGGAGACGCCGGATAGGCTGCTGCAGCTGCTGCGGCAAACGGCCGATCGCGGCTACGGTCCCGATTACTTGGCAACGGCGGCTATTGTCGAAGAGAGCGGCGTCGCGGACGCGGGTGCCGCGGAAGCCGAAACCCCGGGCAAAGACGGCGGCTATTCCGCCACCAATGTGCAGACGGCAGGCGTAGAAGAGGCGGACTGGGCGAAGACGGACGGCACGTATATGTATCAAATCAGCGGATCAAGCGTGTTCATCGCCGATATTTCGAAACCGGACCGGCCGAAGCTGGCTGCGGAGATCGACTACGCCAACGATCATGCCGGCTTTCGGCCGCAGGAGCTTTACGTTGACGGAACCCGGCTGGTCGTCATCGGCCGGGAGGAAGCTCTTCACGCCGTCGGCTCGGCTGCCCGCACGGCGTCCGGCTCGGCCATCGGGCTTCAGCCGGACTCGCCTTCGATGGCGATCGAGCCCGCCGAGCCGATGCCCGACATGCCGTACGTCCTGCCGAGCGTCGGCACGACATCCGCATTCGTTTACGAATTATCGGCGGACGGTTCTCCCGTTCTCGTCCGGGAGTTGGCGCAGGAAGGCGAATATGTCTCCTCCCGCATGATCGGCAGCGCCTTGTATATCGTAACGAACAAGTACAGCTACGGCTACGCGTATCAGGCGGCCATGGCCTACGCAGATGCGAAAGAGCGCGGCAACAACGCGGTCGAAGAAGCCGCGCGCGAAGAAGAACTGGCGCGCTGGGCCGATTCCTACCGGCCGAAATATAAGGATACGGCCGTTACGGAGGAGATGCAGGCGCTCCCGCTCGATCGGATTCGATATTTCCCGGAGCCGGCGAACGACTCGCTGCTGCTGGTCGGCGCCGCCGATCTCGAACGGACGGACCAGCCGCTGCAAATTTCGGCTTATCTTGGCTCCGGAAGCACGATCTACGCTTCCAATAAACATTTGTACGTCGCGATACCGGAATATACGCCCGACGGCGACGGCTACCAGGAGCAGACGCGCATCCACAAATTCCGCCTGGACCGCGGAGAGACGGTTTATTTAGGGGAAGGCGCCGTGCCCGGGTCGCCGCTCAACCAGTTTTCCATGGACGAGCACGAAGGCTTTTTCCGCATTGCCTTGACCAAAGGCAATATGTGGGCGACCGGTAAGAACCGTTCCTCGAACAATGTATATGTCCTTGACGAAAGCATGAATATTGCGGGCCGGCTGGAAGGGCTGGCGCCCGGCGAGCGCATCTATTCCGTCCGTTTCATGGGCAAACGCGCGTATATGGTCACGTTCCGCAACGTAGACCCGCTGTTCGTCATCGACCTGGCCAGCCCTTCCGCTCCCCAAGTGCTGGGGCAGCTGAAAATTCCGGGCTACAGCGATTATTTGCATCCATACGACGACAATCATCTGATCGGCTTCGGCAAAGATACGGCGGAAGCGCCGGCCAAAGGCAGCGGGCCGGACAGCACGGTTGCCTACTATCAAGGCTTGAAGATGGCGCTGTTCGACGTCAGCGACGTTGCGAATCCTAAAGAGAAGTTCAAGGAAATGATCGGCGCACGCGGCACCGATTCGGAGCTGCTTCGAAATCACAAGGCACTGCTCTTTTCCAAAGAAAAAGGCATTCTCGCCTTTCCGGTCGAGCTGTACGAAATGTCCGAAGCGGAAGCGGCGGCCGGAGGCGTATCCGCGTACGGCCAATTTGCGTACCAGGGCGCATACGTATACGGCATCGATTTGAACGAAGGATTCCGGCTGCGGGGCCGCATCAGCCATCTCGACGAGGAGGATATGCGGAAAAGCGGGCAATACGGCTACGATTACGCCAAGGCGGTCAAGCGCATTCTCTATGCGGACTCGGCCTTGTACACGTTGTCCGAGACGATGCTGAAAGCCCACGATCTGAACAGCTTGACCGAGCAGGGATCGCTCGTTTATCCGGAGAGGCCGTCAGGCGGAGGCGCAAGGGAGATCCGGCCGCTGCCCGTTCAAACGATTGTCGAATAAGCCAGACCAACCCCGGACAGCCGGTTATCGTTCCTTTCGAACCCCGGCTGTCTTTTTTCATGCAAATATGCTCCGTTGTCATTCTCTGGTATACTAAACTATAAAATCGCATGTAAAAGGGTGATAGACATGTCTGATTACAACGACCGGGACGACCTGGCCCAGCGCCGCCGCAATAAACTGAAGGTGCTGCAATTCGACAAGGACGGCAAAGACTTGATCGAAACCGAAAAGCCGAAGGAAACGTTCCTCGATGTCGGCGGACTCGACGACGTGAAGAAAAAAATCCGCATGAGCTTCATCTTGCCCCTGCAGCAGCCGGAGCTGTTCGCCGCCTACGGCAGGGAAGCGGGAGGAAGCTTGCTGCTGTACGGACCGCCGGGCTGCGGCAAAACGTTTCTTGCCCGGGCGATTGCGGGGGAAATCGACGCCAACTTTTTGCATATCGAGCTGCAGGCCATCTTGTCGATGTATGTCGGGCAGAGCGAAAACAATCTGCACGACATTTTCGAAAAAGCGCGGGAGAACAAGCCTTGCGTCATCTTTATCGACGAGCTCGACGCGCTCGGGGGCAGCCGGCATCAAATGAGGCAGCATCACGACCGGATGCTCGTCAATCAGCTGCTGCTGGAGCTGGACGGCCTGCAATCGTTTAACGACAACGTATTTGTCATCGGCGCGACGAATACGCCGTGGTATTTGGACGCCGCGCTTCGCCGTCCCGGCCGCTTCAACCATCTGGTGTTCGTGCCGCCGCCGGAAGAGCGGGAGCGGGAAACGATTCTTCAGCTCAAGCTCGCATCCAAGCCTTGCGGCCGGCTGGAGCTGGACCGGATTGCAAAGATGACCAAGCATTTTTCGGGAGCCGATCTGGAGCAAATCGTTAAGGACGCGATCGAGGGCGCCCTGGAGCGCTCGATGGAGACCGGAGAAATCCAGCCTATTACGCAGGAGGATATGCTGCGCTCGGCCAAAAACCGGAAGGCGACGACGCTGGAATGGTTCGCGACCGCCCGAAATTATGCCACCTTCAGCGACGTCAACAACGATTACCAGCTGGTTCTCGATTACATCAAGGCGAACGGACTGAAATGAATCCTAGTTAACTCCCGCCGCGACATTAGCGGCGCGATCCCGATGAGCGAGGTATGAGCAATGACGATTCAAGAAGCTGCAGATCAGCGTTACAAACGCATTCATCAGTTAATGGAATGGAGAAGATACGAGGAGGCCCGCAAGGAAGCCAAGGCGCTGCTGCAGGCCGATCCCGACGATGCGGACGGCTACGCCATGCTGGCTCTCGTCTGCCTTCGCCTCAGCGAGCACGACGAAGCGCTCCGCTGGTCGTCGGAGGCGCTCGGCCGCGATCCGGAAAACAAGCTCGGCTGGCATGTCCGCACATCCGCTTATTACGAGACCGGCAAGTGGAAAGCGATGAGCGAATCGCTGGAAGCGGCCCAGCGCATCGACCCTTACGAGCCCTATTACTTTTTTTTGAAAGCCAATTCGCTCAATCGCATCGGCCGGTTCGACCAAGCGAAGGAAGAACTGCTTCGCGGCCTGGAGCTCGCTCCGGACAATCCGCTGTTTCTGGCGGCGCTCAGCTATACGGAAGCGCTCCTCGGCGATGCCGTCCGTTCCCGGGAGCTCGCCCGGCAGGCGCTGGAGCAAGAAACGGAAAACGATACCGTTTTTCTATATTTAGGATGGGCGGCGGACCAGCGCAACGATTTCGACGAGCAGCTGCTCATGCTGAGCAGCGCGATCCGTCTCGACCCGAACGACAAGCAAGTCCGCGAACAATATTTGGAGGCGCTGCAGAAGAGCTATAAGTTTTATCGGATTTTGCTCGCTCCGGTCAATTTGCTCAAGCGATTGAAGCCATGGCAAATCCTGCTGAGCTGGTTTTTGGCGTGGGTCATCTTCAAGCCCCTCGTCGTCGTCTTTATCATCCTGTACGTGCTTACGCACTGGGCTACCAAGCTGCTGGTGCATGTCAAAGTTTTCGGCTGGAGACGCAGCGGGTAGCCGCTGGGGTGAGCTTATAATCCAAGCGTAAACGGCAGACGCCGTCCTTGGAAGAGGCCGCTTGCGTTTCGCGTTGACATATAAGCTCGGTATAGGGGTATAGAGGTATAGGGTGAAACTTATCGTTTTTAGATGCCAAGAAACCGGCTGCTAGCCGCGCCTGTCACATTCAATTCAATCTTGAACAATCCACCGGCATGCGGCTGGCGCCGCAGCGTCTCCTCGCTCTGAAAAGCGCGAGCCGTCGTCACATACAATTCGTTCATCCGGGTTCCGCCGAAGGCGCAGGACGTCACTTGGGCCGCCGGAACGACGATTTCGTCCAGCTTGCTTCCCGTCGACGGATTCCATCTCGTCACTTTGCCTCCGCCCCAATGGGCGATCCACAGGCAGCCCTCCTCGTCGATGGTCATTCCATCGGGCAATCCGTCGCTTTCGGGGACGACGCAAGCGACTTTGCCATCGTCGATGTCGCCAGTCTCCTTATCGTAACGGAATGCCGCCACCTGCCTGGTCGGCGTGTCGATATAATACATCGTCCTGCAATCCGGGCTCCAGGCTAACCCGTTGGAACAACCGATTCCCGTCAACTTGCGGGTCAACGTCCGATCCGTCTCCAGGCAATACAAGCTGCCCGACGGCTCGGCTCCCGCCATCGGCATCGATCCCGCCCAGAACCGGCCGACCGGATCGCATTTGCCGTCATTGAACCGGTTCCCTTCCTTTTCTTCGGCCGGAGCGCACAACAGCTCCTTTTTCCCCGTTGCCGGATCCAAAGTATAAAAGCCGTTCTCCGCCGCCAACACGATCCTGCCCGAACGGCCAAGCGCAAACGACCCGACCATCAGACCGACCGGAACCGTCCGATTGTCTCCGCTTGCAGGGTTGTGGATATGAAGACATTTGCCCAATATGTCCGTCCAATACAACAACTCGTTGTCCGAGTCCCAACAAGGTCCTTCGCCCAGCTCCGCTTTGGCGTCGAAAACAAGCTTCAGCTTCGATGTCATAAGATGATTGCTCCCTCCTCTTGCCGGATAACCGAAATACGATTTCAGCTTGATTGCGGCCGGCCTCCGCTTATAATTATAGATATCGGCTGCTTGCCAATGCCATTATGATCCATCCCGCAACCGTTCGCAAGCCGAATATTTCTTCCCAAAAAGGATGGTTACGATTTATGCCGCAACCGTATGATTTGCCGCTGGAGCAATTAAGAACGTACAAGCCCGCGTTAACGAAACGGGACGATTTCGATTCGTTCTGGGCATCGACGCTGAACGAACTCGCCGCTGTCCCTCTGACTTACGAACGGACCGAGGTTCATTATCCGGTCAAAGGGATCAAGGTTTACAAAATCTTTTATCAAGGATTCAACCATTCCCGCATCGAAGCTTTGCTGGCCTTGCCGGAGCAAGCCGAGCCGCTTCCCGGCATCGTAGCTTATCACGGGTACAACTGGTGCATGGACCGCGACATGAACGCTGCCGTCGATATGGCCCTGAAGGGATACGCCGTGTTGAAGATGCTGTGCCGCGG
The DNA here is from genome assembly GCA_937895345.1 of uncultured Paenibacillus sp. Taxonomy (GTDB): domain Bacteria; phylum Bacillota; class Bacilli; order Paenibacillales; family Paenibacillaceae; genus Pristimantibacillus. Next base: position 88,067 of record CALAWP010000101.1, on the reverse strand, counting down.
GCAGCACGGGGAAAGCGTCGACAACGTCGTTTCCTCCAACGGCCACGTTTCCGGCTGGATGACCAAAGGCATCCAGAACAAAAACGAATATTATTACCGCGCCGTTTATATGGACGCGGTTCGTGCCATCGACGTGCTGGCCGCCATGCCGGAGGTGGACGCGGAGCGTATTGCCGTAACGGGCGGCAGCCAGGGAGGAGCCATTACTTTGGCGGCCGCGGCGCTGTCCGACAAGCCGAAGCTGGCCGTTGCCGACCACCCGTACCTGTCGCATTTCCGCAGAGCCATCGACGTGACGCCGCACGGTCCGTACGGCGAGCTCAACGACTATTTCCGCCGTCATTCCGGCAGTCCGGAAATCGAGGAGAAGGCGCTGGAAACGCTCAGCTATTTCGATCTGATGAATTTGGCGCCGCGCGTGCAATGTTATTCCTGGCTGACGATCGGCTTGATCGACGACATTACGCCGCCCTCAACCGTATTTGCCGTCTACAATCATCTCGCGTGCGAGAAAGATATCGCCGTATACCGCTACTTCGGCCATGAAACGGTACCGGGCTCCGTTCCGACCCGGCTGCAATTGTTTATGGACTTCTTGCAGAACTGATCGTCGAACGAATTCAATCCCTCTGCCTTCCGAACGGAAACGGCAGCATAAAGAAGCGCACCGCCGAGCGGTGCGCTTCCCTTGTGCGTTGTCATCAATCGTTATTCGGCTTCTTCCGCCGTCTCTTCCGTTACAATGCCTGCGGCTTGATCGAGCGCGGCCTGATCCGCCTGATTTTGCTCCTCCCACTGCTTGCGCATCATCTCTTCCAGCTCTTCCTGGCTCATCGATTCTTCCGCCAGCAGCTCGCTGCCCTTCAAGTCCAAATATTCCAGCGCCTCTTCGACCGATTTCGATCCGTTCTGGATGGCCTGGAATTCCGTGTTCATCATACCGTAAAACATCATGCTGAACTGCGAAGGCAGCTTGTCGTAGTCTTTGTATTGATTGAGACGCATCGGCTTCAGCAAGTAGAACGCCTCGTAATGGCGGCCTTCGTCGTCCTTGATGTACTTCGTCCGGACGGAGAAGTTGTAGTTGTACGACGCCTTGGATTTCACCCGCGCATATTCGTCGCTTGCTATATACGAAATGAACTTCCAAGCGGCTTCCACGTTCGGCGAATCTTTGGAAATGGCGAAAATGTTATTATACCAGACGCTCGAGCTTTGATCCGGGAATTGCGGGCTGACCGGCACCGTTACGATATCCCAATCCGAAACGACGGCGCCTTCTTCTTTAATATAGTCTTGAGCTTCTTTAATTTGACTCATCAAATACGTTCCGTCAATCGTCATGGCGAGCCTGTTGGAGATAAACGGATTGCGCATCAAATAGTCTTCGTAGCTGGAGCTCGTCATCATTCCGTCGTCTCTGCTTTCGTAATAAAACGCATCGGACTTGATCGCGTCGAGCGACGTCTCGATGACCCGCTTCCAGCCGTCCGTATTGATTGTCATCGTTTTGGTGGACGGGTTTACGAAATTCAAGCCTTCCGACTGTGCCAGCGTGCTGCTCATCTCGTTCAAATCGCCGCTATAGCCGATCTTCATGCCGTAAACCCGGTCTTTGGCATCGCCTTCCGTCGGGAACTGCTTGGCCAAATTGATCACCTGATCCCACGTCATTTTGTCGGTCGGATATTCGATGTTGTATTTGTCAAACAACGCCTTGTTGTAATAGAGCACGTTGCTGCTGAAACCCGACGGCATGCCGTACAGCTGGCCTCCGCCCAACTCTTTCATGTAATCGACCATGCCCGGGACGAAACCTTCCATGTCGATTTTGTCCTGCACCATCAACGTTTCCATGTCGTACAGCTTGCCTTCCTGGGACAGCTTCTCGTATTCGTCCATGCTCAACATCAGCACATCCGGCTTTTCCTTGTCGAGAAACTCCTGCATCGCCTTTTCCGGATCGTATTCTTCGCCTTCGTTGCTTGCGCGGTAAATGCTCTGCGTCGAGGCGACCTGAATGTCGATATTCGGATTCACCGCGGAAAACAGCATGCCGTGTTCCTGAAAAAACTGACCCTCGTCGTAATACATAACTTTAAACGATTGCTGCTCCTCGGGCTGGTTGCCGCCCGCCCCAAAGCTGCACCCCGTCAACATGGCGCCCGCCGCGACTGCGGGAACCGCCTTTTTCAACCAACTATTCATTTCTCTCTCCCTTTCCGTGCATTTGCCTTTCCGTACATTTGCAATGCCAATCTATCCAGTATGTACCATCTACTATACGAACCGAAACAAAAAAAAGTTGCAGACCGCGAAAAAAAAGCCGGTTATTTAAACCAGCCCTTTTCCTTGAACCTTGTAATCGCCTCGATTCGGTTGCTGACGCCGAGCTTATCCAGAATGACCGAGATGTAGTTGCGCACGGTCCCCGTCGTCAAATAAAGCTCCTCCGCAATTTCCTTCGTATTTTTGCCGTCCGCCACAAGTCCGAGCACTTCCTTCTCCCGTTCCGTCAGCGGATTGTCGAAGCCGCCTCCGTACGCCTCGTCCATCAGCTCCGGCGCGTAGACGCGGCGGCCCGCCATCACGCTGCGAATGCTGTCGGCCAGCTCCTCGCTGGGGCTGTCCTTGAGCAAATAGCCGCTTACGCCGGCTTTGATGGCCCGTTCAAAATAACCCGCTCTCGCAAAGGTCGTCAAAATGATCACTTTGCAGTCTTTGCCCTTAAGCTCCTCGGCCGCCTCCAGACCGCTCTTGGCCGGCATCTCGATATCCATAATGCAAACGTCCGGCCGATGCAGCTCCACCAGGCGAAGCGCCTCCTCCCCGTTGCCCGCCCGGCCGACGACCTGCATATCGGCCTCCAGATCAAGCAGGGACGCCAGCGCGCCAAGCAGCATTCTTTGGTCCTCCGCAATGACGATTCTGATCATTATATCCTCTCCTTCATCGGCTGGCGGGGCACGTTCGGCGCTTTCATGACGACCGTAACCCCTTCGCCGGAGCGTATGGACAAGCTGCCGTTGACGAATTCCAGCCGTTCCTTCATGCCTCTCAGCCCGCTGCCGCGGTCATGCGGCCGCTCGGGCAGCATGCCCTTGCCGTCGTCCCGCACCGTAATCGTCAAATCCGCAGGCGCGGATTCGATCGTGATGCGGCAATGGCGGGCATCGCTGTGCTTGACGACATTCGTCACGGCTTCCTTCAGGCACATGCTGAGCACGTTTTCCGTCAGCAGCGTCGTATTCGTCAGAGCAGGGTCGCCCTCCACCGTCAGCTCGATGCCAGCCGCCCGCAAAATTTGTCCGACCCGGCTCACTTCCTCATCCAGCCGCGTGCCGCGCATTTGCGTGACCATTTCGCGCACTTCCTTGAGCGCCGTGCGGGCCGTCGTCTGCACATCCGCAATTTCCGCCTGCGCCTGCTTCGGGTCCTTAAAAATGAGGCGGGAAGCCAGGTCGCTCTTCAGCCCGATCAGCGACAGCTTCTGGCCGAGCGTATCGTGCAAATCGCGGGATATGCGCTGGCGCTCCTCCAGCTTCACCAGCTCGGCGATCCGCTTGTTGGCATCCTCCAGCTGACCCTCCAGCTGACCCTGCTTTTTCTGGCTGTAATTGTTGAACGGCAGCAGAATGACAATAATCAGGCTGATCAGGACAAACGGAAACTGCGTCAGCAGCAGGCTGCTCTGCGTCGCAAAGCCGTAATTGACCGTTACGAACGTGCTGATCAGATGAATGACGTACAACGTATAGAAACCGGCGCGATTTTGAATATTGCCGATAAAAAAAGCCAAAAAAATCGAAAAGTAGACGTAGCTGAACAACAGCGTCATCGCGACGGATATGACGATCTGGACGCTCGTCCATACATAGACGAGCCAGCCTTTCGATTTAAACGACAGCAAATAGCTGACGAAAAACAAAACGATCATCGCAATGCCGGATACGACTTGCGCCGTCGAGGACGATCTGAATATGAAATAAAACGGCAAAATGCAAAAGACCAGCCATACGTACAGGCTGAGACCGGTATTGCGATGGAAGATCTGATACCATTTGTTCATCGTCAACCGTCCTTTGCCCGGATTGCGCTTTACGGCCGCTTCCGGCCCGCGCACCTTTATTTTAACATACCGCAAGGGCGCGCTGGCGCAGAAAACGGCTTTTCCGGCAACGGGAAAGCCGGGAAGCCGTCATCCGGCTTTCCGGCTTTCCGTTCCCGCAGCTTCGGTTGCCGGCTGCCTGCGCAGCCGGCTGCGGACGTCCCTGAAGCTGACGAACCGCTTATCCCTTTCGTCCCACAGGCGGAATCGGAGCGATTCCAGGCTCTGGCGGATCGTGATCGTCGTCGCCTTATGCAGCGGAGGCGTCGATTCGTGCGCAACCTCCAAGTAATAATTTGGCACCTTCGGGCTCAAATGATGCACATGGTGAAATCCGATATTGCCCGTCAGCCATTGCAGCAGCTTCGGCAGCTTGTAATAGGAGCTTCCGTCCACGGCCGCTCTCACATAGCTCCACTCGTCTTCTTTTTCGAAATACGATTCCTCGAATTGATGCTGCACGTAGAACAGCCAAATGCCGAGCACGCCGGACAAATAAAAGATCGGTCCGTGCACGATCAGAAGCGCTTTCCAGCCGATTGCCCACAGCAGCGCGCCGTAAAAGACGACCAGCAGCGCGTTCATCAAATACGTGTTCATCCGCTCCTTGCGGCGGGCGCCCTTGCGGTTGAACCGGTACTGGATCATAAAGACGAAAATCGGACCAAGCCCGAACATGACGAACGGATTGCGATACGCGCGGTAAGCGAGCTTCTGCAGCGGGCTGGCGGCCGCGTATTCGTCGACGGTCATAATCCACAAATCGCCTACGCCGCGCTTGTCGAGATTGCTGCTCGTCGCATGGTGGATGGCGTGGGCGTTTTTCCATTGCTGGTAGGGCACGAAGGTCAGCACGCCCGTAATGATGCCCCATATATCGTTTGCCCGCTTGCTCTTGAAGAAGGAGCCGTGGCAGCAGTCGTGAAAAATAATGAAGGTTCGGATGACAAAAAACGAAGCGCCGACGCCAAACGCAAGGGTCAACGCGTACGATACGGATAAACTGTAATAGGCCGCCAGCCACAGCGCCGCAAGCGGCAGCAGCGTGTTGAACAGCTGCATCAGGCTGATGCGGGGGTCGTGATGCTCAAACGGCGCCACGCTTTTCTTTAAATGAACCTGCTTCGGATCGTTCATGTCCGTCATTCCCTTCGCCGTCCCCTTTCCCGGCTCAGCGCCGGCCGGAGACTTCCTGTTCTCATTGTAACGAATCCGGGAATAGCCGCAGTAGTCATAAACGTCAAGCCGCCTATATGACATTTGTCATATAGGCGGCTGGGCAATCCGCTATGAATTGGAATCGGAGCGATTATTTCGGGCCGGCGGTGGGAGGTTCGGCCCGGCGCGGAGCCGCTTGATGGCCGGCGGCGCGGGAGGCGGCCTTGCGAACTGAAGATTGTCCGACCATGTACGGATACAGCAGGGCAAGACCGGCCGCATACAACGCGAGGGCGATTGCGGGCGGCAGCAGATGGAGGAAGTCGGTGTAGCCGATGCCGTAATGGACGCTGAACGCCGCATAGAAGCCGGGAATTCCGCCCAGCAGCAGCGTCAGCCAGAGCCAGCGGGCGCCTTGCGAAATGCCCCATAAGGCCGCGATAAGAATGGCCAGGGCGTCGCAGAGCAGCGCGCCTCCGAAACCCGCCCGGTCATGGGCGATCAAGGAAACGAGCCGCGGATTCGCCTCTTGCAGCCGTTCGCGCGTCGTGCCGAGAAATTCGAGATCCGACGGGACGAACACGCTCGTTACGCCTACCGTCGCGATCGTCAGCCCGCCGACGGCCAGCGCTATGCCGAGCGCGACAAACATCAGCTGGCCCCACAAGGCCAATCGCCATGCTTTATCGTTGCGCGTATTGACCGGCTTGCGGCTCGGCCTGTCCGCGTTGCGGCGCATGGACAGCGCGAAGAGCGGCAGCAGCGCCGCCGCCGCCAGCGCGTGCAGCGGATCGAAATAACCGTAGCCCAAATAAAGAAAAAAGCTCGAAAACCCGACGACCGCCGATACGTTCAGCGCCGTTCTCGCCCAGTGCAGCCCGTACCGCTGGCCGTGCCAGGCCAGTTGGGAATACAGAATGCCGATGGAAATCATCGTACCGGCCAGCGTAATCCGGTCATGCGACATAAAATGAATCAGATGATGATTGATCTGATGAAGCTCCTCGGCGGACATGCCGAGAAAGTCCAGATCGTAAGACAGCAGCACCCGCGTAGCGCCGATCCCCCAAGCCAGCAGCCCGCCGACGATCATGCCGACGCCCAGCAGCCACATCCAGCCCCAATTGCGCCAAAAGGGCGGCGTCGGCGGCTCCTCTTCCCGCCGGATCGTTTCGTATATAACGGCCTCGTTAATCCGTTTCGGGAAGCCTGGGCCGGCATAGACGAGACCGCTGTGCAGCACGATCAGATCGGCTCCCGCTTCGAGCTGCTCCAGCGCATCCTGCGGCTCGTGCACGCCGGCGCCGGCCTTGATCGTAAAGTCCGGTCCGGCGGTTTCTCGGATCCGCTTGATCTTGGCAAGCGAAAACGCCTTGCCTCCCGGACCGGCCGATACGGGATAGTCGCCGGGAGCTTGACGGCTTCCGCCGGACGCCGCCGTACCATCCTCCTCCGCAGAAGGCAAGCCGCCGGATTCCGGGGCGCCGCGGCGGCTCGCGGCCGCCAAGCCCGCCGCTTCGCCAATGACGGCGCCCCGCCATATCAGCCCGCCGGAGAACGTATCCGCTTCGCACGGGCGAAGCAGCTCCTCCAGCTTATCGTCCGCTAAATCCGGCGGCACATATAGGAACGCCGGAACGGCCGTGCCGCATCTTTCCTTGATCAACGCCGGCATCCGTTCCTTGATCCGCATAACCTCCTCCCAAGGACGGGATGCGGAGGAGGCGATGTCGACATAGAAGCCGGCGGCGCCCGCCGCGGCCAGCAGGGACATCATTTCGCCCAGCTGCAGCTCGGCTTCCTCGGGAGCGGCATCCGGCATCGGAGCGATCCGGATCCATTGGGGGAGCCGATGGCCGGGCTCCGCTATGCGCCCGGCAACCCGCACCGCCCCCTCGTTCTCGAAGTACGAGGGGGAATGAATCGTCTCCCGGGCAATGTCGTGGACGATCGGCTCATCGCACCGAATTTCGTGCACGGTGACGGGTCCGATCTCGATAAAGCCGAAGCCCAGCTGCGCCAGCGCCCGATGCGCCGTTCCGCGCGGATCGGCGGCTCCCGACAAACCGACGGGTGTCGGCAGCTTGAGCCCGCCCGCGCTTCGTTCCAGAAGCGGGGAAGGCTCCATATGACCCAGCGTGCGGATGACGAAAGATCCGCCCGGCATGCGGCCGACGGCGCCGATGGCATGCAGCGTCAACGAGCGGCTTGCCCGCGCCGGCAGCCTGAACAGCAGCGGGCGGAACAGCGTATGATACGACCAATCCGGCATAGGGTATCTCCTCCTTCCGCCGGGAGATTAGGTTGGGGCCCGGTTAAATCGCCCAATCACCTTTCCGGAACACCGGCACCTTCGTGCCGTCCTCCAAAATGCCGTCGATATCCATCTCGGCGGAGCCGATCATGAAATCGTTATGGGTAATACTTGCGTTGACCCCGTGCGACTCCAGCTCCTCGGGCGACATCGTTTTGCCCCCGTCGATGTTGAACGCGTAGCCGCTGCCGATCGCCAAATGGTTGGAGGCATTTTCGTCGAACAGCGTGTTGAAAAACAAAACGCCGGATTGGGAAATCGGCGACTTGTGAGGCACGAGCGCCACTTCGCCCAAATAATGGGCGCCCTCGTCCGTCTCGACCAGCTTGCGCAAAATGTCCTCGCCTTCCTCGGCCTCCGCCTTGACGATGCGGCCGTCCTCGAACGTCAGCTTGAAGCGGTCGATAATATTACCCCCGTAGCTCAGCGGCTTCGTGCTGGACACACAGCCGTTCGTGCCCGTCTTAAGCGGCACCGTAAACACTTCCTCCGTCGGCATGTTGGCCATGAACTCGACGCCGCTTTGATTTTTGCTGCCGGCCGATACCCAAACGTGCTTCTCGTGCAGTCCGACGATCAGATCCGTGCCGGGAGCAACGTAATGCAGCTGACGGAAGCGCATTTTGTTCAAAATTTCCGCTTTCCGGTGCAGCGTGTCGTTATGCTCCGTCCAAGCCTTCACCGGATCGGCGGCATCCAGCCGGACAGCGTCGAAGATGGCGCTCCACAGCTTGTCGACGGCCTCGTCCGGCGCAACGTCCGGAAACACCTTCGCCGCCCAATTTTTCCCGGCCGCCGCTACGACAGTCCAGCTTACCTTGTCCGCCTGAATCGCTCTGCGGAATTCCTTCAACCCTTGTCCCTGCGCCCGCTGATAAGCCGCAATCCGCTCGGACGGAATGCCTTTGAGCAGATCCGGGCTGGACGAGGTCATCGATATAAAAGCGGCATTGCGGTCGACGAACGCATGGCGCTTCGCCGTCTCCCATTCCGGGAAGGACGAAAAGACGCTGTCGGCGGCCTTCTCGTATTTCAGTCGGGAAAGCTCGTCGTCCGCCCAATCGACATGGACGTTCGAAGCGCCCGCCTCGTAAGCCTTACGGGCGACTGCCCGAACGAGAGGCGCGATTTCGACCGCCGCTCCGTTAATGAACACTTCCTGACCTTGCTGCACGTTGACGCCCGTCCGGACGATCAGCTCGGCATATTTATCAAGCTTGGCTTCCCACGATGTCGGCATATGCATATCTCCTTTTCTCCAATTCGATTTCCATTCGTTAACGCACCACGTGAAGCTGCATGAGAAATCGACTTCCGATCGCTCTCCAGAGGAATGCTTGGATTTCCATGGACCGTATGACGGTAACCATCCCTCTGCAAAGGCGAACACTGTCGTTTCACCAGTTCGATTTCCTCATTCCGCTTGGGGCGGTGCATTTCTTCATCTCAAATTATTTCGCTCGACTTATAGAACTGCTTCACTGCTTCTTTATACTTCTACAGTATACCATTGCAGCCATGGCCAATTCATCCGCCACCCGATCGCGCAGCTCCTGAGGCTCGACCACTTCGAGGCGCGGCCCGAAGCTGAGCGCGATTTCGCAGGCGGACTGCTCCGTTTCGAACAGCGCCTCGGCTTCCAGCCATCCGTCATCCGCCGGCGCAAGGGGGCCGAGCTGCACGAACCGCTCCTTCTCCAGCCTGGACGCCAGCTCTTCCCGCAGCCGGATGCGGGCCGGGTAGCGGGGCAGCTTCCCGCGAAATTCCTCCAGCGACCGCTCCCAGTAGCGCGCCAGGTCAAACGAGGCGGGCGGCTCGAAGACGCTCGGCAGCATCTTCGCCGACAGCAGCCGGGAGACGCGAAACGTCCGCATCTGGCCCGAGTCGTCCTCCGCAACCAAATACCATACGCTGCGTTTCGCCACCAGCCCCAGCGGACCGACGATCCGCTTCGTCATCGCAGTCTCGCTGCGGTATTCGATTTCGAGCATCCGTTCCCCCCATACCGCCTCCTGAACGACCGGGAGCAGCGGCGTCTCGTCTCGGCCGCCGGGCATGGGAAACCATCCGGCCCCGTCGATATGAAGCTTCGCCCGCACCGCCGCGGCAGCCTCCGTCGCTTCGGCAGGGGACGCCGCCAGCAGCTTCTGCAGCCCGCTCTCCAGATCGCCGCTCTTGCCCAGATCTCCAAGCAGCTCCGAGTGGGCCGCGACAAGAAGCGCCGCCAGCTCCTCGGCGCGCATCCCCGTCAGACTCGTACGGTATCCTTCCGTCAGCCGCCAGCCGCCGTGCTGTCCCCGTTCCGCATAGACGGGGATGCCCGCCGCGCTCAACGTTTCCATATCCCGCAAGATCGTCCGCTCCGAAACTTCCAGCTCTTCGGCGAGCTGTCCTGCCGTCAGCTTGCTACGGTTCTGCAACAGCAGCACGATCGAAATAAGACGTCCCGCTTTCATCGTCCGTCCTCCTCCCCGATGCGGCACGCATCAATACGCACCATTATTTTACACGATAACAAACGTAATATGACAGCGGTTGTCTTATATGAAATGTTACGCTTCGGCAGTAAGACCAATCATCGTTTCGAAAGGGGAATAAACGAATGAACAAGAAGCTTGCATCGGCCGTGGCGGTTTTCGCCGGCGCAACGCGCGGCGCGGGGAGAGGCATTGCGGTCAGTCTGGGAGAAGCGGGGGCGACCGTCTATTGCACCGGCCGGAGCGTGCGCGGCAACCCTTCCGACTTGAATCGGACGGAAACGTCAATAACGTATGGGGGGGCGAGAAGCTGATCGAGTGGGATACGCCATTCTGGCAGCATTCGCTGGCGAACGGCCTTCTCGTTCAGGAGCGTGCGGTCATAGCGCATCTCATTACCGCCCGCTTAGCCGCTCCGTTAATGGTCGAGCGGGGGCAAGGACTGCTGATCGAGGTAACCGACGGCGTCGATTACCGCTACCGGGGGAACTTGTATTACAGCCTGGCCAAAATTTCGTCGATCCACGCGGCCGAGGGCATGGCGCAGGAACTGCGGCCCTATGGCGTGACCGCGCTGGCGGTCACGCCTGGATTTCTGCGCTCGGAGGAGATGCTGGAGCATTTCGGCGTCAGCGAGAGCAATTGGCGGGACGCGGTCCATAGCGGCAAGCCGCAAGCCGAGCATTTCGGCCAATCGGAAACTCCGCGGTTCGTAGGCCGCGGCATTGCCGCCCTGGCCGCCGATTCCGGCTATTCGGCCTATGCCGGCAAAGTGCTCCCGAGCTGGACGCTGTCCGATATGTACGGCATCGTGGATATCGACGGAAGGCGGCCGCATTGGGGACGATACGCGGCGGAGGAGCTGAACATTACGTTGTGACCGATGCCGCGCCGCTCGCTAGCCGTTGACGATTTCTCCGCCGTTAAGGTGGAGCATCTGGCCGGTCATATAACTGGAATCGTCGCAAGCCAAATAGACGTACGCGGCGGCCAGCTCATGCGGCTGTCCCGCGCGGCCCATCGGCGTATCGGTTCCGAAGGCCGATACCGCCTGCGGATCGAAGGACGCCGGAATGAGCGGCGTCCAGATCGGTCCCGGCGCCACGCCGTTGACGCGGATGCCCTGCGCCGCCACGTTGGCCGCCAGCGCGCGCGTAAACGATACGACCGCGCCCTTCGTCGCGGAATAGTCGATCAGCGTCGGATTGCCCTTGTACGCGGTAATGGAAGCCGTATTGATCACGGCGCCGCCGTTTTTCAAATGCGGCATCGCCGCGGCGGTCAAATAGAACATGCCGAAGACGTTCGTGCGGAACGTCCTTTGCAGCTGCTCGGCCGGAATGTCCTCCAGCTTCTGCCGGACATGCTGCTCCGCCGCGTTGTTAACGACGATATCCAGCCTGCCGAACTCGTCCACCGTCTTCCGCACGACGAGCTTGCAGAACGCCTCGTCGCCGATGTCGCCCGCGAGCAGCAGACAAGAGCCGCCATACTCCCGGATAATCCGTTCCGTCTGCTTCGCGTCGTCATGCTCGTCGAAATATACGATGCACACGGAGGCGCCTTCTTTCGCATAAGCGGCCGATACGGCCCTGCCGATGCCGCTGTCGCCGCCCGTCACGACGGCAACCTTGCCCGTCAGCTTGCCGGCGGCTTTGTAGGAAGGCGATTCGAAGGCGGGCAGCGGCTTCATGTCGGCTTCAATGCCCGGCTGACGGTTCTGATTTTGGGGAGGGAATGCCTGTTTCTTGGATTGGGATGCCGCGCTCATCGGTTTCGACAGCTCCTTATGTTTAAAATAGTAGGTTTGATCGCGTTGAGACAGGCCGATTAAGCTCTCCGGGCTCCGATATGGTAAAAGATTTCGTCCATTTCCTGCTTCAATCTGCCCGTAATCTGTTTCCGCTCATCATCGGTCAACACATCCTTCGTGTACCCGAACAAATAGTTGTTCAAATCGAATTGCTTGAGCCTGCATTTCGTATGAAACACGTTTTCCTGATAGATGTTTACGTCGATCATATCGTACAGCGCTCCCTGCTCCTCCGGAATGTAATTTTGGATGGAGCGGATATCGTGATCGATGAACAGCTTGTCGCCGTTCTTGTCGCGCGTAAATCCCCGTACCCGGTAATCGATGGTCATAATGTCCGTGTCGAACGAATCGATCAAATAACGGAGCGCTTTGAGAGGGGATATTTCGCCGCAGGTCGAAACGTCGATATCGGCGCGGAACGTGCTGATGCCCTCGTTCGGATGGTATTCCGGATACGTATGTACCGTAATATGGCTCTTGTCCAGCGCCATGACCACGGCGGCGGGCATCGGCCCGGGCGTTGTTCCTTCGTCTTCCCCTTCGCCCCTTGGCGGCGAGCCCGGCGAAGCGCCCGACGTTTCGGCGGGAAGCGGCCCGGGCGACTCTTCGTAGGCTTCCGCCGGCACCTCGACGATCGGCCCCTCCGATACAAGCAGCGTCACGCTCGCGCCCTGCGGCACATAATCCTGCTTGGCCGTGTTCAGCACGTGAGCGCCGATCATCGACGCCACTTCGTTCAAAATCGCCGTCAGCCGCTCCGAATTGTATTGCTCGTCGATATACGCGATATACGCTTCGCGTTCTTCCTTCGTTTTTGTATAGCAAATGTCGTACATATTGAAGCTGAGCGTCTTCGTCAAATTGTTGAAGCCGTGCAGCTGCATGCGCGCATCGGGGTCTGCAAACACCTTTTCGCCACCTCCGGTCGTTTCGTCCTTGTTACGGTTTCCTGAATCGCCCATTTTCATTCCGCGTCCTTCCGATCGCTCTGCAAGAAACGATATGCCTCAACGGCTCGTCTTTGCAGCCTTTTTTTGCCTCTTTTGATCGTTATGCACGGCAAAACTCCTTTCTTGGCAAGACTGCCGAAACCTGTTTGCATTTAGTTCGTATTGATAACTAACCCTACACTCAGGAGGTAAATGCAAATGTCCCTATTCAAACGGTTAAGAGACTTGACGTTGTCAAACGTATACGCCCTAATCGAAAAAGCCGAAGACCCGATCAAATTGACGGATCAATACATCCGCGACATGACCGAGGACTTGCAGGACGCCGAAAAGGCGGTAGCCCAGCAAATCGCGCTGGAGAAAAAATTCAAGGCGCTGTACGAAGAACAGGAGGCGCTCCTGCAGAAACGGACGGAGCAAGCGCATATCGCCGTTCAGGAGCAAAATCTCGACCTGGCCCGCCGCGTCATCGAAGACAAGCAGGCCGTCGAGAAAAAGATGATCGAATACAAAGAAGCTTATACCGACAATCAACTGCTCGCCAACAATTTGAAAAACAAGCTCGACGAAATGCGCAAGCAGCTGAACGATATGAAAAACAAACGCGACACGCTGGCCGCCCGCTATCAAGCCGCCAAGACGCAAACGGAAATCAACAAGAAGATGTCCGCTTTCGGTTCCGGCTCCGCGGCCGCCGGCTTGAAACGGATGGAAGAAAAGATGCTGCAAGCCGAAGCGATGGCCGAAGCGACCAACGATCTGGCCGCATCGAAGGGCAAATCGATCGACGAAGAATTTGCAAGCCGCAGCGGCAACAAAGCGGTGGAAGACGAGCTGGCCGCCTTGCTGAAGCAATACGAGCAAAAGTAGGCCGGCGATGAACCTGTTCAAGCGCATTCACAACATCATGAAACGCCCCGAACCTCCGCCGCCGGAAAAGACCGTGTATACGATCGGTCCCGGCGACATGTGCGAGGTATCGATGACGATGTACGAGGTGATCGGCAGAACGGTGAACCAGCGAAGGGGCACCGTTCTGCTTACCTTGAAGGACGGAGCTTCGCTTCGCTACCTGCTCGTCGAGAACCGGGAATCGACGGAATATTCGCTGTACGCGGAAATCGACGGACGCTTGGACTCGATCCATGAAGTGCCGACCAATCTGGAATTGGACGGGCGCATGTTTTACCTGGAAGAGCAGTACAGCGGCTATTTGGCGACCAGCGGCAAGACGCCGTTTATGCAAGGCGGCGAGCAATCCGTCTGGCAATACCAGTCGGACGACCGCAAGCTGCTGCGCATCGAGTGGCTCGAAGGAAGGTTTATGCTTTTTGAAGGCGAGCATATTTTGGCGGCGGACGTGAGCGTCCTCAGAGGCGGCTCATGAGGCGGAAAGAAGCAGGCTGCGGCTTGATCGGTTGACGATCGGGCCGCAGCCTGCTTGTTCTTTTATATAATCAGACTGCTGATGGCGAATGCGAATCCGATATAGACGGAAAACAGCATGAGGCCGACTGCCACGTTCCGGTTCAGCAGCTCATCCGACACTTTGAACGGCGTCACGAGATCGAACAGCAAATACGCGGCGACAAGACAGACGTATCCGATCGCAAACCAGAGCATCATAAACCATATGGATGAGTTCGTATACGCCGCTACTCCCAGAACGATCGCCGTCGAGAGAAACTTGCCGCCCAGCGCCAGGCCGACGGCAACGTTTCCTTTTTTCAGCTCCTCCATATCCTTGAACGGCGTAATCCAGTTGAATACGATCATGCCCAGCAATTGAAGCACGATAATAACAATGACGCTGACGACTATATTAATAACCACGGTCAATTCGCCCACCCCCTAAATTTTGCATATGCCAGATCGTAATCCGCAAAATCGTGCACTTCCTCCAGCCTCACTTCGACCTTCTTCAGCTTTTCGAACGCCGTATACCGGGCATCGTCGATCGGCTGCTTCATCGTATGGCCGGACGGCAGCTCTACAATGGCAAAATTGCGGGTATTGCCCTGGTATTCCGTCTTGTAAACGCCTACCAGATCGACTTCGGTCGTAATGTCCAGCTTCAAATTGACCATATCTTCATCAGCGGAAGCCTTATCCTTGTACGATTTCAGCGTGCGCCAGGCGGACAGCCGGATTTCGTTGCGGTTGTCCGCTCCCGTGACCATCTCGGCGTCCATAAACTGCAGAATCCAAACTTTGTCACCCGTGGCGTAGTTGTTGTCGTTCGGCAGCATTTCGTTGTCGGGCAGCAAGGTCATATCGCTGCCGATCAAGTCCCCTACCGTTCCCTCCACAATCCGGTAGTCCCATGGCACGCGGGCAACGTTGCCCGTTTCGGCGTAATTGGAGCCTCGATCGGCGTGGAACACGGTGGCCCCCGAGCCCGAACAGCCCGCCAGCGTCAGCGCTGCCGCGATGGCGACCGCCAGCGCCCAGCGGAGCCGGATTGGACCGCGCCGATGTCGTACGCTGCGTTCTTTATTTAGTTTCATAAGGTTACCTCACTCCTATCGCGATAAAATGGCTGGCGTTCCCGGTAATGGGACCGCCTGCCCTTCCCAGCAGCCCGCAAGGACGGCCGTTAATAACGAACATGCCCGTCAGGAGGTGCAGTTCTCCGAACGCCGTCTGAATGCGGGCAAGCTCGGCGCGCTTCTGATAGACAGTCGGAAACAGCACGCCGGTATCGTAGCCGTCGCGGTCCTCCAGCTCCAGTTCGCCGGCCGCGTCGAACAATCGGACGGAACCGCCCTCGCGTCCGAACATCGACTTCGAGACAAAGCTGCCCTCGAAGACCGGCTTGTTGTAGGCCGGGAGCATATACCGGGCGATCGCCTCCCGTTCCTCTTCCCCGTACAGCTGGCCCAGCTCGTACAGTCCCCAAATGACGGCCATCAGCCCTTTGGATTGAAGAAGGATGGCGGCCGGCGGGTTAAACAGCGTTAGATTGCCGCTCTCGACGGCATAAGCCAGCGCTTCCCCGCCGTCGTCGACCGCCATCCATTCCTTCGGATATAGCGCGAACATGCGGCGGATCGCATTCCCTTCGCCGTCTTTCAGCACGCCTTCGTCCACGTAGAGCTCCAGGCAGTCCCTAAAGCGGATATCGAGACCGCTGTGCTTGGCGAGCGCCTCGATTGTCCCCGAATCCTCCAAGTGAGATCCGTAGGCGATGCATGCCGCCGTATCCGGCCGTTCCTCGCCCCAGGCTGCGGCCGTCCGATCTTTCATCGCTTCATTGGGGCATTGCAGTCCCGTTTGCCTGCACATCCACGGCGTTGCGATCGACGCCTCCACATAACCGGTCGGCGTGTCCGCGTTTAGCTCGAGCAGCTTGATCGTCCCGTCCTGGGCCACGGCAAAGTCGAACCGGGCGTACCGGCTGATCATGCCTTCCCCGGGCAGCGGACTGCCGTCGATCATATCCCATAACACCGGCGGGATGCCGATCAGCTCATAGATGGCGCGATTGCCGTAAATATACCGGACCGTCCGATCGAACACCCGCCACAGCATGGCGGACGCGTTCTCCAGCTCGCGATATCGTTCGGCGTCCATGGCGACCGCCTGATCGATCCAATACGGCTCGTCTTCGATATCGGCCCATGTAAAGCCTAGCGCCGCCAGCTCTTCGACACGGCCGCTGCGGTCGGGGCGGGGCTCCCCCACTACCTCGAACACCGGCCCCGTCATCCGCCGAACCCGCTGCTTCTGCTCGAGGATCCGGCGCTGCTCTTGACGCTCGAGCTGCTGCCCGACGAGCTTAAGCTGCTCGATTTGCCGCCGATGCCGCCCGGCTGCGACGAAGTCGAACGGCGCGTCACCGAACCTGTAATGCTGGACGTCTTCGGTCTGACGGCCGTACCCGCGATTTGCTTGTTCTGAAACGTGTCGCTGCTGTAGGTTTTCGGCTTATAGGTCGATTTGCTGGACGTATAGTAGGCCGGACGATTTTTGTAATAACTGCTGGACGAATAGCTGTATCCGTTGTTGAACAGCAAATGGTACAGCAGCAGATCGTCCCAGCCGAAGCCCGATCCGTAATGGTGGACGACTGTCGTTCCTCCCCCGCCGGAACCGGAACCTTCCTCTTTTTCTAGCTCCGGCTCATTTGCCGGATCCAGCTGCTCCGGCAGCGGCAGACTCCAATCGACGGACGGATCGAAATACGCTTTCGCCGCTTCGCTGGACCAGGACACAAGCTTCGGCGAGTCGCCCGGCGACGCATTCGCGCCGGAGGCGAGCGCTCCCGAGCTCATGACGGCATTGGCCAGCAATGCGACGCCAAGCGATGTGGACAGTACCCGCAGCGGCTTCCCCTCAGCCGTGAACAGCCGGCCTTGCGGTCTTGGTTTGTTTGCCTGTGTCAATTTGCATTCCTCCCGCTCATTCATGCTTCATCGGCACGACCAACAGCTCCAGACGTTCCAGATCTATATTCAGCCTGCCCTCGATCGTTTCGTATTCCCGGCCTCCGGCAACTATATAATTGATGTGCTCCAACGCTCGCACCATATTGACGTTCCAAATCCGCTGCTCGATTTCACGAAGTTCGCCGCCTGGCAGCTTCTCCACCAGCAACACGTTCAAACCTTGCTCCATTCCGTTCGACATCCTTTCTTTTATCGGATCGGCACGGCCGCTTTGACCGAGACGATGCATATTTTAATGCGATATACCTTTTTACGGACCAGCGCGATCGATGTTCCAGATAGATGGCATTTTACAGCGAATGGAGAACATTGACAACCGCATCCTTTTCCATTCAACGCCAATCGGCCCGCATCGGCATCCGATTCGCCGATCGGACGCCGCGCGGGCCTGCACGGCTAATCTGCTTACTTGTGCGCATCGCCTGCCGGCTTGGAAGCGCTCGGCGCTTCGCTCGTTCCGGCGGCAGCCGGGCGGCTTAGCATGGCTCACGGCGTCGGCGTCGGTTGCGCCTCGACTACCATGCTGTCGCTTCGCCTGTGCCGACGACGGTCGGACGGCCGCATGGACTTACGGCGATGGCTTCTGCTTCGCCTCGACTACGATGCTGTCGAACAGCACGCCGTCCACGAACGGCAACAGACGCCACATTCCCGGCTCGGGCAGCGTGAGGCTGCTCGGAATTTTTAACGCGGAATTTGCACCGCTCAACCTGATTCCTTCAAACAGCGTCACCATCTCCGTTTCTCCCCGCTTGACGGCTTTGACGACCAGCTCCCCCTGCAGCTCTTCATCCGCCCCCCACAGCGACCACATATATTTATTCGCTTGACCGGCAACAAAGCCCGGACTGAGGATGCCGACCTTTCCTTCCACGCCGGTCAAATTGTAGCCGCCGGCGGCAAATTCCGGGCTCGGCTCCCAGGAGGGCTCCCCCGCATGCAGCACGATATCGGCGTAAAACCGGCCGTCCAGCGTCGCTTCGTACCGCCATGCTCCGGGGAGCGGGAGCGCAAAGCGGGCCGTAAATCGTTCCAGTCCGGCATACCCGGAGCTTGGCTCCGTTACAACGAACGGCCGGACGGCAGCCACCCGCTGCCCCGATGCCAAATGGACGGCCTCGATGGCCAGCCGCTTTCCCTTCAACTCCTCCATGTCCGCCGTAAATCGGAACAAATACCCGAACGGACTTCCCGCTTTCAGCTCGGGATCGGGGAACGCCTCGAGCAGCACTTTTCCGTTTGCCTCGTAAGCCGGCCTGACCGCATGCGGCGCCGCCCGTTCTCCGTTTAGCGGCAGCGGCAGCAGCAGCAGCGCCAGACACCCGGCAACGGCGGCAGCTCCCGCAAGCGTTGCGGCAAGGCGGGGCAGCCGCCGCCGGCTTCGCTTCGGCTTTGGATCCAGCCGCTCCCGGATCTTCATCTTCAGCTCCTCCGTAAACGGCGACAATGCAAGCGGCCGGTCCGCCAGCCTGTCGGTCCACTCTCTCTCGTTCGTCTCCATGCCCTATTCCTCCTCCATGCGTCGATCTTCCAGCAGCGCGGCCATGCGCCGCTTCGCGCGAAACAGCCGGGACTTGACGGTGCCTGCCGACAGCCCAAGCGATGCGGCCGTTTCCTCGATCGTCAGCCCGTAATGATAAATCAGCAGCAGCACCTCGCGATGCTTCAAGGGGAGCGTCAGCACCTTGCCCCACAATTCGTCCGCCTCCAGCCGCTCGAGCGCCGCATGCTCCGCGGAAGGTGACGCGCCTTTGCCGTGGCGGAACGGGTCGCCGAGGACGACCCTTCTGACGAAGGCGCTCTTCAACGCATTCAGCGACTTGTTGCGCGCGATGCTGAGCAGCCAGCTTTTGAGGCTCGATTCTCCGCGATAAGCGTACAGCCGGACGTAAACGGCAAGAAACGTCTCCTGCGCGATATCGTCCGCCATCTCTTTGCGCCGGGTCAAAAAATAAGCGAAGTTCCATATATCCGTTCCGTAATCCGCCATCAACTCCTCCAGCACCGCCTTCCGGTCGAAGCCGGGCGCCAAATATTGCAAGTAATGGCCTTCCGCTTTGCTCACATGGCTCACCTCTGTCAATAAGACCGCTCAAACGCCAAAAAGGTTCCCTTTTAGGCCATTCGAGAATGCCGTTTTTGAATGCCGCAGCAATCCTCGGCGGAGTAACTATCCTTTTTTGCACCATATTCAGAGCACCGCAGACGGTCTCTGAGGAGCGCCGTAAGTAACAAAATCGGCATTGCGGCTTCGAAGTTCGTTTCACCTAACCCATTCCCATTACACCGAAGAGCAAGAGTCGAAGAATTTATCGGGGGGCGAGCAACAGCCAATTAATCGGACGACCGTTCGACCGATCCGATCGGCGACGGCGCGACATCTAACTCCGCTGCGCAGACGCAAACAATCACGTCACTTTATCTAACATAAGTATATCTTATCGCGCACAAACAACTTTCTTATTTCAAATATCCGGAAAACCATGTTATATTATATGACATAAACAAATGGGAGTTGATTTTTATGCACATTCGTCAATATTCAACCGCCGATCACGACTATGTATGGCGCGTTCATCTTCTCGTTATCTCCAAGCTTGGCGTCGAAGCGACCCACAAACATTATCACGACATCTTGCATATAGAAGAGGAATATTTAAAGGGCGGAGGCGAATTTCTTGTCGGGATCGATCCGCAAGGACAAGTCATTGCCATGGGCGGACTGAAGAGGCTGACCGACGGCATGGCCGAAATCAAGCGGCTTCGCGTCCATCCGGACTTCCAGCGGCGGGGATACGGCGCCCAACTGTTGCGGCGGCTGGAGGAGCGCGCCGTTCAGCTTGGCTTTGGCAGCATTTACCTCGACGCGCTGACGACTCAGCAATATGCGCACAAGCTGTTCCAGAACCATGGCTACGAGATAAAAGGACCGTCCGTCATCGACGGCTTCGACGTATTGCTGTTTGAGAAAAAACTGGCCATGCAGCCAACACGATCGCCGATCCGCTAAGACCCGCAGCGGGCATTCGGATTCGGCGATCGTCTTTATAGGCGAGCCTTCACATTTGCTTGAACGAGTGCTACGATAGCTCCATAAAAAGCAACCGTCGGGAGAACAACGAAAATTTATGAACCGGGTCAAAAAAACTTTATGGAAACGCAGATCGGTGCTTATTCCGATAATCGCCGTTCTGCTGCTTGCAGTGCTGTATATATTCCCTTCGTGGACCCCTGCGGTAAAAGACCTTAACGGGAACGCCGTCGAAGGCGGCATTGCGGAGCTGAAGCGGATCGAGCTGGGAGGCGTGCCGCAATATATTCTGATTCGCGGCGCCAGCCGGGACAATCCCGTCCTTCTGTTTCTTCACGGCGGCCCAGGCTATCCGCAGATCGCCTTTGCCCGCAAATACCAGCGTCAGCTGGAACAGCAATTTATTGTCGTCAATTGGGATCAACGAGGCTCGGGAAAGTCATATCATTGGAATATGGACGAGGACGATTTGAAGGTCGACCGGCTGGTCGAGGATACCGCGGAATTGACCCGGTATTTGCGGGAGCGGTTCGGCCAGGACGACATTTATATCGCGGGCCATTCATGGGGAAGCACGCTCGGCGTGCTGACGGTGCGGCAATATCCGGAGCTTTACCGCGCCTATATCGGCATCGGCCAGGTGGCCGATTCGATGGAGGGCGAGCGGCTGTCCTACGAGTTCGCCTTAGCCGAAGCGCAGCGCCGGGGGAACGAGAAGGCTGTCCGGGAGCTGGAAGCGATCGGAGCGCCCCCGTATGCGAATCCCCGCAAGGATACCTCGCTGGAGCGCAAATGGGTGGCGGCCTTCGGCGGTTCGGAGCGAAACATCGACTCCAACGCGGACTTGCTGCGCGGCATTCTTTGGGCGCCTGAATATACGTGGCTGGACGGTCTTCGCTTGGGGCTGGGGAACACGCTGTCGCTCCGAGCCATCCGCCCGCAAACGGAAAACCTGAACTTGACCGCAGCCGCTCCCCGGCTCGATGTTCCGGTCTACATCATGATGGGACGCCACGATTATATGACGCCGTCCTCCGCGGCTTACGACTATTACGAAACGCTCGAGGCGCCGCACAAGCAGTTCGTTTGGTTTGAGGAATCGGCCCATTTCCCTCATTTCGAGGAGGAGGACAAATTTTACAGGCTCATGGTCGAGATCAAAAACAGGCATCGTCCGCAGACGTCCGCCTGACGAACGAACCAGGCACGGCATAATGAAGGGACGTTTCCCCCGGAGCAAGATATCCGAGGGGAAACGTCCCTTTGACGTTAAACCGCCGTCTTCTTCGACGCAAAGAACAGATAAACGAAGTATACGCCGCAGACGACGCCAAGAAACCCGAAGCCGCCGAACACGTCCAGGCGGGACGCCGCGTATCCGAAGCCCAATCCAGTCACGACAAGGGCGGCGTTGGCGCCCAGCGACTGAAACGAATCCAGCGTGGCGCGCATGGACGAATCGATGCGGTGATGCAAATAGCCGGACGCCAGCGGCTCCATCATGCCGGCAAACAAACCGATCAGCAGCAGCGCCGCCAAGCCGCCTCCGTGCGGCGCATACGCAAGATAAGCAAATCCCGCCGCAAACGCCAGCGTCGCCGAGAGCAGCAAGGAGCGCATCGCAAACCGTTGCTTCAAGGCATGCGCCAGCAAATTGCCGGGCAGCCGGACGACGAAAAACGCCGCCGAAAACAGCCCGAACGCCGTCACCGGCACGCCAATGCGCTCCAAGTAAATTTGCCAAAATTCATCGATATACGAAATGGCGGCGCCCGTTATCATCCCCGTCAGCACGACGAGCGTCACGCCGGGACGGCTGCGAAAAAAACGGAGCGATGCCGTCACGTATTCCCTGACCGGCACGGGCCGACCGTCCTCCGCGTCCCGCTTCGCGGGAGGCTCGCGCAGCAGAAAGGTCAGCAGCAGGCAGATCAGCATGCTGCCGAAGGAAATCCAGTAGTTGAACGCAAAGCCGTAGCGCCCGGCCAACAAGCTGCCGCTTAGCGCCGCAATCATCGTGGCCGCAATGTCTATGGCGTTCAACCTCCCCAAATACCGTTCGAACAAACCCTCTTTGTTCTCGGCCAGCAACGAATCGTACAACAAGGCGTTGTCCGCTCCGCTGCTGGCCGATCTGCCGACCGCCGCCAAAAAAACGACAAGAGCAAAATGCCAAAATGCCGTAGCGAACACCAAAATAAGAAATTCCAGCGCGCCCAACAAAGCGGCCAGCACGATCATCCCTTTGCGGCTCCAACGGTCGGCAACGATGCCGGTCGGAATTTCCAACAGCACGATGGTGACGGCATAAATGATTTCCGCGTACACCACCATCGGGATCGTCATGCCCCGTTCTTCCCAAAACAGCCTCTCGATGACGTAGGCCGGAATCAGGCTGTGAAAAAATCGAATCGCATACAGCTTCCATAGGTTCGAAATCATTACGTTCTTGGGCCCCTCTCCAGGTTCGATTAACCGGTCTGTCCAGCATGACGGTCAATCTGCCCGGGGGCGCCCGCGAAGAAGCGGCATGCGCCTTATATTAACAAGGAGGTCTGGCGACAGGCATAGCTTTAAGCGCTCCTTCCCATTTCATCATTTTACAGCAGCAGTTCCAGCCATTGCTCCTTCGAGACGGCTCCGAAATAATACGGGAGGTCCAGCGTATCGGCAAGCGCAGCCAGAGACGCCTCGTCGTAGCGCGTTCCCGCCAGTTTGGCCGCCACTTCGGCGCTGTCCCCCCGGCCGAAATAATCGCCGAACACCGCCGCTTCCTTAATGACGCCATCCTCTACCTGCAATCGGACGTCAAACGTTCCGACGCCTTCGATCCGCTTGCGCTGCCGCACGTTAAACGCCGGAGAACGGCCGTAGTTCCAATCCCAGCTGCGGTAACGCTCGTCGGCCAGTTTATGCACCTGCTCCCAATCCCGTTCCGTCAGCCGATATTCCGGAATTTCCGCTTCCCCTTTAAAGATCGAGGTCAGAAGCGCTTCCCGAAATTGCCCGATCGTCATCGGCTCCGCCAAAAACTCCGAAATATTGGCGACGCGGCTCCGAACCGATTTGGTCGATTTCGACGCGTATTTCTCGGCGCTTACCTGCAAAGCGGATACGACGTTGTCGATTTCGGAATCGAAGAGCAGCGTGCCGTGGCTGAACATTTTGCCCCGGGTGTGGAATTGCGCGTTGCCCGAAATTTTTCTCTCGCCGACCTGCAAATCGTTGCGTCCCGTCAATTCCGCCTGCACGCCCAATTCCCGAAGCGCCTCCACCACCGGCTGTGTAAACTTCCTGAAATTGTGAAATGAGCTCCCGTCGTCGGCCATGATGAAGCTGAAGTTGAGATTGCCCAGATCGTGATAGACGGCGCCGCCTCCCGACAGCCTGCGGACGACATGAATCCCGTTTGCCTTCACGTATTCGCCGTTGATCTCCTCCACCGTATTCTGGTTTTTGCCGATAATAATGGACGGTTCGTTGATGTAAAAAAGCAAATACTCATCGTCCGGCAAGGAGCGCAAGATGTACTCCTCCAACGCCAGATTCAGCGCCGGATCCGTGTTTCCCTTGTTGTCTATGAATTTCATGCCGCATCCCTCCCGACTTTAAGTCCGATACGGGCATTATACCCGCCGGGAAGCCGTTATTTCAACTATGGTATACTGGACATGACTTTACCGGCAAAGGAGCTGATCTCGATGCAATACCGCAGGCTTGGCGGCAGCGGCTTGAAGGTTTCCGCGCTCGGTCTCGGGACGAACGCCTTCGGCAAACGGGCGGATGCCCAAACGTCGATCCGCATTATCCATCTCGCGCTGGAACGCGAAGTCAACTTTATCGATACGGCCAACATTTATGCGGGCACGGAATCGGAACGGATTATCGGAGAAGCGCTGGCGGGGGGCAAAAGGCAGGAGGCGGTGCTGGCGACTAAAGCCGGCCTTCCGCGCGGCGCGGGCGTCTACGAGCGCGGCTCGTCCCGCCGCCATCTGATGAAGGAACTGGAGGACAGCCTGAAGCGGCTGCGCACCGATTATGTCGACCTGTACCAAATCCATACGTTCGATCCCGATACGCCTCTGGAAGAAACGCTGCGGACGCTGGACGACATGGTGACGTCCGGGAAGGTCCGGTATATCGGCGCCTCCAATTACTATGCTTGGGAGCTGATGAAAGCCGTCGGCATCAGCGATAAGCTTGGGCTGAACCGTTATGTCTCGATGCAGGTCAGCTACTCGCTCGCCGACCGCACCCCCGAACGCGAGTTGATCCCAATGTGTCTGGACCAGGGCATCGGCATCATACCGTATTTTCCGCTGGCGGGAGGAATACTGACGGGCAAATACGGTTCGGCGCAAGAGACGCCGGCAGGCTCGAGAGCCGATACCGATCCCGGCTTCCGGCGATTCCTCGGCGAAGACGCGCTTGCGCTGGGACGCGAGGTGGAGCGTATCGCATTGGAATCGGGCACGACGGCAAGCGCGCTGTCGCTGGCCTGGCTGCTGGAGCGGCCGGCCGTCTCCACCGTCATCGTCGGCGCTACGCGCGAAGAGCAGCTGGAAAGCAACCTGGCTGCGCTTGAGCTGAAGCTGGATGCGGACGTCGCCGACAGGCTCGAGCAGGCCAGCCGCCGCTTCCGCGACGGCGAGCCGTTCGCCATATACCGGCTTCAAGAATAAAGGACGGACCGGCATGCTTCATGCGTCCGCTCTGACGGTCTTATACGAAAGCAAATCAAGCATCCCCTGCTCAAACCGAGAGCGGGGATGCTTGATTTGCTTTCGAGCGGGGAATTGTCTCCGTCTCGGCTGACCGAAACGGAGACAAGGGGCCGTTCTCTTGCCGAGTAAGCCGCATTTCTGCAGCTTTGCCGCTTACCCCCCTCGTCTCGCGACCCGATTTCAACCTTTAACGCTTCTACCGTTCGTCCGCCGGAAAGCGGAGCCCCAGCTGTCGTCTCGCCTCGTCCATAATGTCCATCGCGATGGCCGACACTTCCCGCGAATTGATCGGCGATTCCGTGCGCCCTTCCCGAATGAGCCGTATAAACTCGGCCGCCTCGTAATACATGGAATGCTCGACCGTCGGCCGGGTCAAATCTTCTGTACGCCCATCCCGATAGACCAGCTCGACCTTCGTCGGCGTGCTGATCTTGTCGATGACGATGCTGGCGTCCTCGCCCTGGATTTCCGTCGGCAGCGAGGAATGGGTAATTTTCGAATACATCAGCACGCAGTCCAAATCGTCGTACTGAAGCAACAGGCTTCCTTCGCCGTCCACCCCGGATTCCAGCATGACGCCCGCCGCCTTGACCGCCTTCGGCCTGCCGAACAAAGCGACCGCCGGGTAGATGCAATAAATGCCGATATCCATCAGCGAGCCGTTGGACAGCTCCGGCTTGAACGCGTTCAGCACCGTTCCTTGCTTGTAGGCGTCATAGCGGGAGGAATATTGGCAAAAGCTCGCAAAATACCGTCTTACTTTACCGATTCGCCCGATGTTGTCGGCCGCGGCGCGGAAGCCCGGCATTACCGTCGATTTGACGGCTTCCATCAGCAGCACGTTGTTGCGCTTGGCCGTTTCGATCATCTCCGCAAGCTCGCGGCTGTTGGAGGCGATCGGCTTCTCGCACAGCACATGCACGCCATGGTTCATGGCCGTGATCGCATGCTCCGCATGCAGGCTGTTCGGACTGGCGATGTACACCGCGTCGATCTCGCCGCTGGCGGCCATTTCCACCGCATCCGTAAACGTCCGGTCGACGCCGTATTTCGCCCCGAATTCCCGCGCCTTCTCCTCCGTCCGCGAATAGACGGCGGTTAACCGAAAATGTTCATCAAGCTGCGCCGCCGCCAAAAAGCTGTCCGTAATCCAATTCGTTCCGATGACTCCAAACCGTACCATGCTGTTTTCTCCTTTTTTGTCATGAGATGTACGTGCGGCCCGAACCCCAGCTCGCCCCCGGCTAACGCTTAACTCTGTTCCGAACGCAGCGTCTAAACCGATTGTTCCAGCCGCTACAACAGTTGAAAGACCGATTCATTCTTCATAAAATGGACCGGGACCTGCGCGTCCTTCAGCCGCTCCCGCAAGTAACGGGCAAGCACCTTCATGCCCGGCTGCTCGCTCTCGCCGTGGCCAAGCATGAGCAGCGCTTTGCCGCCTCCCTGCCTGACAGCGTCCCTCACATATTCGGGCGTCTCCCACTCCGGCCCTTCGCCGCAAATGAGCAGGTCGAGCTCTTCTTCCCTGAACAGCGGAATCGCAAGAGCGCCGCCGCCCCGATAACCGACCGTCATGCCGACGCGAACGCAGCGCTGGCCGGGAGAACCGACGATCCGCACGTAAGCGGCGCCGAGCTTCTCCTTCACATGCCTTGCAATGTCGCGGACCGTCATCGACGGCAACGACAACAGCGCGGCATATTTCTCGTGCCGAACCAAATACGGCTGCCACTCCAGCTCTTGAACGAGTCCGTCCGTCACAAGATCGGGTTCGGCGGCGTGCGCATAGTCATGGCATCGAAACAGATGGAGACCATGCTCCGCCATAAACTTCCGTTTCCGCGTCCATACGGGATCGTCCGCCAGCGAAGCCTCAAATCCGGCATGATGATTGTAAAATGGCGCTTCGTGGGAGACGATCAGGTTGGCTCCCGCTTCCGCCGCGCTCTCCAGCACGGCTTGAGTCGGCATAAAAGCGACCGCTATGCCGGTTACGGGCGCATCCTTGTCGCCGAACAGGAGCAAATCCGAGGCGCTTGCCGCATCGCCGGCGGCCAGCTCCTTCAGGCGATCCATCACCTCGTTAACCGTATACGTCATGCTCCGAACGTCTCCTTTCCTTTGTGCCGGCAACAGGAACTTCCAGATTGTACAGGGCACGGACGATCCCGGCCGCGCAACAGGCCGCTGTCGAGTCCGGTCCCTCCGCGTCTCACGGCTCCAGCAGCTCCTTCAGCATCCGGTCACGATTGCCCAGAAACTGCTTCGTCACGATATAGTGCTCCGTCTCTTCCCATGCCGTCCGGACCGGACCTTCGCCTGTCAGCTGATAGATGACCGAATCCGGGTAAGCCATCAGAATCGGGGAGTGGGTCGCGATAATAAACTGGGATTGGGCTTCGATCAGTTCATGCATCCGGGCCAGCAGCGCCAGCTGCCTCGAGGGCGACAATGCCGCCTCGGGCTCGTCCAGAATGTACAGGCCGTTGCCGGAAAACCGATGCAAAAAAGCCGCAAAAAACGACTCTCCGTGTGATTGATTATGAAGCGGCTTTCCGCCGTACGAATCGATAAGCGGCGGCCCAAAGGAAGGCTCGCCGTCCAGCTGATCGATGTTGGTCGCCAGATTGTAATAGCTTTCGGCCCGAAAGAAGAAGCCGTCCCTCGGCCGCCTCGGCCCTCTCGTCAGCCTCAAATAACGATACAGCTCCGAATGGGTCGCCGCCGTTTCGAAGGTGAAATTGACCGTGCCCCCCTCGGGATTGAAGCCGAGCGCCACGGCGACCGCTTCGATCAGCGTCGACTTCCCCGCTCCGTTCTCGCCGACGATATAGGTCACCTTCGGATGCAGCTCCAGCTCGTCCAACGTCCGCACCGCTTCCAGATTGAACGGATATTGCCCGTAGGAAGGGATGCTGTCCCTTAACAAGCTGATTTTGCGTATGTATGAACCGCGGTCGTATATGGACATGCCGATCCTCCTCCCCGACAATAAACCGAACGCTCGGACGCAAGCATAAGCCGCAAAGGCCGCCAGTCCCGCAGGCTGCGCCGCCGTCCTTGTCTATCCGATCCAAATGTCAGTCCGGCCGATTGGCCTGAAGCTGACGCCACACCGTTTTGTTGCTGTATTGCCGCTCGGAACTGATATCCCGCCCGAACCATGCCGGAGCGGCGAACGCTTCCGCCTCCTCCATCGAATCGAACTCCACTTCCAGCACCGCAAGCCGAATCTGGTCGTAGACGTCGATTTCGACGCGCACACCGTTCCATTCCGCCGTGACGCGGTTTTTGGTCAGCGGGACGTAGCCGAAGGCGTTGACCATCTGCTCGTAGATGCTTTGCGTAATGTCCACCTCGACCTCCTCGCGCGCCAAGCCGTTTCCGTTTTTGAACGTATGGGTATAGCTCAACGAGCCGCCGTCCAGGTCTTCGATTTGGCGCACCCGGATTTCCTGCGAATCGTCTATCGCCAAATAGGTTTGGTGTATCCGCTGCTCCGAAAGGACCACAAGCTCTCCCCGGTCTATAAGAGACTGCGGATATTGCTCCAGCAAAAATTTTCGTTCGATCTCCATCGCCATCTTCGTATCCTGCTCCTTCTGCATCCGGCCGAAGCCTTTCGTTCATCCCTGTTCGTGCGACCGCGCCGCCTTTACTATCAAGCTACCAAATTCGCGTGCGCGAAGCAACCGCCCCGGTCAATCGGCATGCCGTTCCGCAAAAATAGACGGGCATCGTCACTCGAAGACGATGCCCGCGTAACGTTCCAGCATATCGCGCAGCAGCAAATAGGATTCGCCGTTCGTCAAACGGTTCGGGTCCGCGACGGCCCGCAGCGTATGCTCGCTTACCCAGCCGCGCAGTCGCAGCCGCTCGGGCGCTTCCTCCGGCTTCGTCTCCAAACCTGCCGCGGCGCATAACATCGCCGCGGCGGCGCGAAGCGTCAGCTTGTCCGCTTCTCCGGCCGCTGCCGTCCCATCCGCGTCCGCACGGCCGGGAAAACGGTCCGGATACATCGCGGTCAACCGCTGCATGATGCTCCTCCATTTGCCAACCGTCGAAGGACCGTCCAGCTCCCACCGGTCGTTGCGGTACCCTCCGCTGGCCATTCCGATGCCGACCGCCGCCAGCAGCCCTGGGTAGGCCGGATGTTTCTGGTAAGCCGGCTCCGGAAACCGGTTCATCGTCAAATCCATGCCTTGGCGGACGAGCCTGTCTCTCAGCTCGGCCATCAGCGCCGGGGATCGGGACAGCTCCCGGACGGTCAGCCGATGCTCCGCAGCCAGCTTCACCGCAGCCCCCGCCGCCTGGCCCGCAGCCATGCCGAGCGGAATGACTCGAGCGCTGCCGTGCGGGATAGAGTCGAAGCTCGCGGCCCGGCCGACGACGAGCAGATTGTCGGCCCGCTGCGGCACCAGACAGCGGAAAGGCACGCCGTATTGATAAGGGGACATGACAATCCAGCCGTAGTCGTCCGGCCCCGTCCGTTGAATGTCCACATCGTAGGAGCCGTAAGCGACGGCATCCGGAAAGTCGCGGTTCTCCATCAGATCGGAGGCCGTCAAGCGGTATTCGCCGACGATATGGCGGGATTCGCGGACGTACAGCTCCGGAGCCGTTCCCGCAAATTCCGCGGCCGACAGCTCCTTGAAGGTCCGCTTCAAATAAGCGGCAATCCGCGGAGCTTCCTCGCGGCCGATTGCCATCGCCTCCAGGACGGATCGCGGATCGAGCGGGTCGACTCCAAACAGCTGCATCGCATTGACCAGCACCGTGCCGTCGTTCTGTCTCCCCAGGTTAAGCCCGCGCAGCGCCGCGCGATCCGGTCGGGACGGCTTGTAGCGCCTCGCCTCGGGAAAACCCCAGCCGCTCATCCGGTCCACCCGCGTATCCCGGCGCTGTCCGATCGAGTGCCACACCGAATCGGTTATGCCCTTCAGCTTAAACACAAGCGTAACGGCCATGCGCGCCTCCTTATGGCCCAAATCCTCGCGGCCGACCGTGTACGGAACGCCGGCAAGCGCGGCGATATCGCCATTCTGCGTAGCGTCGATGACGGCGCCAGCCCGAATGCTTCGCCGGCCGCCTTGCGGATCGGCGATCGTCATGCCCGCCACCGCCGTTCCATTCATCAGCGGCTTCATCTCCGACGCGCCCAGCAGCACCGTAATGCGCTCTTCCGCCCGAACCAGCCGCTCCAGCTCTTGTTCCGCCGTGCCGACGTCGATGGAGGTGCCCTCCAGCCGCTCGTACCACTCCTTGAACAATCCTTGGTTCAAATAGCGCCGCCGCCCGCTCGCTCCGTTCGCGCCGGGAGCGTAGTTCATGTCCAGCGAATTGAGCCAGCCCAGCGTGATGAGACCTCCGAGCTTCTCCCTCCCGTAGCCGTCCGCAAGCAGCACCCGCAGCCCGTTGCGGGCCGCCGACACCGCGGCCGCTATTCCTTCCGGATCGGTACCGGCCACGATAACATCGTAAGAAGCGTCCGTCTCCTGGACGACGGCGCTCTCTCTTCCGGGAGAAGCGGCGCCCGCGCCGTCCGGCTTGGTCTCCAGCTTCCCGAAATTAGCTTCCTGCCGGAACAGAGGAGTTGCGATCGCGGCAATAATAATAATGGCATACAGCCATAGTCGTCGCAGCGTCAACGGTCGTCAGCTCCTGTCCAAACATTGTCTTGATTAGTATTGTTCGGATGTCCGGATTTATCGTAAGCCGGCCGCCGGGAAATGTTGCCTGCTCCCCGATGGAAATTTGGTATAATGGAACAAGCGGTAAAGCAAGGCAACGGAACGATGGAGCAGAGGAGGCGGTTGCAGCTTATGGATATGATCGATATTCCATTGGATCAAATCGACGAGGATACCGGGCAGCCCCGTTATCAGTTTGACGAGGAAGCGTTGAAGGAGCTGGCGGCCAGCATCGAGGAGCTGGGTCTGCTGTCTCCGATCAAAGTAAGGCCTGTTGCCGGAGGCCGATACCAAATCATATACGGCAACCGGAGGTACAAGGCGAGCAAGATGCTGGGGAGGAAGACGATTCCGTGCATCATATCGGATTTGACGGACGAGAAGGACATTTATTTGGAGCAAATTGCGGAAAACTTGACGCGGGAAGGCTTCTCCCCCATCGAGGAAGCCGAAGCGTTCGACAAGATGATGAACGATCCGAACTTTAGAATGTCCATGACGTTTCTGGCAGGCAAGCTCGGCAAGCCGGAAAGCTACATTCGGAACAAATGCGAGCTTCTGAAATTCGGCAACGCGGTCAAAAAGCTGATCGTGGGCGGCACCGAAATCCGCAAGGACAAGCTGACCGAGGAGCAGCTGCTGCCGCTGAAGGATTTGCCCATCGAGCACCGCGACCCGCTGGCGCTTATCGCGGCGCGGGACGAGCTTCCCGTAAGCGACGTCAAAAAGATCGCGAAGCTGTTCAAGGACAAAACGATTTCCGCGGCGACCAAGGATAAGCTGCTGCTCAAGACGGGCAGCGGCCTGATCGAAACCTGGTCGGTTTACGAGCAGAACCGGAAGGAAAAAGCGAGGGCGGCGGCGCAAGCCGCAGAGAAGGCGGAATCGCAAGCGGCGGCAGCCATCGCGACGGCTGATCCGCAAGCCGTGGCGACGGCTGGGCCGGCGGACGCAGCGAAGGCCGATCCGCAGGCTGAGGCAGCGCAAGCCGCAGCGGCGCACGCTTCGGCGACAGGAGATTCGCCGCAAGCCGCGGCAGCGGGCGACAGCTTGGCAGGCGGACATGCAGAACGCCGAGCGGACGGCGATCACACCTTCGGCGCCGGGTCGGCCCTTCGGCCCGATTCCGCCGAGCAGCTGCCGGCAGCCGAGCTTGAGCGGGTGCTGGCCGCCTTGCCCGACGAGGACTGGCTGACGCCGGAGACGCTCGCTGCCGTTCAAACGATGCCGGAAGCGGACGTCTCCGCTTTCCTGCTTCAATCCGCCCGGCTGATCGACAGGCTAGAGCGGCTGGCCGACGATTGGCGCAGACTGGCGGAGCGGGCGGACGCTTCCGCGCATCGGAGGGCGGCGCAATAAGCCGGCGGCGGAGTATGTCCCGGGACGGAAAATAAAAAAGAACGAGAGGGCGCGGAATGATTTCCTTGCCCTCTCGTTCTTTTATGCCACCCAAGTTCGAAACGTCTACTCCATCTTCAGTACAAACTCCGCGATGTTCTTGCTATGGTCGCCGATCCGTTCCAAATTGCTGATAATATCGAGGAAGATCGCCCCCGAGTTGCCGGTGCACAAGTTCTGGTTCAGCCGCTGAATGTGAGCCGTCCGATATTCCATCTCCATCCGGTCCAGCTCGGCTTCTCCTTCGAGCGCATCCTTGGCCGCCGCTTTGTCGTTATGCTCCAGCGCGTACAGCGCCCGCGACACGACATGATCCGCCGCTTCCAGCATCGTTCTCAGCTCGCGCTCGGCATCCTTCGAAAATTCGACCTTGTTGTTAATCGTAAAATCGGTCAGCTCCACGATATTTTCCGCATGGTCGCCGATCCGCTCGATATCGTTGATCGTATGCATCAGCGCGTTCGCTTTTTCGGATTCGGTTGCCGGCAAGCCGTTCTGATGGATTTTCGCCATGTAGTCGGTAATTTTCCGGTCGAGCTCATTGACCAGCTGCTCCTTCTTCAGCGCAAGAGCGGCCGTTTTGGCATCCCGCTTGAAGAAATAGTCCGTTGCGTCCTCCAGCGTCTCGCGGGCGAGATTGCCCATCCGCACAATTTCGTGCTGGGCTTGTCCAAGCGCTACGGAAGGCGTTGCCAGCATACGGTCGTCCAAATATTTGGGGCCGAATTCCAGCTCTTGCTCCTTCATCGGCACCAGCTTCGTCACGATCCAGGCCAGAACGGAAACGAACGGCAGGAAAATCAAGGTGTTCGTAACGTTGAATATCCCGTGGGCGTAAGCGATTTGCATCCGGATGTTGACGTCGCCGCCGATCCACATGATGAGTGCGTACACCAAATCCAGAGCCAGCACGAACAAAATCGTTCCGATCACGTTAAATATAACGTGAACCAGCGCAGCGCGTTTCGCGGCCACCGAAGCGCCGATCGAAGCGAGCACCGCCGTAATCGTCGTGCCGATGTTGTCGCCGAACAAGACCGGAAGCGCTCCGCGCAGGCTGATCATGCCCTCGTCGGCAATCGTCTGCAGGATGCCGATCGTGGCGCTGGAGCTCTGCACGATCATCGTAAACACGGTGCCGACGATAACGCCCAATACCGGACTGTGGGACAGATCGACAATGAAGTTCGTAAATTCCGGCAGCGTACGCAGCGGCTTCAACCCTCCGCCCATGGTGGACAGGCCGAGAAACAGGGTGCCGAAGCCAAAGACGACCTGGCCGATATACTGCACTTTCTTCTTGTTAATAAAGAACAGAAGAAAAGCGCCGACCCCGATAATCGGCAAAGCGTACTCTTCGATCTTGATCCCGACGATAAACGCGGTCAGCGTCGTGCCGATGTTGGCGCCGAGAATGACCCCGATGCCCTGCCTTAACGTCATCAGCCCGGCGCTGATAAGGCCGATCGCCATAACGGTCGTGCCGGTGGAGGTTTGAATGAGAATCGTAACAACGATGCCGACCAGCACGCCCAGCACCGGATTGGACGTATATTTCGCCAGCAATCCGCGCATTTTGTCGCCCGCCGTTTTTTGCAGCCCGTCCGACATATATTTAATGCCGAACAGGAAGATGCCCAATCCCCCGATAAACTTAAATAAAATTTCCTGCCAATCCACTCTAAATCCTCCCGCTGCAACTGTCATATACTTTAGATCCCTTATCATTATATAAGAATCCCTGTCGAGAAGAAAATAACCATTAAGTTTTCGTAAATTTTCCCAAGGGGAACGGTGCGGAATTTAAAGCTGTTTTGTCGATCTG
This sequence comes from uncultured Paenibacillus sp., assembly GCA_937895345.1. Lineage (GTDB taxonomy): Bacteria > Bacillota > Bacilli > Paenibacillales > Paenibacillaceae > Pristimantibacillus. The sequence goes on along the minus strand of CALAWP010000101.1, from coordinate 54,125 downwards.
GCGCGGTTTTGGTTGCCTTCATCGTTAAAATAAGGGGGAAATAAGGCTGTCGATCTATGCCGGATTGGTCGGCGGGGGCGATATCGAGGGCGATATCTTCTCGTTCTAGCGGAAAATTCTTATATAGAAGCTGCTTAACAAAGGGGGCGCGCAGTCGCTATGTACGATTTTTCGTCCAAAAAAGTTCGGATCGATTATCCGCTTGTATCGTTTGCGTGACTCTCCAGTTCAACAATATAGCCGCTTTGAGCGCTGACTTGGATGATTTTTCAAATTCGTTAAATTCATTCATTATGGGCAAGTAAGCAAACTCCTTAAATACGAGGGACGAACCTGAGCGAGCTTAATTGATCGAATTGGGCCATTTTCCATTCTAACGAACTCCATCGAACTTATATTTCCCAAAATGACTGAATGTAGTCCGACAACGGCATAATAGCGCCGCTGAGGTTCGTTGCATTTTTAAGCCCGCCATTTGGGTACGATTAGCGATTGTCGGGTTCGTTATATTTCGATTCCATTAGTGCACCTTCATTACGCTTTCGCGCGCGCTGGTTCCATTTGGAAATCGTTTGTAATGAAATTGAAACATTACTTTCATCCTCCCTTAATCAATGCCCGCTATACTTGTAATCGACCCCCTTTTTAAAATATATCGATTAGACCCGCTGCCCGTTGCCGCGGGTCGCTTTTTTTATGTGCGGATAACGCCCGCCGCTTATTGCGGACGCAGCTCGACCAGCACGATTTCCGGACGGTTGAACAGCCTCAGCGGAAACCGGCTGTTGCCCAATCCCCGGCTGATCAGCATTGAGGACGATCCCGCTTCATGATAACCTTCGTAATAGTCGGGCCAAAAGCCTTGCTCGGGGGCGTACACGCCGCCGACAAACGGAATCCGGAATTGTCCCCCGTGCGCATGTCCCGTCAAGCTTAAGTCGATGCCGTACCGGACGTACACTTCGAACAGCTCGGGGCGGTGGGACAGCAGAACGGTATAGAGCTTCGAGCGGTCGAGACCGTCCAGAGCCTGCCGAAGATGGCTTTCCATCTTGTCGACATCGCCGTCCTCTACCCGGTTGAAAAGGGGATCCTCGACGCCCAGCAGCGCGATTTCCCCGTCCCCCAGCGGCAGCGTCTCATGTTCGTTGCGGAGGATGCGCACTCCCGCCCCGGTCAGCTTCTCGTCCAAGGAGGCCAAATCGCGGTGGTCCCGCTCGTGGTTGCCGTGAACGTAATAAACCGGTGCCAGCTTGACGGCTTCCGTCATCAGCTCAAGCGCGGCCTCGTCATCATGAATCCGCCTGTCTGTCAGATCCCCCGTGACGACGATCAAGTCCGGCTCGAGCGCCGCGACTTTGCGAATGAGCCGGCGCTGATCTTCGCCAAACCTCTTGCTGTGAAGGTCAGACAGCTGCACGATCCGGTAAGATTCAAAGCCGCCCGGCAGCTTATCCGAGCGCAGCTCGTACTTGGTCACGCCGATCCAATTGTTCTGGCTGTACATAAACAGCAGCAGCGCCGCCGCCAAAACAGGAATATAAATCAAAAGCCATCGTTTCGATCTGGTCAATGGACTTTGCTCCTTCGTTCGTATTGCCGCCCCGTCAGCGCAGGCGATGCCAAGCCAGGTTCCAGGAAGGCCATCCGCGGCGTTCGCCGGCTTCCCGGCGAAGCTCGTCAAGCCTGGCGGCCGCGCCGTCCAATTCCGGATATGCCGCGACAAGCCTTTCGAGGGCGGGAGCTGCGTCCGCGGACAGGACGGATAAATAATCGACGTCGATAAGGCCGGTCCGTTCGTAACGGGCGGCATTGCCGTCTACAATGCGCGCGTCAAGATTAGCATAATTCAAGGCGACATAGGCGGCAATAGCCGCGGCGATATAGACTTTGGCGAGGGAAAAGCGGGCCAGCCATACCCGGACCAGCGCCGCCGCCATCAGGACGGCCAGAAACAGCATGAAACCGTGCGCCAGCAGCCGGGCGTGCGTGTAGCCGTACGCCTCTTCGTACATAGAGAGCCGGCTGTAGGCCGATAGGAGCATGACGGCGGTGCAAACCGTAAGCAAACTGAGCAGCAGCTTGCGGAACCGCTCGCCTGCCGGACCCGCCGGACGAATATAATGCAAGCCGAAAATCAGCAATCCTTGATTGATCAAACAAACGACAATCAGTTCGGCGAAGCCCCGCCGCGCGTATTCCGCATATACAAGACCTTCCGGAAGCAAGCCGTCCGCCGCTCCGAACAAATAGGAAAATTGGATGCCCGCGAACAAAACATAGACGAGATTGATGCTGACGAGAGCGCTTCCGGCCGCAACCGGGTCCATGCCCCTGTCGGCTTTCGGCTCCGCGATGGCGGGCCGGTCCCATGCCTCTCCCGGCGTTTCCTTCCGGAAAAGCAGTCCCCATATATAGCAAAACGCATAAAGAGCGATCAGCGCGCCGACGATGAACCGCTGCAGAAGCCCGCCGAAGGATCCCCACGACGCCGGATCCGCGATCCGGTTCATCCACGACATGAAGATGCCGTCGGCGGACGCGAGCAGTACGGTCACCACGAGAAGCAATGGCGATGCCATCAACAGCCCGAGCATAACCCGGCGAAATACGCCGCGCCCTGTCGAGCCCTCCTCCTTCGAACCGGACTTCAGCCGCTCCGCCGCCAGCTCGAACGGAACGGCGATATGGGCCAGCGGAGCCGCGACGGCTTGAACGAGCAAATCCTTGTAAAACGCGATGCGGTGCCAGGGCTGGGAACCGCCGCGCGTCAGCAGCAGCGTCTGCGCGCCGAGCAGCGCCGCCAACACCAGCCAATTCAACGTTCGAAAAAACGGATTGGCCAACAGCATAAACGAAACGGCGAGCAGCGCCGCCGGAACGGTAAGCAGCCACCCCGTTCCCCTTTGCCCTCTCCATCGCTCGAAGCCGCCCATCCTTCCTTTGGCCGAATAGAAAAAAAGCCCGTAAAAGCCTGCCGTGAACAGAAGCACGGACAGTCCCGGAGAATTCCCGACAAACAAATATTGCCCCGCGAAACCAAGCAGCAGCGAAAAGATCAGCATATTGCCGTACCTCCGCTGCCATGGCGCCGGATCTCTCATCGCCGTTCACACTCCTTTGAAATCGTTCTGCTTTTATTGTAACCTAGAAAACAAGAACAAAAAGTGCAACTTCCGGAATGGAAATTTCATATTATCGAGGAGGCGAACCGAATGAAGCTGAGACGCCATTACATGGCGCTGCGCCGCGCCTTTCCCGGCGCAAAGGAGCAAGAGCCGCTGGAAGTGACGACGCAGCAGCTTGCCGAAGCGCTCGACTGCACGCCCCGCAATATGGTCAATCTGCTGAAGCGTATGGGAGAGGAAGGCTGGATCGGGTGGACGCCGAAGCGCGGACGCGGGAACCGTTCGCAGCTCGTTTTTCTCGTCCCCGGAGAACAAGCGGCCTTGCAGGAAGCGCAGGAGCTTGTCCGAAGACAAGATCTGCAATCCGCCCTTTCTCTCTTGCAGGACGCGCTGCCCGCATCGCAAGAGCAATTCAGACAATGGCTGACGGGCCAGTTCGGATTCCGCTCCGAATTGAAGGACCGGCGGCGGCTGGATCTTCTTCGGTTCCCTCTTCCCCAGACGATTGCGACGCTGGATCCTGCGGCCATCCATTACATCGGCGAATCCCATATCGTCAATCAGCTGTTCGACAGCCTCGTCCGCATGGATGCGAACGGCAAGATCGTGCCGCATCTCGCCCACGATTGGGAAACGAGCGAAGACCGGCAAACCTGGACATTCTATTTGCGCAAGGGCGTTATGTTTCACCACGGCCGCGAGCTGACGTCCGGCGACGTCGCTTATTCGCTTCGCCGGCTGCGCTCGCTGGCTCCAAATGGATTATTCAACTGGCTTTATCGCGAGATTGAAGAGATGGACACACCCGACGACACGACGATCCGGATTCGGCTCAAGGCGCGGAACGAGTTGTTCCTGTCCTTCCTGACGACGAACCGCGCCTCCATCTTGCCAGAAGACGCATGCGAGGCGGCGGGCGACGGCTTCGGCAGCCGTCCGGTCGGAAGCGGCCCGTTCCGGCTTGCCGGCAGCGAGCAAGGCATCTGGGTGCTGGAGGCGCATCCGGCGTATTTTTTGGGGCGGGCTTTTCTGGACAAGGTCGAAATATGGACGATGCCCTCCGGCGCGACAGGCGCAGGGCCGGGTGAGGAAGACAAGTGGAGCAACTTCCAGGTCATGCACAACGTGCGGAGCTCGGAGCTGGGAGGCGGCGAGTGGCGCCAAATCCGGCAATCGGGCAATACGTGCAAATTTGCGACGGTTAACGAGCTGAAGAACGGGCCTCTGGCCAATCCGGCTTTCCGTGCCGTCGTCGACCGCGCGATCTCGCGGCAGAAGCTGCTCAAGCAGCTGCACGGGGACGACGGCGAACCGATTGCCAGCTTTTTGCCGCCCCGGAACGGCAAAGGCGGGGAGCCGCCCGTGACGGGCGAGGCGCCCGGCCGCAAAAAGCTGAAAAAAATGCTGCTGGAATCCGGGTACGAAGGCGAATCGGTCGTCATCGCGACAATCCGGCAATATGCCCGCGATGCGGAGCTTATAGCGGAGCAACTGAAACGGCTGGATATTCCGACCGAAATTCGATTGCTGACGGCGGAGCAGTTCAAAGGACCGGCCCGCATGGAAGCCGACTTGCTGCTGTTTGCGGTCCTGCTGGATGAGCATCGGGAGCTGCGTCTGATCGATCTCTACAAGAGCATGCAGCAGCATATGCCGGCAGAACTGGCGTCCGGCATGGAAAAGCTGCTTGGCCGCATTGCGACGGAGCCGGACGTCAAGGCGAGAGCGAAGCTGTTCGTCCGTGCCGAGGAGCTGCTCACGGGCAGGCACAGCTTGCTGTTTCTGTACCGCAGAGGGCTGAAGACCGTATTCCATCCGTCTGTCCGGGGCATTTCGCTCGAATCGCTCGGCTGGGTAAGATTCCGCGATTTATGGTTCAGGCCGGACGAAGGCCGACCATAACCGCAGCGACTACGCGGCAGCGGGCAAAATGCAGAATGAGGATACAGGGCGCGAAATGCAACTTTAAAGGCGGTCCTTCCGTACTAAGGTTGAGCTCTGTTTATAAAAAAAGGAAAGGCAGGCACATCTATGGATTTCGGACCTTCGTTCGGCGAAGCTTCATTCGGTGAACCTTCATTCGGGGGCCCTTCGTTCGGAGGTTCTTCCTTCGGGGCCATGACCTCCGCATTCCCGATTATTTTTTTCATCATCTTTGCGATCGTGATCGGGGGCATCGTGTTCGGCATCGTGAACTATGCCCGCAATGCGTCTTCCCCGCAGCAGACGGTCTTTGCCCGCATCGTCTCCAAACGGATGGACGTCCGCCACCATACGAGTGCGCACGATCAAGCCGGGCACGGGCATATTTCTTCCTCATCCCGAACTTATTATTACATTACGCTCGAATTCGACAACGGCGAACGGAAGGAATTTCTCGACGTGAAACATTTGTACGGCCTCGTGGCGGAAGGCGATTCCGGCTACGCAGCGACGAAAGGAGACTGGATCGTCGCCTTCGAACGAAGCCGGGATCGGGCCGGCCAGACGTAAACGCACGGGCCCCGTCCCAATGACAAAGCTCCCGGCCGCATTCGTGCGTGCCCGGGAGCTTTGTTGTTATCGGAGCTTCTTTTCATAACACAGACTCTCTTCGCAATCGGCGTATTCGCCGTACCGGTCAATCGGATAAAAGCCGTGCTTTTTGTAAAAGGCCACAGCCTCGAATTGCGGCGCTCCGGTTTCCAGCCGCAGCACGGAATATCCTTGCTCCTCGGCGTTGCTTTCCAGAAAACGAAGCAGCCGGGCGGCGATTCCCCGTCTCCGCTGTTCCGGCTCGACGTAAAACCGTTTCAGCTCGGCGTACGGACCGCCAAGCGGCTTGATTCCGCCGCAGCCGACGGGAACGCCGTCCCAATAGGCCATCGCAAACGTCATATCGGCCGTCCGGGGATCCGAGAAATCGACCGTGAAGATAACATCCTCCTCGTACAGCGTCCGCAAATAGCGATCCAGCTTCTCGATCAGCGCCGCCAGCTCGGCGCTGGACGGCTCGACCTTACGTATCGTCAGCATTTGTCCTCTCCTCCCCCCTTAAGCCTCCGTCCCCGTTTGCTCCGCAAACCATTCCCAGCCGGCGCCGACATGCTCCGGCTTGTGAGCGTCCGATCCGTACACGCATGCAATCCCAAGCCTGCGGCACTCCGCAATAAACCAATCCGGCACGTACGGCTTGCCGCATGTCGGCACGCGAAGACCCGCCGTATTGACATCGACTCCGACGCCCGATTTAGCCAGCAGCGGCAGCAGCCCTTCCATCCTCCGCCGGACCAGCGACTCGTCCAGCTCGGGCAGCGCCAGCCGAAACTTTTCGATCAGATTGATATGCCCGATTCTTGTTCGCATAGGAAGACGCGCCGCCCGCTCGATGGCCGCTTCGACCTGATCGTAATACTGCTCCGCCAGCTTGTCCATCGTTCCGTAATAAGACAGCAAGTTGGTCCTGAAGTCGTCGGGCGTAAAATCGATGCAGTACATGCCGTCTGCGCCCGGCAAAAAGTGAACGGAATAGACGACATCCTCCAGCTCGCGCTCCCAGCGCTCCACGATCCGTTCCGTATATTCCGGCCTGTCCGGCAAATAATCAAGCTCCAGTCCGACCGCGACGTCAATCCGCCCCTCGTAGCGCCGCTTCATTTCCTGAGCATAGGCCATATATACCGGCAGTTCCTCCTCCGGCATCGCCAGCTCCTCCCACAGCTTGCGGTCGTTTACCCAGCCTTCGGGCAGCGGCGGGTGCTCGCTGATCGTGTATCGCTCGAAGCCCAGCTCGACGGCGCGGTCGAGATACGATTCCTGGGCTTCCCCGCTGCCGTGATAGCAATGCCGGGTATGCGTATGTCCGTCCCATTTCATCGATATGTCCACTCCTCTGTCGTATCGCGTCTGAAACCGTCCGCCTCGCGCGAACGGCCGACAATAATTCAAGAATAACACCCGAACGGGAACCGGTAAATCGAAAAAGAACGGAAATCGAGGCGGAAAAGAGAAAATATTCTCAAAAATAAAGGATTTTTATGCGGTCATGTCGAATAGAGGACTGGTTAAAATTGTTAGCAGACTCGTCTTAGGAGGCTATATTTTGATGAAATGGTTATCCAAGCGATTCACTTTCCTCGTCCTGGCGGACGCCAATCAATCCGTTCGGCGCTACAGCGCGACCGGACTGGCTTTGACGCTGGCGGCGGCGGCGGCCGTGCTGCTGGCGCTTGGCTGCGCGCTTTTTTGGTACCTGTTCACAGACCGTTCCGGCGCCGCCAAGGAATTGCAATCGCGCATCGATACGCTCGAAGCCGAATACAAAAACGAGCTGGCCGTCAAGGAAGAGCTGATCGAAGGACTTCACTCGGATTTGTATGTCTTGTCGGACCAAGCCAAACATTTGGAAAACAAAATGGCCGAAATTACAGAGCTGGAGCTTCAGCTGAAAGAAATCGCGGGCATCGAGGAGCCTGACGTCCGGATTTCCTCCGCAGCGTCGGGCGGCGAAGCGGCAGCCGGCGGTCAGGGGGGCGAAGAGATCGTCCTGCCCGAGCTGTCGGACAATGAGCTGGCTTCGGAAACGATGCGAAGATTCGCCGATCTGTCGAAGCTGATGGACGAGCTGAAGCCGAGCCTGAGCGAGACCAGGCAGGCGGTGCTGGAGCATCAGAAGCTGATGGACGTGACGCCGACCATCTGGCCGACGGATTCCCGCAAAATTACGTCCATGTTCGGCACGCGAAGCGATCCGATGACGGGAAGGCGAACGATGCATGCGGGACTCGATATCGGCGGCGACCGCGGGGATCCGATCTATGCCGCCGCGGCTGGAACGGTTACGGTATCGGAAAGGTCTTATCCGGAAGGGAACTATGTCGTCATCAACCACGGAAGAGGATTGACCACCCGCTACCTTCATCTGAACGAGCGGCTTGTCGAAGCCGGCGACCGGGTTCAGAAGGGCCAGCTGATCGGCGAGCTCGGCAATACCGGAAGAAGCACGGGACCGCATCTGCATTACGAGGTGATCGTCAACGGGACGCCCGTCAATCCGATGCCTTATATTAAAGAAGACCGAAAGGAGCCCTGACATGTTTAAAAGCAAAGGATCCGGCGGCAAAATCAATCCGGACACGACCGACACGCTGATCGGGGAAGGCACCATTTTCGAAGGGAAAATCAAGTCCGAGGCGAGCATTCGGATCGAAGGCAGCATGATCGGGGACATCGTTTGCGGCGGGGACGTCGTCATCGGCGAAAACGGATGCGCCAACTCCAACGTTGTGTCGCGCAACCTCGTGCTGGCCGGCCAGTTGAACGGCGATGTGGAAGCGAGAGGCAAGCTGACGATCGGAGCGACCGGGGTGCTGAACGGAAACATAACGGCCCAATCGCTTATTATCGAAGCCGGCGGCGTCTTTAACGGCTCCAGCAAAATGACGGCGCCCAAGCCGGAGACGCCGGTTGCGAAGGAAACCGCGAGCGCAGCCAAAGCAACGTCTTAAAGTCAAATTGGGCGAAAAGTCGTCCGCAATGAAACACTGTCGATTTCCGAGAGCTTGCCGCACCTTTTGGACCGTTCCCCTCGCACTCATTTGCGGGCTTGCAGGGGCGGTCCTTTCGTCTCAAACCTCGCTCTAAGGTCGTTCGTGAACTTGCAGCTCCTATCGGACCTCTTCACTCGCGCTCTAAGGTCGTATATGAACTTACAGCTCCTTTTCGAGCTCCCCACTCGCACTCTAAGGTCGTATATGAACTTGCAGCTCCTTTTGGACCTCTCCACTCGCGCTCTAAGGTCGTATATGAACTTACAGCTCCATTTCGAGCTCTCCACTCGCGCTCTAAGTTCGTATATGAACTTGCAGCTCCTTTTGGATCTCTCCACTCGCGCTCTAAGGTCGTATATGAACTTACAGCTCCATTTCGAGCTCTCCACTCGCACTCTAAGGTCGTATATGAACTTGCAGCTCCTTTTGGATCTCTCCACTCACGCTCTAAGGTCGTATATGAACTTGCAGCTCCAACTAGACCTCACCACTCGCACTCTAAGGTCGTTTACGAACTTGCAGCTCCTTTTGTCCTTTCATCTCCCACTCCATGGATATGAACGAAAACATCGTTCATTTCAACGCTACAGTACCGCAAATCCCGTGGATATGAGTGAAATATCGTTCATAGCCACGCGTTGCAAAACAGCAAAACCCATGATTTTGAACGGAGAAACGTCCTTAATCATGGATTTTCCTAGGTGGGCCCACCCATTTGATCGAAAAAATATAGTTATGAGACGGAATCCGACTTGTTAAGCGGTTGTTATGTAACTCCCTCTAATCCGGACGTTAGGACGTTATTATTCGGGTCCACAATGAATCGACAGCCTCGGCAATCGGCGTTTAGAGCAGCTTCCTGCGAATGTGACGACAATTCGACGTCTGGTGCAGCAGCTTGCGGATATGACTTCAATTCGGTGCTGGTGTAACTGTCTACAGATGTGACGTCAATTCGCGTTTGGAGCACCTTCCTGCGGATGTGACATCAATTCGGCGTTGGGAGCAACTGCCTGCGGATGCGACTTCAATTCGGCGTTTGTTGCAACCGCCTGCGGATGTGACGTCAATCGCGTTTGGTGCGGCAGCCCGACGACTGTCGGTGTCGCAGCCAAAAGCCCGCTTAAACCAAGCCGGTCAGCAGGCCGCCCGCCGCAGCTGCCAGTACGACCGCCCAAGGCGGCAGCTTCCAGAAGACGAGCAGGACGAACAAGGCGAGCACCAGCACGAAATCGGCGGCGGAACGAACGGAGCTGGTCCAGATCGGATCGTAGAGCGCCGCAAGCAATATGCCGACGACGGCGGCGTTGACACCCTTCAGCGCGCCTTGCGCCTTCGGCCGCCGGCGAAGCGAATGCCAGAACGGCAGCGCGCCCGCGACCAGCAGGAAGGCCGGCAAAAAGATAGCCGCCGTAGCCAGAAGCGCGCCCAGCCAGCCTTGCGAGGCGGCGCCCAAATAGGCCGCAAACGTAAAGAGAGGTCCGGGTACGGCCTGCGCGGCGCCGTAGCCCGCCAGAAACTGCTCCTCGCCGACCCATCCGGACGGCACCGCTTCCCGCTCCAGCAAGGGGAGCACGACATGCCCCCCGCCAAATACCAAGGAACCGGCGCGATAGAACCCGTCCGCCATGGCGGCCGCCCATGAGTGCGGCATAAGCTCTCTGGCAGCCGGAAGAGCGACGAGCAGCAAGGCGAACAAAACCAAGCAGCCGATCGCCGCCGTTCGCGTTACCGGCGACGGAGCGTCTGGCGCAGTCTCCTTGCCGTCTGCAGCCGCTTCTCCCTTATACAGCAGCAGACCGATGACGCCGGCGGCGGCTATGGCCGCAACTTGCGTATAAACCGTCGGCAGCAGCAACGAAGCGGCGGCGGCCGCAAGGGCGATCGTAATGCGGCTCCGGTCGGGCGTCAGCTTGACGCCCATGCCCCACACCGCCTGGGCGACGATGGCGACGGCAACCAGCTTTAGCCCGTGCAGCCAGCCGGCCTGCGCGATGTCCATCCCTTGCGTAAGTATTGCGAACAGCGCGAGCGCCAGCGCCGAGGGAAGCGTAAAGCCGAGAAAAGCAAGCAATCCCCCCGCCGCGCCTCCTCTCATCAAGCCGATGCCGATGCCGACCTGGCTGCTTGCCGGTCCGGGCAAAAACTGGCACAGCGCGACCAAGTCTGCGTAAGCTCGCTCATCCAGCCACTTGCGCCGCTTGACGTATTCCTCGTGAAAATACCCCAAATGGGCGATCGGACCGCCGAAAGACGTCAAGCCGAGCTTGAACGAAACGCCCAATATTTCAAGCCATCGCTTACTTTTTGAAATCATCATGAACCTCCGCGGAATCCCTGTATCGAATCAATCCCATTATAAAGGATTCATGAAGACGGCCAAAAGTATTATTTTTGTAAACGATGCGGACCGGTCTCCCTGACGGCATCGGCCAGCGCCTTGACGCCTGCCGCGGCCGCGACCGCCACGCAGGCGGCGGCCGCCAGCGGCAGCGCCGTCAGCTCCAATAGCGGGCGTCCCAGCATCGTTTGCCAGCCGATCGCGGCAAGTCCGGTCAAAAACGAAATGCCGGCAATATGATTCAACCGAAGCTTGACGTACACGGGCGCTTCGGACTTCGAAGTCAGCCATGCAAGGATCGGCAGCGCCTGAAGCGCATGGAATCCGAGTCCGTGAAACCAGATCAAATTCCCTTCCTCGGCGATAAACCGCCCGCCGTTCACCGAAATCCAAATCCCCCCGCCAAACGACAGCATGACGGCAGCCATCGCGTAACGAATGCCGAGCACCGTCTCCGGCGACCGCTCGAACGTTTTCCTCCGAAAATAAGGAATGGCGAAAATGACGTAAACGACGACCAACAGCAAAGCGACCAGGGCGAAGCCGCTCGAGACGGCTTGGTCGAAGACCGCTCCGCCATAGGCGAATCTCGGGTTGACGCCCCTGAAATGTTGGACCGTCTCCGCCGCATACGAATACAAGGCCAGGACGACATACGTCCACCGGAACGCCGCCCGGCCTTTCGGCCCCATGCCGGACAGCGGCGCGATCGCCGCCGTCGAGAGCAGGAAGACCCCCAGCGCCGCGTTAAAGGAAAACGCTTTGGCCATGCTGCCGTCCGGCGGCCTTTCCGCTCCGAAAATCAAAACCCACAAGCCGCATAACACGGCCAATACGAGACCGAGCACGCCGGTCCAGGCTAATGCCCTCTCCTCCCGGATCCACGAACCTGCCGGCCCCGTGCCATTTCGAGATAAACGTGTCATATGAACCGCCATCCTCTCCTGTCATAGATACCTTAAATTTACAGGAAGAGGCTTCCTTCGCTTAACGGCCTCCGGAATGATCCTTATTCGTTCCGAAGCCGGCCTGCCCGCCCGACCCCGGCCTTGGACGCTCCCCGACCTTGGTCCGGGCACGCTCCTTCGGCTCACATCACAGACAGAACCGTTTACGGGAACGACACGGTATCCCCGTTGCTCCGAGCTTCGCAGCAGGTCCGTATTCTCCGTTCGCCCCGCAGGTGCGCAGCAGGTCCGTATTCTCCGTTCGCCCCGCAGGTGTTCAACACTTCTCCACTCGCATCGCGCAGGTGCGCAGCTGTCCGTTTACCGCCGTCCGCTCTTGCCTTTAGGGTTCTTGCGGTGGCATACTCCAATCAAGACGAATGTACACATAACAGAAGGACGGAACGACGCGAAATCCAGGAACTCGCCTGAAGATGGCCGGTATCGATATCCGAGCGATGAAGGAGGCAACAGCATGTTGGCTGACCATAACGCAAGCAAGCCGGGAGCTGCGGCTTGCAGCATGACAATTGAAGTAACGGGAGAAGGAACCGCAAGCGCGGCGCCCGACCGGGCTGTGATAACGGCAGGAGTCGAGCTGGAAGGGAAAACGCTGCAAGAGCTGCAAAGACGGGCCGATGCGGCCGTCGCCTCGATGACGGAAGCATGGCTTCGGCTCGGCATTCCGAGGGAGCGGATCGGCACGGCGGTTTACCGCATCGAGCCGCAATACGATTACGAGGACGGCAAGCAGACGTTCAGAGGGTTCAAGCTTGTCCATCTGCTGCAAGCGACCATGAACGCCGATCAAGCCGGCGAGGCGATCGACGCCGCATTATCGCACGGAGCCAACACCGTTCAGAACGTCAGCTTCGCCTCCTCGGAAGCTTCCGATCTGCAGAAGCGGGCCTTAGCCGCCGCGGCGAGAGATGCGGCCGGCAAAGCCGAGGCCGTCGCGGCCGCCATGGGCGTCGCGCTGTCTGCCGTGCCCTGCAAGATCGAGGAGATCGCCCGTCCTGCCGAACCCGTCCTGTTCAAGGCGGCTATGGCGGCCGACGGCGCGGCCGTTCCGATCGAGCCGGGTCAATTGACCTTCCAGGCGGCGCTGCGCGTCTGGTATTGGTTCGGCTGATACAGTCTGGAACGGTCCAGCAGCGGATAATGGTACAGCGCGCCTTCGTAGACGACCTCGAAGGCGGGATGCTCCAGAAAGTCGTTCGGGGCAACCAGCGAGGAAGGTCTGTCCCACAGACGGATGCCGCTTAAGCGAAGCGCCTCGGCCGCAAATTGGGAGCAAAAATAAGCGTTGTCCCGCTTCCACTCCAGTCCCAATGGAACGGCGAGCAACCCGAGCAAGTTATAGCGGCAGTCGTCGGCCTTGCGTTGAAACTCATCGATGACGGCCATGACGTTCTTGCGCTGCTCGGCGGAAACGCTCAGCCGAAGCAAGACGCATTGCGTATCGGAGAAGTGGCGGAACGTTCCTTCGTACACATCCTCGCGCACAAATCCGGCCAGCCACGGCGTTTTCGGGCGCTTGCGCCCGAAGCTGTACAGCTCGTTCAGCTCTTCGTCGAGCGCCAGCGACGCATGATTGTAAGCGGCCCCGGTAAAGCAGCGGATCAGTCGCGTGAACAAGGTGCCCGTATCGGTCAACAAAATATATACAGAGCTCTCCTCGGACGAACGCCGGTCCCTCCGCATCGCTCTCACCTCCGGTATCGGTTGCTATCAATATAGCAACCGGCCGGAGTCCGGCATAGTACCAACTATTGCTGGTACCGCGGCAACTATCTTCTCGTCGACCCGACAACGCCGTAGCGCGACAGCCACCGGCCCCCGATCCAGGCGACCGAACGGTCGGCGGCGAATCCCATCAGCCCCATGCAAATCAGACCGACAAAAATCCAATCCGTTCGGAAAAAGAGCCGGGAATTCCAGATCAAATAACCGATTCCCTCGTTCGACGCAATCATTTCGGCGCCGATAATGGCCATGAACGACGTACCCATCGCGATACGGATGCCCGTAAACATATACGGCACCGTTGCGGGGACGAGCACATGCCGCACAATCTGCCATTCCGAAGCGCCCATGCTTCTGGCGGAGCGGATTTTGTCCTCCTCCACCGACAACACGCCGGACAGCGTGTTCAGCAGCACAATGAAAAAGGTAGCGTACAAAATAAGCGCGATCTTGGACGTTTCGCCTATGCCGAACCAGATCAGGAACAGCGTAATGAACGCAATCGGCGGAATAAACCGGATAAAGTTGATATACGGATCGATGAACGTCCGAACCGCGCCGACCTTGCCGACCAGGATGCCGAGCGGAATGGCGGCCAGGCTGCCGAGCGTCCAGCCTGCCAGCACCCGAAACAGGCTGATGCCGATGTACTGCGGCAATGTGCCGTCAAGCAGCAGCTCGTAACCGCCTTGCGCCGTCTTGACCGGGCTCGGAATAATTTCCTCGCCGTACAGCAGCGCAAGCAGCTGCCATATGCCGAGCACCGCCAGAAAAAACAAGACGTGAAGACTCCAACGCTTTGCCTTTGCGGCCATATCGCTCAGTCCTCCTTGTCGAAATGGGACTGAATCGTTTCGTACAGCCGGTGGAAGCCGGGATCGGCCAAGCTTCTCGGATAATCGAAAGGAACGTCGTAGATATCGGTAATGCTGGAGGAAGGGCCCGCCGACATAATGCCGATCCGTTGTCCGAGCAGCAGCGCCTCCTGAATGTCGTGGGTGACAAAAATAACGGTTTTGTCGGTCGATTGCCAAATCCGGACGAGCTCCCGCTGCAGCGTTCTTCGCGTCATGGCGTCAAGCGCTCCGAACGGTTCATCCATCAGCAGAATGGACGGATCGTTGGCCAGCACGCGGGCCAGCTGGACCCGCTGCTTCATGCCCCCCGACAGCTCGCGCGGATATTTGGCCTCGTGACCCTTCAAGCCGACCAGCCCGATGTAGCGGTCGGATACTTCGCGCCTTTGCGCGGCGGGCACGCGCTTCATGCGCAGGCCGAACTCGACGTTCTCCCGAACCGTCAGCCACGGAAACAAGGAGGAGTCGGCCTGCTGAAAGACGACCGCCCGGTCCCGGCCCGGCCGCTCGACCTCTTCGCCGCCCACTTGCACCTGCCCCGACGTTTTGGATACAAAGCCGGCCACGAGGCCGAGCAGCGTCGACTTGCCGCAGCCGCTCGGGCCCAGCAGCACGAAGAACTCGCCGCCTTTTACCGCCAGATTAATGTCCTGAATAATGTAATGAAGCTCGCCCGACGGCTGGCGCCCGTAGCTTTTGTTCAACTCCTTGATCGAAATCGCATTCGCCTTCGTCAATGCGCTCATTCGCCTCAGCTCCTTTATTTCGGTTCGATGACCCGGTCCGGAAACGCCTGCTTCACAAACTTGAGATTCAGCTTGCTTTTCAAATCAAAATCGCGTTCGATAATGCCCGTGCTTACCATATAATCCTTTTGCCCGATCAGTCCTTGGTACGCCGCCTCCGTAAAGCCGATCACCCACGGATTTATCGGCAAGTCCTTCAATGTCGCGTCCTTCGGCTGCTTGACCGTTTCGTACATAATGTCCGCCGCCTTGGCCGGATTGGCTCGGGCAAACTGCGAAGCTTCGTCGACCGCTTTCAGAAACGCGACGATGCCGTCCCCGTTTTCCTTCAGCAGCTCGTCGGAAGCGATCAGGCCGGTGCCCAGCCTGACCGGCGTTTGCGACATATCCGTCAGAGCATAGGCTTCCTCCAGGGCGTCAAACTTTTCGTTCAGCACCGCTCCATATACCCAGGCCGCGTCGATATCCCCTTTGCGCAAGGCCGCGTAAGCCTCGTCGAAGCCGCCTTGGCCGATCAGCTCCGCATCCGACAGCCGAACGCCGTTTTCCGCCAAATACACGTCCCATAAGTACGGAATGAACGTTCCCCGGGAAAAGCTGAGCTTCTTGCCTTTCAAATCCTGGGCGCTTCCGATGTCGTTGCGCACGTACAGCTTCCACTCGGAGGCGCTCAAATCCGTCGCCGTGCCGGAGGAGGCGAAGATGGAATAGTCCCCTTTGCTTACCGCGTTAAGGAGCGGAAAGTCGGCGCCGAACGCAATGTCGACCTGCTTGATGAACAAGGCGTTAACCCCTTCGGCGGGGGTGGCGAACGTCACGAGCTCGGCGTCGATGCCATGCTTGGCGAATATGCCTTCGTGCTGCGCGACCCTGAACACGGTATTCGTCGAAATGTCCGCAATGCGGAGCTTCAGCTTGGCGGCCGGCTTGCCGCCGCTGCCGCAGCCCGCCGAAAGCGCCAGCAGCAGCGCCGCCGCCGCGAACAGCAGCAGCCTTCCCCGCCCTCCGAAACGATTATTCCTTCTCATGGCGCGGCTCCTCCTTGTTCGCTTCCTCGTCGGCTCTCGCTACGCACAAGGCTCCTTCCCCATAGGACACCGCGCCTTCCACCTCGACGACGGACAGCGCGCCTCGGCCCGCGGCTCCGGGCAACCTGAAATCCGCCACGTCGACCGGCGGGATCGCGGCTTCGGCCGGACGTTCCAGCTGCGGCACCCAATCGTACGGCACCCGATATGCGCGGTATACCATATTGGAGTTGCGTTTGTTGTTGTAAGGCGAAATATATTCCCACACCAGCTCGTGATCGCGGGTAACCTCGAACAGACGGCCGCCCGCTCCTTCCGTAATGAGCGTATTGCCGTTCGGCAGCCGCTGCGCGGAGCTGATGTAAGGGCTGTAGAACCGGTAGGAGTCCAGCGGCGCCTGAAAGCCCGCCTCGGCCGGCGTATATTGCCATTCGATCTCAAGCGTGACCGGATTGATTTCCAGGATGCGGGAATGATCGCGCCGGGCATTTTTCAGACCGTCCGCCGAATTCGGATTCGGGCTGCCGTAGCCGGCCCAGCCGCCGTTGTCGAAGATGAGAAGATTGCCTTCTCCCGGCAGCCCTTTCGGAATCAGATGGGCGTGATGCTGGCCGATTATCCAGCCGATATGCTTCACGTCGTCGCCGGAGTAGTCCGGGCCCAGCTTCCACACAATCTCCCCGCTCTTTTTGTCGATAATCGCAATGATGTTCGTTTCCCGGGCGTCCCAAATCAGATTGTCCGAATGGAAACGCTCGTCGCCGGCATCGTAAAATTTGTTCGGCCCCAGCACCGATACGGAGTTGATATGCATCCAGTCGCCCGCGTTCGTTCCGAAAAACCGGGTGTTCGGGTCGCGGTACAGGGCGCTTTTGGCCGGTTCGTCGAAGCCGAGCTCATGGAAATGGTCGCTGCAGGTCCATTCCCATACGATGTTGCCTTCCCAGTCCACTTCGATAATGGCGTCATCCAGCAGCTCTTTGTCGGAAATGTCGGGATTCGTCACGTTCTTGTGAACAAGAATGATCGTATGGCCGGAGCCGGTTTGCGGCTCCTGTCCCGGCGCGTAATAGCCGACCGGATTGCCTTCGCGCTGATAATCGTGATGGGCGCGGGCCATCCATTGAGCCGGGTGCCCCGGATCCTCGATCCATTCGTACCGGTCGAATTGCCAGACGATATTGCCGTCCCAATCGACCTGAACGAGATTGGCTTCGTCCTGGAAGCCGTAGCGCGGGTCCCGCTCCGCCGTGCTTCCGAGCACGAAGCCTCCCGGCAGCAGCTTGTTCGGAAAACCTCTCAGTCCTTTCCACAAGCGGACCTCCCTGCCGTTCATATCGATAAGCAAAGCTCCCGTATCGGCCGCCTGGTAAATCGTATAGCCGCTCCATGCCTTGTCGGGCAAATAAACCGTCGCTCCCGTCGGATAAATGGTCGGATGTCCCATATGATTCTCTCCTTCTCGCTCGTGATTAAGCCAATCTGCTTGGCCGCGGCCCGTTCGATTGCGACTTCGGCAAGGGTATGCGGGCAGACAGGTACGCAAAAAAGGCCCCCTGTCCACCGTCCCTCGAAGGGATGGATGGCAAGGAGCCTTTGGTTGACCAATGGGCTGCCGCAGTCGTATTTGACTTACAGCCATATTATTCCGTTAATTCGCATCTGTCAAGTAGGATTTAACGAAAACCGTTTCTCGGCCGGCTTATTTAAAATATTTGACGCGCTCTTCGATCGGCTGGAATTCCTTAGGACCGGCAGGCGCGGCAATTTTGCCGAACGGCATTTGCGCGTACAGCTTCCAGCTCGCCGGAATGCTCCACTCCGCCTTGACGGCATCGTCGATCAGAGGATTGTAATGCTGCAGCGATGCGCCGTAGCCTTCTTGCTCCAGCGCCGTCCAGACGACGAATTGAAGCATGCCGCTGGATTGCATCGACCAGATCGGGAAGTTGTCGGCATAGGCCGCAAACTGCTGCTGCAAGCCTTCGACGACGGATTGGTCCTCAAAGAACAGCACGGTGCCGTAGCCGGCGCCGAACGCATTCATTTTGTCCTGCGTCGGGCCGAATTGATCGGCCGGCACGATCGCTTTCAGCGTATCGGTCGTGATGCTCCACAGCTTCTTGTGGTGATCGCCCAGCAATACGACGACTCTTGCGCTCTGCGAATTGAACGAAGATGGCGTATGCATGACGGCATGGTTAATAATCTCGTGCAGCTTCTCGTCGGAAATCACTTGCTCGCTGCTGATCGCGTAGATGGAGCGTCTATTTTCGACGGCATCCAGAAACGCCTTGCTTGATGTGACGGCGGTTGTTTCCATAATCAATTTTCCCTCCACAAACGGTTTCTATATTGGCAAGAGGCTGCCATCGAACGCGTTCAAGCGATGATGACGCCTCGAATACCCTTACGGACAGACGGCCTGGTTCAGTCTTCGGCTTGCGCCAGACGGATCCCGATGCCGAACGGATCGCGAAGGAAGTAGTCGCCGGAGCCGCCTTCGCGAACCTCGATGCCGGCTTGGCGAACCGATGCGGCCGTTCGGCGCAGCTCCTCCGCATTCGGGAGCGCAATAGTAAAATAATCGATGCCGGTGCCCCGCTCAGGTACAGGCGGCGCGCCGTTTCCGGCCCACACGTTCAAGCCGACGTGATGATGGTAGCGGCCCGCGCCGACGAACAGCGCGCCCATCCGCATCCAATCCGCCTCCACGTCAAAGCCGAGCGTCTCGCAATAGAACTGTTTCGCCCGGTGCAAGTCGCCGACATGAAAATGAACATGGCCGATCGCCGTACCTTCCGGCAATCCGGCCCATTCGCTGCCGGCCGCTTCCTTCAGCAGGCCGTCCCAATCGATCGGCTCGGTAGCCATCCGGACATAGCCGTTGGCGTCGTAGCTCCATTCCTCCCGGGGGCGGTCGCGGTATATTTCAATGCCGTTGCTGTCCGGGTCGGAAATGTACAGCGCTTCGCTGACGAGATGGTCGGCCTGGCCGATATGAACGCCGGCGTCCATCAGCCGTCTTAACGACAAGCCGAGCGCCTTGCGGGATGGAAGCAGAATCGCAAAATGATACAATCCGCTGTAGCCGCGAGGCGGCGTGACAATCGCGTTCGGCACTTCCTCCAATACGAGCAGCGCGCCGCCGCCGGCCGCCGCAAGCTCGGCTGTGCGGCCATTACGCCGCAGCAGGCGGAAGCCCGTAATCTCCTCATAAAATTTGAGCGAGCGCTCCATATCGCTTATTTTGAGCTTTACGGCTCCGAGCGCGGTTTCGGGATGCAGCTTGCGGTCCATCTTCAGCACCTCATCTCTAAATGACTTACTAATTGTTATTAAGTATAGTTTTTATATAATCTGTAGTCAAGTGAGCGAAAGATGAACGTTATGCATCGCTGATTATCATGCCCATCGGGCTGTAAAAAAAGCCGGAACCTGTCGATGCGTCCAAACGCATTGGCAGGTCCCGGCTCCTTGCTCTTCTTTACCGAATGCGGATGCGCTGCAGCCGCAGAGCGTTCAGCACGACCGATACCGAGCTGAGCGCCATGGCGGCGCCGGCGACCCATGGCGCCAGCAGGCCGACAGCCGCGATCGGAATGCCGAGACTGTTGTAGGCCAGCGCCCAGAATAGATTTTGCCGAATGTTGGACATCGTGCGGCGGCTCATATAGACCGCGTCCGCGATGCTGTTCAAGTCTCCCCGCATAAGCGTCACATCAGCCGCCTCCATGGCGACGTCCGTTCCCGTCCCGATCGCCATGCCGATATCCGCCGTCGCCAGCGCCGGAGCGTCGTTAATGCCGTCTCCGACCATCGCGACCTTGCGTCCTTCGGCCTGCAGCTTTTTCACTTGATCCGCCTTGCCCTCCGGCAGCACCTCCGCCAATACCCGGTCGATGCCCGCTTGACGGGCGATCGCCCAAGCGGTCCGCTCGTTGTCGCCCGTAATCATCCAGACGTCCAGCCCCATAGCCTTTAACTTGCCGACGGCGGCCTTCGACGTTTCCTTAATCGTATCGGCAACCGCCACCATACCGGCGTAACGCCCGTCAATTGCCGCGAGCATTGCCGTCTTGCCCTCGTTTTCCAGCGCCGTCATTTGATCGTAAGCCGCCGAAGCGTCGATGCCTTTGCTCTCCATCAATCGTCTCGTGCCAACCAGAAGCTCGCGTCCCTCCGCGAAAGCCGCTACGCCGAAGCCGGGAATCGCTTCGAACGAATCCGCTGCAGCCGGGTCGATGCCCCGCTTCGCAATGCCCGCCGTGATCGCTTCCGCCAGCGGATGCTCCGAATGGCGTTCCGCCGCCCCGACCAGCCGCAGAAATCCGGTTTCCTCCATCTCCGTCCTTACGTCTGTCAATACGGGCTTGCCGTTCGTGACCGTTCCGGTCTTGTCCAGCAGCACCGTATCGATGCGATGCGTTCCTTCCAAATGCTCTCCGCCCTTGAACAATACGCCCAGCTCGGCCGCACGGCCGGAACCCGCCATAATGGAGGTTGGCGTTGCCAGCCCCAGTGCGCACGGACAAGCGATGACGAGAACGGCGATCGCTTTCTCCAGCGCTTCCCCGAGCTCGCCCGGCGATACGAAGAAATACCAGGCCGCAAATGTGACTGCCGCAATGCCGACGACGATCGGGACGAAAATGCCGGATATCGAATCGGCGACGCGCTGAATCGGCGCTTTGGAGCCTTGCGCCTCCTCGACGACCTTAATAATTTGGGCAAGTGCGGTATCCTTTCCGACTTTCGTCGCTTTGACGGCCAGCCTGCCGTTTTTGTTGATCGTAGCCCCGATGACGGCGTCCCCCGCTTTTTTCGCGACGGGAAGGCTTTCGCCGGTCAGCATCGATTCGTCCACGGAAGAGACGCCTTCCTGAACGATGCCGTCCACCGGTATTTTTTCTCCCGGCTTCACAACGGCGATGTCGCCCGGCACCACTTCTTCCACCGGCACGACAAGCTCCCAGCCGTCCCGCACGACAAGCGCGCTCTTCGCTTGCAGCCCCATCAGCGACTTGATCGCTTCCGAGGTGCGGCCCTTGGCCATCGTTTCGAACAGCTTGCCCATGACGACCAGCGTAATCAGAACGGCGCTTGTCTCGTAATACAGCGAAGGGCCGTGATGCATCGAGCCGCCTGCCGCTTGCCAATCCGCCGTCAAATACAAGCTGTAGAAATACGCCGCCGACGTCCCCAGCGCCACCAGCACGTCCATATTGGCCCCGCCGCCCCGCAGCGCCTTGTACGCCCCGACATAGAACGGCCGCCCGGCAATAAATTGCACCGGCGTCGCCAGCGCCAGCTGAAACCATGGATTCATAAACAAATCCGGTACGTACAGCCAGGACGTAAACGTAAAGTGGCCGGCCATGGCCCAGAGCAGCGGCAAAGACAACAGGGCGGACACGAGCAGCGTCAGCTTATGCCTGCGCAATTCCTGCGATTTCCGCTCTTCGCCGTCTTCGCTGCGCTCAGCCTTCAACTGCGCCCGATAACCCAGCTGTTCCACTTTCTTTTGCAAATCGACCACCGTAATTTCGTTCGGCGAATAAGTAACGCTGGCCGTTTCCATCGCAAAGTTAACCGAAGCTTGGGCGACGCCCGACAGCTTGCCCAGCCCTTTCTCGATCCGGTTGGCGCAAGCCGCGCACGTCATGCCCGTTATATCCAAAGTGACTTGTTCGCCTGCAGCCGTTTTATCTTGTGATGTCATCCGTCAACACATCCGTTTCCTATAAATGCGATCATGTAAGTGCCATGCACCGTAAACCTGAACCATCGCGTAAAGGCGCGCGCTTGCGATCGTCAGGGTTTACCTCTTGTTTTGCATCTTGCGTCCAGTATACCCCACCCCCCTATCCGATGTCAATATACCTATGTGGGGTATATTTTAGTTTCACGGCTCGACTGTTCCTTTGGAAATAGCATGCCCAAGCGGAAACGAGCGGCGGCAAGACTGGCGGACTAGGCTGGCCAGCAAGACAGGGAAGGTTGGCGAACTGGGCTTGTACTAGGCTGGCGGGCAAGGCAGGGACAAGACTGATGGACTGGGCCGACGAATGAAGCGGGGACAAGGTTGGCGGACTAGGCTGACGAACAAGGCAGGGACTTGACTGACGGAACCAGCCGGAATGGATCCTATCTCCTGTTAACAAGCAAGTTTCGCCTCATTGATACGATTTCGCCATATAGCAGTTTAGTTACAGTTACGGCGCGATTGCGATGAATAAAAAAGAACGCTTTTTCCCGTCCTCAACACGACGGAAAAAAGCGTTCTTTCCTGGATACACATAAAAGTTATGGTCGACCTTTCGACCTTC
Source organism: uncultured Paenibacillus sp. (assembly GCA_937895345.1). Lineage (GTDB taxonomy): Bacteria > Bacillota > Bacilli > Paenibacillales > Paenibacillaceae > Pristimantibacillus. The sequence continues at coordinate 31,475 of CALAWP010000101.1, read as the reverse complement.
GGCAACGCTGCTCCGCGGCCCTTGGACGGGTCAGCCGTTGCGGCTTAGTCTGGTCGCGCCGACGAGAGCCCGCGCCGCGAAGGGCGCAAGCTTCGCCAAGCCCGGCAGCGCGCGGGGCAGCAGCGGCGCTTGCAGCAGAAACTGCAGCGCCCTGCCCCAGCGGAGCGGCCCCGCAAACTCCGCGGCCGCCGCAGCGGCGTAGCCGTCGCGCCACTGCCCGAGCGTCAGCTCGCCGCGCAGGAAGCGGTCGGCGTAATCGGCGCACAGCTGGGCGGAGCGGAGCGCGATCGACATGCCGTCGCCGCATAGGGGAGGGATACGGCCCATGGCGTCGCCCACATGGGCGATGTCGCCCCAGGCGGACGGCCGCTGGGCAATCCGGACCGGAGCGGTCGCCGCCTGCGTCCCCGGAACGGGAGCGGCCGAGGACAGCAGCGGTCCGAGTGCGGAATGACGGCTCGCGGCGGCTTCCAGCATATCCGCCACTGTCTTATGCCGGCGAGGAATGTCCTTCTGTTCCAGCAGCGCGGCCGCATTGAACTTCCCGTCCTCTATCGCGTTTACGCCTAAATACCCTCCGGCAAAAAAATAAAGCTCCACGGCGTCCTCGGCAAAACCGTTCCCAATGTAGTGGGATTTGACGCCGACACTCGGTTCTGCACGCCGTCGATTCCGCTCCGTCCGGACCGCAGCTCCACCCTTCAGCCCGATTGGCGCATCACCCTTCAGCCCGATTGGCGCACCGCCCTTCAGCCTGATTGGCGTACCGCCCCAAGCGGCAATCACTGTACTCGCCGCAAATTTTCTCGTCTCCCGGCCGACCGACGCTGTAACGGTCCAGCCTGCACCGCAAGGCACGTATTCCGTGACGGTTGCGGACTGCAGCACATGAACGCCCGACCGGATCGCTGCATCGAGAAGCGCCGCGTCCAGCTTCCGGCGGCTGATGCCGAATGCCGTTTTCGGCAGCGGCAGCTCGATTCGTCCGCCGCCGTCCAGATGCAGCCGGATTCGGCTAATTTCCGCCGGGCCCAAAGCCATAACCTCGTTCAGCAGTCCCATCTCCCGCAAAAAAACCTTCGACTCCGGGGACAAAAACTCGCCGCAAACTTTATGTTTCGGCAATGCGTTCCGGTCTAGCAGCAATACGGTCCAGCCCCGCTCCGCCAGAAGCTTGGCCAGACCGCTTCCGCCGATGCCCGCACCGACTACGGCCGCGTCATACGCCATCCCGCTTCCCCTCCGTCTTATAAATAATGACGGCATATCGAAACAGCGGCCGCCACGAGCTCCTCATCCGCACGCCGTGCAGGCGCTGGCGCAGCGCCTTCCAGTCCGACGCTCGAAATCCTTTGGCCACGGACAACGGCCCGTCGTGCCGAATGTAAGGATTGCGGGAAATAAGCCGGGTCGCCAGCCAGACCGCCGACCACGGCAGCCAATGCCGGTGAATGTCGTTCACGACAACGCCCAGCCGCGACGCGTTCAGCATGCAAGCGACCGCCCGCTCCAGCTCTTCATCCGCAAAATGATGCAACAGCTGCGTTCCTGTCACCACATCCGCCGACTCCTTGTCCAATTCAAACAGGTTTCCCCGGCATACGCGCACGCGCGGCTCGTTCCCGTAATACAGTCTCGCCTCGCGAATCGCCTCCTCCGTTATATCCATCAGCGTTAGCCGCAGGTTGACGCCCTCGCGGGTCGCCCATTCGAGCAATCTGCCGTTGACGTCGCCGGAGCCGGCTCCGATGTCGATAACCGTCAGCACTTTCGGCCGTCCCGCCTCGCGCCACAGCCGCTTAACCCCGTACAAGGTCGGATAGGCGGCGCCAAACAGACGGTTCAGCCCGCGAAGATGGACGAGCGCCTCTTGCAGCTGCGGTCCGCCCCCCGACAGGTCGTCCATCAGCTCGGGCCGGCGCTCGCGATGCCGAAACGTCCTAAGCATAAGCATCCGCCGCGCTCGGGATGCGGTGAAGCCGATCCGAAGCAACCGAGTCGTCCGCCAGGGAATACGTCATGCGAATAAGCTCCGCCGTCACGCCCGGACCGAACGCCATCATAATCCCTTCTCCTGCCGGCCGGTTTTCGAGCCGCAGCATCCGTCTCATCTCCTGCAATACAAACAAAATCGTCGCCGATGACATATTGCCATAGTCGCGCAGCACGGTACGGCTGGCGGACGTCTGCTTGTCGGACAATCCGAACGTCTCCTGAAGCGCATCGACGATCCCTCTGCCGCCGGGATGTATCGCCCACAGCTCCGGCTTCGGCCTGTCCCCCGTCAGCCGCGCCGCCGCCGCAGGCACATGCTCGCCGATCAGCCGCGGAATCGAAGTGGAAAGATGCAGGTCGAAGCCGTAATCGCCAACCTCCCAGGTCATCTCCCCTTCGCTGCCCGGCAGCGTGGCGGTCAAATCTTCGCCAAGCACGAAGCTATCCGTTCCGCGGCCGGCGCCTGCGCCGATGACGCAAGCGGACGCGCCGTCTCCGAAGAAGGACGCGCCGTACAAAGCCTCCCGGCCGGCGGACGGCTGAATATGGAGCGTGCACAGCTCTGCGCAGACGATGAGCACCCGCGTTCCGGGCTTGCCCTCCGCCAGCCGCTTCGCCAGGCTCATCGCCCTTACCCCCGCCGCGCAGCCCAGAAACGTCAGCGGATATCTTTCCACCGACGGCTTCAACCCCAGCTCGCTAATCAGCGCGGCATCCAGGCCGGGGAGAAACTGCCCGGTGCAGCTCACCGTGAGGAGATGCGTAATGCCGGCGGCATCCACTCCGCCGTCCGCCATCGCTTTGGCGGCCGCTTCGGCGGCAAGCGGCACGGACGCCCGCTTGTACAAGGCCATGCGGGCGCTGGTCGCGGGCATGTCGCTTTCCGTTCTCCCCCCGCTCGGGAAATAAAGGCAATCCTCCGCATGCTGCAGCAAATTGGGCTCGCATGTATAACGGGTTTGAACGCCGCATTGCCTGAATATTTTTTTGGCCCAGCGACTGGAATCCGTTTGTCCGGCCTGCAGCAGCGCATCGGCCAGCCTCCGCGACGTATCCTCCTGCTCTATCCGGTATGGCGGCACCGCCGTCCCGATGCCCCATATCGCCGCTCTCGACTTGTCCATGTTCCACGATCCTCTCTTCCCGATATCGCCGTTCGTATGACTAAGCTATGCATATACGAACATTGTATTCGGATCAAAAAAGGATTATGAGAAGACTTGTACATCTCGCGCAAAAATGCGGCCCGCCCCGCTTTGAGACGGGAGCGGGCCTCCGGCCGAGCCGGATGTTTTGTGCAGGTCGAACTGGACGGATGACCTTGACAGGCCGGGCTGGCCGGATGACCTTGGCAGGCCGGGCTGGCCGGAAGTCTTTGGGGCAGGCCGAACGGGCAGGTTACGGCTTCAGAAACGGTCCGTCCACGCCGATCTTGCTCGGCGCCGGATTGCCCGGCAGGTCGAGCACGTAAACGCGAAGATTGCCTTTGCCGCTTGCGTTCGCCGTCAGCGTGCCATTGGTGACCGTTTTGACGTCGCCGGTCACGGCATCCTTGTACGTCCCGTTCGGGATGTTGGAGAACGTGGCGGAACCGGATACCGTAATCAGCGCAAAGCTGTCGGCGCCGGACGACGCATCGGTGTAACGGCGCTTGTACGCCATATTCCCCTGAATATCCGAGGTCGAATATTGCCCTTTCTGGAGGGCGGGAATTTGTCTGCGGATCATATTCAGCCGCTGCACATGCTTCACAAGCGGCTTGTCGAGCGTCTGGGCAACCGCCCCGTCGGCCGAAGCGACGACGCCGAAGTCGGCGGCCGTCACGTTGCCTTCGATATGATCGCCGAAATACGCGCGGCCGGTCGTCGCCAGCGGGCAGCTTGGACCGCAATCGATCTGCTTCCCGGCCTGAAACTCGATTTCGGAGCCGTAATACAGCGTCGGTATGCCGCGGAACGTCCACATCAAGCTCATATTTTCGGCCCATGCCGCCGTCCCGCCATCGTACCTCGTATTCGATTTGTTCGGGCCGTAATCGTGGCTGTCGACGTAGACGACGTTGAAGGTCGCATCGTTATAGCTGTCGTCCGAATCTTTGCCGTTCCAGAACGCGTTGCTGGCCTCCCCGAAATTCATATGCATACGCATATCGATTACGCTCATGCCCGAGAATTGGCTGTGGTCCGGCGCATGATATTGATTGCCGCGCAAAAAGGCGTTGTCGGAGGTCGGCTGATTGGCAGGCCCCATCGCTTGCTCGTAGTTGTACTGCTCCAGCACGGCCGCCGCATCGTCGGCGCTGTAGCTTCTTCTTTCCTTCCAGGTAAAAAATTGCGCCGAATGATTGACCGAGCCGCGGTTCCATTTGTCGTGCACGAACGCTCCGACTTCGCCGAACATAAAGAAGTGTTTCCCTTTGTCGCCGAATTTGGACACGGCATAGTTGTGCGCATCCGGCAAGAAATGGCGGTTCCAGATCAGCCTCGGCACATGAACGGCCGTATCGATGCGGAAGCCGTCGACGCCCATGTCGATAAATTTGCGATAAACGTCCTTCAAGAACGCCTGCACCTCGGCGTTTTCCGTATTGAAGTCCGCCAAATCTTCATGAATCCAGCAGCTGCGCGAGTCTTCCCCTTCCCAGTTGCCAATCCAGCATTGGTGATAATAATTGGCCGGGAACATGCCCGACGTCGGGTTCGGCCATTGGCAGTGGTAGCTTCCATTGCCGAGCGGCACGCCCCAATTGCGGCACGTATTGCCCGGCGGCTCGGCCGTCGACCACAGATCGCCGTTATACGCCTTGCCGGTCGGATTCGGTACGGTAATGCCGTCGTATTCGAAGCCCGGAATCGGCTCGTCGTAATACCAGCTCCACTGGCTGTTGCGGACGCCGAACACTTTGGGAGAGAACAAATTTTTTTCTCCCCAGCGGGTGGAATGGTTGTAGACGACGTCCTGAATGATTTTAATCCCTTTGTTATGCGCTTCGTTGATCAGGTCCTGGTACGTGGCGCCCGGCGATTCCAGGCGCGGGTCGACGCGGTAGAAGTCCCAGCCGTGATAGCCGTGGTAATCGTAGTCCGAACGGTTCAGGACGACAGGCGTAATCCAGATCGCCGAAAAGCCGAGCGCCTTAATGTAGTCGAGCTTTTCGATCAAGCCTTTGAAATCGCCCCGGAACATCGGATCGTCGTAGGCTGCATTGCCGCTGGAAACGTGCAGCTGGCCGCCCCGGTTGTTGGACTCGTCTCCGTCGTAGAACCGGGCCGTCATCACAAAATAAATGGAGTCCTCGCGCATATCCGTCCCGAGCGGCGTTCCTCCTTGCGGCGGCAGCGGCGCATCCTGCGTCGTCGCCGTTACGGGCGCGCTTGGAGCCGACTTGTTCGCCGGCATGGCCTTGTCGTAAGCCGCCACCGTATACGTATAGGCGGTTTGGGCTTCCGTAGCCGCATCGACGAACGACAGGGCAGCCGTCGTAAACGTCTTCGAGCCTTGCGTGCCTCCCGTGCGGACGATCTCGTAACCGGCTACGCCGCGCCCTCCTTCGTTATCGGAAGAGGCGCTCCACGACAGCGTCACTTTCAAGCCGTTGACGGAAGCCGCCACATCGGCGGGAACGGAGGGCGCCGTCGTATCCGGCGGCAGCGGAGCGCACGGATTGGCGGCATTGGCGGCCGCCGCGCCGCCCGAGACGACGGTCCGGCCGGTGCCGATCGTGTAGTCCTGGCCGCCGTTATTGTCCCACAAGCCGCTGCCGTTGTTGAAGGCGGCTTTCATCGTTGCGGCGCCGCCTAAGTTGACCGTCAGCTTGGCCCAGCCGGCGCAGGCCGCCTCCGTCATGGCAGGTCCGGGGAGCGCAGACCAAGACGAGCCCGCCGGCATGTAATGCATATGCGCGGAAGCCCAGCCTTTTTCTTGCAAGTTATAATACACCTCCGCCGTATTGCCTTGCAGCGTCGTTGCCGTAACTTCCGCTGACAGCGCCGACAAGTTGCCGCTCCGATCCTTGGCCTGAACGGCGTAGGCGTATGCGGTCGAAGGACTGAGACCTGTATCGGTAAACGAGGTTGCCGTCAGATCGTCGCGGATAACGGCTCCGTTCCGGTACAGCACATATCCCGCCATGCCGCTGCCGCCTTCGTTGTCCGCGGAAGCCGACCAGGACAACGTCAAGGACGAGCTCGTCACGGCGGAAGCCGTCAGCTGCTCCGGCATCGACGGCGGCGTCGAATCCGGCGGCAGATCCGGGCATGGGCTTCCCGCCGCCATGACGCCGCCCTCGACCCGCACGACGCCGGTGCCCATCGCATAATCCCGCCCCTGATTGTTGTCCCACAGGCCGGAGCCGTTCGTGAAGACGGCCGCTGCGCCTGAAGCGGATCCGAGTGCAAGCTCTTTGCGAACCCATCCGGCGCAAGCCTGCTCCATCGGCACTCCCGGCGCCGTCGTCCAGACTCCCCCGTTCGGCTTGTAATGCAAATAAGACTGCGTCCAGTTCGATGCCGGTTTATAATAGACGGTCAGCGTTTGGCCCGATGTTTCCGGCGGATCCTCGCACGGATTGCCGGCCGAGGCGGTCAACAAGCCATTTTTGACCTGGTGAATGCCGGCTCCCATCGCATAGTTGCTTCCGTTCAAGTTATCCCATGCGCCGGAGCCGTTCGTAAATACGGCCTGCATAGAGGAAGCGCTTCCAAGATTGACCGTATAAACCGCCCAGTCCTGGCAGGCATTCGCCATTGCCGTTCCGGGCACAGCCGTCCAGCTGCCGCCTCCGTTATGATGGATGTTAACGGTTGTCCAATTGCGATACGGCTTGTAATAATATACCGTCGCCTCTGACGAACCCGCCGCCGATACAACGGCCGTCGGCGATGGCGACAAAAAAGACGCGGCATTCCAAAACAGGGAGAGCAGCATAGTCAACCCCAGCAGCAAGCTGACGGTTGGTTTGATTTTCATTTTTTTAAATCCTCCTTTTGAATGGGATATGGATGGACTTGCGAAAATCAGGTGAACTCCGGGCATTGTCGATTGGCATCAAACTCGTGATGGGTCGGATAAGGGCGTTGAGAGGCGGCGGATGCAGGTTGTGTGCAGTCGATACAGCGGCACGGGCCAGTGCGGTGCGGGTTCGGTTGCGGCGGTGTGACACAGGGCGATTTGCTGTAGCAACGGCGGTAGTGCAGGTTTTAGTTACGATGCTGCAGATACGGTTACTTTGGTGCATTTTCGGTAGGAGATTATGCAGGTACGGTTACATAGTGCAGGATTCAGCAGCGATGCTGCAGATACGGATGCATGGTGCAGTTTCAGCAGTGATGAGCAAACGTTTGCACAATCGATAAAACAATTTCCAATGTCGACACCATGATCTTAAGCTCCGGCAAGGCAACAGGCAATAGGTTTTCGGAAGCGTTTTCAAATGGGCCGCGATGCATCTTCCGTCTTATTTTTTGTCGTTCCGATCGGCGTTTCTTCTTAAGCGTTTGAATAAAAAAGCATTTGATAGGCAGCTTGCCTGTCAAATGCTCTGTAAAATGAAACTGCTTTAGCTAAGTCCCGCCTGCTAGAGCTGCAACGATAGGTTGCCGTTTCTCCCCGCTTCATAGGTCGTGCGACCCAATATTATGGTGAAATTCTGATAACTTGAGTATTGCAAAAACTTTGCTGTCGAAAAGGCTCAGCCCTTAACAGCCCCCAAAGTAACGCCTTTGACAAAGTATTTTTGAACGAATGGGTACACGCATATAATGGGCAAGACGGTCAGGAAAATAGCGGCGGTACGCACCGATAAACCGGTCGTTTCATTGATCACGCCCATATCCCCCAGCGTCGCCGCCATCTCCATCTGCACGACCATATCCCGGAGATACGTCTGGAGCACCTGCAACTCGGCGGAGCGAATATAGATGACCGCATCCATATACGTATTCCAATGCATAACGGCGATAAACAAGCCGATCGTCGTTACCGATGCCATCGACAAGGGCAAATAGATGCGGAAAAAAATAATCAGATCGTTGGCCCCGTCAATTTTGGCCGATTCCTCAAGGCTGTCCGGCACATTCTCAAAGAAGGAACGCAATAAAATAATATTCCATGTGCTCATCGCGACCGGAATGACAAGCGCCCAGATCGTATCCAGCAGCCCCGTTCCCCTGACGATCAGATAGGTCGGGATGATGCCGCCATTAAACAACATGGTAATGATGATGTAGACCATAAAAAATCGGCGGCCGGGCAAATAACGCTTGGATAACGCATACGCGAAGGTCAGCTGCAAAATCAAATTGATCGCAAGTCCAAGCACGGTTCTAGTCACCGTATTGACAAACGAGGTCAGGAACCGGTCATTCTCCAAGATGACCCGGTAGGCCGTTAGATCGAATCCCCTCGGGAACAGCAGCAGCTGGCCTTCGCGAATCAGATGGGGCTCGCTGATCGAGGCCATCACAACGTAATAAAACGGCAGAAATGTGAGCAGAGCGAACAGGATAAGCAACGTGCCATTGACGGCATTGCCGATGGAAAATTTTGCGGACACTTCGTCTCCTCCTCTCTCATTACCAAATCGACACATCGCTGTACTTCTTGGCCATCCGGTTGGCCGACCAGATCAGGATCAGTCCGATAAAGGACTGGAAGAAGCCGATTGCCGTCGTCAAGCTGAATCTGGCATCCTGCAAGCCGATCCGGTAAATATAGGTGCTGAGCACATCCCCGACATCGTAGACCGTCGGATTGTACATAATGAAGATTTGCTCGAAGCCGTAATCGAGCATACTTCCTATTTTTAGGATGAATAACAATATAATGGTGTTGCGGATGCCCGGCAGCGTAATGTAAATTAGCTTCTGCCAGCGGGAGACGCCGTCCATCGTGGCCGCTTCGTATTGGGCGGGATCGATTCCGGCCAGCGCGGCCAGGAAGATGATTGCACCCCAGCCGGTCTCTTTGAGAATAAGAGATATAATGACAATGGGCCGGAAATATTCGGACTGTGTCATGTAATGAACGGGCTCCAGTCCCACCAGCTCGCGCAGTTGATTAACGAGGCCGTCGTTCGGCGACAGCAGCTGGATAACGATTCCCCCGAAGACGATCCAGGAAAGAAAATGCGGGAAATAAACGATGGTCTGGATGGAGCGCTTTAACAGCATGCTGCGAAGCTCATTCAGCATCAAGGCCAGAATAATCGGCATCGGAAACGCAAACAGCAGCTCCATGACGTTCAGCACGATGGTATTTTTCAGAATGCGATAAAAATCAGGGTAAGAGAACAGAAACTCGAAATGCTTCCATCCCGCCCAGGGACTGCCCCATATGCCCTTGGAGAAGCTGAAATCCTTGAACGCGATAATTAATCCATACATGGGCAAATATTTGTAAATAAAATACCAAACGAATCCGGGCAGCAGCATCAAGTACAAATATCGGTATTTCATCAGCGTGTTGATGAAACCGGACCGCCGGTTCGCCGGACGACGCAAGACCGCTGCCGGAGCGCGTTGATCTTCCATTGCCCATTCCTCCCTCCCGTTATTGGTCTTTCATGAATGGTCAAGCCGCACTTTAAGCATAGGCAACGCAGGAGGGACAAGCCTATGGTCAATTTATTTGAGTATGTATATTTCTTTAGATTCCGTCCTGAACAGTATTTCGCTCACGGCGATTTCTCTCTACAATAGATAGACTACCGCTTTGAAACTTTGTCATGAGGGAAGGTGCAGCATGAGAAAATATTTCGGTCTCGGCACGATCAAGGAAAATTACTTATACATCGGTTTTTTGACCGTGTTGTTGATTGCTGCATGCGCACTGTGGCTGTATGATCGTCAGATGCGCGAGAATCAAATGAACGATCGCATTTTTGCCAGCGAACGACAACATGAGCGCGCTTTCTCCAGTCTGGTGCTCTTCACGGGCAGCATGGATGCGCTCTACAAGCAGCAATTGCTCAATCGCGAGCTGACGCAATGGATTCATCGGCCCGATGCCGAGCTGCATCAGGATATGTATCGGCTCAGCCTGATTCAGAAGGAGTTTACGCGTCTGATCCAGGCACAGTCCGGCATTGATTCCGTTTATCTGTACAACAAGTCCATCGACCGGATTCTCTCCACCTCGTTTGTGATTTCGGGACTTTCCGATTTCCCGCATCGGAAGGTGTTCGATCGCTTCTATGAGCAGCCGGCCGGTCCCATGTGGGTAAACTCGAGCGTGCGCAGCAGCAATCAACCGGCGTCCGAAAGCATGCTTTCCTTTGTTGCGGCCGTTCCAAGCTTGATCAAGAACAGCAGCAGCGCATTGTCGTTTAATATGAAGGAAGCGTTCATTCGCGATCAGCTGCTGGAAGGCAATCCGCATATCGTCTGGGTCGACCGAAACAAGGAGCCGCTGCTGGCGGGCTCGGAGGATACGCTTCGTTTTTTCGAGGCGAACAAAGATCATATTTTCAGTCATAACCAATCCAGCTTTCTGCTGAGCGAACACGTCGTTATTCAATCTCGTTCCGGGAACAACGATTGGTCGCTGCTCACGCTAATCCCATTGTCCGCGCTGCCGGACAGCCGCACGACAGTGCGGCCGTATATGCTGCTGCTTATGGCGGCCGCCGTCGTGATGGGCCTATTCCCATGGCTGCATACGGTCTATATGAATAAGAAGGCGACCCGTATTTACGAGAGTCAGCGCACGTTCACGCTGCTGGATTCGCAGACGGGACTTATCGCGGATCTGCTGGGCGGACGTCCCATTCAAAACTTTGCCGAGAAAGCCCTCCAATACGATATTCGGCTGGACAGCGCCCGATTCTGCGTCATCGTGTTCCAGATTGACGATTACTATCATGCCGTTTCGTCACTCCCCGTCAATGAGCGGCTGCTGATGAACAAAACGGTGTTTAACGCGATCAAATGGACATTCGCGCTGGAATATAATGCTTACCTGCTGAACACGGAGCTGGGCAAGTATACGATGCTGCTTGGGTTCGACCAAGCGGATGGCGATTCCAGCGACGAGCTGCCGGCCCATATTTCGTCCCAGATTGCCTACATTCAATCCGATGTGCGCCAGCAGTTCGGGCTGACCATGTGCGCAGGTGTCAGCGACACCGCCTCGCAGCTGCTGGAGGTGAATCAATGTTATGCCCATGCGATTCAGTGTCTCGCCTTCAAAAGCCTGTTCGGCAAGCAGTCGATTATCCGGTACAGTCAGATTCCGAAGCGGCACAGCGAAGAAGTGACGTTCGTCGCGGAACAGACGCAAGCGCTGATTCAGGACCTCGCCAACGGAAGAATGGACCTGGTGGAGAAAAATTTGGACAATGCGATCGAAGAGATGCTGCAGAAGGAAGCAAGCTCGCTGGAATCGCTGCATGCCTACTTCTACAACGCATTGTCCAATCTGACTAAATATGCGCTGGATCATCGCATCGATTTGCACAGCCACTTTAAGGAAGACTTGTTTTTCAAGCTGCATAACTATGAATTTTTCGATGAAAAAAAAGCGTACCTGTTGAAGCTGTGCAATTGGCTGCACGAGCAGCTGAACGCCAACCAGCAGCAGACGAACAGCACGGCGGAATGGATCGTCTCCTACATCGACGAGCATTACGACCGCCCGATCTCGCTCGGCGAAATTGCGGACAAGCTGTCCATGAGTCCCTCCTACCTGAGCGCGGTGCTGAAAAGCTATCTGGGCATCGGCTTCGTGGACTATGTGATCCGGCTGCGTACGCAGAAGGCGGTCAAGCTGCTGGAGAACGATCAATTGACCATTTACCAGATTGCCGAGCAATGCGGTTACGATACGACGCATACCTTCATCAGGCACTTCAAGAAGCTGTACCATACGACGCCGAACGAATACCGCAAATCCATTAGAAGAGAGCAGAACCTGGGGTGAGGCTTCGTACAAGGGAATCGGCCCTGGCGGCGATTATTGCGAGATCTGTGCACAAGCGAAGAAAATGTACATGCTTGAATCGCAAATCCTGAACATAACAAGCATAACTGTTCATTGTGACAGGAAACGAATCCCCTACAATGAAATGGAAGCAGACCAACAAATCGATATGGGAGGTTCAAAAGATGAAAAGAATGTATCAGCTTGTGCCGCTCGTCGCGCTCTCGATGACCATCCTGGCAGCGGGCTGCAGCTCCAACAGCTCTGGAAGCGGTTCCAATTCCGGCGCGAATAACGGTACGCCGTCTACGGATGCGCCGGCCCGTCCGTATGAAGTCATGTTCGACTTCAACGTCGACACGAAGGGGATGTCATTGTCGGATAATGAGTATATTGATTTCCTGGAGGAGAAGACAGGCGTCAGAATTCATCTGGAGTCGCCGGGCTCAAGCGGCTATATGGACAAGCTCAATATCACGATGGCTTCCAACGATTATCCCGACGCCTTCATGGTCACTTCGGTCAATCGCAATAAACTGCTGCAATTCGCCAATGACGATCTGCTCGTGGATCTTCGTCCTTACCTGGACCAGTATCCCAACTTTAAGCAGATTCCAGAGGAGGCCTGGCTTCCGGTGACCGGCGAGAACGGCGAAATCTGGGGGATTCCTTACCACCGCCACGACGCCTTCAATCAGGTCGTCTACATTAACAAAACATGGCTGGATGCGCTTGAACTGGATATTCCGAAAACGATCGACGAGTTCTATGACGTCCTGGTTGCCTTCACCCGGCAGGACCCGGACGGCAATGACCGCAACGATACCTACGGTCTTGTCGGCAATAACGACCTCAGTTACGGGGGCAGGCTGTTCAAAGCCGCCTTCGATGCGGAAACCTACAAGGTAATCGACGGGGAAGTGATTCCGCCCGCCATCTCGGAGCAGTACAAGGAGTATTTGAAATTTATGAACAAGCTTGTGCAGAACAAGGTGTTCGATCCGGAGTGGGCGACATCCAACAGCTCGGTCTTCCGCGAGAAGGTCGGCACGATGCAATACGGCATGTTTAACGGCTTCTGGCACTTTGCGACCAACCGGGAATTCGCCCCGGATACATTCGATCACTTTATAACCATCGACCCGCCGCTGCGTCCGGATGGAAGCGCGACGACCTTCGCCTACGATTCGGTGAATCGGCATTACATGGGCATTACCCGCACGGCGGAAAATGTAGAGAAGCTGCTGTCGTTCTTCGATTGGGTGCTGTCTCCCGAAGGAACCGCCTATGTCTATCTCGGCATCGAGAATGAGCATTACACCAAGGACGGCTCCGGCAACGTCCAGTTGACCGACAAAGAGCTGCAGCCGCTGCATTGGGCGTTCTCCATGATTAAGCACGGGCAGTTGGATGACGATGTCAAATCGTATCTGGGCACCAACTACGAGCCGGCGGTTCTGGAGAATCTGTACAGGGCGACCGATATCGGCGTTCTGGACGAGATCGCGGCCGCTTTGCCTTACAACCCGGATCTGGCGGCGTACAACCTGGATGCCATCGTGGAAGAATATACGGCCAAATCCATGTTCGGCAGCGAAGATATCGATGCGACTTGGGACGATTACGTCAAGCGCTATCGCGCTTCCGGCGGCGACAAGGCGATTGCCTTCTGGACGGAATGGTACAACAATCGGTAATCGAAAGGAGCGGCATATCGTGAACGATCAAATCACTGTTTGGGACGAAACCTTCACGGACTTCCCGCTGGGCGCCTTCCCGTTCGATCCGAAGCATTCCGCGGCCGGCGAATACCATTATGTACCCCCGGCAGGGTACTGCGGCAATTGGTACGACCCCATCGTCTATTACGGCTGGCTTGGGCCAAGCTGGATCATTACGAATAGCAATGGCCGGCGCTGGATGGAGCAGACCCGTCCCCAGGCGGCCATTCGCGGCGATCTGTGGCCCACGCTTGTCAGCGGCGAGGAGCAATGGACCGATTACACCCTGTCGGTCACCCTGCGTCCCTTCTCGACCCGCAGCCACTGCGGCGTGCTCGTACGCTACCAGCACAGCCGCCGCTATTACTTCGTCGGTCTGAACGACCAGAGATTGGTCTTGATACGGCGCGATCAAGAGGAGTTCGACGAGCTTGCTTCCATGCCTTTTCCGTACGATACCGATAAGCCCCTTCATCTAACCGTCACGTGCAAAGGGACTGCCCTGCAAGCCGGCATGAACGGCGAAGTGCTGCTTACGGTAAAAGACGAATCCTACGACGGCGGCCGAATCGGATTAAGCGCACGAATGCCCGCGCAATTCACCGACGTGCGCGTCACGATGACGACAGCCGAACGCGAAAGCTGGCTGCTGCGGCAAGCAGCGGCATCGGAACGGCTGGAGCAACAGAGGGCGCAGTACCCGCAGCCCCGGCTGTGGAAGCGCATTGACTTGCACAACTTCGGTACGGCAAGGCAAATTCGCTTCGGGCATCTGCTCGGCCGCGACGAGAAGCAGCTCGTATTGGCCCAGCATCAGAAACGCGGGCACAAGGATGCGTACGCCTTCATCAGTTGTCTGACCGGCATCACGCTTGAAGGGGAAGTTCTGTGGCAGTGGGGCGAACCCAGCACGAACCCCGAGATGCATCTTCTGACCGCCGATCTGCCGTTGCAGGTGTACGATATCGACGGGGACGGGTATGACGAAGTGATTGCGGTGCTCGACTTCAAGCTGACCATTCTGGATGGCCGGGACGGTTCGGTTAAGAGACAGATTCCCGTGCCGCTGGCCGCGGAGCCGGACGAGTCTCTGCATTCCGTGCCGTTCGGCGAATACGCTTTTGACCGGGTCAATGTAGACGCCATCCGTATCGCCAATCTGTCGGGACACGACCGACCGTCCGATCTGGTGATCAAAGACAGGTACAGCCGTCTGTGGGCCTTCAATCGCGAGTTGCAGCCGATGTGGAAGTTTCAGGGCAACAATACCGGGCATTTTCCGTTCACCTGCGATGTCGACGGGGACGGGCGGGACGAGGTATTTGTCGGGTATCATCTGCTGGACCACGACGGGCGCCTGTTATGGACGCTACCCGTGCCCACCGACCATACCGACGAAATCATTATCGGGCAATGGCATCCCTCTCACCTGGAGCCGCATATCGCCATTGTGTCCGGCGACGAAGGGCTGATGATCGCCAATCTGCAAGGGGAGCTGCTGCGCAAGCTCATGATCGGGCATGGCCAGCGGATTAGTATCGGCAATTATCGGCCCGAGCTGACGGGTCTCCAGATTGCGGCAACGACCTATTGGGGCAGCCAGGGCATACTCTACATCATGGATTACGACGGGACGATTCTGCATCAGTTCGAGCCGGGCACGAACGGGAATTTGATCACGCCTGTCAACTGGACGGGCGACGGCACGGATCTGATTCTGTTGAACGGGAGCACGGCTTATGGCGGTCTAATGAATGGCCGCGGGGAACGAGTCGTTGTATTTCCGAATGACGGGCATCCGGAGCTGTGCGCGGAGGCGATTGATCTGACCGGAGACGGACGGGACGAGCTTGTGCTCTGGGACGCCGACGTCATGTTTATTTATACGCAGGACAGGGACGCCCCTCCCGGACATAATTATCGGCCGATCAAATACCCGGCCTATAATGCATCCAATTACCGCGGAGAATACCACTTTCCGCCCGCCAGCGGCGGAGCATGACTTGAAGAACTCGTAACGCATCAGCCAATCACAAAGCCAAATATCATTGTAATGAGCCGCCTTTCGTACGGAAGGCGGCTTCTGGCGGTTCGGCGAGAAATATGCTATGTTAACGACTATAAAGTACGCGAGAATATAGGCGAAGCGAGGGGATTAGGCCATGGAACAGCGGCAAATTCGAATCGGATCTATCGGGCAAGAGCATTATGACGAATGTATGGCGTTGTCTCAATTTGCTTTTCAATACAAAAAAACGGCCGATGAGCTGGAAGCTTCCAGAAGCGGGTTTCTGGAGGAGCCGGCGGACCGGTGGGCGGCGTTCGCGGGCAATCGTCTTGCCGCGCAAGCTACCGTGCTGGAGCTGCAGACGTACATTGCGGGCCGGCCGTTCGCCATGGGCGGCGTCGCCGGCGTGGCGACTTGGCCGGAATACCGCCGGCAAGGCTTGGTCGCGAAGCTGCTGAAGCATTCGCTGGAGGCGATGAGGGAGAAAGGGCAGACGCTGTCGTTCCTGTACCCGTTCGCCTTCGCCTTTTATCGCAAATTCGGTTGGGAGACCTTTACGGAGCATAAGCACTATACGTTGGAAGCATCGCAGCTGCCGCCGCGCTCCAGCTATGAAGGAACGATCGAACGGGTGGAAGGCGTGGCGGGCCTGAATGCCGTCTACCAGACGTATGCCGCCCGGTACAACGGCTCGCTTGCGAGGACGGAGCTGTGGTGGCAGCGCCGCATTGCTTCGAGCAAGAAGGGGCAGATCGCGTTATACCGCGGCGCGGACGGCGCGGAGCAAGGCTACGTAATCTATCAGGTGGAGCAGCGGGAGCTTCGGGTGCACGAAATGGTCGCGCTCCATGAGGAAGCGAAGCGGGCGCTGTGGAGCTTCCTGGCGCAGCACGATTCCATGATCGACAAAGCGAAGCTGACGGTCCCCGTCGACGATACATGGACGGACCTATTGCCTGATCCGCGGATCAAGCAGGAGATTGTGCCTTATTTTATGGCGCGAATTGTGGATGTGGAAGCCTTCCTCCCGTTGTATCCGTTCCTGCCCGGAGAACCGGTGACGATAACCTTGCAAGTGGCGGACGAGCATGCGCTGTGGAATAAAGGCGTGTACGAGCTGAGCCTGGGGGCGTCCGGCCGTTGCCTGGTATCGCGTTCCGAGTCGGAACTGCCGGCATCGGAGGGCGTACACCTGGATATCGGCGCCCTGGCGATGATGATGCTGGGCTACCGCAAGGGAGAGCAATTGTCGTCTTCTGGTCGCATTCATGGCGACTTGGAGGCTATAAATCGCTTGCAATCGCGCATACCCGAACGAACGACGTACCTCATGGACTTTTTCTGAGGACCGGCAATATAAAAGAGGGCATCGTTTCTTTATGGAGAATTGGTCGGTTGCGATGCCACCCCCCCTATTTAATACCCTGTTTAGTTCTGGAAAACTACTATATAAGTTGAACTAGAGAATCACGCGAAACAAGCGGAATGAGGAAATCGAACTGGAGAAACGGCAGTGTTCGCCTTTGCATAGGGATGGTAACCGTTACGGGTTCTAGGAAATCCAAGCATCCCTCTGCGAGAGCGATCGGAAGTCGATTCCTCATGAAGCTTGGCATAAGTAGTGATAATAATTAGTTCAACTTATATATTTTTTGAGAGTCGATCTAATACAGCATCCGCCATAAGTAGAAGGTGGCGTAGGCCTCCCAACCCCCCCAGTCGGCGGACAGCGACCTTAATTCCTGGATGGTCGGCTTGCGGTCCATGCCCGCCAGCAGCTTGACGGCATTATGAAGGCCGACGTCCGCAATCGGAAAAGCCGACGGCAATCTCAGGCAGCGCATAATGACGTAATGGGCCGTCCATGGACCGATGCCGCGAACGGACGTCATCAGCTTTTCCGCCTCCTGCACGCCGCCCGCATCCAGCAGCTTCGCTTTGCCAAGCTCGCCGGAGGCCGCCTTCTCGGCTGCGGTTATCAAATATTCGCATTTGCGGACGGACATGCGCAAAGGCTCCAAGTCTCGCGGCGACAAAGCCGCAATAACCGCGGGCTCCGGAAACATCCAGTGCTGCGTCCCTTCCGCCGTTACCGCCTCTCCGAAGCTTTCCACCAGCCGCCTCTTGAGCGTATAAGCATACGCCAAATTGATCTGCTGGCCGATAATGCCCCAGCAAAGCGCCTCGAACAGATCGGGTATGCCGAGCAGCCGCAGTCCCCGAAACCGTCGAACCGGCTCGCGCAACAGCGAGTCCCGCTCGGCCAGCTCGTAAAACGGCGCCAGCTCCCGATCCAGATCGAACCATTCCCGGACGTAGTCGGCGGCTTCGGCAAGCTGTTCCGCTCCGTACGGCCGACGGCCGCCGCCCAGCAGAGCGACCGAGACGGCCTCATCTCTTCGCGGCTCCTCCCTCTTCCCGTCGTGCCCGAAACCGCCCGCGCCCGCACGCACGACTGCGAGCTGTCCGTCTTTCAATCGGATCGCCTTGTATACGAAAGCGCCGTCGATCCGGTACATGCATTCGTTCGCCGATCGTTTCAAAAACGCCAGATTTTGCTCAAAGCTGAACGTCTCCGGCACGTTGACTTGAATCATCGTCCATAATCCCCTTACGTCTTGTTTGTCTTTAATATAGTTGTATCATACTCCATGCCATCGCATGTTTCGATTTCTTGCGTTTACATTCCCGAAGGAGTGAAATTGCGGGCAATTGGAGGTATACTCTTACCGACAGAACCGAGCCGATCCGCTCCGGAAAGGCTGCGAAGGAGGGGATCCAGTGACAAGCGGAAACTCAAGTCCGTCCGATATGCAGTGGCAAGCGATCAACGGCAACGACGGCCATTGGGACGGACGGTTCTGGTACGGGGTGCGGACGACGGGCATTTTTTGCAAGCCGTCCTGCAAGTCCAGGCCGCCCAGCCGCGGCAACGTGCGCATCTTCACGCATCCCGAACAGGCGTTGTCCGAAGGATTTCGCCCCTGCAAAAGATGCAAGCCGACCGGCGCCCGGCCGCCCGCGGAGGAATGGGTGGACGGCATCGTCGACTACTTGGACCGCCACTACCGGAGCGCCGTCAGCCTGGATTCGCTGTCCCGCTTGTTCCATAGCAGCCCCTGGCATTTGCAGCGTCTATTCAAGCGGGTCAAGGGCGTCTCGCCGATGCAATACGCGCAGCGGCTGCGGCTGGAGGCGGCCAAGTCGATGCTGGCGGATACGGACAAAAGCGCCGCCTGCATCGCCGAGGAGCTCGGCATCGGCAGCAGCTCCTATTTTGCCAGCGCCTTCAAACGGATGACGGGGTTGACGCCGACGGCCTATCGGGAAACGACAAAAAAGGAAGGTTCGTCATGACGAAAGCAAGTATCGAAAAAACGGTATACTGGACCCGGCTGCGGCATGGCCGGCATGAGTGGATTGCGGCGGCAGGCCCGGAGGGACCTTGCTACGTCGGGGGATGGGACGAGTCGGAGGAAACGTTTCGCAGCTGGGCGCGGCGGCGGATGCCGGAAGCCGGACTGATATACGCCGAACCGTCGGGCGCGGAACCGTTCAACGGCCTGAAGCGGTTCGCGGAAGAGCTGCTGAGCTATTTAAACGGAGAGGCGCCTCGATTCGACGCGGCTTACAGACTGCCGGGAACGGCATTTCAGCAAGCGGTATGGAAAGCGCTGTGCCATATTCCCTATGGGGAGACGCGAACTTATTCCGATGTCGCGGCGGCGGTCGGCCGGCCCGATGCGGTTCGCGCCGTTGCCGCCGCCATCGGCGCCAATCCGCTGCTGGTCGCGGTGCCTTGCCACCGCGTCGTCGGCAAGGACGGTTCGCTCACCGGTTATCGCGGCGGACTGCCGATGAAGCGGCGGCTGCTCGAGCTGGAAGGGGCATATGGGCAATCCGCAGCAAAGCAGCCTATTTCTGCGCCGACACGAGCAGAAACATAGGCCTGCGCATTTCGTCCTTTGCCTCGGGCAGCCGCGCCAGCAATTGCTCCGAAGGACCGGGCTCGCTGACGGCCCGAATGCGGAAGCCCGCCCGGATCAAGCCGTTCAGGTAAGAAGCCATGGTGCGATGGTATTTGATCACGTTGTCGGTCAAGAAGGACGTTCGGCGAATGCCCTCCGACATATAATGGTCGACCGGCCAATGAAGGGGATTGCCCTGCCCGTCGCGCCACCAGTCCTGCTCCTCGCGGGAGGTAAAGATCGGATGCTCGACGGAGAAGACGAATGTCCCTCCCGGTCTCAGGCTGTCGTAGACGGTGCGGCATAAGCTCTCGAACGGTTCGACGTAATGAAGCGCCAATGAGCTGATTGCCGCATCGAACGACGATGCGGGAAACCGAACGTCCTCTATGGCGGCCTGAATATAGGTGACCGCCGGGTCGTCCGTCATTTCGCGAGCTCTTCGAAGCATATTTTCGGACAAGTCCACGCCGGTCGCGGAGCTTGCTCCCCGCTCGCGGGCATACCGGCAATGCCAGCCGAAGCCGCAGCCCAAATCCAGCACGTCCTTGCCTTGCAAATCGGGCAGCAGCGCCTGCCACGCATGCCATTCTCCCGCCCCTTCAAGCCCATTGACCGAGCGGGGCATCTGTTCGTATGCGGCAAAGAAACGGTCATCATCGTATTTGTTTTGTTTCATGCATCTTCCTTCCCCTTTCACTGGAACGGATATTTCCCGCGCCTGCAAACGGCACAACGGCAGAGCAAGGCGCCCTGCCGTCCGTATCAACCCGACTTACGCCGCATCCGTCCGATCCACGTTGCGGAAGGACAAATACGTAAGCACGATGCCGAGCGCCCCAAGCGACAGCGGAACCGCAATAATGGAGCTGAGGCTGAAGCCCATATTGTTGGAGCATACGATGGCGACGATCAGAATCGAGGAGGCCACCGTAGCGGAAACCGACTTTTTGCGCATGCCGAACGCCAGCGGCAGCAGGCTCATGCCCGCGGCGCCGACCGCTTGCGTCAGCACGTTCAGCGCATGGCGGGACAACGTCTCCGCCGTTAGCGATTCTTGAATATAACCGAATTGCGAGTCCACCGCAACCAGGAGCGCGCCGACAAGCAGATTGGCCAGGACGATATTGGCGAACGCCCAGACGAACACCATGGACAGCTTGGCAGCAATAAGCTTGATGCGGCTGACGGGATACGCGAACAGCAGCGCCATCGTCTTGTTGCGGTATTCCGAAATGACCAGCTTGCTCAGCAGCACGGAAGCGTAAATGATAAAGGTGGCCCTCGTTAACGTATCCACGATGAAGAACATATCCGCATAGCTTTCGAAAGCCGGTTCGAGCCGGTTCGGCCCCTCGACCAAATAGATGAGGAGGAAAAAGGCAGCAATGACGCCGTAGGCTATAAGCGAGCCCCACAAATACCCCGTCATCCGTCCTTTTTTAAGCTCCAGCTTGATGAGATGCAGCATCCCCGTCACCTCCCCCGATCAATTCGAAAAAGTACTCCTCCAGCGTATTCGACCTCCGGTTGATCGATTCGACCGGAACGCCGCCGGTAATTAACGCCTTGGACAGCTCCGTCTGCGGGACGTTCAAATCGTAAATGCGGATGGTCCGTTCGCCGGCCAGCTTGAAATTGCGCAAGCCGAGCACTTCCTCCAGCACGTAGGACGCCTTGGCCGCGTCGGTCGTAACGATCTCCACGTAATCCGTCTTGGAGGCGCGCACCTGCTCCATGGACACTTCCCGGATGAGCCGTCCGCGATGAATGACGCCAATCGTATCGGCCACCTGCTCCACCTCGGACAAAATATGGCTGGACACGAGAAGCGTCATGCCGAATTCGTCGCGCAGCCTCCGGAACAGGCTCCTCATTTCGTTAATGCCGGACGGGTCCAGCCCGTTGATCGGCTCATCCAGCAGCAGCAAGTCCGGCCGCGTCGATATCGCTCTCGCAATGCCCAGCCGCTGCTTCATCCCAAGCGAAAACTGCTTGACCGGCTTGCCCTCGACACCCCTCAGCTGCACGAGCTCCAGCGCGTCCTTGGCCGCCTGGCGGTTGTAGCAGCCCATATAATGGCCATGAAGCTCCAGATTTTGCTCCGCCGTCAGCTTCTCGTAAAAGACCGGATTTTCGATCATATGGCCGATCCGCTTGAGCGGCTCCAGCGAACCCGGCAGCAGCCGCTCTCCGAACAGCTCGATTTCCCCGCCAGTCGGCTTCACCAGGTTCAGCAGCATTTTCATCACCGTCGACTTGCCGGCTCCGTTCGGACCGAGAAAGCCGTATATTTCGCCTCGGCCGACCTTCATATCGACATTGGATACGACTTCCGTTCCCCGGTAAGCCTTGGTCAGCAGCCGCGTCCGTATCATTTCGCCCATTTCGTTCACTCCCCGCTTGTTCTGTACTGCAATTCTATCTTACTGCGGGTGCTTCTCTTTTTTATGTCGCGTTTCTTACTTATTTCTTACTTCCGCCCGGGGCAAGGAGACAGTGAAGCAGGTGCGCACGTACGGCTCGCTCTTCACCTCGATCGTTCCGCCCATCCGTTCCGTCAGCCGCTTCGCGATGGTCAGGCCGAGCCCGCTTCCCTGCACGTCCCGGTTGCGGGAATCTTCCAGCGTATACAGCCTTTCGAAGATCCGGTCCCGATCGGACTCGCGGATGCCGCGGCCTTTGTCGGCGACGCGGATGCGGACCGGACCTTCCGCAGAGACCCTCAAACCCAGGTACTTGCCTTCCGCCCCGTACCGGACCGCATTGGACAGCAAATTGTCGAGAATCCGGCCCAAAGCCTCCTCGTTCGCGTACACCCGGGCCGGCGCCTCCGGAATGTCGATCTCCACCTCAAACCCTTTGCCGGCCAGCAGCTCGTAATACGCGAGAATGCGCTGCCGGCACAGCTCGCCGGCGTCGAAGACGGCCATCGGCAGCGGCGCGTCCTCCGCCTCCAGCTTGGCCAGGTCGAAGAAGGCGTCCATCAGCGCGAGCACCTCCAGCGTCTTGCCGTGGATGCGGCTTTCCAGCCTTTTGCGTTCTTCGTCCGACAGATCGGCGCCGTTGCCCAGCATTTCCGCATAGCCCAAAATGACCGTCAGCGGCGTCTTCAAGTCATGCGACACGTTGGACAGCATTTTGCGCATCGCCCGCTCCGTCTTCGCATAATCGGAGGCGGTGCGGCTTTCCCTCTCCAGCATCGCGTTGACGGCGTTCAGCAGCGCTTGAAGCCGCTTGTCTCCGGTGACGAGCCTGATTGGCCCTGAACCGTCGCCGTTTGCATTCTGATTCAGCCGTTCCGCAACATAGCGCAAAGCTTGGCGGATTTCGCGACCGGCCCACAGCCGCCGGATGTACAACAGCATAAACGCCGCGGCGGCGGCCGCAAACAGCCAGCTCAGCCAGTTCATGCTACAGCTCCCCCAGCTTGTAGCCGATGCCCCACAGCGTCTTGATGTAGCGCGGATTGGACGGATCGTCTTCGATCTTTTCCCGCAGCCGCCTCATATGTACGTTGATCACATTTTCATCGCCGTAATAGTCCTCGTTCCATACCTGCGAATAGATCATCGCTTTCGTGTAGACGCGGGACGGATGCTGCACAAACAGCTTCAAAATTTGAAACTCCTTGGCCGTCAGCTTAATTTCCTCGCCTCTCTTCGAGACGGCAAAATTGTCGGGGTCGACGGTCAGCTCGCCCGCCTGCAGCAGCTTGCCGGAGGCTGCCGTCTCCTCTTGCTCGTCCGGACTTGCAGCCGCATATTGCGTCGCCCGGCGGATGGACGCCTCCACCCGCGCCGCCAGCTCCAGCAGCGAAAAAGGCTTGGCGATATAGTCGTCCGCTCCGAAGCGGAGGCCGAGCGCCTTGTCCACCTCTCCGTCCTTGGCCGACAGGATCAAGATCGGGACGCGGCTTCGCGTCCGGAACCGCTGCAGCAGCTCCAGGCCGTTCAAGCCCGGAAGCATCAGATCGAGCAGCACCAGATCGTAGCCGTTTCCGCCATCGGCAAACGCTCGTTCCGCCTCGCGGCCGTCGCGGGCTATCGTCACCCGATAGCCTTCCTTGCGCAAATATTGCTCCACCATCTCGCTGATGGCGTTGTCGTCTTCCACTAGCAGCAAATGACCGGGCATGCCGGGCCTCCTCTCCTTTCCCGAACCTTCGCCGTTCTTGTCGCAAAGACCGGTTCAGCGGGAATACGATCTTTGGGCAAAAAGCAATAATAGAGTGATCAGCGTAAACCCGACCAGCGCCAAAAACGGAATCGTCACGAAACCGAACCAGTTGATATATTGCGTACTGCACGGCACCCCTTGGGTGCAAGGCTTGATTGACGCGAAGCCGGGAATCTTTTGCTCCATATAGTGGAACGCGGATACGCACATGCCCAGGATGGACAAGGGCAGCACGTATTTGCGAATGCGAAGGTCGTCATAAAAGGCGGCAATGCCGAGAACGACGCTAAGCGGGTACATCAAAATGCGCTGGTACCAGCACAGCTCGCAAGGGATGTAGCCGCGGACTTCGCTGAAATAAAGGCTGCCGAGCGTGGCGGTCACCGCCGCGAGCCAGGCCAGATACAACGAATATTTTCGAATTGCCATCGCCATGCGCTCCTTTAACGGTTTAAGGTTGAAGCTCTCCTTCAATGGCCGAGCGGATCGCTTCGTAGTCGAACGGATCTTGAATTTCGATATGATTCACCAAAATGGTCGGCGTCGCCTTCACCCCGTACTGACGGACGAGGATCCGGTCCAGCTCCGCCATGCTTGCGGCGCTGTCGCCGTTCAGCGCGGACAGGAACTCCTCCCGGTCCATGTCCGGCACCGTCTCGGCCGCGATGTCCAGCAGCTTCTCTTCCGTCAGCCACAGGCTGTCGTGATTCGCGCCCGGCTGCGCTTCGAACAGCGCCTTGTGAAAGTCCCAGAACCGGTCGGGATAAGTCTGATAGACCGCTTCGCCCGCCTTGGCTCCGAGCGTCGATTCCTCGCCGTGGAATTCTACGTTGATATAGGCGAAATTCGCTTTGCCGGAGTCGATGTAGTCTTGCTTCAGCTGCGGCCATACGCGCTCGGACCACGCTTTGCAAGACGGACATTTGTAATCGCCGAACTCGACGATCGTCACGCCTGCCGCCTCGTTGCCCATCATCGGCTGGGAGGCCGTCGAAGGCGCCTCGTCCAGCAATTTCATGCCGTCGTCTTTATTCGAAGCGGCTTGGTTCAATAGAAACAGACCGACCAGAACGATAATAACCGCCGCCGTTACGGCGACCATGATGCGGGGATTGCCCCCGGTATTTCCGCGATGGCGATTGCGGGATGCTGCCATACTATTTCCACCTTACTTTCATGTGTTGGTTTAGTTTATCCACAGCGTAACACAGGCGGGCGGCATTCCTCCATATGGGCTGCCGAAAAAATCGTACAAATTTGCAAACTCCGGCCGTTGACATTCCGCGTTCTTCGGCATATTATATGAGCAAGTATTCATATATCGAATGAAATGAACGTTTTCCCGGAAAGAAGGTTTTCTAATGAAAGAGTATCGCGTGCAAGGATTGTCCTGCTCTTCGTGCGCCCAAAGGCTCGAAAGCGAGATTCGGCGCCTGGAGCACGGCGGGGATGCCAAGCTCAGCTATAATACAGGGATCTTGTCCATTGGCGACGGCGTTTCGATGGAAGCCGTGCAGCGCATTCTGAGGTCGGACGGGGCTCGGATTGCCGCCGACCCTTCGAACGCCGGGCCAGCGAGGCCAATCGCCGGCGAAGAAGCTCGCGGCCGGTCCGGCGGGCGGGAGAGCGCGGTGGCGCGCGCTCAAGCCTTCGTTCTCCGCTGGCCGCTCGTCCGGGTCCTACTTGCTGCGGCGCTGTATGCCGCCGCGCTGGTTGCGGACTGGAATGCCGGACCCGACCGTCTCGTTGTCCCTTTGCTCGCCGCCGCCATGGCGCTGAGCGGCTATGAGACGTTCTGGCGCGGACTGCGTTATCTGGTCCGCTTCCGGTTTACGATGGATACGCTGAT
Organism: uncultured Paenibacillus sp.; assembly: GCA_937895345.1. Classification (GTDB taxonomy): domain Bacteria; phylum Bacillota; class Bacilli; order Paenibacillales; family Paenibacillaceae; genus Pristimantibacillus. Next base: position 5,840 of record CALAWP010000101.1, on the reverse strand, counting down.
GACCGTCGCCTTGATCGGCGCCGTGGCGATCGGGGAATGGAAGGAAGCGGCCCTCGTGGCTATCTTGTTCGGCGTCAACGAATGGCTGGAGGGCATCGGCATGGAACGGGCAAGAAGGTCGATGGAGAAGCTGCTGAATGCCGCTCCCAAGACGGCGCTGAAGCTCGAGGACGGCCGGGAAACGGCCGTGCCGGTCGAAGCGCTGCGGGAAGGGGATGTCGTCCTTGTCAGACCGGGCGATCAGATTCCGTCCGACGGCATCGTAACCGTCGGCGCAAGCTCCTTGAACGAGGCGGCCGTGACCGGCGAAGGGATGCCGGTCGACAAGAAGCCCGGCGAGCCGGTCTACGGCGGCAGCCTGAACAACGAGGGGTTGCTTGAAGTGCGCCTGACGAAAGCGTACCGGGACTCCTCCCTCGCCAGAATCATTCATCTCGTGCGCGAAGCCCAGGAGACGAAGACGCCGACGGAGCTGTTCATTCAGCGCTTCGCCAAATATTATACGCCCGCCGTCATGGCCATTGCGCTGCTCGTCGCGCTCCTCCCTCCCCTCCTGCTTGGGGGCGAATGGAAAACTTGGCTGTATCAAGGTCTGTCGGTCCTGATCGTCGGCTGTCCCTGCGCCTTGATTCTGGCTTCGCCGATCGCCATCGTATCGGGCATCGCCCGGCTGGCGCGGCATGGCATTCTCGTCAAGGGCGGCGTCCATCTGGAAGAGCTGGGCAAGATCGATACGCTGGCCTTCGACAAGACCGGCACGCTGACCAAAGGCCGGCCCCGCGTCGCAAAGATGATCTCTTTCGACGATTCTTTTCTGACCGTCGCCGGCTCCATGGAGCAAAGCTCCTCCCATCCGCTGGCCAAGGCGGTTATGAAGACGGTCCGCGAGCGAAAGGCGACGCTGATTAAGCCCGAATCGATCCGCAGCTTGCCCGGCAAAGGCGCCGAAGCCGTTATCGGCGGAAGGCTGTACCGGCTGGGCAACGAATCGGCCGCCGCTCATGTCGAAATGACGGAAGATGCGAAGCGGACGATCCGCGAGTGGAAACGGGAAGGCCTCACGATCGTCATCGCGGCCGATGAGGAAAAAGCGCTCGGCATGTTCGGCATCGAAGACGAAATCCGCGAGGAGAGCGCTCCGATCATCGCCGAGCTGGGCCGCATCGGCATTCGACGCACCGTCATGCTGACCGGCGACCATGAGCGAACGGCCGCCAAGGTTGCCGCCGCGACCGGCATCGCGGCTTATGAAGCCGGGCTGCTGCCCGAAGACAAGGTGAACAAAGTGAAGGAGCTCGCCTCCTCGGGACGGACGGCCATGATCGGCGACGGCCTCAACGACGCGCCCGCCTTGGCCTCCGCCCGGCTCGGCATCGCCATGGGCAAAGGGACGGACAGCGCCATCGAGACGGCGGACATCGTCCTTATGCAGGACCATCTTGGGAAGCTGCCGGAGGCGGTCAGAACGGCCAAAAGGGTCAACCGGCTGATCCGGTTCAACATCGCCGCCGCTCTGGGCTTGAAGGCCGTCGCCTTGCTGCTGACGATACCGGGCTGGCTGACGCTGTGGATCGCCATCTTGTCCGATACGGGCGCTACGGTGTTCGTTACGCTGACCGGCATGTCGCTGCTGCTGGAGCGGAAGCGGCGGCCGGAACGGAGAACGCCGGCCGAAGGATAGAACGGGCCGGGCCAAGCGCGGCAACGGGCGGCGGCGAATTGCTTGCGGCGGCGGCCGTTCCGGCGATACGGCCGATAAGCACAACAAAGAGGGCGTTCCTGGAGTCACCGCAAATGACTAAGGACCACCCTCTATTCAATTCTCCGCATGCGAGCATATCCGCATCCGGTTTCGGAACGACCCGTTTACTATCGGAACGATCCAGTTACTATCGGAACGACCCGTTTTTTTTGTATTGAGTACTCGTTCGGTTTACGGCCGCCGCTACCGGTAAATCTGCAGCCCTTCCTCGCGGAACTGGCGGGCCTTGTCCTTCATTCCTTCCTCCAGCGCCTTCGCATCGTCCAGCCCGTTCGTCTTGGCATATTCCCTTATATCCTGCGTAATGCGCATCGAGCAAAACTTGGGCCCGCACATGGAGCAGAAATGCGCCGTCTTCGCCCCTTCCGCCGGCAGCGTCTCGTCATGATATTCCATCGCCCGCTCCGGATCGAGTGACAGATTGAATTGATCGCGCCAGCGGAATTCGAAACGCGCCTTCGACAGCGCGTCGTCGCGCTCTTGCGCTCCGGGATGCCCTTTGGCGAGGTCGGCGGCATGCGCGGCAATTTTGTAGGCGATGACGCCGTCCCTTACGTCGTTTTTGTTCGGCAGGCCAAGATGCTCCTTCGGCGTAACGTAACAGAGCATCGACGTGCCGAACCAGCCGATCATCGCCGCTCCAATGGCGGAAGTAATATGGTCGTAGCCCGGCGCGATATCGGTCGTCAGCGGCCCCAGCGTATAGAACGGCGCCTCCTGGCAAATTTCCATTTGCAGATCGACGTTTTCTTTAATTTTATGCATCGGCACATGGCCCGGCCCTTCGATCATCACCTGCACGTCATGCTTCCAGGCGATTTGCGTCAGCTCGCCCAGCGTCTGCAGTTCGGCAAACTGCGCCTCGTCGTTCGCATCGGCTATGCTGCCCGGCCGCAGTCCGTCTCCAAGCGAAAACGCAATATCGTAGCGCGCCATAATTTCGCATATCTCCTCGAAATGCGTATAGAGGAAGTTTTCCCGATGATGGGCCAGGCACCACGCCGCCATAATCGAGCCTCCGCGCGACACGATGCCCGTCACCCGGTTCGCCGTAAGCGGTATGTACCGGAGCAGCACCCCCGCATGGATCGTAAAATAGTCGACGCCCTGCTCCGCTTGTTCGATCAGCGTATCGCGGTAAACCTCCCACGTCAGAGCTTCCGCCCGGCCGCCGACCTTTTCGAGCGCCTGATAGAGCGGCACTGTGCCGACCGGAACCGGCGAATTGCGAATGATCCATTCCCGCGTCGTATGAATGTTTTGGCCCGTGGACAGGTCCATAATCGTATCCGCGCCCCAGCGGATCGCCCATGTCATCTTCTCCACTTCCTCCTCGATCGACGAGGCGACGGCGGAATTGCCGATATTGGCGTTAATTTTGACGAGAAAATTTTTGCCGATAATCATCGGCTCGCTTTCGGGATGGTTAATGTTCGACGGAATGATGGCCCGGCCTTTGGCCACCTCGTCGCGGACAAATTCCGGACTGACGTTTTCCCGAATCGCGATGTATTCCATCTCGGGCGTAATGATGCCGCGGCGGGCATAATGCATTTGCGTCACCTTATGCCCGGCCTTCGCCCTCAGCGGCTTGCGCGCCAACCCGGGAAATATCTGCTCGGCTCCGTTCCGCTTGACGTTGGAGTTCTGCGGACCTGCGGCCGATGGCTCTGCAGGTTCCGCCATGACTTGCTCACCTTCGGCCGGGACTTGCCCATGGTTGCCTTCGGTCAGGATCTTCTCATCGCCGCTTCCGGTCCGGATCAGCCTATGATTGCCTTCGGTCGGGTTCTTCTCATCGCCGCTTCCGGTCGGGACTTGTACTTGCCCGTCTGCACTTGCAGCCGATTGTTTGCGGCTTTCTCTTCTGGCGTTCAGCCAGCCGTTGTCCTCCGGCTTCACCTCGCGGCCCTCGTAGCTCTCGACATCGCCGCGCCCGACAATCCAGGCCAGCCGATGCGGCGTCAAGCCTTGGCGAATGTCGACTGTTCTCCCTTCATCCGTATACGGCCCGCTCGTATCGTATACCCGAATCGGCGCATTGTCGGTTTGCTCGCCGGACGGGCTCACCGTCGGGCTTAACCGGATTTCGCGCATCGGAACTTGCACATCCGGTCTGGAGCCCTGCACATATACTTTTTGGCTCCCCGGAAAAGCGGCCGCAAATCGATCAGCCGGCATATTTGTGTTTTGAGTCATCTTCATCGCCTCCGATTAGTAGTAAAAGATCGGCTTTGCCCCGCTTGGCATACGGCCTTGCAGGTTACAAAGCTATTTGTAAGGTCGCACGCGTACTTGCAGCGCCCAATTGACTCGCTTTGCCTCGCTGTAAGATCGTACACGAACTAACAGCACTCAATTCACTCACTTTGCTTCGCTGTAAGGTCGTACACGAACTAACAGCACTCAATTGACTCCCTCAGCTCTGCTGTAAGGTCACCCGCGAACTTGCAGCACCCAATTAACTCCCTCAGCTCTGCTGCAAGGTCACCCGTGAACTTGCAGCACCCAATTGACTCCCTCAGCTCTGCTGCAAGGTCACCCGTGAACTTGCAGCACCCAATTAACTCCCTCAGTTCTGCTGCAAGGTCACCCGCGAACTTGCAGCACCCAATTGACTCCCACAGCTCTGCTGCAAGGTCGTACACGAACTTACAGCATTCAATTCACTCACTTTGCTTCGCTGTAAGGTCGTTCGCGTACTTACAGCGCTCAATTGACCCGCTCTGCTTCGCTGTAAGGTCGTTCGCGTACTTACAGCGCTCAATTGACCCGCTCTGCTTCGCTGTAAGGTCGTTCGCGTACTTACAGCGCACAATTGACCCGCTCTGTTTCGCTGTAAGGTCGTTCGCGCACTTACCGGCGGGATACGCCGCGGCGGCGGGTGTCGAGCACCCTGCGCCGCGCCCCCGCCCCGCACCGAGCGGCCTGTGCCGCACGCCCGCGCCCGCAAAAACAAAAAACCACTTTCCAAAATCGGAAAGTGGTTGGTTGATCGAAATTTTCGTCGACGACGATTGACTGCGCAAGTCGCACCATACGTACGGAAAACCGCACGGCACATACGCTCATCGTCCTTTATCCACTTCCCTCCGCTGGTATGATCCAGATCAGGTTCAAAGGGTCCAGATTGCTCTGTCTCAGCCATACGGCTCCCCTAGTGATCAGATATGCAATTATTAGCAACAGCAACAGAATATCATAATTTCGAAAAAAGTAAAACCCGAATTTTCGAGTGTGTTTGGTATTTGAAAGGAATATCTTACTTGATGATCTCTTCGGAATTAAATAGGGACTATCTAGAAATTAAAATGGAGGAAGTCCAAAACACTAACCATATTGGGGACCATCCATCAAAAAGCACTTCTCCTTATGAGCTACTATTCTCAGCAGATGCATGGCCTAACAGTACTCTCTCAAAATGGTTCAGCGGGCAGAACTGCTCCTATAATGAAAAGCGCCTCTCACTCCGCTTCAATCCGTGGGTGGTGAGAGGCACTTTATGGAGATTCGATCATTCCTTTGGATGATAGTTAAAATGAACGGCCAGAAAACCTTCCAGTGAGCCGCATAAACAAGCCGCACGCGATTAGTCCCAAGCCAAACAAGTAGTAGATGGTTTTGCTGGAATCACCGGTTTTCGGCAAACTGTCCAACGGGATAGACTCGTCAGGTACGACAATCATTACCTCCACTACATCCGAATCGTCCTCCAGAGACGGTTGTCCCCCCTCCGAATTTCCAGATCCAAGAGGGATCTCTGTTTCCTCAATTACAATTTCGGACGGTTCGATGGTACCAGACTCCTCAGTGGCACTATCTGTCACTGGTGTCGGAGTTCCTGGATTGACTGGACTAACCGGGTCTACCGGATCGGTCGGATCTGTTGGATCCGTTGGATCCGTTGGATCCGTTGGATCTGTTGGATCTGTTGGATCTGTTGGATCCGTTGTATCTGCTGGGTCCGTTGGATCGGTCGGATCCGTTGGATCGGTTGGGGCCGTCGGATCGGACGGATCTGTCGGATCCGTTGGATCTGCTGGGTCCGTTGGATCGGTCGGATCCGTTGGATCGGTCG
>CALAWP010000100.1 GCA_937895345.1 uncultured Paenibacillus sp. | reverse complement strand
ACGAGCTGTACGAACACGTCCAACCCGAGCGTTATGCTGGGCGCGGGCCTCGTCGCCAAAAAAGCCGTCGAGCGCGGCCTGACGAAGCCGGCCTACGTAAAGAGCTCCCTGACGCCGGGCTCCCTGGTCGTTACCGAATATTTGAAAAAAGCCGGTTTGATCGAGCCGCTGGAGGCGCTTGGCTTCCACGTTGCCGGTTACGGCTGCGCGACTTGCATCGGCAACTCCGGCCCGCTGCCGGACGAAGTCAGCAAAGCGATCGCCGACAACGATATGACGGTAGCCGCCGTTCTGTCCGGCAACCGGAACTTCGAAGGCCGCGTGCATGCGCAGGTTAAAGCCAACTACCTGGCGTCGCCGCCGCTTGTCGTCGCTTATGCTCTGGCGGGCACGGTCAACATCGATCTGGCGAACGAGCCGATCGGCCACGACGCCGATGGACAGCCGGTTTACCTGAAGGACATCTGGCCTACGAACGCGGAAATCAAGGAAGCCGTCGCTACGGCCCTCAATCCGGAAATGTTCCGCGACAAATACGCCAACGTCTTCACGCAAAACGAGCGCTGGAACGCCATCGACGTGCCGGAAGGCGAAAGCTACGAGTGGGATTCCAAGTCCACTTATATCCAGAACCCGCCGTTCTTCGAAAACCTGGGCTCCGAGCTGTCGGACATCTCGGATATCCGTTCGGCAAACGTATTGGCGCTGATGGGCGATTCCGTCACGACGGACCATATCTCCCCTGCCGGCAACATTACGCCGACCAGCCCTGCGGGCAAATATTTGATCGACAACGGCGTCGAGCGCAAGGACTTCAACTCCTACGGCTCCCGCCGCGGCAACCACGAGGTCATGATGCGCGGCACGTTCGCGAACATCCGCATCCGCAACCAAGTGGCTCCGGGCACGGAGGGCGGCGTAACGACTTACCTGCCGACCGACGAAGTGATGTCGATCTACGACGCTTCGATGAAATATCAGGCCGAAGGCAAAAACCTGGTTGTCATCGCCGGCAAGGAATACGGCACGGGCAGCTCCCGCGACTGGGCGGCTAAAGGCACTTACTTGCTCGGCGTCAAAGCGGTCATCGCCGAAAGCTTCGAGCGGATTCACCGTTCCAACCTGGTCGGCATGGGCGTTCTGCCGCTGCAATTCCAGGACGGCCAAAGCTGGAAGACGCTCGGCATTACGGGCCGCGAAACGTTCGACATCTCCGGCCTGTCCAACGATGTGAAGCCTGGCCAGACCGTGACCGTGACCGCAACCCGCGAGGACGGCTCCACGTTCGAATTCCCGGCAACCGTTCGTCTGGACTCGCTCGTCGACGTCGATTACTACCGCAACGGCGGCATCCTGCAAACGGTGCTTCGCCAAATGATCGCCAATATGCAAGCGTAACGGCTGACGCCGTCGCCGCAGGCGGATAAACGGCAACGCCCATCCTGCTTCTTTCGGGAAGCAAGACGGGCGTTGTTTGCGTTTCGGCTCGGCGATGCTAGCGCATCATCGTGCTCATTCGTTTGGCATAGTCCATCATAATCGGCGCGAATTCGCCCATCTTGTCCATCGTCATCCGGCTGGCCGGTCCGGAGACCGACAGAGCGGCCGCGAGCGTTCCCGCGCGGTCGAAGACCGGCGCCGCTATCGCCGCCACTCCCGACTCCCGCTCTTCGAAGGAAGTCGCATACCCTTGCTCGACGATTTCCTTCAGCTGCTGCATATATTGCTCCCGGTCGATGGACGCGGGCCAGTACGGCGCGGCCAAAATCTTCTCCCGCTCCTCCGGCTCCGACCAGGCGATCAGCACCTTGCTCGAAGCTCCTGCGTACAAAGGAAACCGCAGCCCCACCGGAGCGACCCGGCGGACGGGCTGATTGCTCTGCACCGCCAAAATCCGCACGCGCTCCGAGCCGTCCCTGACGTAAATGCTGACCGTCTCGCCCAGCTGATCCCGGAGCCTCACCATCTCCGGCAGCCAGATGGACGCCTGATCGTCGGTCCGGGCCAAATTCGCGGACAGCTCCCATACTTTCAGACCCAAGTGATAGCGGTCGGTCGCGCTGTCCCGCTCGATAAAGCCCTTCTCCTCCAGCGTCGCCAGCATGCGATGCACCGTGCTTTTGTGCAGGCCGACGTGCTCCGCAATTTCGGTCATCGCCCAATCCGTGCGAATCGTAAAACATAACAAGATGTCAAGCGCCCGATCGACCGCTCTGACCGTCGATTTGCCTTCCTCCATAAGAGTACCGCCTCCCGGTTTCCCTTATTAGTCATTGCATAAATGTCATTCATTATCCTATGCCTTAGTGTTTCGTTGTTCGAAACCGGATTCCATAATGGTTGATATCTATTCTCATTAGTATACTCCATCTGCGCTTTGTTCGTAAAGGACGACGTCCATTATTACAATCTGATTACAGCCCTCTAACATTCCCTCGACATGAATTGACAGGCATCCGGGACCCTTTTACTATAGGAAGTACCACTCGGATAACAGCGCTTTCAAACCGATGACGCGTTCGTCTATTGAAGGCGCAAACCATAAACCGCACTTCAGGCAAAAGGGGGCTGCATCATGAGCACCATGACCACATCCCGGACGATGGAAGGATTTGCGCCTAACGGCATAACGCTTCCTCCCGCGCTTCCGATGCCCGTCCCCGTTCCCGTCCAAAGAACGGGCTCCCGGCGCAAGCATAAGCTGATTGCCGCCGCCGCATCGCTCGTTGCCGCAGGACTGGTCGCCGCCCTTGTCTTTCACGGTTACGTGGCCTATTTGCTGGCGTATCCATACGTGGCGCCGCTGGCATCGAATCCGCAAGAGGCGATCGGCCTGCCGTACGAGGACGTCGTATTTCCAAGCAGCAGCGGCGAGACGACCGTCAGCGGCTGGTTTGTTCCCGCTCCCGCCGACAGCTTCGCTCCTGCTTTGATGACGGCCTCGGCTTCCAACGGCACCGGTACGGCGGTCAGAGCCGCCGCGGCCGGAGAATCGCACAGAACCGTCGTATTCAGCCACGGCTACGGAGCCAATCGCGAAGAAAGCTGGGTGCCGATGTACGACCTGACCAAGATGCTTCATGGACTCGGCTACAACGTGCTGCTGTTCGATTACGGTTATGCCTCCAAGCAATACAAGGCGCCTGCCACCGGCGGACGCGAGGAATCCCATCAGCTGCTGGCAGCAGTCCAGTACGCCAAGTCTCGAGGAGCCGACGATATCATCGTATGGGGCTTTTCCATGGGCGGCGGCACCGCGCTGCAAACGGCGCTGGTCACCGACGAGATCGACGCGATGATACTCGACAGCTTGTTTCTGCCCAGCCCGGAGACGCTGTTCGATAATTTGAACCAATACGTCCCGCTGCCCAAATATCCGTCATTGCCGCTTATCCAGACGTTAATACCGCTTTGGTCGGGCACGGGCTTCGGTTCCATCCCGTCGGAGCAGGTGATCGGCCACCGCTATTCGATCCCGATCTTTATCGTGCACGGCACTAACGACGACAAAGCGTCGTTCCATACGGCCATGGCGATCGCCGACAATCAGGATCCCGCCATATCGCGTTCCTGGATCGTGGAAAACGGCCGGCACGAGCTGCTGTTCCGCAGCCGCCCGAGAGAGTACATCCAGCGGACGGCCTTATTCTTGAGTCAAGTGGATCAGCGGCTGCAAGCGGAACGTGAATCGAGCAGCATCGCGTTTCATTGAAGCTGCGCCCGGCGCGGCGGCAGCGTTCAGACGTTCCTCCAACGAAAAAAAAGAGCTTGTCCGAAGCAGCGGCGCTCCGCTTCCCCGGTCAAGCTCTTTTTGACATACGCATGAACTGAAAATTATTGCTTCAGCAGCGACAAAAATTCCGAACGAAGCGCGGAATTGGACTTGAAGTCCCCGCGTACGGCGGAAGTTACCGTCTTGCTTCCCGGCTTCTTCACGCCGCGCGCGCACATGCACAAATGCTCGCCCTCCACGACGACCATAACGCCGTGTGGTGTCAATTCCTGCTCGATAATGTCCGCGATTTGCGAAGTAATGCGCTCCTGAACCTGCAGGCGGCGCGTTATCGCTTCAACCAGCCTAGCCAGCTTGCTTAAGCCGGCGATCTTGCCGCTCGGAATATAACCGATATGCGCTTTCCCAAAAAACGGCGCCATATGATGCTCGCATTGGCTGTAATACACAATATCTTTGACGATGACCAGCTCTTCGTGACGCTCGTCGAACGAAACGCCCAGCACATCGCGAGGGTCCACGTCATACCCGGCGAAAATTTCCTCGTACATGCGCGTCACGCGCGCTGGCGTCTCCAGCAAACCTTCGCGCTCGACGTCCTCGCCGATCAGCTTCAAAATTTCTTTAATATGATATTCGATCTGTTCACGGTTGGCCGTTACATGAGAATTTTTGTAATCTTTAACGCCCGCCATTCCACAACCGCTCCTTCCGGCACCCCGGATCTCCATCTCAACAATCCGTTATTTCCGGGGGAATTTTTGGTTTTTCATCATTTGCTGGGCGCGCTGCATCTGCTTGTTATTCAGATTGTAGCCCATTTGCTTGGCCATGCGCTGCAGCATTTCCGGATCGCTTTGCATCTTCTCAAGCTGCTTGCGCAAATAAAATACGCCGATAAAAAAACCGGCAATTGCACCGACAACAAGCGTAACGATCGGAATTACGATATTGTACCATTCCATGTATTTCACGTTCCCTTTCATTTCAAAAAATTAAGCGATATCACTGTATAATACCATGTTCGACCGGGTTCCGCAACGAATCTCAGGTCCATCTTCCGTCCGAAAATTTCGACATATCCATCCTTTTCTGGATAAATAAGTTCTCTGGCGTTCGTTGGATTGTAAGCCTGCCATATTGGCCATAGAACGGCCATCTCCGTTGCTTTGAACGATAAATCGTTCAAAGCAACGCAGCAGAATAACCATATCCATACTTTTGAACGAGAAATCGTTCATATCATTGCAGCCGCACGGCCGGACCCATTGAGATGAACGATCATTCGTCCATCTCAATGCTGCCGTTCGGCGAAGCCTTTGGTTATGAACGATATATCGTTCAACCTCATAGTTCACGTTTTTCAGACGGCTGGCATCCGCATACCGACCGTGAGCCGACAGATGCCAAACTTGCTACGCCTTCTCCTCTTGACCGTCTGCACCCTCCTGCGCGCCTGCGTTCTCCATCTCCATAACGCTGACGGCACGTTCGATCGCTTCAAGCGCTTCCTCGTCTTGCTCGGCGAGCCGCGCGGAGCGAAGCGCCTCCACCGCCTCTTCGCCGCCGATCCGGCCAAGCGCCCAGGCCGCGGTCCCCCGCAGGACGGGGCGCGGGTCCTCCCGCAAAATCCGGATCAGTTCCGGCACGGCGCTCTTGTCCTTAAAGTTGCCAAGCGCAATTACGGCGTTTCTCTGAATCGGCTTGCGGCCCCGCCACGCAGACGACGTATGGCCGTAACGCTCCTTAAATTCCCGGTTGCCCATCTGCAGCAAAGGAAGAAGCAACGGCTTGGCCAGCTCCGGGTCGGGCTGGAGCTCCGGATGATGCGTCCAGTTTTTCCCTTTGTTAACCGGGCATACGATTTGACAGGTGTCGCAGCCGTACAACCGGTTTCCGATTTTGCGCATATATTCGTCCGTCAGCATACCCTTGGTTTGGGTCAAAAAAGAAACGCATTTGGTCGCATCGAGCTCGCCCGGACCGACCAGCGCACCGGTAGGACAAGCATCGATGCATTTCGTGCAGGAGCCGCAGCTCTCGGTAACGGGCTCGTCCGGCGGCAGCGGCAAATTCGTAATCATCTCGCCGAGATAGATCCAGGAGCCCAGCTCCGGGCTGATGATGGCGCAGTTTTTGGCGCTCCACCCGATCCCGGCCCGCTCGGCCACGGCGCGGTCCGACAGCGCTCCCGTATCGACCATGCTTTCCGCCCGCATCTCCGGCACCCGCTCGCGAAGCCAAGCCTCCAGCTTGGCGAGCCTGTCGCGCAGCACGCGGTGATAATCCTCGCCCCAGGCGGAACGGGACATGATCCCCCTTCGGGCGCCGGGCTCCGACTTGGGCGGATGGTTCAGCTTGGCCGGGTATGCGACGGCGATCGCCACAATCGATTGCGGATCGTCGAACAGCAGCGACGGCTCCGTCCGCTTGTCCAAATCCGGCTCCTCGAAGCCGGACTCCCTGCCCAGCTCCCGATGACGGATCAGCCGCTGCTTGAGCGTCGTAAACGGCGCGGCGGACGTGACGCCGATCGCGTCGATGCCGAGCGACGGGGCCGCTTCCTTCATCTCCCGCTTCAGTTCCGTCCATCTGTCTGTCATGGCTATAACCGTTTAATCGCGGCGCGCGCCAGCTCGTCGCAGCGATTGTTCCATTCGTTGTCGCTATGGCCCTTCACCTTCACGTAATCGACCTGATGCTTGGCCATCAGCTCCCACAGCGCCTTCCACAAATCCTGATTCTCGACGGGCTCCTTCTTGCTGTTGCGCCAGCCGTTGCGAAGCCAGCCGTGAATCCAGCCGTTCTTGAAGCAGTTGACGACATAAGCGGAATCGCTGTATACGGTTACGCGGCAAGGCTCTTTCAGCAGCTTCAGCCCTTCGATCACCGCCAATATTTCCATCCGGTTGTTCGTAGTCGCTTTTTCCCCGCCCGAAATTTCCTTCTTATGAGCACCGTAAAACAATACCGCCCCCCAGCCGCCCGGTCCCGGGTTGCCGGAGCACGCGCCGTCGGTATACATCATCACTTCCTTCATTTCCGCACCTCCCAGCTTGACGAATACATCGAGCCGCAGGGCGGAGCGATCCGCGATTCCGCCTACGGGCGCCGCAGGCCTCTCCACTGCTCGATCGGCCAGACGATGTATTCGGCTCTTCCTTTAATCTCGTTTCGCGGCACGGCATTGAACGACCTGCTGTCCAGACTCGCGTTCTCATGCCGGTTATCTCCCATCACAAAATATTGCCCCGCGTCCAGCACAACCGGACCGTAGCGGCCGTTGACGATGACCGAATCCGTGTACGGCTCTTCCACCGGGATGCCGTTCCGGTACAGCCGCTCATTTGCAATTTCGATCCGGTCGCCCGGCTGTCCGACGACCCGCTTGACCAAATATCGCGACTCGCCGGATTGCGCATAGGACGGATCCTTCAAAATCACAATATCCCCCATTTTCGGACTGCCGATCAAATAAACGAACTTGTTGACGAGCAGCCATTCCTTAGCCGACAGCGTAGGCTCCATGGAGCGGCCCTCAACTGTTGACAGATTGAATCCGAACGTATGAATCAGCCAAGCGATCGCAATGGCCGCGGCCACGGTTCTCAACCATTCCCAAACTGCGGTCCGAATCGCTGATCCACCTCCCCGCCCATGACGGACGCCCACTCCTCATAATACCGATGCACCGCGGCATCGTTGAACGGCGCATCGCCTCGTTCGATTCTTTTCAGCAGCCCGCTCAAGGCGGCCCCCACCTTATCCTGCACGACCTCGGGGTAATGGTAGGCGATTTTGTGCAGCTCGTATTCGTCCTGGTCCACCACATGGCGGCTGCCGTCCGCGGCACGTATGACATCCAGATCGTAATCGATATAAGTCAGTATACCCTCATGGAGGTAAGGAGGAGAAGCGATATTGCAATAAAATCGGATCCCCCCGGGCTCCAGCAGAGCAACGGCGTTAAACCATTGGCCCGGTATAAAAAAAGAAACGGCCGGAATGCGGCTGATCCACTCCTTGCCGTCCGATTCCCGAATCGGCGTCTGGCAATTGATCAGAACGATCATCGATTCGGCCCGGTGCTCCTCCGCCAGCGCTTCATGAGGAACAATCCAGTTCCGCTGCCACGTCCGGTGCAGATGCCCGTCATGCTTGAAGCTTTTGATGATGCACGGTTTGTATCGTTCCATCCTATAATTCTCCCCAGGTAAACTTGGCTTAAAAACAGAAACGGCCGGCACCCACCGTATGGCGGCGCAAGCCCGTTTATGCTTCACCTGCAAGAAAAGCATATCGGACCGCCGAACTACCGGCGATGCGATATGCCCTTACAAGTCGAATCGTTCTTCATGGAATTAGCCGGCAACAATGCTCAGCTTCTGGAACGAACGGAAGAAGTCCGCCGCATTGAAGCCCATCGATTCATAAAGCGGCAATACGGGCTCGTTATGCTCGTCCGCCGTAATTAGTATTTTGCTTACTCCGCGGCCTTCGAACCGCTGTCTCAAGGAAGAAATGAGAGCTTTGCCGATCCCTTTGCCCCTGTAAGAAGCGGCTACCGCGATCCGGTAGTAGTATCCTTTGTTATGGTCAATCGTGCCGATAATCATACCGACTATTTCTGATTGTTCAACCGCGACAAGCACGAGATCGCTGTCCCAGGACAACTGGCGTGCAAAAGCTTCCATCGTAAGCTCGCAGCATTCCGGAGACAACACATCCTCCAGCAATTCCGTGAGCGGCTTGTAATCCGAGAGCTGAAAAGAACGAACGATCATGAATGAATAACACCCTTCGTTTCAGAATAGTTCAGTACCTGTTAATTATACGACATATCTCTACGAATTCCTTCTATTTTTCAAAAAAACATTAAAAAAACTTTAAAATTTCGCCGAAATTCGCTTGAAAGCGCTTATATTTAAGCGCTTTCAAGCGTTTAATCGGTATTTCTTACGTTTACTCTCGTTTGCTGTCTCATTCGCGCATATTTTGCCTCATCTTGCCGTATCCTATAGCTGGTTAAGGACCGCTGCGGTCCCCCAGTCCTGTTTTGAGACTTTTTCAACATAAATGTTGATTTATTAGGTTGGATAAGGGATAATGGTTTTGATCAACTACATAATTTAGGAGGTAATTGAATATGGCACATCAACTGCCCGCTCTTCCTTATCCGCACAATGCGCTTGAGCCGCATATCGATGCGACGACGATGGAAATCCACCATGGCCGCCATCACAACACGTACGTGACGAACCTGAACGCTGCGCTGGAATCCGCTCCCGAGCTGCAAGGCAAATCGGTCGAGGAACTGATCAGCGACCTGAACAGCGTTCCCGAAGCAATCCGCACGGCAGTCCGCAACAACGGCGGCGGCCATGCGAACCACAGCTTGTTCTGGGAAACGATCGGCCCGAACGGCGGCGGCGCTCCAACAGGCGCTCTGGCTGCAGCCATCGACAGCGAGCTGGGCGGCTTCGAGGCTTTCAAAGCCGAGTTCGCCAAAGCCGCAACGACTCGTTTCGGCAGCGGTTGGGCATTCCTGGCCGTTTCCGGCGGCAAACTGAAAGTATACAGCCTGCCTAACCAAGACAGCCCGATCATGGAAGGCGACACGCCGATCCTTGGCCTGGACGTATGGGAGCATGCTTATTACCTGAAATACCAAAACAAACGCCCTGACTACATCGCGGCATTCTGGAACGTTGTCAACTGGGAAGAAGTCGGCAAACGTTACGAAGCGGCACTGTAATCGGCATTTCAAACGGCGGCGCAGGTTTAGGCCTGCGCCGCCGTTTCTCATTTTAGACTTGTCTCCGTTACTTCCATCGGACGCCGCTTGAATCCGGAATTAGCGGCATCTCCCTTCCTTTGTGACCAGCTGTCCGCTGTGTTGCAATCCGTCATTTGTAATTCTACATTTGGTAATTCTCCATTTGGTAATTCTTTATTTTGCAATTCTTAATTTTTGCAATTCTTTATTTTTCAATTCGTCCGTTTGCTCCTCCATTGTTCACTCGCTTCGTCCCATTGCACATCCGCTTCTCCCCCTTCTATAACTGTTCCATCCAAGGCTTTCTCCGGGCATTCTCTCGCTCTCACGTTCATCACATCCTGTCCTGTCCTGTCCTGTCTTGTCCGGTTCTGATGCCCATGACCGATTTGATGTTCTTCTCACGGTTGGGTATGGATTCCGAACAAGTTAAACGACCTTTCGTTCAAAAGTTACGCTTGGCACTATCCAATATTTCGTTCACATGTTATCGGCAAAGTTAGTTTGAACGATTTATCGTTCATCTTCTGGGAGTTTGCCCTGCTGCAGCGTTGATTTAAACGTTTTATCGTTCATGAACATGGATTTGGCGGCCGCTCTGGAGCGCCGGCTTGAACGATTTATCGTTCAAGTTGCCTCAACGGCGCGAATAACACGGAATAGGCGGATGCCGCATAAGATACTGCAGGATATACGCCTACAGATCTTCGCGTGAAGGAGAATGATGATACTTATGCCACAAACCTATGACGCCAGCCTCCATGGAATAGCGGTCGCGCAGGCTCCCTATGCGGCTGCGGGAAGCGATTGCGGCTGTGGAGGAAAGCGTGCCGTCACGCCGCTGCCTGCTATTTTGGATGGAGGAATTGTTCCCATCGGTCCTTTGGGACCGTGGGGACCGATTGGACCGGGGCTATGGGGGCCAGGTCCGTGGGGTCCGGGACCTTGGGGGCCGGGGCCGTGGGGACCGGGACACGGGCACGGACCTTGGGGGCCGGGGCCGTGGGGACCGGGACATGGGCCGGGCCCTTGGGGGCCGGGGCCGTGGGGACCGGGACATGGGCCGGAACCTTGGGGGCCGGGACATGGGCCAGGGCCATGGGGACCGGGGCACGGGCATGGTCCGGGACATGGGCACGGACCGGGGCATGGTCCGGGACATGGGCACGGACCGGGGCATGGTCCGGGACATGGGCACGGACCGGGGCATGGACCGAGAATGGAGCAAGGACCGCGACTTGAGCAGCCATTCGATAATGAGCCGTCTGATGAAATTGAGCAAGCAACGGAATTTGAGCCGATACCCGGGCACGCGACAGGATCCGCCCTCGGCTTGGAATCCAGCCATATCGTGGGACATAGCCATAGACCGCTACAGGGTCATACCCCCGTCCACGAGCAGAGACCGGTACTGAGCCATGGACATGGACATAGCCACGGACACGATACCGGACACGGACATAGTCACGGACATGATACCGGACACGGACATAGTCACGGCACCGGACATGAAACCTGGCACGGACATAGTACCGGGCACGGGCCGTGGCACGGGTACTCGTTTCCACGGCCGCCGATTATCATGCCGTTCCCGCTCCCTTTTCCCTATCCGTATCCCCCCGGCCAGCAGCAAAACATGGTGACGGTCGCGATTAACGGAGGAAGCGCGTTTCCGCAAATTACAGGCGCGTACAGAATCGGCTACCGCCCAGGCCTGACGATCGGCGATGCGCTTGCGGGTTCGGGTGCGGTCAGCGTAGGCGCGGGCGGCCAGATCGTCGCCATAGGCGGCATCCCGATCGGAAGCGGCATCGGCTACCAACTGCGCTATAACGGCCGCGTCATTCCCGGCACGATGCTCCAATTCCCAGTCCAGCCGGCCGATACAATTTCGCTGGAGCTTACTTACGGCCAGCTCTAATATTTATCCGTCATCCTCAGCCCCCAGCGTGGGTCCAATGGATACACGGACGCACCTATGAACAAGCCTCCAAACCGCTTCACAAGCGGCTTGGAGGCTTTACCTTGCCATATATCGATTATTGAATCGTGAGCAAACTGCTACCGTATCGCCTTTCCTTTGCCCGACAGCAGCTTCAGTTGATCGTTCTCGTACCCGACTCTATAGGTTACCTGGTATTTGCTTAATACATATTCTCCGTCTTTTCGCTCATCCACGGACAATACGGCTGTTACGACCGCTTCGTCTCCGCCTTCGTTGACCGTGACATGGAGGTCGTCGACCACGACGTTGCGAGTCGTCAGGTAACCTTCGCGAAATTTGACGTAGCTGGTTCCTTCCTTCCAATTGCCCCCGAGCAGCGAATACGCATAAACGTAATCCCCGTTGTTCAAACTGTCGTAAAAATGCGAAACCAAATAACCCGCCAGCTGCTCCAGAGACGCTTCCCCGTCCGGATGCTCCGAATCTTCCGTCAGCGACAAGCCTGGCAGCATTGTCATTGGCTCCTTCGACCACCCTTCCGCCAGCGGCAGCACATTCGAGATCGGAATGCTGAACCCGATCGCACCGTCATCCAGACCGGCCGAGTTTATGCCGATGACCGCCCCCGTCTCCCGGTCGACGAGCGGTCCGCCGCTGTTGCCGGGCGCGATGGCGGCCGATATCTGGTACAAATCCTCATACGAGTACGGTTCGATCTGAAAGCTCCGGCCAACGCCGCTGATCATGCCCGTTGTTACCGTATTTTGGAAGCCGAGAGGACTGCCGACGGCGATCACCTCATCCCCGACCTCGGCCCGTTCATACCGCTGCATGGAAAGCGGCTCCGTCCCGGCGAGCTCTTTCACACGGACAACAGCTACGTCGATTTCGGTGCTGACGCCGATTACCTCGCCGTCCAGTTCCCGGGCGTCGGCGGTCTTTACCCGCACATGCCTGACCCCCGAAACGACGTGAGCGTTCGTAATCAAGTCTCCTTCATGATTGTAAAGAAACCCGGAGCCTTGCGATCCCGTATCCGTTTCGATCATGACAACCAGCTTTTGCGTCTCGAAAATAACGTCCTTCAGCGATTTTTTCTTTTCGCCGATTGCCAGCAGCGGAGCTCCGGTCAACCGCTCCGGCACCTCGGCCCTTACGTAAAGTCCGGCTGCCGCACCGCCGCCCATAATGATTACGGCGCCGATAATACCTGCCCATATCGTTTTTTTCATGAATGGATGCGCCCCCTTAATCCAAATACCAGGTGGCATGGTCCACCACAATTTCCGTTTCATCGTTATAAACGCCGTACAATACGGCCGTAAACGTCATTTCCTCACCCGGCTCAATATAATTCGGCACGACCGATGCCGTCCCTCCGCCCAGACGATTGCCTTCCTTATCCAGCACGGAATATTCGATGCTGACGGAATAGATCGGCCTGGTAGCTTTATTTTTCAAGTAACCCGTAATTGTCAAATCGCCGAATTCGTCGAGCAGACCTTCGGTGCGCAGCACTTCGACCGCAGCGGTCTGATTGATCAAATCTTCCTCGGCAGCCCGTTGCATCGCTTGCTCAATCCGCTGCTGCTCCCTTTGGACATAGGCGTTTTGTTTTTCTTTGACTTCCGCCTTTAATGCCAGCAGCTGCTCGTCGCCCTTGGCCCAAGCAAGCGCTTGATCGATTAGCAGAACGGCCCCGGAAAAGCTCTTTTTGTCAACCAGATCGTCGACGTTCTCCTTCGTAATGTTTCGAATGCGGGCAATGATCTCTTCCCGGAGGGCGTTCGCCTCTTCCCCGATCAAACCGTTGACGACGTTGAGCAGCTCCCCATGCTCCTTGACGGTTGTCAGGCTCTCCAAATCGGCGGTTAACTGTATAATCGTCAGCTTCATATTATATTCGGCCAATTTCTCGTTCATCTTGTCGTAGATCGGTTCCTTACGGCCGCTCAGCTCGCTCTGGAAATCTTCAAACGACTTTTCCGCCTCGCTTGCGAGGCCTGCGGCCAGCAAACGCTCCGTTTCCTGTGCCATCTCATCCAGCTTCAGCACATGGTGAATGATCTCTTCGTCCGCGGCAAGCGACTTGAATTCCGGCCGGGCCGCCTTCGCTTCCGACAGCAAATCCAAAGCTTCTTCATATTTGCCGCTCAAAGCCGCCGCCTTCGCTTCGGACTGCAGCTTAAGCACGCGTTCGTTCACATTTTGCTCGTAATCATAATAAAAGTAAACGACTGCCGCGACAACAACCGCCAGGCACGCCAGAAATGCCGCCACGATCCAGCCGCCCGCGCCGCTTCGCCCAGCTTCCTGCCGACCGGAAACATCCGGCATCCTGCCGACGTCATCTATCGATTTGTCTATCGCCAAGGCCGCCGCTTCTTCCGATAGGGCAGCGGGCCAATCATCCGTCTGTTCCGATAGTGTGCCTGCCTGAAGCTTTCTTCCGCATTGGCTGCAATAAATCGCATCCTCCGCAAAGCTTCTGGCGCAATGATAGCAATGCAATGACCGTCAACTCCCGCTCCGTATACTCTCTCTATGATCAGACTTTTCTGTGCGTTCTCCATGCTAGTCTTGACTTGCTCAGCCTGCTATTTTCTCTACTTCTCTATTCTATAACAAACAGTAAATAATCTCCATTTCAAATTAGTGGGAAGTTGCGAGTCTTCGAGAAAGCTGTATGGCTGAAAAGCGGACTTGCAGCGCGGAGAACTCACCGGCGGCGAAGCTGTAAGACCGGAATTCAGCCTTTCAGCGGGGGAGCCGCAACGGCGGCGGGGCTGCAAGACCGTAAATCAGCCTTACAGCGCGGGAAACGCACCGGCGGCGAAGCTGTAAGGCTGAAAATCAGCCTTACAGCGCGGAGAACGCACCGGCAGCGGGGCTGTAAGGCCGGAATCCAGCCTTTCAACGGGGGAGCCGCACCGGCGGCGGGGCTGCAAGGCCGGAATTCAGCCTTACAGCGAGGGGAGGCCCCGGCGTCGCCGCAAATCAGTCTCGGAGCCCCAGCCGCTCCGTCAAATACTTTCTCACGTCGTCGGCCAAGTCGGGGCGCTCCAGCGCAAAATCGATGGTCGCTTGCACGAACCCGAGCTTGTCGCCGACGTCATGCCGCTTGCCGTTGAAGCGGAAAGCGGTTAAAGACGCGGCGCGGTTCAGCTCCTGCAAGCTGTCGGTCAGCTGAATTTCTCCCGACTTGCCGGGCTTGGTCTGCTCCAGCAAGCCGAATACGGCCGGATCGAGCACGTAACGGCCGACGACCGCGTAATTGCTGGGCGCTTGGCCCGGCGCGGGCTTCTCGACGATATCCTTCACTCTGGCGACCGAACTGCCCGGCTCGATGTCGACGATGCCGTACTTATGCGTCTGATCCCAAGGCACTTCCATTACGGCGACAACGGAGGACGCGGTCTGTTCGTAAATGTCGATCATGCTCCGAAGGCATGGCGGGTCCGACACGAGAATATCGTCTCCCAGCAGCACGGCGAACGGCTCATCCGCAATGAAGCGGCGGGCGCACAGCACCGCGTGGCCGAGTCCGAGCGGTTCCTTCTGACGGACATAATAAATATCGGCAAGACGCGAAATTTGGCGCACGACCGACAGCATCGTTTCATTGTTGCGCGCCTCCAGTTCCGCCTCCAGCTCGACCGACTTGTCAAAATGGTCCTCGATGGCCCGCTTATGGCGTCCGCTAACGATGACGATGCTGTCGATGCCGGAAGCGACGGCCTCCTCCACAATATATTGAATGGCGGGCTTGTCGATCAGCGGCAGCATTTCCTTCGGCTGCGCTTTCGTGGCGGGCAGAAACCTCGTTCCAAGGCCGCCGGCCGGAATGACTGCCTTGCGGATTCGATTGCTCATCTCTTTTGGGAACTCCTCTCTGCTTGTGCAGTGCTATTTTGTCTGGCAAGCGGCAACGAATGTTGCCGTCCTTCGAAGGCGCAGCATACGTTTCGCGTAAGCCCGTAAACTCCGCATAAAGCGATTCTATCGGATAAGGTACAAAAGCTGTTACAACCATCATACCGTTTTTTACCTAATTTCGCCATTAGGACAACCGCATGCAGCGATTCGATTCCCGTTCACGTTCGCATCCGGTCCTGCATGAAGTTTGGATGAACTGTATTGACAATTATTACAGTTTGTAATACGTTAGTTCTAT
The DNA here is from genome assembly GCA_937895345.1 of uncultured Paenibacillus sp. Classification (GTDB taxonomy): domain Bacteria; phylum Bacillota; class Bacilli; order Paenibacillales; family Paenibacillaceae; genus Pristimantibacillus. The sequence continues at coordinate 14,304 of CALAWP010000100.1, read as the reverse complement.
AGAAAATAATCCGGATGCTGATTAGCGAACTTGCAACGATCCGATTACGAATGGAGGTTCTTCCTATGTATAAAACAATCATTATCGGTACGGGGCCGGCGGGCCTTACGGCGGCCATCTATTTGGCCCGCGCCAATCTGGAGCCGCTGGTCATCGAGGGCTGGCAGCCCGGCGGACAATTGACGACGACGACGGAAGTCGAGAACTTTCCCGGGTTTCCGGACGGCATTCTGGGCAGCGAGCTGATGTCCAACATGCGCAAGCAAGCGCAACGTTTTGGCGCGGTGTTCAAAACCGGCTCCGTCACCGGCGTCGACTTCAGCAAACGACCCTTTACGCTCGAGGTCGAAGGACACGGACGGCTGCAGGCGGAATCCGTCATTCTGTCGACGGGCGCCTCGGCCAAATATTTAGGCATCCCCGGCGAACGGGAAAATGTCGGCCGCGGCGTCAGCACATGCGCCACTTGCGACGGCTTTTTCTTCCGCGGCAAACGGATTATCGTTGTGGGCGGCGGAGATTCCGCCATGGAGGAAGCGAACTTCCTGACCCGCTTCGGCTCGGAAGTGCGGCTGGTTCACCGCCGCGAGGAGCTGCGCGCCTCCAAAATTATGCAGGACCGCGCGCGCGCCAACGAAAAGATCGTATGGAGCCTGAACCGGACCCCGCTGGAAGTCGTGACGGACGACAACGGCTTGCGGGGGCTTCGCGTCCGCAACAACGAGACCGGCGAAGAAGAATTGCTGGAAGCGGACGGCCTCTTCGTCGCCATCGGCCATACGCCGAACACCGGCTTCCTCGGCGGCCAAATCGCGACGGACGAGCAAGGCTACATTCTCGTCAATCCCGGCTCGACCGCGACCAGCGTCCCCGGCGTATTCGCCTGCGGCGACGTCCAGGACAACATCTACCGCCAAGCGATTACGGCGGCGGGCAGCGGCTGCATGGCGGCGCTCGACTGCGAGCGTTATCTCGAACAGCTGGCTCATGAGGCCGCGCACGCTTAATCGGCTGAATTAACATTTTTTTCTGGCAATTTCGCCGCGGTTCGTGTATAATGATAAAAGTTGAGAGTTCAAAATATAAAGGCACTGCTACCGCATACCTATGTTCATATACGCCTCGCGTGAGCGGCGCTGAACGTAACAGGAGAAGGTACAACCTCGGCATTCGTCCAAGGTTGTGCCTTTTTCGTTATGTACAGGTATGCCTCCCCCTACATTATCAAACCAAAGGAGACATGTTCACATGATGCTGGAAGCGATTTATCACCGTCCGAAATTGAATTGGGCCTACGCTTACGACAACAAGACGCTTCACCTCCGGCTGCGCGCCAAACGCGGCGACGTGAAGCAAGCCGCCGTCGTCGCCGGAGACAAATATTGCTGGAGCCAAAGCGTCTGTACGATTCCGATGCGCATCTTCGCCTCCGACGAACGATTCGATTATTGGGAAACGGCCGTCATCCCTCCATTTCGGAGACTGCGTTACGCTTTTCAACTGCAGAGCGAGACCGAAGCCGTCTTCATGACCGAAAACGGTTTCGTCACGGAGCTGCCGGACAATCCGAACACGTTTTTCGATTTTCCATACATTAATCCGGTCGACGTGCTGCAGCCTCCGGCCTGGGTCAAGGACGCCGTCTTTTATCAAATCTTTCCGGAACGCTTTGCGAACGGAGACCCGTCGCTCAATCCTCCGGGAACGGAGCCGTGGGGCGGCAAGCCTACTCCCCGCAACTTTTTTGGCGGCGATCTGCAAGGCGTCATCGATCATTTGGACCATATTGCCGGACTCGGCGTTAACGCGATTTATTTCACGCCGCTGTTCGAAGCGACGACCAACCACAAATACGATACGCAAAATTATTTGAAGGTCGATCCGCAATTCGGCACGAACGAAAAACTGAAGGAGCTGGTGGAGGCTTGTCACGCCCGGGGCATTAAAGTGCTGCTGGATGCGGTATTCAATCATTCCGGACGCACCTTCCCTCCTTTCGTGGATGCCCAGAAGTACGGCAAGGCTTCGAAGTATGCGGACTGGTTCCACGTGCGGGAGTGGCCGCTTCAAGTGAAGGACGGCGTGCCGACCTACGAAACGTTCGCTTTCGAGCCGCTGATGCCGAAGCTGAATACGGAAAATCCGGAGGTCAAGCAATATTTGCTCGACGTAGCCCGTTACTGGATCGAGGAAATCGGCATCGACGGCTGGAGACTCGACGTGGCCAACGAAGTCGACCATCAATTTTGGCGCGAATTCCGGAGCATCGTCAAATCGGTTAATCCGGAAGCGTATATATTGGGAGAGATTTGGCACGATTCGATGATGTGGCTCCAAGGCGACCAGTTCGACGCCGTCATGAACTATCCGTTTACGAACGCCGTGCTCGACTTCTTTGCGAACGAAACGATCGACGCCGGACGATTTGCCGATGCGATCGGCAGCCAGCTGGCCGCTTATCCGGAGCAAGTGACGGAGGCGGCGTTCAACCTGCTGGACAGCCACGATACGCCCAGGCTGCTGACCAAATGCGACGGCCGGATCGAATCGATGAAGCTTGCCGCGCTGTTCCAGCTTACCTATCCAGGCACGCCGTGCATCTATTACGGCGACGAGGTCGGCCTCGACGGCGGCAACGATCCGGACTGCCGCAAATGCATGGAGTGGGAAACGGACAAGCAAAACCGCGATCTGCTTCGTTTCTACACCGATGCCATCGCCCTGAGGCACCGCCATGCCGCCCTGAGGAGCCCGGACATCCGGTTCGTTCATGCCGAATCCGGCGGCGGCGCGCTGGCGTACGAGCGGCTGCACGGCAGCGAGAGGCTGCTCGTGGCCATGAACGCAAGATCGGAAGAGACGGCGCTTGAACTGACCGTGGCCCCCGAGCCGGCAAAGCGGGAATGCGGATATCCCGTAGAGTTCCGCGGATTCGCTGAAGAAGATTCGACTGCCGACACTGCCGACACTGCCAACGCTGCCGCCGAGTCCGGGCAAGCAGGCGTTACCGCCGTTCAGCAGGTTGCTTCGGCAGGAGTCCATTCCGAGACGGGAGCCCGGCCTGAAGAGCTTCCAGCCGGTCCATCCTCTTGGAGCGTATTGTTCTCCAACATGGACGATTATGCGGCCGGCTCCGTCATCGACTCTGATGCCGCCGGCACGCTCAGGCTGAGCTTGGAGGGGCACGGATACGTCGTCTTGAAGCAAATTCCCCGTTAATCGCAGTCTTCCAAGCGTCAATCCGCAAATATGACCGCAGGCCCGTAGACAATCGGGCCTGCGAAATGCGATAATCAACTTAATCGATTAATCCACGCAAGAGTGCCATCTCCAAGCAGCTTGCATCCGAACCGAGGCAGAGTAACCGGCTCTGCCGTTATTTATCGACATAACTTAACCGATTAAGTTATTATGAAAGGAGAGTTGCCTTTATGGAGACCGTGAAGCCGCAACAGACCTCCTCCCGTGGACTTATCCGCCCCTTGCGCCCGGCGCCGGCCGCCGGTCCCGGTACCGAGCCGCCGTCCATCTGGAAAAGCCGCGCCTTCCTGCTCGTCTTTACGGGCTACAACCTGTCTCTGTTCGGCAACACCTTCCACAGCCTGGCGCTGAATCTATGGGTGCTGCAAACGACGGGAAGCGCCAAGATGATGTCGCTCGTTCTGATCACGCAGATGGCGATCACGATGCTGTTCGGCTCCATTGCCGGCACGATCGCCGACCGGGTGAACCGGCGCACGCTGATGTGGGCGGCCGATCTGATCCGGTTTGCGCTTGTGGCGTTGCTTGCGCTGCTAATGGCCGTGCCGGGCTCGCCGTTTGTACTCATCCTGCTGCTGACCGCGCTGACCGCCTTCGCGGGCGTCTTGCGCACGCCCGCCTTTCAGGCCGCCCTCGCCGAAATTGTCGGCAAGGAACGGATTGCGCAAGCCGTCGGCGCCATGACGATCTCTGACAATATGGTCCGGATCGGCGGATATGCCGCGGGCGGCATCGCCACGGCCGCCTTCGGCGGCGCCGTCGCGGTCGCCGTCGATGCGCTGATGTTTCTGCTGTCCGCGCTGCTCGTCCTTGCCGCGGGGGCGTTCCCGTTCGCCAAGGAGCGGGAAACTCCGGAGAAGCGGGAGCGGACTTCCTTCCGCGCGGACTTTATAGCGGGACTCCGCTTCGCCGGAAACGACCGCTTGACGCGAACGATTATCGGTCTGCTGCCGTTCGTGTTGTTTTTTTTCCTGTCTTCCTTTATGTTGATCCAGGTTATGGCCGTCCAAGTGTGGAGGGTAACGCCTTTCACCCTCGGACTGATCGAGGCTTGCATTCCGCTCGGCTATATTATCGGCTCCATCCTGATCATGACGTTCGAGCGGCGCATCGGACGCAGCGGCAAATGGGTGCTGGCCAGCGTCGTTCTGCTTGGACCCGCCTTTATATTTATCTCTCAGGCTTCATCCGCCATGCTCGCCCTGCCTTTTATTATGCTTGCCGGATTTTTGTTTTCCTTCAGCACGACGATTTTGCACATTCTGCTGCGCACCGCCGTCGAGCCGGATATGCTTGGACGCGTGTTCGGCCTGCTCGGTTCGCTGACGAGCGCCGCTCCGCCTCTCGGCCTGGCGCTGTTCGCGGCCTTGTCCGATCAGTACGGCCCGTCAATCGTCATCGCCTGCAGCGGGGCGGTCTTGCTGGCGGGAAGCTTGGCCGTTTCCCGAACGATATGGCGCATCGGCGAGCGGGAGCAAGTCGCGTCCCGCGGAAACCGCGACTAACGGGCGGCGCCCTTCCTTCCCTCCAGGCAACGCAAAAAAACTGCGCATCCGCGTAATCGGATGCGCAGCCGCTTATTATTTCAAGATGACCGATGTATACGGAGGCAGCGTCAAGGCAGCGCCGTCCAGCTTTGCTTCCGGATCGGTGCTTCGAGCGAGAACTTCAAACGCTCCGTATTTGTCGGAAGCGGTCCAGGCGACCTGCATCGTCCCGCCCGACAAGTTGTGCACGACAAGCACCCTCTCGTCCGCCGTCATCCGGATATAGGCCGCGACCTTGCCGTCCGCGCCTTCCAGCTTGAATTCGTCGATATCACCGTTCCGGAGCGCCGGCTCTTCGTTGCGCCAGGCGATCAACTCCCGGTAACGGCTGAGCAGCGAACGCCCGTCCTCCAGCTGGGCCTCGACGGATACGTCGCCGGCCTCCCGATTGTACCGGGAAGCGAGCCAGCTCGTTTGCCCTTCTCCGCCTTTCGGATCGCGATACCAGAGCATCGGCTCGCGAATATACTCGTCCGGCTTTATCCCTTTCATGCCGATCTCTTCGCCGTAATAAAGAAACGGATTGCCCGGCAAAGTAAGCAGCAACGCAGCTGCGGTCTTCGCATGGTCAACGTTGCCGTTCAGCACGCTCATAACGCGGTTCTGATCATGGTTGCTCAAGAAGGGCGCGTCCACGAACGTACCTCCCGAGGACTGCTCGTAAGCGCCGTAGACTCTGCCCAGCGAAAACGCCAGATCGGGATCCCTTTCCCGCGAAGCGGCGTCCAGCAACCGTCCTGCCAGATCGAAATGGAACGCGGAGTCCAGCCCTTGATCCAGGTATGGAGCGATGACTGCCGTTGAGTCCCACACTTCACCGATCAGGTAAGCTTCGGGATTCGCCTCGAGCATGCCGGACCGGAATTGCTGCCACCACGCTTTGTTTGCCGCCTGCACCTCCGGCGAATGCACGGTGGACTGGAAGTCGCCGTAAATATGTTTGGCCGCGTCTAGCCGGAAGCCGTCGACGCCTTGTTCGAGCCAGAATTGCCCGATTCGGATCATTTCTTCGCGCAGCGCCGGTTCCTCAAAATTGAAATCCGGCATGCCGCTCCAAAATACGCCGAGATATTTCAGCTTCCCGTAGCTGTGCCAAGGATTGCCGTTGCCGACGGCGCTGTCCTTCTTCAGCTCCGCCTCGTCCGCATCGGTGATGTGATACCAGCTGCGGTACGGGCTGTCCTCGTTCGCCAGCGCGTCCTTGAACCAGGGATGCTCGCTGCTGGAATGGTTCACGACAAGATCCATAATGACTTTGATGCCGCGCCGGTCCGCCTCGTCCAGCAGCCTCTTGAAGTCGTCCATCGTCCCGTATTCGGGATGGATCGCATAATAATCGGTGACATCATACCCGTGATAGCTGGGCGAAGCGTTGATCGGCATCAGCCAAATGCCGCCGATCCCGAGCTCCTTCAAATAATCCAGCTTGGCGGTAACCCCGTTCAAGTCTCCGATGCCGTCCCCGTCGCTGTCGTAGAACGAGCGGACAAATATTTCATAATAGACCGTGCCCGGCTGCTCGTCGGCTTCGTAGGAAGCCGGCGCCGCGGCATCTCCGCCCGCGCTGCCGTCCGGCGCCGGCTTAGCGCCGTTTCCGCTCTCCGCGCCGCCATTTTTCGGCGCCGGCGAAGAACCGCTGCCGCTCGAATCCCCGGACGTGCATGCTCCAAGCGTCAGCAGCAGCAGCGCCGCCGCCAACATAGCCGCAACCGTCCTTCTTCTGCTCGCTACGGTCATCCTTTCATCGCTCCGGACGTCAGGCCTTGTACGAGGAAGCGCTGCAGAATGAGGAACAAAATCGTAATCGGGATAGCGATAATGACGCAGCCTGCGGCAAACAGCGTAAAGTTACTGTTCGTCTGCGAGGCGATCAATTCGTACATGCCGACGGCCACCGTATAGTTGTCCTTCGATCGAAGCACGAGACGGGCGAAAATAAAGTCGCCCCATACGCCCGTGAACGACGTCAGAGCCACAAACGTCAAAATCGGCTTCGACAGCGGCAGCATAATTTTCAGAAACACCTGCAAATGGCTGGCTCCGTCGATCCGCGCCGCTTCGTCCAGGCTGCGGGGAATCGTATCGAAATAACCTTTGACGATAAAGCCTCCCAGCGCGGCCCCCGCCGAATACACAAGAATCATCGCGATATGCGTATCGAGCAAATTAAGCTGCAGCAAAATGATATAGATCGCGATCATGCTCATAAAGCTCGGGAACATGCCGAGAATGAGCATAATGGTCAGCATCGTCTTGCGCCCGCGGAACCGGAACCTGGACAACGCGTACATGCTGAGCGTCATTAAAAATACGGAGCAGATCATCGTAAAAAAGGCGATTTTCAGCGTATTCAAATACCAGATATCAAACGTGTACTGCGTGCCGGTAAACAGTGTTTCGTAATGAGCGAGCGTCCATTTTTCCGGAAAAAAGTTTTTGCTGTACAACGACCCGCCCGGACGGAAAGAGGAGACGACAACCCATATGGACGGATAAAGCGCACACACCGACAAGATGATCAGCATCAAATAGCTGAGCGTCAGCCGCACGAAGCTGTTCTTTTGGCTCATGACAGCATATCCTCCTCTTTGAACGATTTGGTCCGGCGGAAGCTCCAGATCGAGATCGACGCGATCATAATGAAGATCAGAATGCCGATGGCCGCGGACATGTTGTATTTGTTATTGACGAGCGTCAAATTGAACAGCCAGGTGACGAGCAAATCGGTCGAGCCCGCGAATTGATAGTCGCCTTTGGCCGGACCGCCCCCGGTCATCAGGTAGATGACGTTAAAATTGTTAATGTTGCCCGCAAATTGCGTAATGAGAATCGGCGCCGTCGCAAACAGCAAATACGGCATCGTAATGATTCTGAACTTCTGGAAGCTGGTCGCTCCGTCGACTTCGGCGGCCTCGTACAAATCGCGCGGAATGGCCGTCAGAACGCCGAGCGCCAGCAGCATGCTGACCGGAATGCCGATCCACATGTTGACGAGAATCAACGTAACCTTGGCCCAGAACGGATCCGTCAGCCACGGCAGCCCGTCAAGGCCGAAATAGGCGAAATATTGGTTGATCGGACCGAATTTGGCGTTAAACAGGTTGCGCATGACGAGCAGCGATATGAGCTGCGGAATCGCATACGGAATGATGTAGATCGTCTGCCACATTTTTTTGAACCGGATGCCCCTCGATTGAATGAGCAGCGCGACCAGTATCCCGCCAAAGTAACAAGTGACGGTGGCAAGCACCGCCCAAATGACCGTCCAGACGAGCAGTCCGAAAAAGGTGTTGCTCCACGATTTCATTTGCAGCAAATCGATAAACGTTTGGAAGCCGACCCAGTCGACGAGTTTGGCCGGCGGTATATGGTTAGGCGCCGAGTAATTCGTAAACGCCAGCATAATCGAGAATAAAATCGGCATGATCGTAAAAAACAATACGCCGAGCACCGGAAAAAACAGCATAAAGTAAGGAAAATGGTTAACCGTTACATGGTTCCACGAGGCCGCAAAATCGCGAACCGCTTTGCCTTCGTCCCGCTTTTTTCCGTTTTGATACGCATCGTAAATATTCAACGCATAAATGAGCACAAATACCAGTAACACCAGAATGACGATAATGCCGTCCAGCATCAAAAAGATCGAATGGTCTCCCTTGACCAATTCGGTGGATTTGCCGACTTTAACAAACTTCTGCGTCGTCTCCCCTAGCGTAACCAATCCCCAGATGGCGTGGCCCAGACGGGGAACCAGATAATAAAGCCCTAATGCCTGAACACAAAGGAAAACAATACCCTTCAGCCACTGCCGGTTGTACAGCTGGCCAAGCCCTTGCAGCGCTACCGAAAGTATGGCCGCGGTATTACGATGCCGCTTCATCATGGTCCGGCTCCTCTCTTTAATGAACGGAATGAACGGTTTCCCCGCTTAGGGCGGGGAAACCGTAAAGCATTCCATGTTTGCGTGCGCTACGTTTAGTTCGTTCCGATGCTGCTCTTAATTTGTTCTACGGCATTGTCGAGCGCTGTTTTCGGATCTTTGCCCTCGTTCCAAATTTCGGAAATTGCCGATGTGATCGGATTCCATACGCTGCCCATTTCCGGAATGGAAGGCATTGGAGTCGAGTTCTCAAACTGCTGAAGGAACGCTTTGACAATATCGTCGTTGGCAACCGCCGGATCGTTGGCCGCTTCTTCGTTCGAAGGCAGCAAGCTGTTCATTTCAAAGTTTTTCATTTGAGCTTCTTTCGTCGACAGGAAGCGTGCCAGCAATTGCGCTGCCTGCGGATATTTCGAGTTGGCGTTGACGTAATAAGCCTGAACGCCGGAGAACGACGTCATCGGATTGTCTCCGATTTTCGGAAGCGGAGCTACCCCGAAGTTAATGCCGTTGCTTTTGTAATCGGCAATCGCCCAAGGGCCGTTGACGTCCAGCGCGAGCGACCCGTCCAGGAACAAGCCTTTTTTGATATCGAAGTCGATATCCCCGGTATTCAAAGGAAGCAGCTTCTCTTTGATTTCGACCATTAGGTTTGCGCCTGCAACGGCGCCGTCGTTGTTCAAGCCGATATCTTCGCTGTTCGTATTGTCGTCCCCGAACATGTATCCGCCTTGCGAAGCCAGAAACGCAAAATTGTAGAAGAATTGCTGCAATTCCCAAGCAAACGTAAATTTATTATTGGCTGGATCGTTAAACGTTTCAGCAAACTTGAAGATATCGTCAAAAGTCGCGGGCGCTTCCGCAATCAAATCTTTATTGTAAAACATGGCATAGGTTTCAACCGACCGGGGATAACCGTACAAAATGCCGTCGAATGAGACCGCTTTGACCGTTTTTTCGGCGTTTTCGCTCACAACTGCTTGCTCGAATGCCGTATTCGGCAGCAGCAGTCCGGCGGAGGCGGCGTTGCCGATATGGTCATGCGGGAACAAAAGCACGTCGGCTGCGAGACCGGCAGGTCCGTCCGTCATCAGTTTGTTGACTTGGTCCGTATTGCCCACTTCTTCGAATTTGACCGGCACGCCGTATTCCTTTTCGAACTCGGCGCCCATTTCCTGTAGGAATTGCGCTTGATTGTTGGCGTCCCAAATGACCAGGCTCGCTCCGGCTTCCGGCGTCAGTTCCGCATCGTCGTCTCCCGCATTGCCGGGATTCTCCGTCGGCGTGTTGCTGCCTCCGTTTGCGGTTGGACTTGCGTTGCCGCCGTTGCCTCCGTTGTTGCCGCTGCATGCGGCCACGACAAACAAAGCCGCGATCATGGTCATGACAAACCATTTTTTCATCGTACGATCCCCTTCCTGCTTCTAAAAAAATTTGTTCGAACCTAAACGCTTCCAAACTTGACGGTTTTGCTTTGGAACCGCCGCAATGTCTGCCCCTGCTGCCGGCCAGCCGCTTCACCGGTCGGTCGCCTGATTTGACGATAACGTCCGGCCGCGGGCTCCCCCGCCGATGCCGCTTGCCCCTTGTGTACGGCGTGTTTGCAAATCATGCATCGCATGTGCAAACGTTTGTCCACTTCTTGCAAAAACAGCGATCATCCAGTCCCAAACTTTACCTGTCATAAAGTTCTCCAACGTTCAAATCGCAATGAAAGCGTTCTATTCGTGCCCTTACTATACAACAAACCACCCCGTTTGTTAAAACGTTTGCACAGTTCGTTTTCCCCGCTTTCACCAGGTAATCCTTTTATTTTCTCCGATTACCTCCGAATTACTCACTATTTCAACATTTGTGCAGCGGGCATTAACCATATATATTTACTGTAAAGCTGCGATTGCGCGGCATTTGCACTGCGCGCGGCCGTTTTGCGGTATACTGGATGGATAACGAGAAAGCGTTCATGCAGCGTACTCGGCTTTGAAGCAGATTGACAGGGGGACAAATCCTAGTGGTCACTATAAAAGATATTGCAAAAGCGGCGGGCGTATCGCCTTCCACCGTATCCAGGGTCGTATCCAATCATCCCCGGATCAGCAAGGCGACGTCGCAAAAAGTGAAACGAATTATGGAGGAAATGGGCTACCATCCGAACGTGATGGCCAAAAGCCTCGTTTCCAAAACGACAAAAACATTGGCTATCATGCTCCCTCGTCCTGCCGAAGAATTGTTCCAGGACTTTTTCTTTGGCGAGCTGCTGCGCGGAATTCTGACTCAATCGACACGCTCCGGCTACGATATGCTGCTGGCTGCCGCCACTTCGCCGCAAGATGAAAACGAAACCATTTCCCGGCTCGTGCTGGGGCGGCGGGTCGACGGCGTTATTCTGTTGTCCGCCAGAACGAACGACCCCCTCATCGACCTGCTCGATTCCTATCGGTTTCCAACAGTGTTGATCGGACGTTCGGGAGGCCATCATCAGCATATCCTGTCCGTGGACAACAACAACGAACAGGCCGCTTTCGATGCGACGCATCACTTGATCCTGCAAGGACATGAACGGATCGGCTTCGTCAGCGGCCCCCCGAACCTGACCGTATCCCACGACCGAATGGAAGGTTATCGCAGGGCCATGCGCGAAGCTGGGCTCGCCATTCGGCCCGAGTGGATCGTGGAGGGCGAATTTTTGCAGCAAAGCGGTTATCGGGCCATGTCGTTTCTGATGGGGATGCCGGAAAGGCCGAGCGGCCTGGTCGTGATCGACGATGTCGTAGGTTTCGGCGTGCTCAGAGGGCTTCACGAGCTGGGTTACAAGGTGCCCGGCGACATCAGCCTGGTCAGCTTCAACAATATCGCCTTGTCCGAGCTCGCGTCACCGCCCATCAGCTCGATCGACATCGGCACTTATCAGCTTGGCTACACCGCTTCCCAGCTGCTGATCAAACGGATTAACGAAGAAATCATTCATCAGCATCGGACGATTATTCCTCATCGCATGATCGTCAGAGAATCGTCCATATTAACCGTATCCAAAAGGAGCTAATTACAATGACAGACAACAAGCCGTTTCTCGTCGACGCCGTCATCGGCAATTCCTCCATGCTCGCCTCTCTCGGGCGCAACGGCCGCCTATACCGTTTATGGTGGCCGAATATCGACACTCCGCAGCATATGGACGCCATGCGCACGGGCCTGAAGATCGACGGGTCCGTGACTTGGTTTGACGGCGGCGAAGGCTGGAGCCACGCTTGCGGTTACGAGCCGCGGACGAATCTGTACCGGGTCGACGCCCATTCGGACCAATGGCCGATCGCCGTCGGCAGCTTGCACTACGCCGTGCCCGGCCGCGATATTCTGGTGCGGGAGTATACGTTTACGAATACGGGGAATACGGCCCGGTCGTTTGAATTTATCGTTCATTCTTCTTTTGTCATCAGCGAAAACCGTTTGTACAATACGACGATGTTCCAGCCTTCCGCCGATGCGCTGGTTCACTTTCGCCAAGGTTATTTTTTTGCGCTTGGAGGTGCAAACGTATGCGCAAAATATCAGTCCGGTCTCCCTTGGGAAGCGGCGGCAACCGCCGAACTGAACGGGAACAATATCGATATGCGGCCGGACGGCGCGATGTCCTGGCATTTTGACGATCTTGCCCCCGGCGCCTCGGTTACGATGCCTCTTTACATCGCGGCGGGACGGAATGAGCACGAAGCTTTGGAAACGCTGAGGGAAGCCAAAGGAAAAACCGGCTCCGAGTGGGCCGCCATAACCCGCACCTACTGGCATGAATATTTGGCCGCGGCGGCGCCTTGTCCGACGGACGACCCGGCCATTAAGGAGTTGTACGATCGTTCCCTTCTCGTCTTTAAGCTGATGGCGGACGAGAAGACAGGCAGCATTATCGCCGCTCCCGAATTCGACGAGCATTTCCAGCGCTGCGGCGGGTATTCGTTCTGCTGGGGCCGGGATGCCGCCTTTATTACGACGGCTCTGGACAAAGCGGGCCTCAGCCATTTGTCCGAACGTTTTTACGGCTGGACGTTGAAGGCCCAGTCGCCGGACGGCTCCTGGCAGCAGCGCCATTACCACGACGGCAGCCTCGCTCCGTCCTGGGGGCTTCAAATCGACGAAGGCGCGTCGATCTTGTGGGGCATGTGGCAGCATTACTTGTCGACGAGAAACGAAAACTTCGCCCGCAAGGTGTGGCCGGCCGTACTGAAGGGCGCAACCTTCCTGATGAATTTCATCGACGGGGACAGCGGCCTGCCGAAACCGAGCATCGACCTGTGGGAGGAGCGCGAAGCGTCTCACACGTACTCCTCGGCGGCGGTTTACGGCGGTCTGACGGCCGCCGCCAGCTTCGCCGAACTGGCAGGCGAAAGCTCGCTTGCCGGCGCATGGCGCCAAGCGGCCGCGCGCATCGCTTCCGTAATCCAATCGGAGTGCTGGAACGAGGATCGCGGCGTCTTCTACCGGGGCTTAAATCTGTCGGTCGGCGCCGACCGTTACGAGCAGGCTTTGCGGGAGGGCAAGCCGGCTTGGGTGCAGCAGCTCGACAAGGGTTACCGCAAGCACGTGCTGAAATACGATCCGATCGTCGACGTAAGCTTGCTAGGCATTTCCGTTCCGTTCGAAGCCGTGCATCCGACCCATGAGCATATGCGGCGTACGGCCGAGGCCGTTGAACGGGCCTTGACAGTGCCAGGCGTTGGCGGCATTCTCCGCTACGAGGATGACCGTTACGCAGGCGGCAATCCTTGGATTCTGACCACGTTGTGGCTGGCGCAATACCGGATTGCCGCAGGAGAGCTGGAAGCCGCCAAGCGGCTGCTCGTCTGGTCCGTCGATCATCGGACCGAAACGGGGCTGCTGCCCGAGCAGGTCGACAAGCAGACGGGCGCCACCGCCTGGGTAGTCCCATTGACCTGGTCGCACGCCATGTTCGTGCTGACCGTCTTCATGCTGGCGGAAGCCGAAGCCGGCCAGACCGCAGCGGCGGAGGCGAAGGCTTAACGCCCGCGACGACAGCGTCACGATGGCAACGGCTAGCTCAGCGCCGCTCGCGACGAGAACGTCACATGGCGGCGGCGCAGCGCTCGCGACGAGAGCGTCACGATGGCAACGGCTAGCTCAGCGCACTCGCGACGAGAACGTCACGATGGCGGCGGCGCAGCGCTCACGACGAGAGCGCAGAGCAGCGTCGCGCCGTTATTGCACCGGAATTATCTCCTCGCATTTTCTTTAGAATTAGAGCCGCAAGCCGACCGGTCGGTTTGCGGCTCTTTATTGTTGCCTGGACCGCTCCAAGGTCGCAGGCGAACTTGCACGCTTGCTGCGCTCCTGAATTACCCGCTGCAAGGTCGCGGACGAACTTGCACGCTTGCTGCGCTCCACAATTACCCGCTACAAGGTCGCGGGCGAACTTGCACGCTTGCTGCGCTCCACAATTACCCGCTCCAAGGTCGCAGGCGAACTTGCACGCTTGCTGCGCTCCACAATTACCCGCTGCAAGGTCGCGGACGAACTTGCACGCTTGCTGCGCTCCACAATTACCCGCTACAAGTGTGAACGGCAGTGGTAAAATCCCCAATAACGGCATTTGAAATTTCCCCATAA
>CALAWP010000099.1 GCA_937895345.1 uncultured Paenibacillus sp. | reverse complement strand
TCAATAGCTCTATAAATCTATGGTTTTCGTTATGAATCCATCACGGATTCAGGTATTCATTAACTCAACTCTTTCATAAAGAAATAATGTTTATGTCCTTTAGGTGCGTTATCAATTACTGCAATTTCTCTATATCCAAATTTCTTATAAAAACCAGGTGCCTGATCCACCCATAAAATATCAATTTCTAACCAAGTCCAACAAAATACACTGAGAATTCCTGCTATAATATTGCCTGCTGGATCTTTAATATTGAGATTTATTTCCTCATAATTATTTTTAATTTATCTGAAAGTTTACTAGCATTGTATTCAATTAGTTTATGCCTTACATATTTGCTTTCTTCATCTGAATTTTTTGAAATGTTTTGACTGTTCATAATTATCTCCTTAAAAGGTCATGAAGTTGAATTGGTTTTGAGTTTTTAACATGAGTTTGCATTAATATCGTATAACGTCTTGCATTCAAACCTCATTGCCTTAAAGGAACGAAGTGAGCGACCGCGATGCGGTTAGGCAGTGCAGGGTTGTTCTTAACCATTTCTACTTTTCATCATTTACAAAATCACTGAGTTTATTAATGTTATCCGTTACAAACACAATCTCCCTGTTTTTTAACTTAAGCAACACGAACAGGGGTGCTTGTAATACATAGATCCTTTCATCAGGCGCGTCTCCCCCCCCTATACTATAACCACTAATTCTATTCCGAGTATCTTTGATTTTATCAAAGTAATCTTGCTTGAGTTCATCATGACTACCGGAATAGTTATAGATTATGAGAGTGTAGCGCGGCTTATCTTCATAAACGTCTTTAATCATAAGAAATAATAAAAATAAAACTGTAAATCCGATACCCAGATAATACAAGCTTTTGTTAATTGTCATAGCTCACCAACTATTTTATGTTTTTCAGCAATATCACATAATGCTTCGTGCATTCACGACGCTCGACGAAGTTGAGTGTGTCCTGTCCACAGCAACCTCTTTCTTGAAGCCGCTCCTGAGCGGTGAATGCCCGATGCAAGAATACAGTGGTATGTGATGCTCCCTGCTTCATTGGAATACTTGAATTTCGCCCAATGTTAATTTCTTATATGTTTCTGATCGGGATTTCCAATGGTCATCAAACACTTCTCGGTTACCATTTAAGATGCAGTATATTGGTTTGAATAATTCTCTTTCTTTCTTCAACCTTTTCATTTCGATTATATTTTACAATTTCCGAATAATGAGATATCCCACCTCTTTTGAAGATGTTGCTATGCTCTTAGGGAGTTGCACATAACGTTTTCGCATTCACGAACCCTCACTGCCTTAAGCGACCAACGAGAGCGGCAACGACGTGCACAGTGAGACCGGTTCTGATCCAGCAAAAACAAGGTATACCGCTGAAAATTCTGAAAGCGCCACAATACCTGCTCCTTTTCTATATAGCGGTCTAACCGGTCCACATACGCGACATAAGCCTTGAGGTTCTCGGGACTATATCCCCTCAACTCGCTCTTGTTCCGGCTTCTTTTTCTTCCCCGCTCGACTGAAACAAATAACATTCCGTGCGCAGCTCTTCATCCGCGACGATATGAAAGTCTTGAAGCGCTTCCAGCAGTCGTTCGATGGAATGGATCGTATACGGAATGAGCCAGACTCCGAGTTCCGGCTTCCACCTGGCGCCTGGCAATGCTTTGATGCATGAGACATGCTCCCTGGAATAAACCTTTAATCGAACGGTCAGATCTCGATCGTCCCGTTTGTTCACGATAACCTCTTGCATAACGCAGACCTCCCGATTATACCACAGTTTGTCATTTTTGGATGCAAGTCCGCTTCAACTGTACACTTAATCTTCATTCCATTCCTTATCCGCAATCCGTAAGAAATACAATCGTAAACGAACAGTTATACTAAGCTTGCGAACGCAACGATCGTAAGGACCAAACCAACCATTGCCCAAAGGAGCGACTGTGTATGAAACTTGTCCCTTATATCGTCATGCAAGGAAACGCGGAAGAAGCCGTACAATTTTATCGTAAAGTTTTGGATGCGGAAGCCATATTCGTCCAAAGATTCGGCGATATGCCAAGCGCTCCGGGCCATACGCTGCCCGAAGGCATGAGCGACAAGATTGCCCATGCCCATTTGAAAGCCGGAGATGCCGAACTGATGCTGTACGATACGTTTCCCGGATCCCCGATTCAACAAGGCAATCAGGTGACGATCTGTATTCAGTTGGACAATGTCGACAAGTCGAAACGTATTTTCGCCTTACTAAAGGAAGGCGGACAGGTTCGCCACGAGTTGGAGGAAACGTTTTTCAGCCCGGCCTTCGGCACCGTAACCGATAAGTTCGGCGTGACGTTTACCGTCTCGACCGACCCGCAGCCATCCTAAAGAAAGAAGACGTCTCCGCCCTCCAATTGAGAGCATGAGACGTCTTCTTTACGTCGCAACCGTACGTTTTAGTTTAAAATACTTTCGTCGTCCAAGATTCGCAGTTCCACGTTTCGGTGACGACATCGCGGTAAAATTCGGGTTCGTGCGAAATCAGCAGCACGCTCCCTTTGTATGCCTTCAATGCGCGCTTCAGCTCCTCCTTCGCGTCCACGTCGAGATGGTTCGTCGGCTCATCGAGCACCAGAAGATTCGTTTCGCGGTTTATGAGCTTGCACAAGCGCACCTTCGCCTTTTCGCCGCCGCTTAGAACGGCGATTTTGCTTTCGATATGCTTCGTCGTCAGCCCGCACTTGGCCAGCGCCGCGCGCACCTCGAATTGCGTATATGACGGGAATTCATTCCAGATTTCTTCGATGCAAGTGTTGTAATTGGCGTCTTTAGCTTCCTGCTCGAAGTAGCCGATGTGCAAATATTCGCCCCGCTCTACCGAACCGGACAAAGCCGGAATTTCGCCTAAAATGCTTCGAAGAAGCGTCGTCTTCCCGATACCGTTCGAGCCGACGAGGGCGATCTTCTGCCCCCGTTCCATGCGCAGGTCCAGCGGCCGGGATAGCGGCTCCGAGTATCCAATGACAAGTCCCTTCGTCTCGAAGATGAGCTTGCCGGATGCGCGGCCTTCCTTGAAGTTGAACTGCGGCTTCGGCTTCTCCTTCGCCAGCTCGATCACTTCCATCTTGTCCAGCTTCTTCTGCCGCGACATCGCCATATTCCGGGTCGCCACGCTCGCCTTGTTGCGCGCGACAAAATCCTTCAAGTCGGCAATCTCCTGCTGCTGCCGCTTGTACGCCGCTTCCAGCTGCTGCTTCTTCATCTCGTACACTTGCATAAAATGATCATAATCGCCCGGATAGCGGGTCAACTGCTGATTTTCCATATGGTAGATCAGGTTGATGACGCTGTTCAGGAACGGAATATCATGCGAGATGAGAATGAACGCATTTTCGTATTCCTGCAAATAACGCTTCAGCCATTCGATATGCTGCTCGTCGAGATAGTTGGTCGGTTCGTCCAGAAGCAAAATGTCCGGCTTTTCCAGAAGCAGCTTGGCAAGCAGCACCTTCGTCCGCTGCCCTCCGCTCAAGTCGTTGACGTCCTTGTCCAGGCCGATATCGGTCAGCCCGAGCCCGCGCGCTGTCTCGTCGATCTTGGCGTCGATCAGGTAGAAATCCTGGTTGGTCAGCGTATCCTGAATCGTGCCGACCTCCTCGAGCAGCTTCTCCAGCTCTTCCGGCGACACCTCGCCCATTCGGCCGTACATCTCGTTCATTTCTTGTTCCAAGTCGAACAAATATTGAAATGCGCCCTTCAGGACGTCTCGAATCGTCATCCCTTTTTCCAGCACGGCATGCTGATCCAAATAACCGACGCGTACGCGCTTCGACCATTCCACCTTGCCATCGTCCGGCTGAAGCTTGCCCGTAATAATATTCATGAACGTCGACTTGCCTTCGCCGTTGGCGCCGATCAAGCCGATATGCTCACCCTTAAGCAGCCGAAACGACACATCGTTGAAGATGGCGCGGTCGCCGAAGCCATGGCTTAATCGTTCTACGTTTAATATGCTCATTCATGACACCCTATCTTAGAATAATTGTACTCGGTCTATTATAAGCGCTCCGGGGCCATTCTCTCAACTATAGTTGTTTTATCCCGCCGGGATTGCCCTCCAATCGGTTCATAAACCGGTTCATCAGCACCTGCAGGGAGATGAGAATCGGAGGATCGTCCAAAGCGGGCTCGCGCAGCGCAACGTTCAGATGCGGCGCCGGCTGTCCGCGCGTCACGACGACCGGCTCCGGCAATCGGGCCCGCAGCGTCGATTGCGGCAGCATAATGTCAAGACTGCCCATTCCCCACGACAGCGACGTCGCCATCAAATAATAAACGCCCGGAGCGACGTTCCCCAGTTCGAACCGGCCGACGCCGGGAAGCAGCGTACCGTACAGCGGAAGCCCTTCCGGAATCGGCTTTGGAAACAAGCCGAGCAATATAATGCCTTGAAACGGCCGTTCCGACGTCACCGTCCCGGTGACGGCCTGATGCTCCCACTGATCCGAGAACGGATCGTTCCACTTCTCTAGCGTTCGCAGCCGGTTCAGCTGGCCTCCCGCCGACTTGGCGGATTGGCGAAAATGCGAAGGCGACATGCCGACCCGTTCCGTGAACCGGGTGGTGAACGTTCCCAGACTTTGCTGCCCGATTTCGAGTCCGATGTCTCTTACGCCCCAGTCCGTATGCAGCAGCAGATGTTTGGCCCGCTCGAGACGGACGGACGATACGTAATATAACGGCGGCAATCCGGTCCGTTCCTTGAACAACCGGGCAAAGTGATAAGGACTGTAGCCAACGTAGCCGGCCAGCCGTTCCAGCGGCAGCGGGTCGTACAGATTGGAATGGATATAGGCGATCGCAGCTTCGATTTCGGCAAATCCGCTTTTCAAATTCCGATCCTCCCTCGCAGGTTGAGCGCAGCTTTTTCTACAGTTTACCATTTTGCCAAAAAGCGCACAAGTGTTCCTATCTCTATTTCGTCATCGGACAGCCTAAAAAAAGAAGCAGCCCCCGGCCCATTGGACCTTATGGGACTGCTGCTCCGTGAGCGCAGACAAAGCGAAGCCGGGAGAACAGGACTTAAGCGAAATCCGGCTTTTCTTTCGGCGATACTCGATTGCCTTGCTCAGCCTCGGGTTCCGGCATTTTGTTGGACGTCCTCAGCGGAATTTCGTGAAGGAAAAAGACCAGGACAAGCGCGACGGCCAGAATGGCCGAACCGGACAGAAATACCGTGGTCAGCGAATCGCTGAGCGCCTGGCGCAGCGTTTCGACCATGCCGTTGACTAACGGCTGCAACTCTTCCGGCAACCGTTGAATGCTTGCATTCAAGCTCTCGTGATTCATCAGCACATTAGGCGACTGGAACGGAGCCAATTGCTCGGCCAGCTGCGGGTCCGCCTGAATTTGGCCAAGGTCGATGTTGCTGCTTGCCGCTTCCTTTTTCATATTGCTTACAAGGCTCGTTTGCATAATCGTTCCCATTACGGCGATGCCGATCGTGCCGCCCATATTACGGAACAGCTGGGACGAAGCCGTGGCCACGCCAAGCTCGTCG
This sequence comes from uncultured Paenibacillus sp., assembly GCA_937895345.1. Classification (GTDB taxonomy): domain Bacteria; phylum Bacillota; class Bacilli; order Paenibacillales; family Paenibacillaceae; genus Pristimantibacillus. The sequence continues at coordinate 44,779 of CALAWP010000099.1, read as the reverse complement.
GGTCTTGCCGCGTTTTGGACGGTCAGCGAGAAAACCGGCATGCCGACGCCCAGACCGACGCCGAACACGATCATGGCGACGACGGCCATCCACACGCTGTTCATAAACGCCATGATGAGCATGCCGGCCAGCATGATGGGCATGCCAATGACGGCGTACCGCTTGTATTTGCCCGTTTTCGTTATCCAGCGGCCGACGAACGTGCTTAGTACGACCATCGCTATCGACATCGGCATCGTCACATAGCCGGCGTAGGTCGGCGAGATGCCTTCGACGCCTTGCACGAAAAAGCTCAAGTAGACAAGCGCGCCCATCATGCCGGCGTTCATAATAAAGCCGATCAGATTGGATATTGTAATAATATCGTTTTTGAACAAGGATATCGGAAGCACGGGGCTGACCGCTTTGCGCTCGACGACGATGAACAGCGCGAGCAGCACGATAGAAGCCGCGAACAAGGCTAATATTTCAGGCGATCCCCATTCCAGCACTTTGCCGTTAATTTCCGTATTGACCAGCGAAAAGCCGAGCAGCAGCGCAACGATCGTCAACCCCAGCAGCAGCGTGCCCAGATAATCGATTTTTTCCGATTCCCTGCGGGGAACCTTGGGATACAGGGACAGGATCATAATGAACGCAACGACGCCAAGCGGGAGGAAAATCCAGAACAGCCATTTCCACTCCATGTGGTCGACGAGCCAGCCTCCGAGCGTCGGCCCGAGCACGCTGGAAAAGCCGAACACGGCCATCATGACGCCGGTCCATTTGCCCCGCTCGCGCGGAGAGAACAAATCGCCGACGGCGGTGAAGACGGAAGCCATAATGATGCCCGCTCCGACCCCTTGAATGCCGCGATAAATTATCATGTCGTATATATCCCGGGACAGGCCCGTTAAGAAAGCGCCAATAATAAAGATGACGATACCGATCAATATAAACGGCTTGCGCCCGTATATGTCGGACAGCTTGCCGACCAGCACCGTTGCGATCGTCGACGTCAGCATGTAGATCGTAATGACCCAGCTGTAATGCTCCATCCCGCCCAGAATCGCTATAATCTTGGGCATGGCCGTACTGACGATTGTCTGGTTGATGGCCGAGAAAAACATGGCCGCAATAATCGCGAACATGATCGTTACTTTTCGTTTGTGCGATAATTCTTCCATAGATGATTTCTCCTTCTGTCTCTCTTGATCATTGGTCCGGCTTGACCGGTTCTACATCAGCTCCGGACGATGCCCCGCGGGCCGCAACTAACATTTTTTCCAATAACTCGGTTACGATACGCCGTTCGTCCTCCGTGAGCGCGGACATGTATCCCTCGATAATGGCCTGGCCTTTCTGAACCGCAACGTTCATAATGTCGCGGCCTTCGTCGGTCAGCTCCGCCAGAATGACTCTTCGATCGGACGGATCGTGGCCTCGAGTGACATAACCCGCCTTGACGAGGCGGTCGATCATAACCGTTACGGCGCTCGGCTTGACGTCCAACTGGTCCGCAAGCTCCGTAATCCGGCAGGCGCCGCTCTTGCGGATATACGACAGCATATACATCTGGGTTGATGTAATCTGCGGCCCCATGTTTTTCATCACTTCCGCGCCGAAGCAGCGATTCAAAGCCGACAGCGAATTTTGAAACCGGCTTACGAGCGGATTCATCATCGATCCTCCTATCCTTCTTATCTTATCGCTATATATTTAAACTATTTAAATATTAATAGGTAAGATATATGTTTGTCAAGACGAACGCCGCTCCTTTTTCAAGCAATAGCCGGATAACTATAGAATGTCCCGCACAACCAAAAAGACACCCCGTCAGGGGTGCCTCTTCGCCATAATGCGGTTTGCTTCAAGCCGTCAGCGCTCCAGCAGCTTCGCCCAGAAGCCGCCGCGAAAATGCCGGGGCTCGTGCGAAATGACAAACGCCTTCGGCGCTTCCTGCCCGATCCGGTCAAGAAGCTTTTTCTCCTGGTTTCGCTTTACCAGCACCTGCATGACAAGCCGCGGTCCGCTGCGCCCTTCGCCTTGCCAGACGGTTACGCCGTAGCCGTATTGGCGCAGCTTATCGGGCAGGCTCGTATTCACCGTATCGGCGATAACCTGCACGACGGAATAGCCGAGCGCCAGCGCTTCCTCAATCCGGCTGCCCATAAAGACGCCCAGTCCGAAACCGGCGCAGTAAGCCGCCAGGTAGATCGGGTCCTTCAATTGCTGAAGGACGAGCTGCAGACCGATAATATAGATGAACACTTCCGCCGTCGACAGCAGCGATGCGGCGATCCTTTTGCCCTTGATCACAAGGATAAGACGAAGCGTAAAAATCGAGACATAGGTCATGTTGATGCCGATAATAAATACGATCATCCACAGCGGGTGCATAGAGGACTCGGGGCGGCTAGCGGGCCGCGATGTAGCCCGGTCTCGGACGCTGCCCGGAGAACGGCTCGACTAGCCGGTTATGGACGCTGTTGTAGACCAGAAACACATTGCTCCGAGGATACGGAGAAATGTTGCTGGACGAGCCGTGCATCAGATTGCAGTCGAAGAGCAACACGGAGCCGGCTTTGCCCGTCGGCGTCGCGATGCCGTGCCGCTCGGCAAGCGCAGTAAGGCTTTCCTGGTCGGGGACGCCGTATTCCTGCTTCCTCAGCGACTCCTTGTAATGATTTTCCGGCGTTTGTCCGACGCACGACACAAACTTGCGGTGCGAGCCCGGCATAACCATCAGCGGGCCGTTGAACGGATGGTTGTCGCTGAGCGCGATCGAGCAGCTGAGCGCCCGCATGGCCTGCATGCCGTCTTCCACATGCCACGTTTCAAAGTCCGAATGCCAATAAAATTCCTTGCCGGTAAATCCGGGTTTGAAATTGATCCGGGATTGATGAATGTACGTTTCGGAACCGAGCAGCGCATCGGTGATGGAAGTCAGCTTCGGATGCGAGGCCAGCCGGCGGAAGACGTCGTTATGATCATGCACCGCAAATACGGAACGGACCTCGCGGCCGCCGGGCTCGCGAATGACGAATTCGGCGTCGCGGTCGCGGTATTGCTCCTGCATCCGTTTCAGCTCCGCGCGCCACGCTCCCACTTCTTCCTCCGAAAAATATTGCTCCAGGAACAAATAGCCGTTGCGCTCATAAAACGAAAATTGCTCCTCGGTCAGCGGACATTCCGGCGTCGGCCTACCGTATACGACCGGATCCAGCCGGTCCGTCATCTCGGGACGGTCGGATACGCGGGAAGGATAACGGTCGGCGGCCGCTTGGGCGGCTAAACGATTAATATTGGCGTTGGCGTTCATCATACGATCATCTCCTTTTTATTATCCTGATTCGATTCTCGTGCAGGCAGGGTTCGTACAGATATTCGATAGGATCGATCAGTCCTGCGCAGCCGGATATACCCCTTCCTCGTCGTGGACCTCTTCGCCGGTGAGCGGCGGGTTGAAGACGCACACCATGCGCATTTGCGAACGGGCCCGCAGCAGGTGCTTCTCATGGCCGTTCAGCGCATACATCATGCCCGGCGAGATCGGATACGCCGCCCCGCCGACCACCTCGATCTCGCCTTCCCCTTCGATGCAATAGACGGCTTCGACATGATGGCGGTACCAGATGAGCGTTTCGGTTCCGGCTTTAATAATCGTGTCGTGCAGCGAAAATCCCATGCCGTCGCTTCGGAGCAGCAGCCTTCTGGAATTCCAGGTCGCCGTGTCGATATCGTGTTTCGTGTCGATAATTTCGTTCAGATGTTTGACGATCATCGTATCGTTCCTCCATTCGTTACCTTAAGGCTTGCACTATCGGTTTGCCGGTCAAAGCCAGCGCTTCGAGGGCGGCCTCCAGCCGGGTCAACCCTTCCCTCAGCAAGTCCGGCTCAATCGTGAGCGGCGGCATCAGCTTAGCCACCTCGTCCCTTGGCCCCGACGTTTCCATAATGACGCCCCGATGGAACGCTTCGCGGCACAGTTTGGCGGCATCGTCCGGCTTTTTGAACACCAATCCTTGAATGAGTCCTTTACCCCTCACTTCAGCAATAAGATCCTTGTATTGGGCCGACAGCCTTTCGAGCGTCTTGCGGATTGTGCCCGCATGCACCGCCGTTTGCCGTTCCAGTTCGCCCGTTCTCCAATATTCCAGCGCCTCCGTTGCGGCGACGAAAGCGAGATTGTTGCCCCGGAACGTGCCGTTATGTTCCCCTGGGCCCCATATGTCGTGCTGCGGCCTGATCAGCGTGATGGCCATCGGAAGGCCGAAGCCGCCGATCGACTTGGACAGGCAGACGATGTCGGGACGGATTCCCGCTTCCTCGAAGCTGAAGAACGTCCCCGTGCGGCCGCAGCCCATTTGCACGTCGTCCACGATTAGCAGGATGCCCCGCTTGCGGCAGATCGTTTCCAGATTGCGCAGCCATTTGGCGCTTGCCGCATTCAGCCCGCCTTCGCCTTGCAGCGTCTCCAGCATGACCGCCGCCGGCGTATCGATGCCGCTGCCGGGATCATCCAGCAGCTTCTCCAGCATCAGCGTCGTATCGACCATCGGCCCCAAATAACCGTCGTACGGCAGAAACGTCGTGCCGTTCAGAGCAATGCCTGCGCCGCCTCGCTTGAAGGCGTTGCCGGTCGCCGCCAAAGAACCGAGGCTCATGCCATGGAACGCATTCGTGAAGACGACGACGTTCGTCCTTCCCGTTGCCTTGCGGGCCAGCTTTAACGCGCTTTCGACGGAATTGGTGCCCGTCGGTCCCGGGAACATCACCTTATAGTTCAACCCGCGCGGCTGCAGAATCAGCTCCTGAAAGCGGAGCAGAAACGTTTCCTTGGCCTCCGTGGCCATATCCAGGCTGTGCGTAATGCCGTCGTTCTTCAAATAATCCATCACTTTCGCTTTCATTTTTTCGTTGTTGTGCCCGTAATTCAGCGCTCCCGCTCCCGCAAAAAAATCGATGTAGCTTTTTCCTTCCTTGTCCCACAGCATCGCGTTGCTCGCTTTGGCAAACACCGTTTGAAAGGAGCGGCAGTAGCTTCTAACCTCCGACTCGTATCGATCGAATACTCCCAGCGCCTTGGCGTTGCCGGTTTTGGCGTTCATAGGCGTTCCTCCTCGTAATTCGATAGTCGGTGGCCGCCCTTTTCGCGGCGACCGCCGTTTTGTTTATGACCAGGCTATGTTCGTATCGAAACGTTCGATGGGTCCGATACGAAATTGCAGCTCGTCTTCGTGCTTCTCCGAATCGGGGAACAGGCCGGAGCCGTATTGCTCCGCGATGCGGCACGGCGCTTCCCATTCGTTGGCCATGCCGATAAACAGCGCCCGGGAAGCTGCGTTGCCGGGCCCGATCGTCGCCTCCACGTAACGGACGCCGCGGCATGCTTCGCGGGCCGTCAAATGCTTGAACATCGCTTTGGCCAACCCTTTGCCCCGGTACGCCTTGCCGACGGCGACTTGCCAGACGAAGAGCGTATCCGGCTCGGCCGGCTTGCGGAATGCGGTAAGCGCCCCGGCGACTTCGCCGTTAAGTTCAGCAACGACGCAGGTGTCCCGAAACAAATCGCTTAGCAAAATGTAGCAGTACGCGGAATTCAGATCGAGCGTACCCGCATCCCGCACCAATTTCCATATGCGCTGTCCGTCCTCCGGAAACGGAGCGCGCACGATCCATTTTCCCGCCAAATCGGTTTCTATGTGCAACACCTCCTTCCCCGGTTCGCCGGCATGCATGTTATGTCGACTTACAAAAAGCGGTTCAGAAACGCTCGCAGCCGCTCGCTTTTCGGCGAACCGAACAACTCCTCCGGCGGACCTTCCTCCACGATTCGTCCTTCAGCCCCGAATACGACGCGGTCGGCGATTTCCCGCGCAAAATCCATTTCATGCGTAATGAGCATCATGGCGGTCTCTCCTTCCGCCGCAATTTCGCGAATGACCTCCAGCACCTCTCCGACCAGCTCGGGATCGAGCGCGGACGTCACCTCGTCGAACACGACAACTTTCGGCTGCATGACCAATGCCCTGGCAATCGCCACGCGCTGCTTCTGACCGCCCGACAATTGCGAAGGATACGCATCCAGCTTCGACTCCAGGCCTACCTTGCGGAGCATGTCGACCGCTCGCGCCCGCGCTTCCTCCTTGCCGAGCTTCAACACCGTGACGGGCGCCAGCGTCACGTTGCCCAGCACCGTCAGATGGGGAAACAGATTGAAATGCTGGAACACCATCCCGATCTTCTCCCGCATTCGGCGCAAATGCTTTTCGTTAGCGGGCGCCATGCGCCCTTTGCGGTCCCGGCGGTGCCACAACGGCTCGCCGTCCACCGTAATGACGCCGCCGCTCGGCCTCTCCAGCGTCATGAGCATGCGCCCGAGCGTCGTTTTGCCCGAACCGCTCGGCCCGATAAGCGCCAGCTTTTCGCCGGCATTCAGCGTCAAGTCGATCCCCTTGATCACCTCCAGCTCCCCGAAGCGCTTCGTCACCTTGCTGTAGCGGACGATCGGCTCGCTTGCCGGTTCGGCGGCAGCTCCTGGTGCGGTATCGGATAACTTGCGCCGCTCGTTTTCCGTCTCGCCGCCGCTTTCGGCAGAACATTCGGAATGTTCGCTTAATTTGTTCGATTCCTCTATGGCATTCATCGTTTCCCTCCTTGCAGATTCAGCCGCGACTCAAGTCTCCGGAACAGGACGGACATGAGCAGGCTGACGGCCAAAAACAGCGCGCCGGCAACCGTATACGGCTCGAACGCCCGAAACGAAGCGGACGTTTCGTTCTTCGCGGTCATCAGCAGCTCCATCAGCGTAATGGCCGACAGCGTCGGCGTTTCCTTGAACACGACGATCAAATAATTGCCCATGATCGGAAGCACCGGCGGAATCGCCTGCGGCAGCACGATGGACATCCAGGTTCTCGCTCTGGACAAATTAAGCGCTCTCGACGCCTCCCATTGCCCCTTCGGCAGCGCATCGACTGCAGAACGGAACACCTCCGACAAATATGTACCGTAATGCAGCCCCAGACCGAGAACGCCGGTCAGAAACGCGGACATCGCAAATGGCGTAATCATCGGCAAGCTGTAGTACAAAAACAGCAGCTGGACGAGCAGCGGCGTGCTCCGGACAAAATCGACGACGGCAACCGCCGGGTATCGGACCGCCTTCAACGGCGAACGGGTCAGACCCGCGAGCAGCAGCCCGACGGCGACGGCCAGCGCGAATCCGCACACCGTTGCCGCTAGCGTGACCGTCAGCGCGTCGAGAAAGACGGGGACCAGCTCCCATGCGTAAGACCAGCTCCACACGCTCCGTCACCTCCACGCCGTCAGCTTGCGTTCCAGCAGTCTGGCCGTAACGGAAATGCAAGACGACATCGCAAAATAAATCAAAAGCAGCAGCCCGAGTATAAGCGGCGTTTCATTGTAATAGTTGTTGCGCAGCACCATCGCTTCGTACGTCAAATCCGCGGTAGCGATCAAATAGACGAGCGAGGTCGATTTGAGCATTTCAATCCACAGATTGCCCATCGGCGCCACCATGCGCACGAACGCTTGAGGCAGCACGACCTTTCGAAACCGCGTAAACGGATGCAGATTGAGAGCCGTGCATGCTTCGTATTGCCCGCGATCGATCGCCAGAAGGGAGCTTCGCACGATCTCGGCTCCGTAGGCGCCGATATTCAGGCCGATGGCGAGAACGGCCGCCCAATGCTTGGACAGCTCCACACCCGCGACGGGAAGTGCAAAATAAACCCAGAACAGCAGCACCAGCAGGGACGAAGCGCGAAACAGCTCGACGTAAATGCCGGACAACAGCCGGACCGGACGCCATGCCGACAATTTGCCGATGCCGCTTAATGCCGCGAGCAGCATCGCCAGCGCGCCGGACCACAACGTCAGCTTAACGGTCACCGCCGCCCCGTCCATCAGGAACGACAGCCATTTCCATATCGGAACGTCCACGGCGATCAGCCTTCGCACAGCTGCTCAGCCGTAACGTCTCCCGGCAGTTCCTGCTCCGTAAAGCCGAACCGCTCCAGAATCTCCAGCAGCTCGCCGCTTTCCTTCATTTTGTTCAACTCCTCGTTAAACGCGTCACGGAACGAGGCGTCGTCCTGCCGGAACGCGCTGGCGCCGTACCCTCGAACGCTTTGGCCGTCGACGACGGGTTGCACGAAGTCCATCACCCTTTCGATGCCGGCATCGTTCGCATCGTCCAGCTTCGCTTGCAGCGCGGGTCCCGTCATCGTGACGGCATCCGCCCTTCCGGCTTGCAATGCGCTGAACGCTGCCGTCTGATCCGGCACGATTTCCATTTGCTTTTCCGTCACGCCGGACGCTTTCAAGTAACCGATCTCCACGGCTCCCGCCATAACCGCCACTTTCGCGTCCGGATTCGCCGCGATCGCTTCGTAGCTGTTCAGTCCGAGCGGGTTGCCCGCTTTGACCGCCAGTCCTTCGCCGATGCTGTATTCCGGATCCGCGAACAGTACGGCCGCGCAGCGATCCGGGTTAATAAACATGCCGGCCGTAATCATATCGAACCGTTTCGAGCCAAGGCCCGCGATGAGCGAATTGAATTCCGTCAGCTCTCCGCGAATTTCTTCGATGCCGAGCCGGTTCAGAATCACTCTCGCGATTTCTACGGCCTCGCCCGTCAACTCCCCGTTTTCGTCCTTGTAAGCGTAAGGCGTCTCGCCCGCAAAGCCTACGGTCACATACCCTTGCTCCCGCAGCCTTTCCAACGTCGATTGCGGCTCGCCGCCGCTGCCGCCCGAACCTCCGTTGTTTCCTTGCCCGCACGCCGATACAAGCGCCAACATCAGCGCCAGCGGCAGAGCAAGCCATTTTGCTTTCACCTGGCATCACAACCTTTCAAGTTTTTTGAACACTTAAAAGGCTACCATGGATTCCCTGGGAGGTCATTTCCAGTCACTTCCCGTATTCCTTCCAATTCCAGGCTATTTCCCGCTAAGCGCAGCTCACCCGGCGGGTCCTCCTTATTCCGGCCGTATCCTTCCGCATCTTCCCGATCTGAACGTTTTACAAGGACCGTGAAGTATGTTATATAAGACTTTCTTATAAATAAAATCTCGTTTAATCCGTATTTTCATTAATAAATTTTAATTATAATATTTAGGTATACGATTAGAGTCCGCTCGACGTAAGGCTGGATAGGCCGACATAATTCGCATTTGAGCAGCCGCGGCCGATCGAAGAAATAAAGAATTGGACTTTTTTGAAAATAGAAACAGCGACAGCCAAGACGAGAAAATAATCCTGGACTGTCGCTGTTTATTGATCTAACGTTTCCCGATAATTAAATGCCAAATCATAATTTCCACTTAAACCAACGACCGTGCCCATCTGTTTCTGCTAGCGTTTCACAATATTCATTCCCATTAACGTAGTAATCAAGATGAAGGTCCAGGTCCCACATATTGTTATAGAGATGAAACACTTCCCGTTCTTTACCCAAAAATTGAATTTGCTCACTTAATTTCTTCTTAGCATCTGCCGGTATCTGATTGGCCACATGTGTATGATAAATGCATATTGATGAATCATGTGAAACGGTTGGGACAATTTCCGGAAGAATGGACACCCCGTCTCCTTCAATTAGCTCAATAGGCTGGCTTTTCAGGCAATGAGCAGCTTTTTCAAAATTCGCATTACGCTCTTTATGTTCAGGCCATATCAATGCTTTTAGCCAAAGGTAATCTTCAGAGTCGTTCAGGTTATTTACGTGTAGATCCAAACCGATTCTGCGTGCGACAGGAGGACTTTGCTCATACAAAAATGGGAAATTATCTCCTCTAATTTCTGCACTTATCTCTAACGTCGAATGTTCAGATCCATGCTTTTGATTGGATGTATAGCAGTAGGTATATTTGTCCCATAGGAGTTGCAGACCCGCACTTGTTCCTATTTCTATAAGGGTTAACGGCTTCTTTGCTATTTTATAAATACGACAAAAGCTAGGGTATAAATAGGCACAACGTCTAACTTCATTAGTTTGGACAAGTTTGTTTTCTAAAAGTTGAACAATCTCACTTTCGTTCTGCACACAAAAATCTTTAAAACAATTTATAGCGCCTGAAGATTCCTTTGGTTTTTTAACTATGCTGGCATAATACGCGGACAACTCATGTTCTATCCCTTTTAAAAGCAGATAGTGAACTGCCCCAAGTAAGAGGTTAGGTACAGGCTGTCCAGGTTTCGAATGTGCAGCTAGTTTAAGTAAGTCCGAATCATTTGCAATGTTCCCTGCGAGATGTTCATAAAGACTACTTGAGTCTTTACATTCCCTATCTGCAAAAACCCTAAAACGTTCCGACAGCACATTGATATCCAACATTCCCAACACCCTTTCCAGATAGTGGTATAGTACCATAGATTCTCAATAAACAAGGCTTTAACTTTTTTATCTTATTGATAACTTATATTTATAATATGGTTCTGGTTATATTGCCCATTCGCTTAATAACTTCCGACAGTCTAAACCTTTATTTTACGGGACTAACACCTTAATTTTCAGCCTATTACTTTTTATCAGACAGCGGCCGGACGCCGCTCGCCCGTTTGCGCGGCGAGCAACCGCGAAACAAAAAAAAGTCTCGCAACGGCTCCTTGCCGTCTTGAGACTGTCTGTATGTTGGTTGACTGGTCGATAGAAAATTTATCGGTTTAAGCTGCTCATCCACAGCACGTAGGACTGACGGTCCCGTTCCGCGCCGAGCGACCGCAGCACCGCCGCCTGCTCCGACTCGGCCACGGGCACGCCGTTCCACTGGTTGACCGTAATTTTCGTGAGCCCTTGCCGGCGCAATATCGTCCCTAGAATACTCTTGAGCCGTTCGGGACTCGGAGCTTTCTCGTCGCCGGGAACGCCGGCTCCGGAACGGCGTCCGCTTAATCTTTGCCGCATTTCGCCTTTTTTCTCCACCAGATCAGGCGGTACTCCCTCTTCATTCATTCGATAGATTTTCTTGCCGTTGTTCTCGATCCAATACGTCCATCGGCCGTCTTCGAGCACGACGAAGCTGCCCGGCTTGCGTCCGAAGCTGCGGCCTTGGGCGGCCGGCCAATCGATAAACAGGCCGTACGGATTGGCCGGATCGGCTGCGGACAGCACGGTCGGTTCCTCCGCGCTTCGGCCGGGCCCCTCGCTGCGCAGCGCTTCGGCGATTTCCGGCGTCGTAAACTGCATCGTCATCGCCCCGCCGATAAATACCCCTCTGGTTAACGTCCCCCACTCTTCCAGACGGTTCAGCGCAGGCAGCAGCTCGTCCCAGCCGAACGGCGTCGCCGCCGCGGCAAGCTCCTTCGTCACGATGCCGTACCGCTCCAGCAGCAGATGGATCCAGGGCAGCGCGTAACGTTCGGCCTTCGCTCCAGCCGCGCGTCCGGCGGTTTCCGCCGCGCGATGAAGGACGACAGGCTCTTCGCCAACGCCTTGCTTCGAATCGCCGGATGCCGCAGAAGCCGGCGAGTCATCCGGCTCGGCCAGGGTGCCGGTCCAATACCATCTGCCGAAGCCGGAGCCCGTCCGCGCCCAGTCGGCTCCTTTGCCGCTGCCATGCAGCCGCAGGGGGGCGAACTGGTCGTTCGACGCCCGTCCTTCCCATACGAGAGCCATCAGATCGTTCATCGTATCGCTCGGCGACTTGCCGTAAGACCGGCTAAGGGCGGTCAGGAAGCTTGCGCCTTGCTGCCGGAGCAGCTCCAGCAGCTTCGGATGCTCGCTGGAGTCGGCGGCATCGTCAGCGGTCCGGCTGACGTAAGGGGCGTACAGCTTGCTCTCCGAGCGCAGGAAAAAGGCGACGCGCCCCTCCTTAACGCTGTCTCCGCGCTGTCCGAGCCAGATGACCTCGCCCGACGCGCACAGCCGATCCAGCGCATCCTTGCGGTAATCGGACACCCTCGCCGGAAAAACGAGCGTTTCCCAATGCGGCAGCGGCAAGAACAGCCCTTGCATCCGGCCGATGACGGCGAGCAGCCCTTCGTCCCCGCTCAAGCGCGTTCCGTGCAGCGCGTATTGGCGCATGGCGACGTGGCCGCACCACCGATTCGCCTCGAGCGGCTTCGCCTTGTCGCGCGCCTCCTGCACGGTCAGCCGAAGCAGGCGGAGCGCCACCTTGCTGCTGGACCAGATCCGCTCGCCTTCGGATACGAACGGCGACTGACGGATTTTGCCGTCGTGCAGCAGGGCGTCGACGATGCGGCGTGCATCCTCCAGCGTCAGAAAGGGATAACGCTCGCACAGCTCCGGTTCCGTAAACGAAATGCGCTGCTCCGCGAATCGGCCGGCGATCAGCGCGACCGAGGAAGGCTTATGCGGAAACGAGGCGTAAGCCTCCGCTTCATCGCTGCCGATCCAGCGCAGCGCCTCTTCTCCGTCGGCGTCGCCGCCCAGTCTTATCCGCAGCGCCCGGCCTTGCTCCTCCAGCAAGCGGACGCAGCGCAGCGCCTCCGCGCCGCCCCGCTTGACCAGCTCGCCGCTGCTCATATCGCCGCGGCGCTTCAGCAAATCCGCCACATCCTCGGCGGTCGCCGCGGGCTTCGTTTCCGCCAGTCTTCGCTCCTCCGCCGCCAGCGCCTCCGGCGAAACGGAACGTTGGACGGCGTCCTTGCCGAACAAATCGCCAGCCATCTCTTTGCTCACCTGCAGCAGCGCCAGCTGCGTCGACGCATCCAGGCCGTCCCCTTCATAGATACGCATGTTTACGTAGTCGGCCATAAATTGCGCCGCCAAAGGGGACGGGAATTCCGTCTCCCTGACCGTCACCCGGATATCGCCACTTTGAATGGAGGCAAGCAGCCGCTTCAGCCGTTCCAAATCCAGGTAGTCGTTCATGCACTCGCGAATGGCTTCCTCCAGATACGGGAATTCCGCCGCGAACGGGAGCGCCTCCCGCAGCAGCTCCTCGCTGCGGAGCCTCTTTTGCCAAAGCGGCGTCCGGGTGAAGCTCCGGCTAAGCAGCAGCGACGTTTCGGCGATGCGGCGGAAGGCAATCGCCAGCAGCGGCGAACCGGTAATCCCCTCCGATAGAAGCGGCTCCAGATTGGCGGGCGTCACCTGCCAAATCATTTGCAGCCACGAGGAATCCCATTCGGGCAGCACAAATTCGATGCCGTTGTCCTTCGCGTTTCCGTACAATTGATACGGAAGCGTCAGCTCGAACTGGCGCTGCAGCGCGAGGAGCCAGGTGCGGTGCACTTTGCGGCCGAACGGGCTCAACAGCACGACATGCGTCTGGTTGGCGGTGTCGCGGTAATGCTCGATGACGATCCGGCGGTCCGTCGGCAGCTCGCTGACCGCATGCTGCGCCGCGGCAAGCGCCATCAGCTCGTCCGCCGCGCGGCCGTCCATGCCGTAGTCCTTCATCAGCCATTCCGCGGCGCTTGTTCGCCGCGCGTCATCGAGCAGCTTCAGGGCGCCCGTTCCCGCTTCGGACCAATGTCTTGTGCGGCGGCGGCTGTCGTTATCGTTTTCGTTGTCGTCCAATCCCAGCCTTCCGGCCAGTTCACGCATAAACGCACCGACTCGGGCGCCCAGCTCGAACGTTCGGCCGGGTCCTTCATTGCGCCAAAACGGAATTTCGCTGAAGCCGTTCTGCGTTTCCGACACATATACGCGGTCCTTGTCGATGCGGCGAATCATCCACGAATGGGCTCCGAGCAAAAAGACGTCCCCGACCCGGCTTTCGTGAATAAACTCCTCGTCCAGCTCGCCCAGATGGGTTCGGGTATCGACATGATGCACGGGATAAGCGGACGATTGCGGAATCGTGCCCGCACCCGTATAAGCGGCCGCAACCGTATTGCCGCGTTTCGTCAGCAGTCCCGAAGCGCGGTTCCAATCAAGCAGCGGCCGGGCGAACGGATAATAACCCGAGAGCACCTGCAGCATCCGCTCCAGCAGCTCCTTCGACAGGTCCCGGTAGATGTCGCTGCCGAGCGCCAGCCTGTACAGCTCGTCGACCGACATGCCGTCGTCCTCGCTGCCGATCGCCGCCACCGCCTGCTGTGACAGCACGTCGAGAGGGCGCTCTGGCAAACGGATCGGATCGATCTCGCGCCCGGCCGCCATCTTCCCGAGCACCGCCGACTCCGGCAGCGCTCCCCGCTGGCGAACGACAATGACGCCTCTCGAGATGTCTCCCACGCCATGGCCCGCCCGGCCGATCCGCTGAATGGCCGACGCCGCGTCCAGCGGAGAGTCGATCTGCAGCACCAGATCGATATGGCCGACGTCGATGCCAAGCTCCAGCGATGAGGTGGCGACGATGCACCGAAGCTCGCCCGCCTTCAGCCTCCGCTCCGTCTCCAGCCGTTTCTCCTTGGACATGCTCCCGTGATGGGCGCCCGCCAGCTCATAGCCGGCGTGATCGTTAATGCGAAGCACCAGCCGCTCGCACAACCGGCGGCTGTTCACAAACACCAGCGCGGAGACGCAGCCCTCCATCAAAGCGAACATCGTTTGAAGAATCGGAAGCCACACCGACTCGCGCGACTGCACGGGCTGCGACAGGTCCGGCATCGTCAGACGAACGTCCATTCGTTTGCTCATGCGGCTTTCGATCACATGTACCGGCCTCGGCGCGTAACCGAGCCGATGTGCGGCCGCTTCGCCGGCCGCTCCGACGGGCTCCGTCCACCCTCCGAGAAAGCGGGCTACCCGTTCCAGAGGCTTAATCGTGGCGGATACGCCGATTCGCTGAACGGGTTCAGGCACGATTCTTTCCAGCCGTTCCAGAGACAGTGACAGATGCGCTCCTCGCTTGTCTGCCGCCAAGTCGTGAATTTCGTCCACAATGACGTGACGGACCGTCCTCAGCATCGTACGGCCCTGATTGGACGTTAGCAGAATAAATAGCGATTCCGGCGTCGTGACCAGCAGCTCCGGCGGCTTTCGTTGCATAGCCGCCCGCTGCGACGGCGTCGTATCGCCGGTGCGGACCGCGCTGCGAAACCCCGGCCACGACATCTTCGTCTTCGCCGCGAGCTTCTCCAATTGCTCCATGAATTCGACGACATGATGCTGAATATCGTTGTTAAGCGCCTTCAATGGCGTGATGTATAGAATGCGTACGCCTCGGCCCGCCGGCTTCGTTGCGCCGGCAGCTTCCCGCTCCTTCAGCGCGGCGTCCACGCAAGGCAGCAGCGCGGCCAGCGTCTTGCCGGAGCCCGTAGGAGCGGCGATCAGCGTATGCCGGCCTGCGGCAATCGACGCCCAGGCTTGGCGCTGCACATCGGTCGGCTCTCCGAACGCGGTAGCGAACCATTCCTGCAATAATGGGTGAAACGGCTGCTCCCCGTTTCCAAGCATAACAATCAGCTCCAACCGAAATAATAGTCATAGATAAGTCAACATTCACATTTATTACCGTTTGCTTGTTTCATTATAGCAATTGGCCGGTTCGTTCGGAAGCCGCAAATCCCAATGAGAAGGAGTGAGGAGACGATGCTGGAAGCGGATGTCGCCGTTATCGGCGGAGGGCCTGCCGGATTAAGCGCGGCGCTGCTGCTGGGCCGGTCGATGCGCAGCGTCGTCGTCATCGACGAGGATGCGCCCCGCCATGCCGCGGCGGCGCGTTCCCACGGCTACTTGACGAGGGACGGCATCCGGCCGTCCGAGTTTCGAAGGCTGGCGCGCGAGGAACTGGCCATGTACGATACGGTCTCGCTCCTTCGGGACAGCATCGCGGCGTCCGTGAAAGCGGACGGCATGTTCCGCTCGAAGACGGCCGCCGGCTTGACGATTATGAGCCGCAAGCTGATCGTCGCCGCCGGACTGAAGGACCGCCTGCCGGACGTGCCGGGATTGCGCGAAGCTTACGGCACCTCCGTCTTCCCTTGCCCTTACTGCGACGGATGGGAACGTCGGGACCGGCCGCTCGCCGTGCTGGGCAGCGGGAATCCTCGACACCTGATGGATTACGTCAAAAAAATCGCCCACTGGAGCCGTGACTTGATCGTATGCTGCGACGGCGCCGGCAAGCTCGGCGGACACGAACTCGCGCAGCTCGAGGAGAACGGCATAGCCGTCTATGAGCAGCGCATCGCGAAGCTGATCACCGTTCGCGGACAGCTGGAAACGATCGTACTACAAGACGGCAAGGAGCTTCCGCGCTCGGGAGGCTTCCTAGCGGATACCGGATCGACGCAATCGACGGATGTGCCGCTTCAGCTCGGCGCGAGGCTGACCGACAACGGCGCGTACGAGACGGAAGCGCACGGCAGAACGCCGGTGGATGGGTTGTATATCGCCGGCGACGCCGCCAAGCTGTTTACCGGCCTGGCTGGCGCCGCGGCCGAAGGGTACGAGGCGGCCGCAACCGTCGACCGCGAATTGATCGAGGAAGATTGGGCGAAACGCTGTCGATAAATATTCCGTTCGAGAGGCCAGGTTGCGACAAACATTTTGACTCCTCTTTGGTAGCATATCAATTGCCGCCTATATATATTAGAGGAGCGTAGAGAATATGAAGTTGATTATGAACGAGCATTTTTCGAACGAAACGATTACTTTCGACGGCTTTAGCTTCCAAAACTGCTGCTTTACCGATTGCGTGATCATCATCACGTCGATGGACTTCCATTTTGAAGGATGTTCGTTTTACGGTTCGATCCTTCATGTGGACGAGCGCCTTCCCGTGTTCGAAATTTCGCACCGGCTGTCCCAATCGACGTACGACGGGGACACCCGCTGCTTCAGGGACGACTGCAAATATCCGCGCACGCAGCTGTCGCTGCCGACCGCGACGACGCATTAAGCGGCCTTCTGCCGCGACTGAGGCATATGGGCCCGTCCGCCCATAATCCCCGCATAAAGAAAGACCCTTCATCCGGCCGTCCGCCGCGGCCTGTTGAAGGGTCTTTCTGTGATATGATCCGTAATGGCTTCTCATCGTTATCGCGTTTTCACGATAATTTTGCGGATGCTCTCGCTGGACAAATGATACATCCTCTCCAGCTCCGCAATCGAAGCGCCGTTCGTATAAGAATTGCATATTTGCCGGTTACGCTCCGCCAGCAGCTTGCGGGCGCCGCTAACCTCGCCCCAGCCTGCGCGCTGGTTCGCCGGCTTCGGAATATAAATCAGATCTCCTTGGATATACTTTTGCAGCTCCGCCAATAAACTAGGGGGAAGCACGTCTCTTCCATTTTTGTAGTTCACGGTCAAATTCCTCCCGATTTGGTGTGAATGCAGATGCGATTGCAGTGATTGCGTTGCGGTTCAAAGTTGCTTCTTTCATTGTAAAACGCCTCCCTTTCTGTTAGATTTTCGTTGCCGAATGTTGATTTGCTCTATCGCGTTAAAGCGATTACAACCGGACGAACAACGGGCTCAAGCGGCTGCAGGACGAACAACCTGACGCTCAAGACGAAAAATGCCGCCTTGAAACATAAGGGGAGGCCCGAAGGCCTCCCGTCGTTATGACGATCTTCGCTTACGCGAAGATCACCTTATAGTTGTGAATCATGTCGATCAGCTCCTTTCGTCCGTATTTCGTCGGCCCGACAATCTTATTATAATTCCAAAACACGGAAAAATGAAAGAAAAATTTAGCTATAAAAAAACTTTACCGCCGCAGCCGGTTGACCGGTCCGGTTATGGCTCCACGGCAGCCGTCAACTGCGGCTGCCCTTTGACGCTTTTGGACATGCCCCGCTGCGCTGTAATGAGCATATAATAAATGCCTTGCTTCTCCATCAGCTCCTTATGCGAGCCGACCTCGGCGACGACGCCCTTCTCCAGCACAATCAGCCTGTCGACGCTGCGCAGCGTCGACAGCCGGTGCGCGATGGCGATGGTGGTCCGGCCTTTGGTCACTCGCTGCAGCGCCTCCTGGATCGCCATTTCCGTATCGATATCGAGCGATGCGGTCGCTTCGTCCAGAATAAGGATTTTCGGATCCTTGAGCACCGCCCTCGCAATGGCCAGTCTTTGCCGCTCGCCGCCCGATAAATTGTTGCCGTTCTCCTCCAGCAGACTGTCGTAACCGTCCGGCAAATTGATGATGAACGTATGGGCGTTGGCGACTCTGGCCGCCTCGATCACTTCCAGATCTGTAGCTTCGGGCCGCGCATACCGGATATTATCCAGAATCGACCCGCGAAACAGAAACGTTTCTTGCAGCACGACGCCGATCTGAGAGCGCAAATCCTCCTGCTTCATCGAACGGATGTCAACGCCGTCGATCAAGATGGCGCCTTCGTTGCAATCGTAGAAGCGCGAGATCAGATTAATCAGCGTCGACTTGCCCGAACCCGAATGGCCGACGAGACCGATCATCTCCCCTTGCCGAATGTCTATGTTCACGTTTTTGAGTACCGGCTCATACGATTTGTAACCAAAGTAGACATTCTGAAAGCGGATGCCGCCGTTGATCGGATGTTTCACCGGCTCCTTATCGTCCACGACCTCGGGCTGCTCATCGATGACTGAAAAAATGCGGTCGATCGAAATGACGGCATTGGCGATCCAGCGCGGCATGAACATCAGCCAGGCGATCGGTCCGAAGATCATGGCGGCGTAGGTGCTGAATTGTATCAATTCCCCGACATCCATCTGATTGTTCAAGATCATATTGCAGCCGAGCAGCAATACGAAGTATTGTCCGAGCTGGATCAAATAGTTCGTAATGGGCGACAGGATGCTGAACAGCCTTTCGCTCTTGATCGTCATGGCCGCAAAGTCGCCGTTGTATTCCCTGAACCGTTTCATTTCCCGCCCTTCCTGGCCGAATGCTTTGACGACGCGAATGCCGCTCAGCACATCGTGCAGAAAGGAGTTGGCTTTGTCGTGAATTCTCCACAGCTTGTGAAACAGCTTGTGAAGCACGTATTTCCAAATGTACATATGCATATAAGCGACGATTGGCGCGGGCAAAAGGACAATTAGCGCCAGCCGCCAATCCGCCTGGAACAGCAGGATGCTCGCCGATACGAGGATAATGAGCTGAAAGATCGCCGTCGTGCACAGCTCCTGAATCAAATGCCGGATGCGCTCCGTATCGGAGGTTATCCGGTTCATCATATCTCCGGCGCGCTGCGACGTCATAAAGCCGAGCGACAAGCTTTGCGTCTTGTCAAATACCAGCTTCCGCAAGTCTGCGGCGATGCTCGAGCTCACCTTCGCCATCACTCTGCCCCGAATGAGCGACATCAGTTCGCCGACCAGCAGGCAGGCTACCAGTCCGCCGATGGCCCAATAGAACACGGTCATGCTGGAAGCTTCGCCTTCCGCCGGCTGAAGCGCACCGTTGATCAGCAGCTTCAGCAAATACGGATTGAGCAAAGCAATTCCGGCTCCTGCCAGCAGAACCGTCAAGGCGATGGCAAAGCCGCCCCAGCGGGCTTTCGATACGGAGAAGAGCCGCTTGAACGCCGCCGCCTTGCTCATGCATCTCGGACAAGCGCGAGTGCCGGGGATGAGCGAGCCGCCGCATTCAACGCACACTCTCTCTTCTTCATTGTTGAAGATGCGTACCTTTCGCTGCGCCGCCTTGTCGTTCAACACGCCGGCGAGATAACCGAAGCGTGCGGCATGCTCCATGGTAGCGCGGACGATAAACCGCTTCGTCCCGGCTTCCTCCGCCTCCAGGACGACGCTGCCGACGAGCGGCACCATCTTGTATTCGCCGGCGTCGGCAATCGCTCCCCGCTCCAGCACCTCTCCGTTCTCAACGTAGGCCCAGTGCTGCTCCCCAATGACGAAATAACCGGCGGAAAGTCGGCTCAGGATGGATAAATTGGCCGGTATGCAATACTCAATCGGCGATCCGACGGCAAGCTCGGCCGCCTGCCGATCTTCCGAACTGAGTATGTAGTTTAAATTCATCGTTATAGGCTCCTTACGTCTAGTCTACATAATCGTCTCTACCATCCGGTATTCCTTGTCTCCCAGCTTGCCGATATCGGGGATGACGAACCGGTTGCCGTTGACATCGCTGATCACGAGCCGGACGGCCGTCACCAGCTTGGCGTTCGCGCCTCCGTTTCTAACCGTAAATCGGCATACTCCTGCTGTCGTTTCCGCTTCCCAATACGAGTAGCCGAATTCCTCCTTCATCGACAGCACCTTTGTAATTTCCGGACAGAAATATCGGATCTGCATCTGTTCCTCCAGCAGCTTCGCCGTCGCTTCGTCGAAGTCGCCCAAGGAGCGGATCATGCCGATCTCCTTGTTGTCGATGTTGCGAATGGACAAATAGCTGGTCCGGTTCGTATGCGGAAAGGAGCAGTGCACATAAACGGCCGGATGCGTCTCTCCGTCCGCCGTAACGGACAGCATATTTCCTTCGGTTTTGCGAAACTTCGCATTGCTTCCCGTCAAATAATGAATTTTCGCCGCGTTCTCCAGCTCACGGCCGCTTGCTTCCGAGTTTCCCTTCGTCTCCGTTTCGGTCTCAAGCAAAGCTTCTGTCGTCTTCATGCGATGATCACCTCATTCATTTTCAAAGCCTCGTCATGTTTGCGCACCAAATCCTTGTAGAATCCGTCCTTGCCCATCAACTCGCTGTGCGTGCCTTCCTCGATTACCTTGCCTTGGTCCATCACGACAAGATAGTCCGCATTGCGGAGCGTCGACAGCCGGTGCGCGATCGCGATCGTCGTGCGGCCTTTGATGAGCGCCTCCAGCGCCTCCTGAATATGCAGCTCCGTCTCCGTATCGAGCGAAGCCGTCGCTTCGTCCAGGATGAGCAGCCGCGGATTATGCAGAATGGCCCTCGCGATCGACAGACGCTGCTTCTCGCCGCCGGACAAATTGTATCCGCCGGTGCCGACAATCGTGTCGTATCCGTCCGGCAGCTTCTCGATAAAGTCATGCGCCTTGGCAATGGCCGAAGCGTGCAAAATATCCTGCATGCTGCAATCCGGCTTGGCGTAGGCGATATTTTCGGCGATGCTGCCCGAAAAGATGTATACATCTTGCGAGACGATGCCGATCTGGCTTCGGAGAGACCCCGTCGCGATGTCCTTGACGTCGATGCCGTCAATCCGGATGCTTCCTTCATTGACGTCGTACAGCCTCGAGATGAGATTGACCAGCGTCGACTTGCCGGCGCCGGAATGGCCGACTACGCCCACCATCTGGCCTGGCTTTACCTTCAGCGACACTTGCTTCAATATCGGCTTGTTCGGCTCGTAGCCGAAGGTGATGTTGCTGACCTCGATCTCGCCGCGCATCCGCTTCAGCTCGACCGGGTCCTCGCTCTCGCGAACATCGGGAGTCGTATCCTGAATTTCGAAGATGCGTTGGGACGCCGTCATGCAATGCGACCACCAGCCCACAATATTGTTCATAAATTCGATTGGTCCGTACAGCATGTGCATATAGTGGACGAATGTCAGCACAAGGCCGAACGCGACTTGTCCCTGCATAATCATATATCCGCCAAATGCCCAGATGAACATGCCGCCCAGTTGCGTAAGCGCATTCAGCACAGGAAAAACCGTGCTGCTCAATTTGTTGTAATTTTGCTCGGCCGTCGCATAATTGTCATTCGCCCGCTGGAACCGATTCATCTCTTTGCGTTCCAGGCTGAACGCCTTCACGACTCTGGTGCCCCGGATCGTATCGCTGATCATCGCATTGAGCGACGAAACGCGGCGATGCCTTCTCCACGACAGCCGCCACAGCTTGGGAAACACATTGCGCACCAGCACAATAACAATCGGCATCGGCAGCAGACAGAGCAGCGTCAGCTTCCAATCCAGATACAGCAGTATCGATACGATGCCGATAATATTAATGGCATTCACGATAAAGTAGCTTAATCCGTCGATAAAAAAGTACTGCAGCTCCGCCGAGTCGTTGTTGACTCTCGTCATCAGCTGCCCCGTCTGTCTGCGTTGATAAAAGCTGAGCGACAGCCGCTGCATCGATGAAAATACGGTCGACTTCAGGTCAAAGACAACGTTCGCCGCCATCTTGGCGGTAATCATTCCGTACAGAACCCCGAATAGGAGCGACAACGTGCGGAAACCGATAATAAGGGCGACAACGATCCCGATCTGGCCGGCAAAGCTGCCTTCGCCTTTGAGCGCCTGGTCGAACAGCACCGTCCCTTGCAAATACGGAATGACGAGTCCGGTCGCCGAGTTCAGCAGCATAAACAGGACAATAAGCAGCACCGACGCCCTGTAAGGCTTGGCAAATGCGAGCAGCCTAAGAAAAAGCTTCGTTTTTTTCATGCATTTCGGACATACCTTGCGTTCCTTCTCCGGATAAAGCATGCCGCATTGCGGGCAAGACTCATCCTCTCCGTCGCCGGATTGAAGCGCTTCCTCCAGCGGCTCGTTTTTCTTCAGCTTTTCGAATACCGCCGCCAGCCTGGCAGCTTGACTCATCGCGCCGTTTGTAAACGCTGCCAACAGCCGTTCGCCTTCGCCGCCTTTGATGACAATCATCCCGGAAGCGACAAGATTGACGACCTTCAGCTCCTCGATTTCGCCAATCGGAATACGCTCCGTCCGCCACTCAAGCGGCTGCGCTTCGTCATCCTCTGACCGAGCTGCCGGGCGCTTCGACTTTCTTTTACCCGGTAATTCAAATCCTTTGTAATTATACTCCTGGATGTTTTCGTTTACGCCTGCGGCGACCCACAAGGCGTCCTTCGTCAGCGCCAGATGCGTTACGGCAAAGCCCCCCGTCAAATTTCTGTCGCAGGACAGCTCGACAATGATCTGATCCTCGCGCAGAGACCATTGCTCCAGAAGCCGCATTCTCTCTGTTCTCAGCATGCTCTCATCTCCAATGACAACCTAACATTTGAATTCCAGTTCAAGCAATAATTCCAATTGTATGGCGACGCAACTAAACAATATGCCTCAAGCATGGATTTGTCAACCCGGTCATGTCTATAAAAAATGATTATAACGATTTGCTTCGGTTGCTTCGATTGCAAGCTGAAATAAAATAAAGACTGAAATAATGTTTCCATTATTCCAGCCTCTGCAGCTGATAAGTTTAATTGGAAATGGCTTTCTTCCCTGTCTCTCAGGCGCCTCTCGCGTGTCCGGAATGGCCGATTTGGGACCGCGCCCGCCAGCCGCGCAGCCATTCGGGCAGCGCTACGCCCAGCAGCACAAGCAATACGCCCGCCCATTGCAGCCAGCTTACTTCTTCATGAAGGACGACGGACGACAGCAGTACGGCAACCGGCAGCTCGGCGGCCCCCAGTATGCCGGCGAGACCTTCGCCGATATGCGGCACGCCGTATGCGAACAGAATCGGCGGCAGAAATGCGCCAAAAAATCCGAGCAGCAGGCCGAACAACGGCAGCGTGCCGAGCAGCTTGCCGTTCCACAGAAATTCCGGCGGGAACAAGGCAAACACGAGCAGCAAGCCGCCGGCGATCATCCACATGCTGCGAGCGGCGGGCGGCGCCTCGGGTACGGCCTTGCCGCTGAACAAAATGAAAAGCGAGTAGCTGATCGCGGCCAGAAAGCCGAGCAGCACGCCGAGCCAGTGAAGCCGGCCGATGCCCTGCTCGAATATGCCTGCGGCAAGCAGCGTTCCGCCGAGCAGTACGGCCAGCGAGATACCGATCAGCGCCCCGGGTCGCTTGCGCTGCCTGAACGCCTGTATGAGTACGCTGATCCAGGTAAACTGGAATAGCAGCAGAATGGCGAGCGACGCCGGAATATAGCGCAGCGATTCGTAATAAACCAATCCCGTGACCGCCGTCGGCGCTCCTGCGGCCATCAGCAGCAACCTTTTGCGCCATGTTAAACCGGCAGCGGCTATCGCGGTCTTGGACCGGCTCCTCTCGCCGCCTCCCGGCAAGACATTCGCTTTTCTCTCTTTTCTTCTCATCATTCCCGCCGCTAGCGCGCACAGCAGAAAGCCGATCAGCATCTGGCTGCCGACTACCTCTCCCAGCGCATAACCTTGACCGTACGCAAGCACGACGAATGTGGACAATACGCCGTAGCTTGCCGCTCCGGCAAATACGGATAATACATATTTCATTGCCAATGCCTCCCTCATGTCTTTTGCTGCCGACCGGAGGGCAACTTGCCCGCAAACGCAAAAAAGCTGCGAGCGGGAAAGCTTGCCTAGAAGCGCAAGCTTTCTTATTCGCAGCATGGAAGTAAAGGCTTCCCGTAGGACCCCCGCCCTGTGTCATGAACCGTTTGCGGAGTTATACGAATAGTCATGGTTGCCGAGTTGTCGACCTTTCATTTTGGAACAACATTAATTTTTGCATCGACCGCCTCATTTGTCAAGAGGCAGCCATCCGGCCGATCTACTCCATCTGATGAATCCGGATCAGATTGGTCGCGCCCGCTCTGCCGCTCGGCACGCCGGCCGAGATGACGACGTAGTCGCCTGACTGAAGCAGGTTCGTACGGCTGCCGTTGCGGATCGCCGATTTGAACATGTCGTCCGTATTGTCGGTCGATTCCCCTTTGATCGGAATAACGCCGCGAACGAGGCTGAGCCGCTTCACGACGTGATCGTGAGCCGTTATGGCGATGATCGGCGCTTTAGGGCGGTATTTGGATACCATTCGCGCCGTAAAGCCGCTCTCCGTCGGCGTCAAGATTGCCTTGGCGTCCAATTGAAGAGACGAGCTGACGACCGCCTGGCTGATCGTTTCCGTAATCGTTGCCGAAAGGCCGGACATGCGGACCTGGAACTGGCCGGCGTAATCGTAGGTCGATTCCGCGCGTTCCGCGATCATCGCCATCATGCGGACCGATTCCAGCGGATATTTGCCCGCGGCCGTTTCGCCCGACAGCATGACCGCATCCGCCCCTTGCAGAACGGCGTTGGCTACGTCGCTGACCTCGGCGCGCGTCGGACGAGGATTTACTTGCATTGAATCCAGCATTTGCGTGGCAACGATGACAGGCTTGCCCGCCGCGTTGCATTTATCGATCATCTGCTTCTGAATGTTCGGCACGTCTTCGGCCGGAATTTCGACGCCGAGGTCGCCCCGCGCGACCATGATGCCGTCGGATGCTTCGATAATGGCGTCCAGATTGTCGACGCCCTCCTCATTTTCGATTTTGGAGATGATTTGAATATGCGCCGCGTCCGCTTCCTCGAGCAGCTGCCGCACCTGAAGCACATCCTCCGCCTTGCGCACGAAGGACATCGCGATCATGTCGACGCCCTCTTTGACGCCGAACCGGATATGCTGCACGTCGCGTTCGGTTACGCCCGGCAGCGTCGTGCGAATGCCCGGCAGATTGACGCCCTTTCTCGGCTTCAGCCATCCTCCGTTCAGAACGGTGCAGCGGATATCGGTGTCCGTACATTCCTCCGCCTTCAGCTCGATAAGCCCGTCGTCCAGCAATATGCGGCTGCCGGGCGTTACGACCTTCGCCATGTCCGGATAATTGACCGACACGCTGGCGGAATCGCCTTCCACAGGCCGGCTGGTCAGCGTAAACGAATCGCCCGCCTTCAGCTCGCAGCTGCCTTCGGCGATCAGGCCGATCCGTATTTCCGGTCCTTTAATGTCCATCATAATCGCCACAGGCTGACCGGCCTCCGACGACGCTTCCCGGACAAGCCGGATTCTGTCGCTGTGGTCGGACAACTCTCCGTGCGCCATGTTCAAACGGGCGACGTTCATGCCCGCTCCGATCATTTCTTTCAGTATCGAGACCGAATTGCTGGATGGTCCCATCGTACATACGATTTTGGTCGCTCTCATGTTCAGTTTGTCCTCTCCTTGTTCGGAGTTCGCTCCTTGTTCGGGGTTCGCTCCCTGTTGTCGGCCTTGCTCGCGCTTTCCGGATAAACCACTGTTTGCCCTCTTATTGTAGGTCAACCGCTTCAACTCGTACATGCAATATAGTATGATAAATAGACTATTGTCCGATGAGGTGAATCCCATGTTATATGCTGAATCGATGCGGCTGGATCAAGGTACCGGCTGGTACGAGGAAGAGGGCGGCAGCGGCGGGAGCGGCAAGCTTGTCATCGCGACGTACGGCAAATGCCTGTATTGGATCGACGGCGGCAAGCAGCTGCTGGAGAAAGGCGATTTTTTGTACATCCCCGCAGGAGTGCCTTATTACGGGAAATGCATTCCGACCGTTTTTCATGAAAAATATGTCTTGTCGATCGTATGCGCCCCCGATGCCCCGGCGCATATTCCGCTGCTTGGCAGCAAGCGGTTCGTTAAATCGAGCCCTGGCGTTTACGAGCTTTGTCTGGAGAAAGTACGCGGAGCATGCAAAGAGTGGCAGGAGCGGCTGCCGTATGCGCAAGTGAGGGCCGCCGCGGCCGCCATGGAAGTGCTGGCGCTATGGAGCCGCGAACTGGACCGGGGCCGGGAAGCGTCCGTCTTTCGCATCCATGCAGACAAAATGAAAGCTTATATCGCAGCGCATTACCGGGAAAAGGTGACCAAGGAAGAACTGGGCGCCTGCATCGGCCGCAGTCCGAATCACGCCGCTTATTTGTTCCGCAAGATGACCGGGCAGACGATCAGCGAATACGTACACGCGGCCAGAATGCGGACGGCCGCCTACCAGCTGACGGAGTCGCTGCTGACCGTCGCCGAAATCGCGGAATATTTGGGCTACAGCGACGTCTCTTATTTTCAGAGGGTGTTCAAGCGCACGTTCGGCGTCCCCCCTTCGCATTATTTAAAGGACAGGCCCGGACATGTATAATGGAGAAAGACCCCTCACTTATAGATCCGGCTTATAAGCCGTTGACAACCGAAAACAGGAAGAAGTGATTCACTTGATCAAACCGATATCGTCCGAAACCGTCGTCCGGTCCGTCTGTCCGTTCGACTGTCCGGACACTTGCAGTCTCCA
Organism: uncultured Paenibacillus sp.; assembly: GCA_937895345.1. GTDB lineage: Bacteria > Bacillota > Bacilli > Paenibacillales > Paenibacillaceae > Pristimantibacillus. Next base: position 17,995 of record CALAWP010000099.1, on the reverse strand, counting down.
TATCACGATGAAGGACGGCCGGGTCTCCCGGGTGACCGGCAATCCGGATCATCCCGTTACGCAAGGGGCCATTTGCGGCAAGGTTCGGCAGCTGCCGGACCGCGTGCATCATCCCGGCCGGCTCATGACGCCGATGCGGCGCACCGGTCCCAAAGGAGATTTGAGCTTCGAGCCGATCACTTGGGAAGAAGCGTACGATGAATTGACCGCCCGCATGAATGCGATTGTCGCCGAACACGGCGCGGAAGCCATACTCCCGTACAGCTTCTACGGCAATATGGGGATCCTGAACGCGGAAGGCATGGACCGCCGCTTTTTTCACCGGCTGGGCGCGAGCCGGCTGGACCGCGCGATTTGCAACGCCGCCGGCGCGCAAGGCTATAAATATACGATGGGCGGCTCCATCGGCGTCGATCCCGAGTCGACCGTGAACGCCAAGCTGATTCTCGTCTGGGGATGCAACCTCGTTTCGACGAATATGCACCAGGCGATGCTGGCGACCGAAGCGCGTAAGCGCGGCGCCCGCATCGTCCATATCGATGTCCACCGCAACCGCACTTCCGCATGGGCGGATCAATTCATCATGGTCAAGCCCGGCTCGGATGCGGCATTGGCGCTTGGCCTGATGCACATCCTGTTCCGCGACGGCTTGACGGATCAAGCCTTTCTGGAAAGCCGGACCACCGGCTGGCGGGAACTGGCGTCGCAAGCGGCCAAGTACACTCCGTCCGTCGTCGCGGACATTACGGGCGTGCCCGAAGATCAAATCGAGGAGCTGGCGGCATTGTACGGCCGGACGACGCCCTCCTTCATCCGGATCGGCAACGGTCTTCAGCATCACGACAACGGCGGCATGACGATCCGGACGATCTCCTGCCTGCCCGCCTTGACCGGACAATGGAGCGTTCCCGGCGGCGGCGCGATCAAAGGAAACAGCTGGTATACCCGGATTAACCACGACGCGCTGGAGCGTCCGGATTTGCTGCCGGATCCCGGCGTGCGCACCGTCAACATGAACCGGCTCGGCGATGCGCTGCTCGCTCTCGATCCGCCGGTGCGAATGCTGTTCGTCTATAACAGCAATCCCGCCGTCGTAGCTCCGGAGCAAGACAAGGTCCGGCAAGGTCTGCTGCTCCCTGAGCTGTATACGGTCGTGCACGACCTGTTTATGACCGATACTTGCCGATATGCGGATTTGGTGCTGCCGGCGACGTCCCATTTGGAAAATTTGGATTTGTACGCTTCCTACTGGCATCTTTATATGCAGCTCGGCGAGCCGGTCATGGAGCCGCTCGGCGAATGCAAATCGAATTTTACCTTGTTCAAAGAACTCGCCCTTCGCATGGGCTTCGAACGCGAATGGTTCGATTTGACCGAGGAGCAAATGATCGAGCAGGCGCTGGATGCGAGAATAAATCCGGGGCTGGCGGGAATGACGCTGGAATCGTTGAAGGAGCGCGGGTGGATGAAAAGCCGGGCGGCGGCCGAAGACGGCATACCGACCGTTCTTCCGACGCCAAGCGGTAAGATCGAGCTGTATTCGGAACGTATGGCCGAGGACGGCTACTCCCCCGTTCCCGACCATGCGCCTCTCCGCGAGGAAACGGATTACCCGTTCTGGCTCACGACGGGACCGAACCACAACTTTATCAATTCCACCTTTGCCAATCAGGAGAAGCTGCAATCGCTGGAGAAAAAACCGTATTTGCACATGCACGAGGAGGACGCCAAGGCGCTTGGCATTGCCGACGGCGAGCGGGTGCTGGTCCGCAACGGCAGAGGAGCCGTCAAGCTCGATGCGAAGCTTGGCCGCGACGTGCATCGCGGCGTCCTCGTAACGCAGGGCTTGTGGTGGGAAGACGAGGACGGCGGCCGGGCGGCCGTCAACCGGCTGACGCCGCAGCGATTGGCCGATATGGGCGGCGGCGCGGTCTTTTTTTCGAATAAGGTTGAAGTCGTGAAGCTGAATATATCATCGCCGCATTAGGTCATCCTATGAAGGTCCGGCAAGGCGAAGATGACCTGAATGGAGGCAAAAAGCATGGGAACTCGCAAGCAGAAATCGATGGCCGGCCGCAATTTCGCTTATGCAGCCCGTTCGCTTCAGGCCGAAAACAATTTGGCCGCATCCACGAATGAAAATCGGAACCAGAAAGGACATCCGCCGAACAGCCCGTCTACGGGCTGACGACGCGGCAAGGGCTGTCCAGGCGCAAGCGGCATCCGCTTGACGCCGGGCAGCCCTTTCTATTCAAGGCAAACGCTTGACCATCGCGATGTGCGGGATATGTTCCTCCATAAAGACCGGTTCGCCCGCCGGCACATATCCTTGCTTTTCGTAAAACCGCTGCGCTTGCGTCTGGGCGTTCAGCTTGGTCTTGGACAACCCCCATTCGCTTGCGATCGCTTCCAGCTCCTTTACAATAGCCGCACCCAGATTCAGTTTGCGATATTCGGACAGGACGCAGATTCGTTCCAGCTTGGCGTAATCCCCGACTTGACGCACTCTACCCGTACCCGCCGGCTTGCCGTCCACACAGACAAGCACGTGGCTCGCTTCTTTCTCGTATTCGTCGATTTCGATTTCGGCCGGCACCTTCTGTTCCTTGACAAAAACTTCGGTGCGGATGCGGAAGGCTTGTTTCAGCAGATCGCCGGTTACCGCTCTATGTACCGTTATGTGCATCTTCCATACTCCTCGCTGTCGTTTGTTCTTGCGGCTATATTCCTTATTATGCCGAAAGCGCGCACAATCAACAACGGCTGCCGTTTATAGCGCCTGCGGCGGCATCTTAGGCATGATCGCATAAAAAGTGGACATAATCGTCCAATGCCTTCGTCCGGAATCGTGATATTCTAGTAGTGTTTGGAAATAACGAAGGACGATGGCAAGTATGCCCGTCCATCCAAAAGGGGCGATTGAAAATGTCTTACCTATCCGTCAGCACCTGGAGTCTGCATCGTTGTCTCGGGCCGTTGCACTGGACGGTTTGGAACGAAAGCGCAGGCTCGCATGAAACGGTTCTGCAGCCGGAGCCGCAGCTGTTTAATTTGCTGGAGCTTCCGGCGCTCGCCAAGGCGAAAGGCTACAGCGCCGTCGAAGTTTGCCATTTCCATATGCCCGATCGGAGCGAATCGTATCTGGCCGATTTGCGCGGCGCTTTCCATGACGCCGGCCTATCGTTCGATACGCTGCTGCTGGATTACGGAGACCTGTCCTCCGGCGACGAACGGCGAAGACAGGCCGACTTTGGCCTGATGATGGAATGGATCGATGCGGCTTCCCTTGCCGGCGCCCGCCGCATCCGCATCGTTGCCGGAGAGTCGCCGCCTGAGGACGAAGCGGCCTTCGCCCGTTCCGCGCTCGGCCTCTCGACACTTGCGGAATACGCAGGTCAGCGGGGCGTGGAGGTCGTGACCGAAAATTTTAAAGCGCTTGCTTCGACGCCGGACAGCTGTCAGAAGCTGCTGCAGACGGCCGGACCCGGCGTCGGCTTCATTACCGATTTCGGCAATTACGGCCGGGACGGCAAGCTCGCCGCCATAGCCGCCACCGCTCCGCGCAGCGTCTCGGTCCACGTGAAGCCGGACTATGACGAACGGGGCATTCCGGATGAAGCGGGATTGACCGCGATGCTGGACGCCGTGCAGTCTTCCGGCTTCGATGGCGCCTATGTGCTCATTTACGACGGCCCCGGCGACATGTGGGAGGGCATCTCCAGAGTTCAAGCGATCGTCAAGCAGCATCTCGAAATGTGACTGTCCCGTTCGGTCCGCAGCATTCCCGAGCCGAACCCTGCCCGGTTATTGACTTTAAACTCCGCCCCCTTCTATAATGGGAAAGTAACTGTTAATGATAACCGTTATCAATCCTTTTGGGCCTGGGAGGCGCGAAAATGAATATCGATTTTACGTTGCTTCGAAGCTTTTACCATATTTCCCCCGAGGGGGCGGATCATCCCTCGTTTGAAATGCCGGCCGCGGAGTTTCTAAATCCGGACAAGGCGCGCGAAGCGATGCTGGAGCTTGGCAAGCTGTACCGGGCCGTTGGGATGGAGCTTCCCGTTTCGTTTACCGGCATGACTTTTTTTAACCTGTGCATGACCCGCTTGCTTGCGAACGTGCAGTCCGATCGGCCGCTGCGGCTGGCCCTGGCGGATCTGACCTTCCAGCTGGAGCAGCATAACGACCATGCCCATGCCGGCTACCGCGTCGACAAGCTGGTCGGGCTGGAGCCGCCCGACGATCCCCGTTTGCGGGAAACGTTCGGCCGGGACAGCTGGATCGGGCTGTTCCGCGATACGATAACGCCCGCGGTCGAAGCGGTCGCCGCCGCCGCGGGGTATAAGCCGGCCATGATCTGGAACCAGTTCGGAGCGCAAATCCACTCGGTGCGGCAATATGTGCACGACTATCTTGGAGCGCAGCAACCCGAATTGCCGGAGCTGTTCGACCGCGAATTCCGCCTGCTGGAGTCGCTTCCCGGCGAAGCGTTCAACCGCAGCCGCAATCCGTTCGTTCATATTCCCCGCTATATCGACAATCCTTGGTCGCCGCCGGATGGGCGCTACATCCTGCGTTCCGCCTGCTGCATGTACGACCGGCGCGAGAACGGCGAGAAATGCTACAACTGTCCGAACATGCGTCCGGACGAACGCGAGGAACGCCGCAAGCTCGCATTGGCCGGACAATAATTCGACTTGCCGGAAGCCGACCGTCGCCCGACGACGAGATCGGCTTTTTTGGTCTTGGCGCGCCGCGGGCGGCATGGGTATAATAACACAATGAACATTGGACAGAAGGTGTACGGATTGCAATCATTATTCAAATGGCTGCTTCTGGCGCTGCTCGTTGGCACGGCCGCCGGATCGGCGTCCGCCTTGTTTCTGGCCGGCCTTGATTATGCGTCCGGACTTCAGCAGGCCAACGGCTGGCTCCTGTGGCTCCTTCCTTTCGGCGGAGCGCTCGTGAGCTATATGTACCGGTCCATCGGCCGGAGCGCCTCTAGAGGCAACAATCTGGTCCTGGAGCAGGTGCATGCCGGAAACGGCAACGTGCCGCTGCGCATGGCTCCCCTCGTGCTGATCGGCACCTGGTTGACGCATTTATTCGGCGGTTCCGCAGGCAGGGAAGGCACGGCGGTGCAAATGGGCGGCAGCCTCGCGGGAGGACTTGGCCGGCTGCTCCGCTTGGACGAATACGACCGGCGGATCGTCGTGCTGACCGGCATCAGCGCAGGCTTCGGCTCCGTCTTCGGCACGCCGCTTGCGGCCGCCGTCTTTGGCCTGGAAGCATCTGCCGCCGGCAAACTTCGCTGGCAAGGAGCTCTTCCATGCCTGGCCGCGGCTTACAGCGGACATTATGTCACACTCGCGTGGGGCATTCGGCATGCCCATTACGATGCCGGCGATCTGCCGGGCTTCGGCCCGGCCTTGGCCGCCAAGCTTGTACTCGCCTCCGCCGCCTTCGGCTGGGCCGCCTGGCTGTTCGTCCGTGCGTTAAGCAAGCTGAAGTCGCGGCTGTCGGCCTGGATCCCGAATCCGATGCTGCGCGCCTTTGCCGGCGGGACAGCCATCGTCGCCCTGGTTTATTTCACGGGAAGCCGTCAATATTTAGGGCTCGGCCTTCCGCTAATCGAGCAATCGTTTCAGGAGTCTGTCTCTCCCGATACGTTTTTGTGGAAATCGCTGTTTACTGTCGTGACGCTGGTCTCGGGATATATCGGCGGCGAAGTGACGCCGCTGTTCGTAATCGGGTCGACGCTCGGAAGCGCTCTGGCCGGATTTATGGCCATGCCCGCCCCCTTTCTGGCCGCCGCCGGGCTTGCCGCCGTTTTTGGCGCCGCCGCCAAAACGCCGCTTGCCTGCGCCATTTTGGGCATGGAGCTGTTCGGCTTTGACGCCGCCGTCTATTTGCTGCCGATCTGTTATTTGAGCTATTGGGCTTCCGGCCGAACCGGCATTTACGAATCCCACGTCCGCTTATATCGTCCGCAGCAAGCATCGGCTGCCAAAGTTGACTCCGACCCGGCCATATACTATAATCAATCGAAATGAACTTTAAATACGTTCAAAGTGGTCTCCTAGGGTTCCGCGGCGCTGCCGGTCTGGTCCGAGGGGAGACACGCGGCCAGGCCGCGGCAGCACGGAGGGACAAAAGCCCGGGAGATCTCATGGGGATTTCTGCGGGTTTTTTTATTGCCCGAAAACTAAATTTACAGGGAGTTGGAGTAAAGCCGTCATGAACAACAAACAAAATGTGTATTGGCTGCTGGTCGTCGTCGCCGCTTGCTTCGAAGTCGTTTGGGTCATGGGATTGAAGCATGCCGACACCGCCTTGTTTTGGGCCGTGACCGTTGCAGCGATCGTCGTCAGCTTTGCGCTGCTTATTATTACCGCGAGGAAATTGCCCGCGAGCACGGCCTATGCCGTCTTTGTCGGGCTTGGCACGGCCGGCACGGTCATCGTCGAAATGACCGTTTACGACGTGCCGTTCAGTTGGGCCAAAGTGTTTCTGATCGCACTTCTTCTGGTCGGCATTATCGGGCTGAAGCTGGTCACGCATGACAACGATGCGGCACAATCGAAAGTCGGGAGGGAACAAGCATGAGCTGGGTTTTTGTTATATTGGCGGGACTGTTTGAAGTGGCGGGCGTAACCGGCATCACCCGGATGAACGAACGGATGTCGCTGCCGAACATCCTTCTGACCGCCGGCGGATTTGGAGCAAGCTTCATTCTGCTCTCCCTTGCAATGGAAGATATGGCCATGGGTACGGCTTACGCCGTATGGACCGGCATCGGAACGGTCGGCAGCGCCTTGGTCGGCATTCTGTTCTATCGCGAATCGCGAAGCCCGCTGCGCATCTTCTTTATCGCGCTGGTGCTTGCTTCGGTCATCGGCCTGAAGCTGATCGGCGCCTAGCCATGTGAGGGAAGCGGCTCTCCGTTTGCAACAACAAGGCGCATGTCCGTAATGGACATGCGCCTTGCAGCATTAAACGGTTTTTGGAGCGCGCGGCTTGCGCGGCGCTTTATTTTGCACGGCGGGCAGATGCCGGATGCTGCGGAGCATCGGCCCTTTGCATATCGGGCATTCCGGCTCGGAAGCGGCAAATTCCTCCCTCACCCATGCTTTGCACTCGCCGTTTTTGCACTTCCAGATTTTCGTCGGCTTAAGAGCCTCTTTGCTGTCGCTTCCTGTTGTCACGCCTGGCCTGTTCCTTTCGTATCCATCATTTAATGCTATTAATTATTGGCTGCATTAACCATTCATAGGGTCAAATATGCCGGAATGACGCATACCGGCTTGGAAGCCTCGGCCATTTGTCCGGTAAAGCGCAGCCGGCCGTTATCCCGGTCAACCTCGAAGACGACCAGATTATTGCCGTCCCGGTTTGCCGCAATCAAATGGTTGCCGCTTGGCGTCAAGGCGAAATGTCTCGGATGCCCGCCTTCCGTCGGAATGTGCTGCACCGTCCGGAGCAGCCCGCTGTCCGGATCCGTCGCAAAGACGACGATGCTGTCATGTCCCCGATTCGATCCATAAACGAAACGTCCGTCCTTCGAAATCGCGATTTCTGCGCATCCGTTATCCCCGTTGTAATCGGCGGGCAGCGTGCTGACCGTATCCAGCACCCGCAAACTTCCGGATGCGGAATCGTACGCCAGCGCCGTCACGGATGAATCCAGTTCGTTGATGACATAAGCGTACGGGGCGGCCGGATGAAACGCCATATGGCGTGGGCCGGCTCCGCCGTGGATATTCGTCTCTTCCAAGCGCACCAGCGCATGACGGTCTTGATCCACGGAGTACGTTACAATTTGGTCCAATCCCAGGTCCTGTACGAACAAATAACGTCCGTCGGGACTGTAGAAGCTGGAATGCGGATGCGGCCGGTCCTGAGCCGGGCGGACGCTGCTTCCGCTGTGCTGGCGGACGTCGGTGAGCTCGCCGACAGAGCCGTCCTCTTCCAGCCGAAGCAGGCCGACCATCCCGCCGTGATAACTCGTCACGGTCAAATATCGATTGTCCGCATCGCGTTGGATGTGGCAGGTCGTAGCGGCAGTGGTCGGCTTGCGGTTAAGCAGACGAATCGTTCCGCGGCCGGCGTCGATCGCAAAGGCGGCGGCCTCGCCGATGCGGGCGCCTTCCTCGTTCACCGTTTCCGATATCGCGTACAGAAGGCGGCGGCCGGCATCCACATTCAGAAACGTCGGGTTTTTGAACCCGCCCATTTCGCCGGTCTTCGTTAATTGTCCGCTTTCTTCGTCAAACGTATACACGCCGATGCCCGGCTCGTCCGCCTCCGAATAGGAACCTGTAAACACAAACAATTGCTCTGACACGTTAGTCTCCCCCATTTCCATCAATCGTCTCGTCAAGCCGTACTAGGAATCCGACGGCTTCGGCAGGCACGACTCGTCCGTACACACGCCGCCGTCTCCCGGATCGGCATGAACCAGCGTCGGCCGGCCTTCGGACCATGCCTTGTTCAGCACTTCCAGGAAGACGTCGGAGGACTGCGCGCCGGAAACCGCATATTTGCGATCGATCACAAAAAACGGCACTCCCCGCACATCGAGCCGACGGGCCTCCGCTTCGTCCTCCCTGACCGCATCCGCATAAGCGCCCGAGGCGAGCGCTTCTTCGGCGGCACCGGCGTCCAACCCGGCTTGCGCCGCCAGCTCGGCGAGCTTGCCGCGATCCGAAAGGTCTTCGTTGTCGGTAAAATGAGCGCGGAACGCCAGCGTCGCAAACTCGCTTGCCTTGCCGTGCGCTGCGGCAAAATGGGTTAACCGATGGGCGTCGAACGTATTCGTCTCGATCGCCCCGTCAAAGTGAAACGCAAGCCCTTCGGCAGCTCCTTGCGCGGCCACGCTGGCGCTGGTCGCTTTCGCCTGCTCCAGGCTCATCCCGTATTTGGCCGACAGCATCTCGTACGTAGTGCGTTTAGCGCTCGGATCCGCTCCGGGGTCCAGCTCGAAGCTGCGATATACCGTTTCAATGCGGTCGCGGTGCTCAAATTGCCGAAGCGCCGCTTCGAATTTCGTTTTTCCTATGTAGCAGAACGGACATACATAGTCCGACCATATCTCCACTTTCATACCCAGCACCTCCCTCTAATCTGTTCGTCCCATTATACCATGTTCGGGCGCGGAATCGAACGGGGCCACGGCGGTCAGAAACCGGGCCGCTCCGCCGCCGCATCTTGAAGCGCCATTTGCTCATACGCGCTGTCGATCCGGCTCAACGTTTCGCCATGCATCCAGACGTTATGAACGAGAGTCGCCGCCGCCATCGCCGCGATGACCGCCACGGCCGCCTTGCGCATCCGCGCGGATTTGACGGATCTCAGGGCGATGGACGCAAGCGCAAACAGCGCGAACAAATAATGCCCCGCGTACAAATACAAATCGTACTTGAAGGCGGCCAGACCGTAGCCCACGACCAGATGGAGCGCAACGGCAAACAGGATGTAGACGGCGTAGGTCCACGTTTCACGCTGCTTGAAGCCCCGAATCCAGCCGGCGGCCGCCAGGGCAAGCAACAGCAAGCCGATCGCGGATACATAAACGGGATAAGGCTTGGCCAGGTCGGTCGCAATGGCGACGAGGCCCGAATCGATCAAGGCAACGTCCGGCGACAGCACCGGGCTGACGAACATCATATAGACGGCTTTCCAATGATGCTCGAAAGAAAATGGAGCGACATAGCTGAATCCGCCGTTGCTCAGTCCCTGCTGCCAATTGTTGATCCAGGACTTTCCGTCGAACAGCAGAAGCTGCAGGCCGGTCAACGCGGCCGCAAAAACAACGAACAAAGCCGCGACTTTGGCCCAAATGCGAATATTCTCGGACAGACGGCGGTTCATCGTACTAAAGACGTAAGCCCCCGCAAACGTAAGCAAGTTGGTCGAGGTGACGCCAAAATTCAGCAGGGCGGCCAATGCCGGACCCGCCGCTCCACGTTCGCCGGCGCTGCGCAAATAAGTAAGATAAAGCACCGACGCGATGATCAGGCATTGCGCATACGGATAAGAATCGGGGATCAGCGCCGAAAACATCGTGTACGAGCTCGCGCCGAACCAGGCGGCGAGCGCCAATGGAAACGGGCTTCTTTCGCCTTCCGCCCTTCGCAGGATTAAATAAAGCAGCGCCACGCTCAAACCGTTGATCAGACTTTGAATTCCCAGAAACAACAGGTTGCCCGCCCCCGTCTTCAACGCGGCGTAGGACAGCGAACCGCCCGCCAGATTCATAAACGGATGGATGACCGTCATGTTCGGGTAACCGTAATACATCGACGGATCGAAATTGAACAGATTCAGCGTAAACGGCGCGCCGTAAAACGGGCTCCTGGGCATCAACATGTCGACATTCGCCTTCATATAAGAAACATAGGGGTAATTCAAAATGACATAAATGGCGGCAAAAACAGCAATTAATACGACAGCGGTCCAATTGTCCTTCTTGTCTCGAAACAAATAACCGGCAAACGACTCCCGTTTGCTGGCGGCTTTTAACGTTGCCATGTTCATCTCTCTCCATTACTCCTGACCGGGATTATTCAAAGATAAGCAAGATCGCGGCGACGGATACGCCATATAAGATAACGACGGCCATAATGGGCTTGTCCTCCAGCAAAATCCGGTCCGGGGCGCCTCCCTTGCCTTCGATATGAATCAAATACAAATAGCGGAATATACCGTACAGTACCAGCGGAATGGTCCACATCAGATGAATGGTTCTCCCCGACGTAAACGTAAACAACGAATAACAAATGATCGCGCTGGTCGTCACGATGCCGTTCAGCTGATCGAGCAGCGCGATCGAATAGCTTCCGAGCACCTTGCGGTGAGCTTCTCCCTCCTTGGCCGGCATGGACAGCTCATGCCTTCTTTTGCCGATGGCCAAAAACAGCGAGAGCAGCATCGTGCACAAGAGGAACCACGGCGTAAACGAGACGCCGATCATAACTCCTCCGGCCAGCGCGCGCAGCACAAAGCCGGCGGCAATGATCATGATGTCCAGGATGACGAGATGTTTCAAGTAAAGCGAATAACCGATGTTCAAGGCGAAATATACGAATAAAATCAAAGCGAACAACGGCTTCGCCCATATGGCGGCGGCCAGCGAACCGATCAGCAGCAGCGCGCCTCCGGCAAGCGCCGCGTTAGGGTCCAGCCGGCCGGAGGCCAGCGGCCGATGCCGCTTCGTCTCATGCAGCCGGTCCGCTTCGCGGTCCATATAATCGTTCAAGACATATACCGCTCCGGAAACAAAACAAAACAATAGAAACCCCAGCAGCGAATAAAGCAGCTCCTCGCCCGACACTTGCCGGATCGAAAACAACGGCGCGGCGAACAGCAGCAAATTTTTGGTCCATTGCTTCGGTCTCAAGAGCGCAATAAACAGCCGCAGCGAACTCCGCGCGTCCGCGCGGCTGCGGTCCGGCGGATAAGATGCCTGATCCATGACAGCCTTACTTCCTCCAATCGTAATGACACAGTTTCCAAGCAAATCCAATCTATTGTATCGCAAATCGCACATTGATACAATAGATGCTAACGACGCGAAACGGAGTTATGCCTATGAACATTTTAAAAGAAAAAGATCGCAAAGAACTGGATGCCCGTCTTCCGGCGATGCCCTGGTATATCGAGCAATTTATTCAATATAAGCTTCCGGATCTGTCCCCTTCCTCGCTGCTGGAATATGTGCGCGACTACGAAACGTTCCTGAACTGGCTGATGGCGGAAGGGCTGTCGTCCGCATCTTCGATGAAGGATGTGAAGCTGGAAGAGCTTGAAAAGCTCAAGATGGAAAGCATCGACGGCTTCCGCATGTTTTTGTCGACCTACAAGGAAAACCGGAACACCCGCACGACGATTTCCCGCAAGCTGTCCTCGCTGCGCTCCTTGTTCCATTACTTGAGCCAGATCGCCGAGGACGACGACTTCTACCCGCTTCTCAAGCGGAACGTGATGGCCAAGGTGGCGATCAAGCGGACGCACAAGCCGAAGGATACGGCCGCCAAGCTGGAAGGCAAGCTGCTGCAGGAGCATGAAATCGCCGAATTTCTCGCCTACGTCCGGGAGCATTACGGCACGGAAGTGGCGGGCAACAAGCAGGCGCTGTACGCTTATGAGCACAACAGCATCCGCGACGCCTGCATTGTCAGCCTGATCTTGCATTCCGGTCTTCGCGTATCGGAGGTGGTCAACCTGAACGTGGAAGACGTCGATCTGAAAAAAAAGCTTGTCTACGTGTACCGCAAAGGCAAAAACGACGATACGTTCAAATCGCCCGTTTATTTCCGTCACGACGCCATCGACGATTTAAAAAACTACCTGGAGCTGCGCGACATCCGCTACAAGGCGCCCAGACGGGAAAAGGCGCTGTTCCTTGCGATCGCCAACGGCAAAAGCGAAGGCTCGCGCATGACGAAACGCGCCATTCAAGCGATGGTGATCAAATATGCGAAGCGGTTCGGCAAACCTTATTTGTCCGTTCATAAGCTTCGCCATTCGTTTGCAACCGACTACTATTTGCAAAACGATATTTACAAGACGCAAGAGCAACTGGGTCACGCCTCCCCGGAAACGACGCAAATCTACGCCCATCTAACCGACAAAACGATGGCGGAGGCGATCGACCGCCGCCTGGACGGGACGGAATAAAAGCGCGAAACGGTGAAGAAGCCTCCGGAGCCGCCTCCATTGCGGCCCCGAAGGCTTCTTAATATGAATATGCGGCATGCGGCCGTTCGGCAACCGGATTAAGGCAGCTCCAGGTCGACCGGAGCGATTCCTTCTTCCACCGCAAACTCGAAATCTTCAATGTCGTACACTTGAACGGGAACTTCCGCCTCAATCAGCCGGTCTTGAAATTCGAACTGGTCGGACAGCAGCGGAATGTTCAGCCGCAGCCCCGTCAGGAGAAGCTCCGTTTCGATCGGGTCGAACAGTTCTCCGTATTGCGCATTGTCTACCGCGTGAACGACCGTGAACTGTATCGTGTCGTTCAACAGCAGCGGAGGGCTTTCCCGCCAAGGAGAGCTGAGCGCTTTTTCGATTTTTTTGCGATTCAGCGAATCCTCGAAAAATGCTATAAGCTCCTTGATTTTCGCTTTGACGTGGGCATCCTCGTCAGGATTGTCCATCACGGGCTCCGGACTGTCCTTCATCTCGTACAGCTCCGCTATGGACGAATAAGGTATAACGTAATCGACTGGCCTGCTCGGTACGAGAAGATGCCCATACGTAGCGACCATGACCGCTTCGATAACAAACCGACGACGCATGGTGTTCCCCCTATACTCTTATATATAATGTGCGTATCCGTTACCTTCCATTATACAATAATCCAATTCGGACACAAGACCGGTCCCGCTTCGAATTTGCGCATGCGGGCCGTCCGAAGTACAATGGCTATAGGTGATGCGGAGCAGAGCGCATTATTATAGTACAGGAGGAACCGCAACATGAACGATACCCTGGAGCATACGATTATTATCGGAGCCGGCCCGTGCGGATTGGCTGCCGGAATCGAATTGCAAAAGGCCGGCATCATACCGCTTATTATCGAAAAACGCAATATCGTCCATTCCATTTCTCAATATCCGACTTACATGCACTTCTTCAGCTCGCCCGAAATGCTCGAAATCGGCGGCGTGCCGTTTACGACGGCCCAAGAGAAGCCGTCCCGGCTGGAGGCGCTTAATTATTACCGCACCGTCGCGCAGCGTCACGAGCTGCGCATTCAGCCATTTGTCGCCGTCAACGCCATCGAACGGGAAGGCGGATATTTTGTGTTGCGCGCCGAAGACCGGTTTGGCGAACCGCTCGAATACCGGTGCAAGCACGTCGTGATTGCGACCGGCTACTTCGACCACCCGAACCGGCTGGGCGTCCCCGGCGAAGACAGCGACAAGGTGAGCCACTTTTTCCGAGAGGCGCATCCTTACGCCGGCTTGAAAGTGGCCGTTATCGGCGGGAGCAACTCCGCCATCGACGCCGCCCTCGAGCTGGAGAGGACAGGCGCGGAGGTGACCGTCGTCTACCGGGGCGAATCTTATTCCTCCAGTATTAAGCCGTGGGTGCGGCCCGTCTTTGAAGGGAAAGTAGCCAAAGGAAAAATCGCGATGCGGTTCCGCTCCGTCGTCCGGGAAATTCGCAATCGCGATATCGTCGTCGAAGAGCCCGAAGGCCTTGCCGTTATACCGAACGATTTTGTGCTGGCGCTGACCGGCTTCCATCCCGACCGAGGATTTCTGTCCGCCGCCGGCGTCACGATCGAACCCGAAGGATATCCGACGTTCCATGAGGAGACGATGGAGACGAACGTGCCCGGCATCTATTTGGCGGGAGTCGTCGCCTCTCGGCACGAAGCGAACGAAATCTTTATCGAAACGGGCCGGTTTCACGGACGGAAAATTGCCGCGCATATGCTGGGACTTCCTCCGGAAGAGTCCGATCAAATAAAATAACGGCTGCATGCAGCCGTTATTTCGTTTGGCTCCGCTTCTCAAGCAGCGCCTTGTATTTGTCCATTTCTTCGCCGTCAAGCGATTTGTTCCCGTATCGCGCCGCTTCGTAAGCGCGGATGAACCGGCCCCACTCCGCCTGCTCTTCCGGCGCCGACGCCGTCAGCAGCGGCAGCTCCGCCGCCGTTTCCCTCGGCGTCTTACAGGCCTTCGGCTCGTACCCTCTCTTGACGTTGGCTTTAATCAGCTGGACGTACAAATATTTGGCGCGCTCCGCATTGGTGCGCAGATCGTTCCAGCCTTTGCCTCCCTCTTCCCCTTGCCGCCTGAAGCGGTTTTTGACCTGATCTCTCCAGGTGGCGAAGGTCAGCAGCTGCTCCACCTCGTCTGTGAAAGCTTCCGAATCGCTTCGATCGGCCGATTTCCTATCCTGCAGCCGGGCCCAAAGCCATCGGACAAGCACGGCCAGCCTTTTGGCTCCCCAGAACACAAACCATACCGCAAATACCGCCAATGCCGCATAGATCGCCAGTTGCAAAATCAACTCGATCAGCTGCATCAGCTTGGAAGGCTCTCGCGGTTCTGCCGGGGGAAACATATCGGGCATCGGCTCCTGGACGGGAGTTTCCCGCACGTCGGGTTCTTCTTCCCGTTCACGGGTAAGCCAGGCCATCAGCTCCCGGAACAGACTGCCGATCGTCTCCTCCAACCGTTCCTGCACTTGCCGAAACAGCGCAATAACGAATATAACAGCCGCCAGCATCGAGATCAGAATGCGATTGTAGCGCCGGGATTGCGAAGCCGAGGCGGACTGGCCCGATTCGGCCGTTTCCGTTCCCACATGGCGTTCGTTGACAATCAGCATAAAGGCGACGATGGACGCCATGCCTCCCGCCGTCAAGACCACGCCGTAATCGTCCAACCCCGGAACCGTTCTCTTGAACGGCATTATGGCCAAATAAGCCAATACGCCGGCCAGCATATAGCCCCCGTTGAAGCTGTTCGTCCATCCGTGCAGCAGCTGAGCCGCGCCCTTCCAGCCGACGTAAGCGCCGATAACCGTGCAGGCCAAAAACGGCAGCGGCGCAATCGGTTCTCCAGCCAACAGCAGAGACGCCGCCGCGGCCAGCGCGCCCGCCGCCGCCGTGCCGAGCAGTCGTTTCCATAACGAAATGCTTCCGCCGCGAACAACGAGAGCGGGAGCCGCGTAGCAAAGCAGCAATGCGGCGAGCCACCAAACCATGCCGCCGTCGGGAAACGCGTAAACGGCCGTTATAATGACGACAGGCAAATAAAACAGCAGCTCCGCCGCGCCTTTGCCGAATGCGGCGATGCCGGCCGTCCATCGATCCATGTCGCTCATGCGCTTCTGCCTCCTTCGCCGCCCGCACGGCCGTCCGATACGCTTTCGGTCAACAGCATCAGCGAAACGGAGTTGCCGCGGCCTCTCAGCCGATTGGCCTGAAATTCAAGCTCTTCGTTCCAGTAGGAAGATAAAAGTAGCACGTCGCGTCCCGAAAAGCCGCTTTGCAGCGCCCTCTCCAGCAGCTCGCCGAACGTTTCGGTCCGCTCCAACTGCAGCTTGGCCATCGTTTCCAGCATGGCAAGCAGATGCTCCCCGCCTCCGCCCGGCTCCAAGCATACGCTGCCGGTCCGGCCGTGCATCGGCATGTTGGCGGAGAAGCCGGCCTCCATCCCTTCCCGGACGGCCGCCGCCGCCGCTCCCGCCGCCAACTCGATCCCGCTTTCTATCAGCGGTTCGTTGGTGACGCTTCGCCACATGCCTTCCCCGTCTTCCACGTTCAAATAAATCATCAGCCGCCGGTCCGCCGTATAGTCGTATTGATATACCTGCAGCTTTCCCGTTCGGGCGGTTGCCTTCCAATTGACGGACCGGTACGAATCTCCCGGCGCATAATCCCGTGTTCCGGCAATGACGAACGGGTCGTGAACGATAAACCGCTTCACGCTTTGATTGCCTTGCCAGCTGTGGCTGGCCAGCTCGCTGATCGATACGTCGGCCGGGCGGGGGTAGACGATCAGCTCGCCCTCGAGCGGAATTTGAAGCGACAACCGGTGCGCTCCGAGCAAATCGCCGCCGGTCAGCGTCACCGTATTCAGCTTGTACCAGCCGCGTTTGAGCGCAGTCAGCTTATGCGTGCGGGTTATTCTCGTGAAAGGGGCCATACTGAAAAAGCTCCGGTGGTTTTGATAGATTTGCCCGCTGCTCACCGCAAAATTGTCCGCTTGCCGAAACCGCAGCGACGAGTCCAGCTGCGACTCCGCCCTCAGCCACGGAACGGGCAGCCATTTGTCGTTGGCGATCACTTCGACGAGCTCGATCTCATCGCCCTGGTAACAAGCGGCCTGCTTGAAATGGCGCCGATAGCCAAGCTTGCGCATGACCAGCCGCTTGAACAGCGCGCCTTGAGCGATCAGGACGGCCGCGGCCGTAAGTGCGAACCAGAATACTGCCATAGCGCGCGCCTAACGGACCGGAATATTCGCTTCGGACGGCACCGGCTGCCGCGAAACGATATCCTGTATAATGCGAGCGCCAAGGTCTCCGTCTCTGGACAACGAACGGACCGACAGCCGGTGCGCCAGCACCGGAACCGCCATCGCCTTGACATCGTCGGGAATGAGATAATCTCTCCCGCGCAGCGCGGCATGCACCTGGCAAGCGCGAAGAAGCGCCTGGCTGCCGCGCGGACTGACCCCGACGGCGACGTCGTCGCGGCTTCGAGTGGCCTCCACGATCTCCAGCATATAACGAAGAATATCGTTCGATGCGGCCACTTTCCGGCAGGCTTGGCCGGCAGCTTCCAGCTCGGCGGCGCCCGCCACCGGCTCCAGCGCATCCAGCGGATCGCTTTCCCTGAACCGGTGGAGCAGCTGCAACCCTTCTTCCGTCGAAGGATAACCCATCTTCAGCTTGAACAAAAACCGGTCCAGCTGCGCTTCCGGCAGCGGAAACGTGCCCTGATGCTCGATCGGATTTTGCGTGGCTATGACCATAAACGGACGCTGCAGCGTCATCGTCTCGCCGTCGATGCTCACTTGCCGCTCCTCCATGCATTCGAGAAGGCTGGACTGCGTGCGCGGCGTGGCGCGGTTGATCTCATCCGCAAGAAGCAGATTCGTAAACAGCGGCCCCGGCCGAAATTGAAAGTCGCCTGACTTCTGATTGTAATAATGAATTCCGCTCAAATCCGACGGCAGCAAATCCGGGGTAAATTGTATGCGCTTAAAATCGAGCGAAAGCGATTTGGCCAACGATTTGGCCAGCATCGTTTTGCCGGTGCCGGGCACGTCTTCCAACAGCACATGCCCGGAGGTGACAAGACCGATAAACAGCATCTCCGCCATCGATTCCTTGCCGACAATAACTTTCCCTACATTGTTCTTGACTTGTTCTGCCAGCTTCTGAATGGCTTGGAATGACATAGCTATAACTCCTCGTATAGTATTTCTAGAACATAACTTCGAGTCATTTTCCAGCACCCGAG
>CALAWP010000098.1 GCA_937895345.1 uncultured Paenibacillus sp. | reverse complement strand
GAAAGCCAAAATCGGCGAAAGCCAAAATCGGCGAAAGCCAAAATCGGCGAAAGCCGCCCCGTTCGGGGCGGCTTCAACTTGATCAAACTTTGAATATCTTGTCCGCTTATTCTCAAGCTTCGGCCTGCCGGTCTTCCTCCAGGCTGATCAGGCCCGCGAACAAAGCATGTACAAATTGCTCGGAGTCGAACTGCTGCAGATCGCCCATCTTTTCGCCAAGGCCGACCAGCTTCACCGGCAGGTTCAGCTCGTTGCGGATGGCGATGACAATGCCGCCTTTGGCGGTGCCGTCCAGCTTCGTCAGGACGAGGCCGGTTACGCCGCTCTTTTCGCCGAACAGCTTCGCCTGGCTCATCGCGTTTTGGCCCGTCGTCGCGTCCAGCACGAGCAGCACCTCATGCGGCGCGTCCGGCAGCTCGCGGCGGATAACTCGGAAAATTTTGTTCAGCTCTTCCATCAAATTCGTTTTGTTCTGGAGACGCCCCGCCGTATCGCACAGCAGCACGTCGACGCCCCGCTGCTTCGCCGCCTGCACCGCATCGAAGATGACGGCCGCAGGGTCAGAGCCCGACGACTGCTTGATGACGTCGACGCCGACACGCTGTCCCCATACTTCCAGCTGCTCGATCGCTCCCGCGCGGAACGTATCGCCGGCCGCCATCAGCACGCTTTTGCCTTCGCTCTTCAGCTTATGGGCCAGCTTGCCGATGGTCGTCGTCTTGCCGACGCCGTTGACGCCCACGAACAGGTAAACGGTAATTTCTCCGGGAGGAGCCGTTGCAAGGTGCGCCGCGTCGTCTCCCTTCAGCAGCTCGACCAGCTTCTCCGACAGGATCGGCTGCAGCTCCGCCGCATCCTCGATTTTCCGTTTTTTCACCTCGGTCCGCAAGCCGTCGATCAGCTCCATCACGGTCGATACGCCGACGTCCGCGCCGATCAAAATTTCCTCCAGCTCTTCGTAAAACTCTTCGTCGATCTTTTTGCGGCGGGTAATCAGCTCCTCGACCTTCTCGACGAAAGCGGACCGCGTCTTGGACAGCCCTTCCTTAAATACGTTCGTGACCGCCTCCGTCTTGGAAGCGATGCTTTCTTTCAGCTTTTTGAAAAAGCTCATATTTGCCGTTCCTCCATCCTTGCGTGCCTGTCAACCTTCCAACCTACCCAAATTCCGCCTTGCAAACGAAAAACAAAACCGCTTATGCCGAAACCTGTTCCTCTTCCTCCAGCCGGACGGACACAAGCTTCGACACGCCGCCTTCCTCCATCGTAACGCCGTACAGCACGTCGGCTTCCTCCATCGTGCCCTTGCGGTGCGTCACGACGATAAACTGCGTCAGCTCGGAGAACTCGCGCAAATATTGGGCGAACCGGGATACGTTCGCTTCGTCGAGCGCAGCTTCCACCTCGTCGAGCACGCAGAACGGCACCGGCTTCACCTGCAAAATCGCGAACAGCAGGGCGATCGCCGTGAGCGCCCGCTCGCCGCCCGACAGCAGCTGCAAGTTTTGCAGCTTTTTGCCCGGAGGCTGGGCGACGATATCGATGCCCGTGTCCAGCACGCGATCCGGCTCCACCATAATCAGATCGGCGCGTCCGCCGCCGAACAGCTTCGCGAAGACGACGACGAAGTGGCTGCGAATCGCTTCGAACGTCGAGCGGAACCGCTTCGACATCTCGTCGTCCATCTCCTTGATGACCTGGTACAGCGTCGTCTTGGCTTCGATCAGGTCGTCCTTCTGGCCGGAGAGGAACAAATACCGTTCCTTCACCCTTTCGTACTCCTCGATCGCTCCGAGGTTTACTTCGCCCAGCGCGGAAATTTGCCGCTTCAGCTCGCGCACTTCATGCTGCGCGGCCGGAACGTCCTCCGGCACCGCATATTGCTGCTTGGCCAATTCGTAGCTGAGCTCGTACTCCTCGCTCAGCTTGCGGAGCAAATTGTCCAGCTCCACGTCCTGCCGGTTGACCGCGATTTCGGTCGCCCGGATCTGATCCTCGACCGCGCGCAGCTGCGTCCGCTGCTCCTTCGTCTCGCTTTCGCCCTGCTCCAGCTCCGACAGGAGCCGGGCTCTGTCGGCCCGCTTCAAATCGGTATCCTCGGCGCAGCGCGACTTGCGGATGCGAAGCTCGTTCAATTGCTCGATTTGCGCCGCGGTTTCCTCTTCGAGCCTTGCAAGCTCATCCTGCTGCTGAAAGAGCAATCCTCGCAAATTGGACAGCTCCTGCTTCGCCTTGCCGATATCTCCGCGAATTCGTTGCGCCTGCTCCTCGAAGCCCGCATGCTCCTGCTCCTTCTTGGCGGCGGCGATTTTCATGTCGGTCAGCTGCACTTGCAGCTCCTCCTTGGCCGATTCGCTCGCCTTGCGCCGCTGTTCGGCCAATTGGATCGCTTCCTGCAGCCGGGCCTCCTGCTCCGTCAATTCGTCCAGCTTGCGCTGCACATCGGCCATCGCTTCCTCGAGCCGCTTGCGCTCGTCAACCTGCGAGGTGCGGTCCGCGCTTGCCAGCTCCGTCTGCTCATCGAGATGCTTGGCTTCCTGCAGCACCTGCTGAAGGTCTCCCCGCAGCTGCTGCTCCTCGATGCGCCGGGCTTCCAGCATCCCGCGCAGCTCTTCGACCGTCTGCGAACGGATGGAATGCTCCTTCCGCAAATCGCCGAGCTTGTCCCGCAATTTGCCCGCCGTCTCCCTCGCTTCGGCAATTTCGGCGTCCAGCGCTTCGATCTGGCGGCTTCTTCCCAGCAGGCTTGCGCCTTTCTTCTGCAGACTGCCGCCCGTCATCGAACCGCCGGCGTTGACGACGTCGCCGTCGAGCGTCACGACGCGGTAACGATAATGGCAGCGCGATGCGATCCGGTTCGCCTGCTCCAGCGTTTCGGCCAGCAGCACGTTGCCGAGCAAGTTGTCCACAATGGAACGGTAGCGGTCGTCGCAATCGACGAGCTCGGCCGCGACGCCGACGAAACCTTCCGCCGCACCGACCGTTCGCTTGTCGCTCTCCGGCAGCGAGCGGCCGCGGATGACGTCCAAAGGAAGAAACGTCGCTCTGCCGAGCTGCTGCTGCTTCAGGAAGGCGATCGCCGTGCGGGCCGTCCGTTCGTCCTCCATGACGATATGCTGCAGCGCGCCGCCCAGCGCCGTTTCGACGGCCGTCTCGATGCGCTGCGGCACGCGGATCAGCTCCGCGACCGCGCCATGCACGCCCGCAATGCCGCCCGACCCTCGCCGGGCCGCCTTCAGAACCGCTTTGACGCCTTGCATGAAGCCGTCGAGCGCATCCTGCATTTCTTTCATCGTGTCCCGCCGCGAAATATGGCTGTCGAGCTTCTGCTCCCATTTGCGGACGGCGGCCCCCGCTTCTTCGATATGGCCGGCGATCGTCCGAATGTGCTCGGACTCCCGCATCAGCCGCTCCTTGCCGTCGGACAGCTCCCGCAGCACGCGGTCGAGCTGCTCCTGGAGCCGGCCCTTCCGCTCCGCGATTCGTTCGAGCTGCTCGCTCCGCTTCGCTTCGTCCTCGCTGATCCGCTCCATGCGCCGATCAAGCGCCTCCTGCTGCTGGGCGCCGTAACGCAGCTCATTCCTTAGCTGCGCCATGGCGCTGAGCACGTCAAGCAGGTCGCCTTTCAGCTTCTCCTCCGCATCGATCGCCGTTCCGCCCGCCACGCCCAGCAGCCGCGCTTCTTCGGCGGCCAGCTCGGCGCGAAGCTCGAGCAATTGCGCCTCAAGCGCCGCCGCCCGGCTGCGGCATTCGGCCTCCTCCTTCGTCAGGGATGCGATCCGCTCGTCCTGGCTCGCGATGGACTCCTCCAGCTGCTTCAGGTTCTGCTCCAGGTTGCGCTTCCGCTCCTTGAGCACCTCGCCGTAGCCTTCGCATTTCTCGGCGTCCTCGCTGATCTGCAGCATCGCCGCGTGCAAGCCGTCCAGCTCCTGCTCCAGCTCGCGGAGCTTCTGGCGGTCGTGCTCCAGCAGCGCATCGTGCTTGCTCACGACCGCGGCCAGCGCCAGCTGCTCCTCCTGCAGCTTCTCCAGCTTGTCCGACGCTTCGGACCAGGCCTGGTGCACCGTTTCAATATTATGTACATACAGCGAAATCTCTTTCGTCTTCAGCTGTTCCTTGAGCGCCTTGAAATGAATCGCCTTCTCGGATTGTTTCCGAAGCGGCTCGACCTGATCCTCCAGCTCGGATACGAGATCGTGGATGCGAAGCAAATTTTGCTCCGTCTCGTCCAGCTTCTTCTGCGCCTCCCGCTTGCGGGATTTGTATTTGACGATGCCGGATGCCTCCTCGAAAATGCCGCGCCGGTCTTCGGAGCGCGTGCTCAATATTTCTTCGATGCGTCCTTGGCCGATGATGGAATAAGCCTCTTTGCCGATGCCCGTGTCCATAAACAGCTCGGTAATGTCCTTCAGGCGGCACTGCTGCTTGTTGATCAAATATTCGCTGTCTCCGCTGCGATGCACGCGGCGCGTAACCGTCACCTCGTTGTATTCGAGCGGCAGCGCTCCGTCCGCGTTGTCCAGCGTCAGCGACACTTCTCCGTAATTGACCGCCTTGCGCGCATCGCTTCCCGCAAAAATAATATCCTCCATCTTGCCGCCGCGCAGGCTCTTGGCGCTTTGTTCGCCCAATACCCAGCGGATGGCGTCGGAAATATTGCTTTTGCCGGAACCGTTGGGCCCGACGACGGCCGTAATGCCGTTGACGAATTCCAGCTCCGTCCGATCGGCGAACGATTTAAATCCCGCTAATTCAATCCGTTTCAAAAACATCGCTTGGCTTTCACCTCCCCCACATTGTATCACAAGCGATGACGGCTGTCGCCGTTCTTTGAACGTCCGCGTAAAGTGAAACTTTTACGATCTTATAAGTTTAAAAAAAGCATCCTTCCGGATTCGCTCGTGACCGGTTGGATGCTGTAGTTATGAACGGAGCCTTCTCCCGGCCCTTCATCAAACGTCCTGCGCCGGCGGCAGCTTGCCCCAGGCTTCCGCAGCGGCTCTCTGTTCCGCTTCCTTTTTCGTGCGGCCCGTTCCGACGCCGTAGCGCTCCTCCGAGATGTACACCTCGACGACGAATTCCCGGTCGTGAGCCGGCCCTCGCTCCTCCGCGATGCGATACTCCACGCTTCCCAGGCCCAAATGCTGGGACCGTTCCTGCAGCTTGGACTTCGCATCCTTCATCAGCAAGCCGAAATCGTTCGACTCGATGAACGGAAACATATGCGTCTCCAAAAACGACCTCGTCCGTTCGATGCCCGCGTCCAGAAACAGCGCCCCGACAAACGATTCGAACAAATCCGCCAGCAGCGCCTGCCGCTGCCTGCCGCCCAGTTGCTCCTCGCCCCGGCCGAGCAGCACGTATCTGCCGAGCTCCAGCCGTTCCGCGAAATAGGCGAGCGAAGGCTCGCACACGACCGAAGCCCGCATCCGCGTCAGCTCGCCTTCGGGCCGATTCGGATACGCGGCGAACAAATATTCCGAAACGAGCAGCTGCAGCACGGCGTCTCCGAGAAATTCGAGGCGTTCGTTGTCCTGCACGGAGCCGCGCTTATGCTCGTTCACATACGAAGTGTGCGTAAAGGCTTGACGCAGCAGCTTCGTCCGCTTGAAAGCAAGCTGCAGCTTTCGCTGCAGCTCGTCGAATGGATCATGCCTCATAAGCTTTCATAATGATCGAAGCGTTATGTCCGCCAAAGCCGAAAGAGTTGGACAGCGCAATCCGGACATCCGCTTTGCGCGCCTGGTTAGGGACATAATCCAGATCAAGCTCCGGATCCTGATTGTCCAGGTTGATGGTCGGGGCAATGACGCCATTCTTGAGCGTCAGGGCCAAAATAACCGATTCGACGCCGCCTGCCGCGCCAAGCAAATGGCCCGTCATCGATTTCGTCGAGCTGACGGCCAGCTTGTAGGCATGGTCGCCGAACGTCATCTTGATCGCCTTCGTCTCGGAAGGATCGCCCACCGGCGTCGAGGTGCCGTGCGCGTTGATGTAATCGATCGCGGACGGCTCGATGCCGGCGTCCTTGATCGCTTTGTTCATGCAGCGCGACGCGCCGTCCGGATCCGGCTCGGTCATATGGAACGCGTCGCCGCTCATGCCGTAGCCGATCACTTCGGCATAAATTTTGGCGCCGCGGGCTTGCGCATGCTCAAGCGACTCGAGCACGAGAATGCCCGCGCCTTCGCCCATGACGAAACCGTCGCGGTCCTTGTCGAACGGACGGCTCGCGCGCTCCGGCTCGTCGTTGCGCACGGACATCGCCCGCATGGAGCAGAAGCCGGCAAGGCCCGTCGGGCGAATGGTCGCCTCCGCGCCTCCCGCAATCATGACGTCCGCGTCGCCGCGCTGAATCATTTTGAACGAATCGCCGATCGAGTGGGTGCCTGTCGCGCAAGCCGTCACCGCCGTCGTATTCGGTCCTTTGGCTCCCGTCATGATCGAGACTTGGCCGGAAGCCATGTTGGCGATCATCATCGGGATAAAGAACGGGCTGACGCGTTTCGGACCTCTTTGCAGCAGCAAATTGTGCTGGTCCTCCCACGTGCCGAGACCGCCGATGCCGGAGCCGATTACGACGCCGACTCTTTCCGGGTCCGCGTTGCCCCCGATGTCGAGACCCGCGTCCTCGATCGCCTTCAGGCTGGCCGCCGCCGCGAACTGCACGAAACGGTCCATGCGGCGGGCTTCTTTCTTATCGATTCCGTAATCTTCCGGATTAAAATTTTTGATTTCGGCGGCAATTCTCGTCGGATACTCCGATACGTCAAACGCTTCGATCAGCGAGACGCCGGATTTGCCCTCCAGCAAGCTGCCCCAAAACGGTTCCAGATCGGAGCCCAGCGAAGTCATGACCCCCATGCCCGTTACGACTACTCTTTGTTTCATTGGCTTCACCTCAGCTAACAACGATTTCAAATCGGAAACACTTGAAGCAAGCATGTATATGAATAGCGGTTATGCTTGAATATTCAATCGGTCAAGCGTACACGGCCATCGCCGTCCTGCAGCGGCAACAGCTATGCGTTTCGCTTGGAAATATAAGCCCGGTATAGAGTGCAGCTTATACTTTCTTATATTTCAAAAAAGCGCTTTACATGGAGAGAAGTCCCGTCTTGTGGAACGGGACTTGTCCAGCTTAGGTATGAGATTGTATGTAATTCACAACTTCTCCCACCGTAGTGATCTTCTCTGCGTCTTCATCAGAGATCTCCATATCGAACTCGTCTTCCAGCTCCATGACCAGTTCCACGACGTCAAGAGAGTCAGCGCCGAGGTCATCTTTAAAGGAAGCTTCAAGCGTCACTTCTGCTTCGTCTACGCCAAGGCGGTCGACGACAATGCGTTTTACGCGTTCTACTACATCGGACATCCGATTCACCTCCTCCACCGTATTATACGAGAATTATTTATAAAATGCCATCGCAACCTTCCGGGGAAACCAAAATCCGGGGTTGGCGCCAAGCGCCCGCGCAATTGCGGCATTCTCGCAGCTTACATATACATGCCGCCGTCGACGTGAATCGTCTGCCCCGTCATGTACGAGGCAGCGTCGGACGCCAGAAACCGGACCGCGCTCGCAATATCCGAAGCGTCGCCCATTCTGGCGAGCGGAATTTGCCCCTCCAGCGAAGCCTTCAGCTCGTCGGAGAGCTTGTCGGTCATGTCGGTCCGAATAAATCCCGGCGCTACGCAATTGACCGTAATGCCCCGGGCGGCCAATTCTCTCGCGCTCGCTTTGGTCAAGCCGATAACGCCCGCCTTCGCCGCCACGTAGTTGGCTTGCCCCGGGTTGCCCAATACGCCGACGACGGAAGAAATATTGACAATCCGGCCGGAGCGCTGCTTCATCATCGGACGGGTGACGGCCTTGATGCCGTTGAACACGCCCTTCAGATTCGTCTCGATCACCTGGTCGAACTCCTCTTCCTTCATGCGCATAATTAAATTATCTCTTGTGATGCCGGCGTTATTCACGAGAATGTCGATGGCGCCGAACTGCTCCAGCACATCCTTCACCATCGCCTCGAATTCGTCCGCCTTGCCTACGTTGGCTTTCAGCACAAGAGCGCGCCGTCCTGCGGCTTCCACCATACGGGCCGTCTCGGCCGCGGCCGCTTCGCTGCCGGAGTAATTGACGGCTACGTCGGCGCCCGCTTCGGCCAGCGCGACGGCGATCGCTCTCCCGATGCCGCGCGAAGCTCCGGTGACCAGCGCTTTTTTGCCTTCCAGACTTGCAAACATCGCTTCATCCCCCTCACGATATATTAGCTTTCGTTCCGACAAGTCCGCCTACAGCGCCTCCAGAGCGGTCACGCCGTTCACCGACACGACGGAAACGTTCCGGTCGATCTTCTTGATCAGCCCCGCCAGCACCGTGCCCGAACCGATCTCGACGAACGTGTCCACGCCGAGCCCGATCAAGCGGCGAACGCTGTCTTCCCATAAGACAGGCGAATACACCTGCTCCGCCAGCAAACCTCTGATTTCGCCGGCCGCCACGACCTCGGACGCCGTCACGTTGGCGATAACCGGAATAGAAGCGTCCTTAAGCTCCACGCCGGCCAGCGTCTCGGCAAGCCGTTCGGCCGCCGGCTTCATCAGCGACGAATGGAACGGTCCGCTTACCTCCAGAGGAATGACGCGCTTCGCGCCGATTTCCTTGCCGCGCTCGACGACGGACTGCACGCCCGCCGCCGTTCCGGAAACGACGATTTGGCCGGGACAGTTCACGTTGGCCAATTCCACCGCCGAGCCGTCAGCCGTAACGGATGCGCACAACGCGGCAAGCGCTTCCCGCTCCGCGCCCAGCACCGCGGCCATGGCGCCTTGTCCCCCGGGCACGGCCTGCTCCATGAACAGCCCCCGCGCACGCACCGTGCGCACCGCATCTTCGAACGAAATGACGCCCGCCGCATACAGCGCGCTGTATTCGCCGAGACTGTGGCCCGCCACGTAATCCGCCTTCAGACCTCGATCCTTGACCAGCTCCAGCAATGCGGCGCTGACCGTGAGCAGCGCGGGCTGCGTGACGGCCGTCCCTTTCAGCGTCTCCTCGGGACCTTCGAATATAATCGACGTCAAGTCAAAGCCCAGAGCCTCGTCGCTTCTGGCGAACAGGGCGCGGGCGCTTTCGAACGCCTCGTGAGCGTCCTTGCCCATGCCGACCGTTTGCGCGCCTTGGCCCGGAAATACAAATGCCGTTTTGCCCAACGTTTTCCCCTCCATCAATAGACTACCAGATCAGTACCGAAGCGCCCCAGGTCAATCCGCCTCCGAAACCGACGAATACGAGGCAGTCGCCTTCGTTCACCCGGCCTTGCTCGACGGCTTCGGCCAATGCGACCGGGATGGACGCCGCCGACATGTTGCCGTACTTGTCCAAATTGACCATCGCCTTCTCTTCGGGCAAGTTCAACCGATTCAGCGCGGACTGGATAATGCGGATGTTCGCCTGATGCGGCACAAGCAGATCGACATCCTCCTTGGACATGCCGGCCTTGCTCAGCGCATCCTCGGCCGCGCTGCCCATAATGCGGACGGCAAACTTGAACACTTCGTTGCCCGCCATATAAATATAATGCTGCTTGGCCTCCAGGCTGTCCGCCGAAGCCGGCAGACGCGAGCCGCCGCCGCTTACCTTGAGCAGCTCTCCCCCGCCGCCGTCCGCTCCGAGCTCGAAGGAACGGAAGCCGCGTCCTTCGGCCACCTCGCCGAGCACGACGGCGCCGGCCCCGTCGCCGAACAGAATGCACGTATTGCGGTCCGTATAGTCCGTAATGCGCGACAACGTCTCAGCGCCCACGACAAGGATGTGGTTGTACATGCCGGCGGAGATCATATTGGAAGCGGTCGCGAGTCCGTAAATAAATCCCGAACAGGCGGCGGACAGATCGAACGCCGCCGCCCGCTTCGCGCCGAGCTTATCTTGCAGCAGGCATGCGGTCGAAGGAAAAAACATGTCCGGCGTAATCGTAGCCACGATGATCAGGTCGATATCTTCCGCCGTAAGGCCGGCCGCGGCGATCGCGCGTTTCGACGCTTCCAGCGCCAAATCCGAAGTCGCTTCCGCCGACGAAGCGAGACGCCGCTCGCGGATGCCCGTTCTCGTTACGATCCACTCGTCGTTCGTTTCGACCATTTGCTCCAGGTCTTGGTTCGTTAGTATTCGCTCCGGCACATATTTGCCGGTTCCGATAATGCCGACGGGACGCAAACTCATTGCTCACACTCACTTCCTGTTAATTTCTGCCGCAATGGAGGCGGTCAGATCGCCCTGCAGCGCGATGCGCGCCTGCCGCACCGCGTTCTTGACGGCAACCGTGTCCGACGAGCCGTGGCATTTGACGACCAGGCCGTTCAAGCCGAGAAGCGGCGCTCCTCCATGCTCCTTATAGTCCATTTTTTTCTTCAGCGGGCGCAGCCGGGGCACCATGACGGCTCCCGCAAGCTTGGTCAGCAGCGATTGTCCGAACGCTTCCTTCAGCGCGGAAAAGATCGTTCCGGCCGCGCCTTCCATCGCCTTCAACATAATATTGCCCGCAAAACCGTCGCAAATGAGCACGTCGCAATTGCGGTGAAGCACGTCCCGCGCCTCCACGTTGCCGATAAAATGAATCGGCGCCGCTTCCAGCAGTTCATAGGCCGCCTTCGTCGTTTCGTTGCCCTTCTTCGCCTCGGTGCCGACATTGAGCAAGCCTACTCTCGGCTTCTCCATGCCGTGCACCTTGGAGCGGTAAAGGCTCCCCATAATGGCGTACTGGACCAGATGCTCCGGCTTCGCGTCCATGTTCGCGCCAAGGTCCAACGCCAGTACGCCGACGTCGTCCATCGTCGGCATAATGGGAGCGAGCGCGGGACGTTCGATGCCCTCCAGCCGGCCCACGACCAGCAAGCCGGTGGCCATCAGCGCCCCCGTATTGCCCGCGGACAGCATAGCATCCGCATTCTTGTCCTTGACGAGCTCTCCCGCCACGACCATCGAAGCGCCTCTCTTCCTTCTGACGGCCCGGACAGGCTCGTCGTCCGCGGAAATGACGTCGTCCGCATGATGAATCGATACGTTCGCGGGACGGCCTCCTTCCATCAGCGGCTCGATTGCCGCCGCATCGCCGACCAGGAGAAGCTCCGTATCCGGCCACTCCGCAGCGGCTTCCAGCGCTCCCTTCACGATCAGGCCCGGGGCGTTGTCCCCGCCCATGGCATCAATTGCGATCCGCAACCTCTTCGCCTCCTCCACTGTCTGAATCCCCTGCGGACCTGTATATGACAAAATTTCCTTGAAACACCATCTCGTCGCCGACGTACGTGAACAGCTCCACCTTCGATTTGCTGCGCTCGCCGGAGATGGACCGCACATAGGCTTTGGCGATGCATTTCTCGCCAAGCTTGACCGGCCGGATAAAGCGGATGTCCGCCGTCACCGTAAGCGCGATCGCGTCGTCGATTACCGCTACGGCCAGCGAGTTCGCCTGGGCGAAAATATGATGTCCCCTGGCGATTGACGTTCTGGAAAAGACATGCTCCTCGCGTATTTCAAAGATCGAAATGCCGCTTTTGTCCAGCTCCAGATCGACGATGTCGCCGATGACCTCGTGCAGCGGCAAAGACTTGACGGAATCGTAAGAACGCTCCGCCATCAGCTTCATTCTCTCCCTCAGCTCGGGAATGCCCAGCTCCATCCGGTCGAGCCTGATGGTCTGAATGCTCACTTTGAGCAGGCGGGTAAGCTCACGGTCCGTCATGAACGGATTGTCCTCGATCAATTGGGCGAGCTGCTGATGCCGCTGCCGTTTGGGCATTCGTTCCAAGTTTCGGCACCACCTTCGTTGAAGTAGATTGCTGCTAAGTACACATTCGGCGTCTAGCCTAAATATATGTGAGGAAATGCGTTTATCATGCTAAATTGTTGTCACCAGGTACTAAATCAGTATATATAAAAAACCGCCGTCGCGCAACGAACGATTCCGGCGGCTCTTTCAAGCCGTTTGGTCGCAAAAACAGCACTCCACCGGTTGATGAAGTGCTGTCGCCAGATGATTATTGCGAAATAATCTCTTTGGTTTTGTAATATCCGCAAACTTTGCATACGCGGTGAGCCAGTTTCAGCTCTCCGCATTGCTCGCACTTCGTCATTCCAGGCAACGCAAGCTTGAAATGCGTGCGGCGCTTGTCGCGGCGAGTTTTGGACGTTCTACGTTGAGGTACTGCCATGTTTCCCACCTCCTTCACAGAGTCAATGACCTATTCGGTTACGTTTCCTTGAATAAATCTTTAAGCGCTGCAAAACGGGGATCGATCCGCTCGTTCGTGCATCCGCAAGTTTCCTCGTTCAAGTTCGTCCCGCAATTCGGGCACAAGCCTTTGCAATCGCTGGAGCAGAGAGGGGCAAACGGCATAAACAGAAGCAAAGCTTCCTCCGCGTACGGCTGCAAATCGAGCCGCTCTCCCGTCACTTCCAGCATGTCCTCGTCGTCTTCGGACTCGTCCTCTCCTGCATCCTCCGCATCCTCGGCCGGCTTGAACCGTTCTTCGAACGGAATCGTCACCAGCTCTTCGACCGGGGACAAGCACCGGGAGCACGCAAGCTTCATCCGGATGGAGAGCTCGCCTTCCGCCGTCACAAATCCTTCATGGCCCTTCACTTCCAACACGGCCCGAAGCGGTCCCGCGTCGATGACATCCGGCCTTCCGGCCAGCAATTCGCCGACATCCCATTCCCGGTCGACGCTCGCTTTCAGTCCTTTGGCCATCATCTCTTGCATATGAAATTGCATAACCATCACTCCAAACAAACAAAAATTATTATATCTATTTTATCGATCATTTGTCAACAATTTCACATGCCGCGAGAGGCAAGACCTGTATGCGCCGCGCAGGAATATGCTATATTGTTGCTAACGACAAATAGAAAGGAATGGAACCGATGCGTGCCGTAGGGCTCATTGTGGAGTATAACCCGTTTCACAACGGCCACTCCTATCATTTGCAGCAATCCCGCAAATTATCGGGAGCCGACGCCGTCGTCGCCGTCATGAGCGGACATTTCCTGCAGCGCGGCGAGCCGGCGATGGCCGACAAGTGGACGCGGACCCGCATGGCGCTGGCGGGGGGATGCGATCTCGTCATCGAGCTGCCCGTCGCCTACGCGACGCAAGCGGCGGAATGGTTCGCCTACGGAGCCGTGTCCCTGCTGGAAGCGACGGGCGTCGTAGACTCGTTCTGCTTCGGCACCGAGAGCGGCCGGCTGGAGCCGCTGCTGCTGGCCGCCCGGCTGGCGGCCCATGAGCCGCAGCGCTTTAAGGAAACGCTCCGCCGTCTGCTGGATACCGGCATGAGCTACCCTTCCGCCTACAGCCGGACCATTTCGTCGATGCTGGCCGAGCAGGGCGAGGCAGAGGCGGCAAGCTTTCCGTTCGACCAGCCGAATCATACGCTGGGCCTCCATTATTTGATCGCTCATCGCCGCATCGGCTCCCGGATGACGCCGCTGACGATCGCAAGGGAAAAAGCGCAATACAACCAGCAGACGATTTCCGACGCCAGCATCGCCAGCGCCACCTCGATCCGCAAGCTGCTCCTGGAAGGCGGCACGCTGAGCGACGCCGCCCCTTATATGCCGGCCTCGACCAGACGATTGCTGGAGGAAGGCTGGCGCGCGGGCCGCGGGCCCGTCGGCTGGGACGACTACATGGACGCGCTGCTCCACGCGATACTGACCCGCACGCCCGCCGAGCTGGCGCAGCTGCGCGAAATCTCGGAAGGGCTGGAGCATCGTCTGACGGGCAGGCTCCCCTTGCTGCAATCACGGCGCTTCGAGGAGCTGCTCGGCCTGCTGAAGACGAAGCGGTACACCCGCACGAAGCTTCAACGCGCGCTGCTGTCCGTCTTGCTCGGCCATGCCAAATCCGATTTCACGCCGGACAAGCTGGCTTCGGGCGTACAATATTTGCGCGTGCTCGGCTTTACGGCCAAAGGCCGGACCCTCCTCAAGACGATGCGCGACACCGCGGCCCTGCCCGTCTTGCTCAGCGCGGCCCGGCCGCCGGCGCCCTGCCGGTATTTAGAGCTAGACGCGGCCGCAAGCGGCATTTACATGCTCGGGGCTTCGCGCCGCGGCATCGAGTCCGCAGCCGCGCCGCTTGAGCTGTACCGGGACTATTACGGCAAGCCCGTCATGCTCTAACCCGAAGACCGTCCGGCTGTAAATTCGGCGATCGCTTCGATCGCTTCCTGAAGCGTGCCGACCCCGGTTACGGCCATATCCGTCTTCATCGCCTTCGCCTTCGACCTGGCTTCCTTCTCGTTAGCCTTCGGCACGAGGAACAGCTCCGCTCCCGCCTCGCTCGTGGCGACCACCTTTTGCTTTACGCCGCCGATGGCGCCTACTTTGCCGTCGGCGGTAATCGTACCGGTGGCGGCGATGCGGGCTCCCTTCGTCAGATCGCCTTCCGTCAGCAGATCGATCACCTGCAGCGCAAAAACCAGCCCGGCGGAAGGCCCGCCGATCTCGCCCGCATGAATGCGGACGGCGTATCGCGGATTGGCCGGCACGAGGCTTCTCAGCTCGGTAAATCCGGACGCTCCCAGCATGGCCGCAAGCTTGTCCGCGTCCAAATCCTTAAGCGTTCCGGCTTTGAAATGAAGCTCGACCGTCCGCCGCTCGCCCTTTCCGTCCTCCACCTCAAGGGCAACCTTGTCCGCATCCGCCCCGCCGGCTTGCATTTGACGCACGGCATCGGCCATGCCGTTGAACGGCTTGGCGCCGCTTATGCCGATCAGCCGGTCTCCCGGCTTCAGCAGCCCCGCCGGACGGCCGGCGACGGTGAGCGTATCGGTCACGACGATCGCCTCCGGCTTAATTTCGTAATCGATGCCGGCGAATCGATAGGCCGCTTCCGCGGCGTTATTTTGCGAGCCTTGCATGACGACCGTAATCCGCTCGGCATATTGCCTTTTCGTTTGGCCTCGGAACAAATCCCTCTTCTGGACGATGTCGCGGTCGGGATCAAACGCCGCCGTCAGCACGCCCCACCAATTGCGTTCGACCAGCCTGACCGCCGTCAGCATAAATTCGCCGCCGTCTTCGCCGCTTTCTTCCGGACAATCCGGACATGGCGGTCCATATTCGACCATCGGGTCCACTTGGACCGCGATTCCGGGTTCATAGATCACAAACGGAACGGGCGCATACAGCAAGATCCACATGACGGCCGCGGTCGCCGCCGCCGTTGCCGCAATACGCCTCCATCCGCTCCGCCTCTCCCGCATCGTCCTCTCCCTCCCGTCCCGCCTATGCGCGATCCGCCAAAGCCGGCCAATTGCGGCAAGCCCGCGGAGCTTCAAGGCTCCCAGGTCTAACCGTCCCGGCATCGGCGTACATATTTAATGATTAGGTTTGTCCACGATTGCAGAGGAGTTGAACGGCCTTGCCCAAAACGATTCTGATCGCCTTTCTTTCCATCTTGACGGTCGGCGCCATCATTGTGCAGCCGGACGCTTCCTTTAAAGCGTCCTTGCAAGGTTTAACCGTATGGTGGAATATCGTCTTCCCCGGGCTTCTGCCGTTTCTCGTTCTGCTTGAGCTGATGCGCGCCTTCGGCCTCGCCCACGCGATGGGGGCGCTGCTCCGGCCTTTCATGCACCGTCTGTTCCGGCTTCCCGGCCATGCGGCCTCCGCCGTCGTCATCGGCTGGATGGGCGGTTATCCCGCCGGCGGCGAAGCCGCCGCCACGCTTCGCAGAAGCCGGCTGATCGGCCGGCCGGAAGGTGAGCGTCTGCTGGCGTACGCCCACATGCCCAATCCGTTGTTTATGCTGGTCATTGTCGGCGCCGGCTTTCTCGGCCAGCCGCAGGCCGGCTTCCATATCGCGGCTTCCGTCTGGCTGTCCGCGCTTTGGCTGATGCTGGCCGAAGCGCAGGTTGTGCGTTTCTTCGGAAGCAAGGGGATGGATGCGGCTCGCGGCGAACGGCGCCGCGGGTGGCTGAAGTCCGCCGCCGAGGCGATGCATGAAGGACGCCGGCAAGACGGCCGCAGCTTCGGCACCGCGCTGGGCGACGCCGTAACGACAAGCGTCCAGAAGCTGATGGCCGTAGGCGGGTTTATTATGCTTGCCGCCGTATTGGCCAAGCTGACGGAGCCGCTGTTCGAGCCGCTGACGAGGCTCGGCCTGACCTTCTT
Source organism: uncultured Paenibacillus sp. (assembly GCA_937895345.1). Taxonomy (GTDB): domain Bacteria; phylum Bacillota; class Bacilli; order Paenibacillales; family Paenibacillaceae; genus Pristimantibacillus. The sequence goes on along the minus strand of CALAWP010000098.1, from coordinate 21,444 downwards.
CGGCCCGGCGCTGTTCGAAAGCCACTTGGGCGCGTATGCGGCTTCGGCCTGGCTGTCCGCTCCCTATGGGGAAGCGGTCAAGGCCGGCGTCATCGCCGCCGTTCTCGCTTTCGGCGGATTAAGCGGCGTCCTGCTCGCCGGATACAGCATTTCCGGCACCGATCTGCGCCTGCTTCCGTTCGTTGCCCGCCGCATCGCGCACGCGGCGCACGCCTTCCTGTTTGCCCTGCTGCTGCGGGAGCCGCTCAATGGGCTGTTCGCCAAGTTCGGCGCCGTCAGCCTGCCGTCCTTCTTCGGGATGGGCGGCGCCGCGCCGGCCGGTCATGCCGCGGCGCCCGTCGCCGCAAACGCGCTGCCGGCCCTATGGCCGGCGTCGCTGACGGCCGCCGGTCTGCTGGCGCTGGTCTTGACCGCCGCCGGCCTGACGCTCCGTCTTCTGGTCCGGCGAGGCTGAAGCCGCCGGGACGGAGGGCTTCCCGGCGCTGGACTCAGTTGCCGTCGCCGCGGCGCCTCTCCTCGTATTTGGCCTTCAGGCTGACCTCGACCGCCGGAGGAACGAGCTCGTGAACCGCACCGTTAAACTGGGCGATTTCCTTCACAATGCTTGAGCTCAAATACGAATATTTCGGATTCGTCATCATAAAGATCGTTTCGATCTCGTCGTCCAGCAGATGATTGGTGGACGCCAGCTGCAGCTCGTATTCGAAGTCGGTCACGGACCGGATTCCGCGAATAATCGTATTCGCGTTCTTGCTCTTCATAAACCGGACAAGCAAATCCCGGAAGCCGTCGATCTCCACGTTCGGCAAGTCCTTCGTCACTTCCGCCAGCAGCTTCTTCCGCTCCTCCAGCGAAAACAGCGGATTTTTGCTCGTATTGTTCAGCACGGCCACGATCACGCGGTCAAATTGCTTCGCAGATCGGCGAATGATGTCCAGATGTCCGTATGTAACGGGATCGAAACTCCCCGGATAAACGGCGATTCTTTCCTGCATGCGTTCGTTGGTTGTCATTGTATTCTCTCCTTCATGCGAATCCCGGCCATTGTCCGGCTATTCCCCGGCCGGCTCGTTCGTTCCGTCGTTTGGCTCTTCGTATCTGTATATCGTAACGGCCGTCTCCCCGTACTTAGCATGCTTCATTTGTGCAAACCGTTCCATCGTTTCGGGATATTCCACGCTTGAGGCATGTTCCACGACGACGATCGCCTCTCGCTCCAGCAGCCCGCGCGACGCCATGTCCGCCATCAGCTTGTCCATATTCGTCATCCGGTAAGGCGGATCGAGAAATACCAGCCGGAACGAAGCTCCGCGCTTGGCCAGCGCCTTCACGGCCCGTTCGGCCTCGCCGCGATAAATTTCCGAAGCGTCTTCCGCGCCCGCGGCTTTCACATTATGGCGCACAACGTCGATGCTGAGCTTGTCCTTGTCCACGAACACGACGCGTTCGACTCCCCGGCTCCACGCTTCCAGCCCGAGGCCGCCCGTTCCCGCGAACAGGTCAAGCGCTTCTCCGCCGTCGAAATACGGCCCGATCATGCTGAAGATCGCTTCCTTCACCTTGTCCGTCGTCGGCCTCGTATTTTTGCCGGGCACGGCTTTGAGCGCTCGTCCTTTCGCTGCGCCCGCAATGACCCTCACCGTCATTACCCCTTTCGCTTTCGATTCCCGCCTATCGTAACATAAACGGCCGCTTTTAATAAAGACGATCCCTCCAAAATTCGACGGCCCAGGCATCAATGAAATGCTTGCAAAAAAAATCCTTCAGACCATGTATAATCCCGGCAAAAGGGGCAAAGATATAATCATCGGCGTCGAGAGATGCCGTAGACAACCGCGGAGAAGACTTACGTTTCCCCATAAGCTCTTCGTCCGGTTTCTCCTCTCCCATGAAAGGGCGTCCCGAAAGGGGCGCCCGATTTGTGTTTGCCGGAATATCCGCCCCGCCGCCGATCCGCCGCTTGCGTCCGCTTCATAATCCTTCCCGAACGGGGCATCCTGTAACTAAATTTAAAGGAGGACTCGCTCACCATGCATACCGTTTGGAAAGGGGCGCTCAGCTTCGGTCTGGTCCATGTCCCCGTCAAAATGTTTACCGCCACCGAAGACCGGGATATCCGCTTCCGCACGATCCATAAGGCTTGCGGCAATCCGATCTCCCATATCAAAACGTGCACGCATTGCAATGAGGAAGTCGGCGCGGACGACGTTGCAAAAGGATTCGAATACGAAAAAGGGCGGTTCGTTCTGTTTAACGAAGACGAGATCGACGCGCTCAAGCCCGAATCCGCCCGTACGATTCAAATTCTCGATTTTGTCGATTTGACCGATATCGATCCGATTTATTTTGAGAAGGCCTATTATTTGTCCCCCGACATGGCCGGTTCCGGCGCGTACAGCCTGCTTCTGGAGGCCATTCGTCAGACGGGCAAGATCGGCGTAGCCAAAATTTCGATTCGCAGCAAAAGCAGCCTGGCGGCCGTTCGCGTCGTTGAAAACTGCTTATGCCTGGAAACGATGCATTTCCCGGACGAAATCCGGTCCGTCGAACAGGTGCCCAACTTGCCGGAGACGGCAAACGTCAACGAAAAGGAGCTGGAAGTGGCCAAGCTGCTCATCGGACAGCTGTCCGAGAAATTCCAGCCCGAAAAATATACCGACGACTACCGGTCGGCGCTGACGGACGCCATTGAGAGCAAAATCGCGGGCGAAGGCGTCGACATCGTCACCGCTCCGCCGGAAGGTCCGTCGAAAGTGATCGACCTGATGGCGGCCTTGCAGGCGAGTCTCGAAGCCGCGCGCATTCCGACCGATCCCGGCACGGAAGCGAAACCTTCCAAGACGAAAAAGAAAGCGGCCAAAAAATCGACGAAGGAATCCGTATCATGACGGGCCAAGGGGGATCACCGCTTCCCCTTCCCGCCGCTCCGATGTCCCCTATCGCGTCGCCCGGTATTCCGCACGGGCCGGACTGGGTGTTCCAGATCAAATGGGACGGCGTGCGGACGCTTGCCCGTCTTGACGGCAATGGCGGCGTCGAGCTCTTCTCGAAGCGGATCGAGCTCTGCACCGATCGGTATCCGGAAATATCCCGGCTGCTCGAGCCGGTCGATACGGGACCTTGCGTGCTGGACGGCGAAATTGTCTATTTCGACGGAACCAAGCCGAACTTCCAGCGCGGCAGGCTGACGGCCCGAACGAAAGCCAAGGACCGGCAATTGTTGTACGTCGTGTTCGATCTGCTGCATGACGGCAGAGAAGATTTGCGCCCTCTTCCGTTCAGCGACCGCTTCAACCGGCTGGCGTCCAAATTTCCCCGCAAGGAGCCGAGATTGTTCGTGACCGATATTTACACGGACGGCGAAGCGCTATGGAAATGGGTCGAGGAGCGCGGATGGGAGGGCGTCGTCTCCAAGCGGATCGACAGCCCCTATTCGGAAGGCAAAAAACATCGGGACTGGTACAAAAAAAGAAAGGAAATCCGGCTGACCGCCGACGTCGTCGGAATCAAGCTGCGCGACGGACGGCTGGCAAGCCTGATCTTAAGCTTCGAAGGCCGCTACATCGGCCACGTGTCGGGGCTCGACGCCCCGTCCAAAGCGGCGCTCGAAACGTTCATGCGGCAGCATCCCGGCGTCTGCCCGTTTCCCGAGCTGGCGTCGGAAATGCGCAAATACGATATCGCTTGGCTGGCGGTGCCGATTCCTTGCCGCGTAGCGGCGCTCGAGCTGACCGATTCGGGCTTGCTCCGCCAGCCCAGGCTGATCGGGTTCGGCAAGGAATCCGCCACTTCCTCCTAATGGGGAACGTACTTGCCGTACTTGGGCCATGCGACTTCATCGAAATCGTCCGCCAGAACGGCAAGTCCCTCGGCCAGCTCCTCCCCCGACATCGGCATGCCATGACCGGTTGCGGCCGCCCGCGGCTTCAACGCTCGCAGCCGGCGCACCGAATCCCGGGCCAGCGGCCAATCCGTCGTCAAGTACCGTGGAGGGCCGCATACCTCCGCCTCCTGCGTAAACACTTTATACAAGGAATCCTGCTTGACCGTGACGAAGGCGTCGCCGGCGACGAGCGTCCGATCTTCGTCGCGGAACAGCGAGACGTGGCCAGGCGTATGGCCGGGCGTATGAATCCACCGCCAGCCGGCAAGATGCGGAACGGTGCCGTCCTCCGGCAGCTCCCGCACCCAATCCCCCAGCTGCAGCGGTTCGACCGGGAACAACGGCGAGATTTTGGCTACCATGCCTCCCTCCACGCCCGCATCGGGCTCCGGATAGCTTTCCTTGCCGGTCAAATAAGGCATTTCGAGCGGATGCGCATACACCGGCACCTGCAAGCGGCCGATCAGCTCGATAAGCGCCCCGACATGGTCGAAGTGGCCGTGAGTCAGGACGATGCAGGCCGGACGGCTCCCTTCCCCGAATCTTTCCTCGGCCGCGCTAATAATGGTTTCCGCCGATCCCGGCATGCCGGCATCAACCAGCACCCATTCTCCCGAAAGAGGCTTGCCGATTAAGCAAACGTTCACGATTTGCACCGTATAAGCGGCGACGTCCGGCGCGGCTACATGCGTATGCCCGCTTTCGAGCGAAGTGACGGGAAGCCGGTGATAGTCGCTTCCGTACGATAATTGCTGCTCATGATTCATGTTTGTTTCCTCCGTTGTCAAAGTTGAGAATTGCTGAATTGGTCATTTGATCGGTCCCGACGATTCGATCTGCAGCTTCACGCTTACATCGAATGTTGCGCGTGCCAGCTCCTCCGCCCAATGTTCCTGCACCTGCTTGAAATGCGGATATGCGAACGCTCTCGCATGGATGCCGAAGCCGACGGGGTCGACGCGGTGCTGCTGAAACTTTGCAAGCAATTTCTCGATATCCCTCTGGACTAGCTCCTCGATTGTGCCCGTCAGCTTCAAGTCGTTGCTCCAATTATCGTGACGGAACAGTTCTTCCGATATGCTCACTTTCGCCTTTACCGATATTTGAAAATGAAATTCCCCCTCCCTCCAAGCGGTTTTAATTTTTGCCCCGCTCTTGCCCAGAGAAATACTGAGCACATCCGTCGCAAAGGGTCCCGTCACCTCCATTCCCGGAAGCTTGTAAGACAGACTCATCCCTTCCTCGACTTCGCCGCGAAGAAGGAGCAGCAGCACCGTTTCCTGAAAGCCTAAGGACGTTGCATATTTCCCGCCTTTGCCCAACAGCGCCGTCCCTTTCATCGTTATTTTTCCTTTCTCCAGCCCGATCTGGGAAATGAACGGCGTCATGCCTTGCTCATAAAACTGGCGGTGAAGATCGAGCGCGGTCGTCTTGACCGACTCGCCCCTGGCGGCGCTGGAATCGACCAGTCCTCTCAGAAAGACGGGCACCGAAGGCTGGTCCGGCGCTTCGAGATAGATGACCGGCGCCACGGCCCCGTCAACCATAATGACCCGGTCCGAAACGGTATTTCGGGTATCCCGGAAGATCACGTCGAGCGTCCGGAACCAGCCGTTATGCCGCAGCATCCGTTCTCCCACCAATATGACCTGGTAGTTTCTTCCTTGCACCGCACCCGGAAGCTGCGAATCCTGCTTCGCTCTCGATTGTCTGAGCGACTCCGCTTTGCCGCTGACTTCCCTGGTTTTCTTTTTGATATCCTTGCTAAAGATGGGGGCCGAAATAAAAAAATGAAACTTATCGTTTTCGTCCAAGTCCAGACCGAGAGCCAGCGGCAGCGAAGCGTCCTCCAAATTGACCCGGTCGCCGCATCCCGCCAACAGAAGCCCGATCATCCCGATAACCGCCCAGCTTCGAAGCCTGATGATCTTGTGCACCTTCATGACGCCTTCTTCCCTTTATTTCGAATGACAAGAAACAGCAGCAGGCAGACCGGTAAAATATATTCGACCAGAATCCCCGTCAAAGCCATGATGAAATTCAAATCGTCGATGTGGCCGACGCTCGGGCTCCGGACCAGCATGACCGTCAACACTGCCGCGCAAAAGACGCCTAGATAGACTCCTATGCTCCCTTTGTTAATCATTCTTTTTAAACAAAAGGAAACAAAATACATGGACGGAATCGAATCCAACGAAAAAATAAGAAGATAAAACGCGATAAACGGCACCTCGACCCGTTCGATAAAGTTGAACTCCAGCGATTTCATAATATAAATGACCGGCGTCATAAACTGATCGATTTCGTTCGGGCTGAAGTATACGAAACAAACAAAGGTTATGAACAAATACAAGCCGTGGCTTAACGAGTTGGCGATGACGATGGCGGAAGCGGCGGCGGCTTTATTAGTCAGGTGAGGGTAAATGAAAAAGACGGCCGTCAATCCCAGAGCAGGGTACAGCATCACTCTTACGGCGGAAAAGACCGGCCCCCAGCCTTCCTTCAGCATCGGCAGCAGGTTCAGCCAAACCGCGTCGTGCAGCGTAAACAAATAAACAAACGGGATCCATATCGACATAATCACAATGATCAAAGCATACCGGGAGATCACCTGAAGCCCTTTCTGCGCGATCATAATACCCGGCGCCAGAAACAGCACCGCCAATATGAAGACGCTCGTATTCGGCAGAAGCCATTCTTTCGTGACGAGCAACGTGATGATCAGGCCGTCGTAAGCGAAAATAAAGTAATAGAAAGCGAGCATCAATGCCGCCAGTCTGGATGCCCAGCCGCCCGCGAAATGTTGCAGCAGATCCAAAATGGTTCCTTGCGGATAATAGGACATCACCCTGACAATGACGACAGCCGCTACGGTCGACACCATCCAGCCGATCGGTATCGCCAGCCATCCGTCCGTACCGGCGGCGGACGCCAGGTTGGAGGGCAGCGCAAGAAATACGACGCTGGCTTGAAGTCCAGTAATAACCGAAATAAATTGCGTCGTCGATACGGGCTGCTTGGCTGCGGACATTACGTTGACCCCCGCTTTCGGCTGTCACTGATCTTGCTTTGTCTCCTCAGCTGCTTCGTGCGGTTGCTCACCGGACGCATATTCATAAGCCGGAGAGGTACGCGGACAAGCGTATCCTTCCAATCCGACGGACGCAGCGGAGTAAACGGCGAGCTGTAGGCCGTGCCCACGGAATTCATGCCGATGAGCCTCCCAATTAATATCATGAAGCCGACGATCAGCCCGGCAAACCCGAACAGCAGCGCCATAATCATAATAAAAAACCGCATCAGCCGCACGGCAGCCGTCATATCCGCATTCGGCATAATAAACGACGCAATAGCCGTAAAGGCGACCACGATCACCATGATGTTGCTGATCAAACCGGCTTGCACCACCGCTTGGCCGATGACGATGCCTCCGACGATGCCGACCGTTTGCCCGATCGGCGACGGCAGCCGTACTCCCGCCTCCCTCAGCATTTCAAGCGTAATTTCCATCAAGAGCGCCTCCACAAACGGAGGGAAGGGCACTTGCCCCCTGGATTCGCCTAAGGTGAGCAGCAGCTTCATCGGAATGATCTCGAAATGAAAGGAGAGAACGGCGATATAAAAACCGGGCAAAAATATGGCGGCAAAAAACGCGAACATGCGAAGCAGCCTCAAAAAAGTGGCGATCGACCATCGGGTGCTGTAATCGTCCACCGTTTGAAAAAAGGCCATAAAATTGACAGGCGCCACCAGTACGCTCGGAGAACGGTCGACAACAATGACGCACCGTCCCTGCAAAATTTGAGAAGCGGCCGTATCCGGCCGTTCCGTCGATATCGTTTGAGGAAACAGCGCAAACGGGCTGTCCTCGATAAATTCGGACAGCTCTCCCGTATTGATAATGATGTCCACCTCCACTTCCCGAATGCGCTTGTCCAGCTTGTCGACAATATCGGGATTGGCGACATCCTGCAAATAGAGAAGGCATACGTTTGTATTTCCCCGTTCCCCCACCTTGAATTTTCTCATCTTCAACTGACCGTGCGGAATATATCTGCGGATCATCGCAATATTTTGACTGGCCGTTTCGACGAAGCCTTGATGCGCCCCCTTGAGCGAAGGCTCTTGCTGCGGGTCCTCGATCGCCCTTTGCGGCCACCCTTTCGTGTCCAGCACGAACGCATCCGACCGCCCGTCCACGAGGAGCACGGTGTCTCCTTCAAAGATCGCCTCCTGCAGGACAGACCATACGGACTCGCGCCGGACGACGGCCACGTTCGTCACCCATTCGCCGTCCGCGCTTCCCGCTTCCAGCTGCAGGGGCCCCAGAATGTCGCGGTTCAAAGAAGCTCTGTCCGTCATATCTTGCAAAAAGACGAGCGCCGCTTTTTCCCCTGTTTGCTTAATGGTTAGCCGCCGGACAAACAAATCGGGCGTATCCGTAAACAGACGGCGAACGATCTCGACCGATGCTTCCAAATTTGCGCCAACCTTCTTTTCCCGTTCCAGCTCGCGGTTTTGCTCCACCATCGCGGACCTCCAGCGTTTCTGGTCTGACTTCGGCAATCTGTCGATGCCTTGGAATAATTTTCTCCCGGCCCGTCGGTTTCTATGCAAACCATGTCTCCTGATCGGAGGAAGCCGTATGAATCTTTCATGGCCCGGGCATACCAAAGGAGGAATGCAAACCGGGAAATCCGAAAACTTACCCTCCCGCGCCAACCGCGCGGACAAAGGAGCGCTGGACCATTGAAAGCCGTAACTTATCAAGGCATTAGAGACGTTGCCGTCAAAGAAGTGAAGGACCCGAAAATCGAAAAACCGGACGACATCATTGTTCGCATTACCTCCACCGCCATATGCGGCTCGGACATCCATCTCATTCACGGCATGATTCCCAATCTGCCTCAAGACTATATTATCGGACACGAGCCGATGGGCATCGTGGAGGAAATCGGGCCCGACGTCGTCAAGTTAAAGAAGGGCGACAGAGTGATCGTTCCGTTTAACGTTTCGTGCGGGCAATGCTTCTATTGTTTGAACGAGCTCGAGAGCCAGTGCGACAACTCGAATCCTCATGGCGACGCCGGTGGTTTCTTCGGTTACTCGGAGACGTTCGGAGGGTATGCGGGCGGCCAGGCGGAGCTGCTGCGGGTGCCTTACGGCAATTTCACCCCGTTCCGCGTGCCGGACGATTGCGAGATGGAGGACGAGCAGATTTTGTTTTTGTCCGATATTCTCCCGACCGCTTATTGGGGCATCGACAACGCCGGCGTCAAAAAGGGCGACACGGTCATCGTACTCGGATGCGGGCCCGTCGGTCTGCTCGCGCAAAAGATTGCCTGGCTGAAAGGCGCCGAAAGAGTAATCGCCGTCGATTATATCGACTACCGGCTGGAGCATGCCAAGCGCACCAACCGCGTCGAAACGGTCAACTTCGAGGAGCATGAGCATGCGGGTCTTGTGCTGAAGGAAATGACGGGCGGCGGAGCGGATGTCGTGCTCGACTGCGTCGGCATGGACGGCAAGAAGACGTTCGTGGAAAAGGTAGAATCGGCGCTCAAGCTGCAAGGAGGGGCGATGGGCGCCATCGTCATCGCCAGCCAAGCGGTGCGCAAAGGCGGTACGATCCAGCTCGTCGGCGTATACGGCATGCGTTACAACGCCTTTCCGCTCGGCGATCTGTTCGCCAGGAACATCACCCTGAAGATGGGCCAGGCGCCAGTCATCCACTATATGCCCGAGTTGTACAAGCTCATTCAACAAGGCAAGCTGGATCCGACCGACATGATTACGCACCGTTTGCCGCTCGAAGAGGCCAAGCGGGGTTACGAGATATTCGATGCCAAAGAGGACGGCTGCATTAAAGTGGTGTTGAAGCCTTAGCCGACAGGGTCCGAGCGTACACGGGAACGCATGCTTCGGTACCGCAGCAGCAGCGTCAACGGCACAAACAAGAAGGCGGCAGCGAAGCGCAATCCCATCACTTTGGGCGCGCTTCGCTGCCGCCGCCTTCATCCGGGCACCTGTTCCGGTCCGGCCGCATATATTGCTTTCGTATTACGATTTGGCATCATGAACGAACGGGGAGACTGATGATGAAATCCATACCTTGTACAGATTGGCCGTCCGTCCTGCAAGATCCGAGCGGCCTCCGCAGCGGAGCCTCCAACGGGCTTCGCCACAGCCGGCGAATCGCGCGAGGCCAAACGATGATCATCGATAAAGGCTTGGGACCATGCGCGTTCACGGATCTTCTCGCCACGGCGGGCGATTATGTCGACGTAGTCAAGTTTGGTTTCGGGACGGCCCCCCTCTATCCGACCGATACGTTAAAGGGCAAAATCACCAAAGCTAAACAACAAGGCATCACGGTTATGCCCGGCGGAACGCTGCTGGAAACGGCCGTCTACCGCAACGCCGTAACCGCTTTTTTCGATACGATATGCAAGCTTGGGTTCGGCGGCGTCGAAGTGTCGGACGGTACGATCGAATTATCCCGCAAGCGGCGGACGGAGCTGATCAAGGAAGGAAAGGAACGCGGACTCCGAGTCATGACGGAATACGGGAAAAAGCTGAGCGGTTCGACGATCGACGCCGATATGCTTGCCAAGACCGCGGAAGCCGATTGGGCGGCGGGTGCAGAGCTTGTGACGGTCGAAGCGCGCGAATCGGGCGTTGGCGTCGGTCTGTTTAACGAGCAAGGAGAGTGCTTGGACGATGCGCTGGAAACGGTGTGCCGCGCGCTCGGCGACATGAGCCGGATTATGTGGGAGGCACCGTTAAAGGACCAGCAGGTGCTGCTGCTGAAGACGTTCGGTCCGGCGGTTCATTTGGGCAATATCCGGCCGGAGGACGCGCTTGCTCTGGAAACGATGCGCCGCGGCTTGCGCTCGGATACGTTCGACTTTGGCGGCGAGACCGAGCCCGCCCGGCATATGGCTTAACGGATTGACGGCAACTTCAGCTTCACGGCAAAGTTTTTTATTTTATTGGACGCGAGTATCATCCTTCCTTACGATTTACAAAAATTGCTGGCCGCCGATGTCAAAAATGCGCAAATGGCGCTGCAAATTTAATTTATCCAGTAAATTCGTCTCCTCGATCTAATCGCGGGGCTTTTTTTGTATTACATTGGGAAACGAATATACCAGAATTATAGATCTTTTTTTGAAACCATTATGTTTGTTTGGAAGTATATAGAAGACAGTAAGAGAATACACCAGAGTGGAGGAAAAAAGATGAAAAAACTATTGGTCTTATTGGTTTCGGTTTCGATGCTGCTTTTGTCCGCGTGCGGAGGGTCTAATTCCGGCAACACCGAGAGCAATGTCTCCAAAGAGGCAGGGGGAACCGTTTCGGAGGAAAATCCGGCACCGACCCAAGAAGCCGAAGATGAAAAGCAAACGGTCGAGGTAGACAAAGGGCTGTTCAGCAATGAGATTACGTTGCCGGCCCATATGTTCGAAGGTCAGGATTTAGACCAAGTCATTGCCCAAGCCAAAGAAGATGGCGTCGGAGAGGTCAAGAAAAATGAGGACGGATCCCTTACCTACAAAATGACTAAATCCGCGTATAACGACATGATGAAAAAAATGGAGCAAGGCGTTCTGGAATACTTGGATGAATTAAAGAGCGGCGTAGATTTCCCATCGATCAAAGATGTCACTCATAACAAATCGTTCTCTGAGTTTACCTTAATCGTAGACAGAGAAGCTTACGAAAGCGGCTTTGACGGCATGTCCTCTTTCGGCCTCGTTATTCTTGCAACATACTATCAATTGTTCGACGGCGTATCCTCCGACGATATGAAAATCACAGTTCACGTCCAGGATGAAGCGACGAAGGAAGTGTTCAGCACGAAAGATTACCCGGAAGCTTTCGAGCAATAGTTTAAAGCACGCTGTCCGTAACGATTGGCGGGCACCTTATATCCCGAACAGTAATATAAACCGGCATCCTTCCATATGAAAGGTGCCGGTTTGTTAGTGCCGACTGCGTCCAACATTAAAAATATACCCGCTGCCCTTGCTGTTCCTTCAAAATTTCGACCGCCTCGCGGAAGCGCAAGGAGTGGACGATTTCCCGTTCCCGCAAAAACTTCAAGCCGTCCTGCAAGTCGACGTCGTCCGTCATGTCGATCAGCCATTGGTAAGTCGCCCTCGCTTTTTCCTCCGCGGCGATATCCTCATATAAATCGGCGATCGGATCGCCTTTGGCTTGTATATAGCTGGCGGTCCAAGGAACGCCGGCCGCGTTCTGATAGAACAAAGCTTTGTCGTGATTGGCGTAATGGTCGCCAAGCCCCACCGCCCGCAGCTGCTCCGGCGTCGCGTCTTTGGTCAGCTTGTAGACCATGGTGGCGATCATCTCAAGATGGGCGAATTCCTCGGTCCCGATATCGGTCAGCAAACCGATGACCTTATCCGGTATCGTATATCGCTGGTTCAAGTAACGAAGGGCGGCGGCCAGCTCGCCGTCGGCCCCGCCGTATTGCTCGAGCAGAAACTTGGCCATCAGCGGGTCGCATTTGCTGACGCGTACCGGGTATTGCAGCTTTTTCTCATACACCCACATGCGCTTAACCTCCAATCCGTACTGTTCGGCCGATTGGCTTCAAATTATACTTGCCATGGCCAAGGGCTTTCCTTCCATTGCCAGGGCGACCTGGACATGCTGTGTCCGAAGCCCATCAGCGGTCCGTAGTTCGCTTCGTATTGCTCCGCGATGCGTTTGCGGAGCTGCGCATACTGGTTGAATTGCTGCAGTGCAGCCGTGTCCTGCGGATGGGTATCCAAATACAAATTCAGCTCGACCAATACAAAGTCCACGGCCTGCAAATCGTGCAGCAGCTTGTAGTAGGCGTCATCCAGCTGCATCGCCATTACGCATCACCCGCCTCTCGCGGCTCGCTCGGCGGCGGATAGGGGCTGTATAACGGAGGCCACAACGTTCCTAGTCTCAAAGCTTCATGGGGCTGGAACTGCGGCCAGTTTGGCGGCTGAAACGAAATAAACAGCTGCGGCGGGACGTTGTAATACTTCACCTTCATCGGAGGACAGGGGTCGTACCGGCTCACGAAAGGCTCGTAATAACGATACTGGTCGTTCATGATCGCAACTCCTCTCTGCAAGTTCCTCGAACAATATATGAGGACGAAGTTGGCCATTATACCGGACAGGTGAGAGAGGATAAATATCATTATTCTTGTCCGAAGGATGCAATATTACTCATGTTATCCCTTCTAGTGATATACATATTTTCTCAGGCTACACAAATAAAATGTCTTGTAACAAACCAAATAAAAAACAAACCGGCACCCTTCATTCGGAAGGATGCCGGTTTGTTTACTTGTTCGAAAGCGCCTCGGTTAACTTTTATCCTTTTTGCGGTAAAGCCAAAAGGTGAGCGGCATAAAGACCGTCACAACCAGCATGAGGCCAACGAGCGTTGTCATCAGTCCCGAGGGCACGGTCGTACCATGCATCAATCCGCGCGCGGAGGCGGACGCCAGGCTGACGGGGTTGAAATCTACAATGCTGCCCAGCCATTGCGGCATGGTGGACGTATCGGCAAATACGTTGCTCGTAAACATGATCGGATACAAGACGAGGTAAGACATCGTCGAAAGAGATTCCGTTTTTTGAACGACCATGGAGAGGCAGGCAAAAATCCAGCTCAGGCTAAACGCATAAAACATGACCAGCAAAAACGCAAGCGCAGCCCCTCCCCATCCGGCTTCCGGCTTGAAGCCGAGCAGCAGCCCGATTCCGAACGTCGTAAGGATGGCCGCAGCAAAGGAAAGCAGTTGAATGACGAGCGTGCCGACGATCGCGGCCGGCTGCCAGAACGGAAGGGTTCTGAACCGGTTGAATACGCCGCGTTCGATATCAGTCTTCATGGCAATTCCGATGTAGACCGTCATCGTAGTGACGGTATAAACCATCATGCCCGGAAGCAAAAACTGTAAATAATGGCCCGTCGACCCCGAGATGGCGCCGCCGAACAAATAGGTAAAGATCAAAAGAAAAACTGCCGGAAAAATAACGGAATCGATCGCCAAATAATGGAGTTTTCCGATCGTTTTCCGCCAGGACCTCCACACGAATGCAGATACGGCATTTAGCGCGCCCGGCCTCTGCGGGCGTTTTCCTGCTTGCATGGCCATCAGCAGTTTGGACTGCGGTTGATTCATACGATCCCCTCCCCTGTTAATTCGGCTTGGACGGGCTTGCCGGTCAAGGCGAGGAACACCTCATCCAGACTGGGCTGACCCAAAGAGAATTGGTTCGTCGGAATGCCGGCCGCCGACAATTCCGCCAATGCCGTAATCGCAAGCCGCGGGTCCGCGACTTGTGCCGATAACGATGCGGAATCGGCATGCTGCCTTACGGAAGTTTGAAGCACGCTCTTCAGCACACGTTCGGCATCGCTCCGCTGCAGAGGATCCGCAAGCCGGATCAGAATGGTGCCCGATCCGATCGAAGCTTTCAAATCGTCCGGGGTGCCCTCCGCTATAACGGTGCCCCCGTCAATGACCGCAAGCCGGTTCGCCAGCTGGTCGGCTTCCTCCAAGTATTGGGTAGTGAGCAATACCGTTGTTCCTTGCTCAGCCAATTGACGAACAATCTCCCACACGTCGTTGCGGCTTCGCGGGTCCAGCCCGGTCGTCGGTTCGTCCAAGAACAAAATATCCGGAGCGACGAGCATCGCGGCCGCAATATCCAATCTTCTCCGCATGCCTCCCGAGTACTTTCCGACCGAACGTCCGGCGGCTTCAAGCAAACCGAATGCATCCAGCAGCTCCTCGGCCCTCATCTTTGCCGATCTGGCGGAATAACCTGCCAGCCTTCCGAACAGCGCCAGGTTTTCCCGGCCGCTGAGCTCCTCATCCACGGCGGCGAACTGTCCGGTCAAGCCGATTCTCGAACGAACGGCGTCGGCCTCTCGCACCACGTCCAGCCCAAAGACTCGTACAGTGCCCGCATCCGGGCGAAGAAGCGTAGCCAGAATGCTGACCAGCGTCGTCTTGCCGGCTCCGTTAGGCCCCAGCACACCGTAAACCGTCCCCCGCTCGATGCTCAACGTCAAACCCTTCAGAACCTCCAGCGTGCCGTAAGCCTTTCTCAACTCCCGAACGTCAATGGCAGCATGCGCCATAGCTCCACCCGCTTTCCCTTTGCTCATTTTTTAGTCCACACCAAAATATTACAACACTCATGCAAATGAGAAGGTCCGGATTATATCGAGCAGAGCAATGGCCAATATATGGGAAGAAAGTTTATCAAGATGCTTTAATCTTTTTTGACAGTGTTTGCAGCCTTTGATATAGTAAAAATCCAATTGCGCAAGGAGGGATGAACGTGCGTTATTACAAACCGATCGAAATCGCAAGAGAGCTCTACATTAGCACAAGCGCTTTGCGGCATTATGAGTCTTGGGGAGTGGTTCCCGCACCGGCCCGCTCCGCCAAAGGCTACCGCTTGTATACCAAGCTGCACCTGGCTTATTTCCGCTGTCTCCGCGCCTTGTTTGCCGGATTCGGCGTCAGCTTGGCTTGCGAAGTTCTGTGCCTGGTTCAGAAGGGCGACATTAACGGAGCCTTTTGGCTCGTCAATCAAGAGCAGGCGCGGTTGCAGCATGAGAAGGCGGTCGCCGACCAGACGCTCATGCTTCTTCAAAATCCGGAGCTGCCTTTGTCTCCGAACAAGAAGCTGAAGAAACGGATGACAATCGGCGAAGCGGCCGAGCTTGCCGATGTGCAGCCCTCGGCCATCCGTCATTGGGAAAAGGAAGGGCTGATTACGCCAGATCGTGACCCGGATAACGGGTACCGACTTTTTACGCCCATGCATATCCGGCAAATTTTGCTTATTCGCACCTTGCGCAAGACGGTATATGTGCTGGAAAATATGAAGGAAATCGTAAAAAGCATTGAACATCGAAGCATCGAAAAAGCAAAAAGCGTCACTTTGGAGGCATTGGCGAGCATTCACGACCGCAATCGGAGACAGTTCTATGCGGTTCATCAATTGGTCGAATTATGCGTGGAAGCGGGCCATATGGACCCGAAGGAGTACGATAAAGGATTGTGGTACGATTTTTATCATAAAGAACAAACGGCCCGGGAGCCTTAACCTTGCACCGGGTCCAGTTCTTTAATGAGATAGATCAATAAGTCGTCATCCACCATGACGGACTGTCCGGGAATCACTTGTTGATTTTTGTAAACCATCCCTCGGCCGTCCATTCGATAGCCGCGTTTGGCGTACATCATTTGCGCGTTTCCGTAATCCTTGTACAGCCCCACCCCCAACCCTATGTATTTGGAGTTTCGGGCGGCGATGGTTTCCAATTGGTCAAACATCCGGCTTGCGATTTTCATTCTTCTGAACTCGGGAAACACGTTCAAGTCGTTGATTTCCGGAATCTTTTCGCTTCTGAAATGGGGGTATTCGGATTCAAACAACAAATGGCAGCAGCCGGCCAACGTTCCTTCCGCAAGCGCAATCAACGTTATTCTTTTGCCTTCCCGATTCTCTTCCAGACACTTTACAAAATAATCGCCGGAACGATACCAAGGATACTTCTCCGTAAATTTTTGGTTCAGCAGCGATGCCTCATCGAGGTTTGACAGTTGCTTTATCGTGATCGTAGCGGCCATGGTTGCCTCTCTTTCTGGGGGATCTTCTTGGAATATATCGCTGAACCCGCCCTAATCTTTAATCGTTGCTTGCCTGATATCATCAGGGTCCGGCAAATCTTTAGCGTGGAATTCGTGTTTGGAACGTTCGACTTCGGCCATGCGCTTTCGAACTTCCTGCTCATTGATCGGCTTCTCCTTGGCAGAAGATGTCCGGTTCATCTTGTTCAATATCAGCAGCAGAAGGAAAATGATTAAAGATAAATTGACGATAAGCAATCCCGGAATGCCAAAATATCCAAAAATAAGATAATTTGCAAAAATGAACACAAAGAGCACAAATAGATATGTCACACGCATGCTCCTTTTCATTAAATTGCTGGATTCAGAAATCGATGAATTTATATCAAGCTTTTGCACTCGCCAGATTGTCCGTATATTGTCTTACGGTTTGATGCAATTCCTTATCGTTTGGTTGATCCCAGATGGTGCTGTGTTCAAATACTCCAGGCTGAAAAAACAGCGGTATCCGTTCCCGAAACCAATCCTGCATCGGCAGATCGTCCAGCTGATTTCTATCCGCCCAAATCAACTCGCCTTCCGGAGGAGATTCAAGCAGCTCTCCCTCAAACGAAGTAACCAAATAATTAAAGACCATGTAGCGGAGTCCAGAATGAATCTCGCAAAATTCACTCAGTCCTTTAAAGACGATCTCTTTGACGATCAAACCCGTTTCTTCTTTCACTTCCCGAATGGCCCCGTCCACGATGCTTTCCGGAAATTCCACTTTTCCGCCCGGCGCAATATACCCCGGAAATCCCTTTTCATTCGGTCGGTTTAACAACAATATGTTGTTGCCGTCCTGCACCATGCTCATCGTTAAAATTTTGCAATTGACTTCGGTTGACATGCAGTCCTCTTCTCCCGTTCTATTCTTGACTCTTCCAGATTCAACTTGTAGCCAACGATATATTTCCTTTTACGCTTAACGGTCGGCGTTGTACCACTTTCTCAGCTGATTAATATGGGCTTGATGATAGCGGCTATGGTCGGCCATATGCCATAGGCCCCACCGTAACGTGGCTTGCTTCTCGTTGTCATGTCCAAAGTTGACAACTCTGTCCAGATCGGCATCCGATAATGAAGAACACGCCTCCTTCAACATCGTCAATATCTTATCGTAATCGAAAAAAAGAGTTTCCAGTGCTATTTCTCTAACCATCGGAAGTCTGTTGTTTTCGTCGATCATAGGGCCGTATTGCTCTAGCAATGGCTGAGGGAGCGGCAGCCCCTTTATTCTGTACACCCAATTCAAATCGACTCGCATAACATGACGGATTAACTGAGCGGTGCTGTTGCAATCGTTGTGAGGACCCCTGTAATCCGCTTCTTCCAGCGACATGCCTTTGGTGATGGATTGCAGCCGTTGGCTGTTTTGTTGAACAGCTGAATATAACATGCCCGTAATCGGGGACATGTCCGCTTCGCTCGGCAAATCGTATAGCATATCGGCCAACCTCCTATTATGCTTCGTCTTTCACACGTAACTCGCTTCATCAAGGTAACGTTCCAGACGCTTCTTCACTTCCGTCCATTCCGAATCGATGATTCCATAAATGATATAATCCATATTGTAATATTTTTTTCGCAAAACGCCTTCCCTAACCGCGCCCAGTCTTTCAATGGCTTGCTGCGATCTGATATTTGTAGTTGTGGTCACAATCTCCACCCTGTTGACTTGCAGCTGCTCGAATGCATATCGCAACATTAAATATTTGGATTCGGTGTTAACCCTTGTCCTCCATACTTTTGGCGAATACCAGGTTGACCCGATATTCAAGTTATTATTGTCTTCAGATATGCGAAGGTACCTCGTCGTTCCCACAATGTCATTCGCTTCTTTATCAAACACGACAAATGGATACTGTTCTTTTTTGCTTCGTCCTTCCAATGCCTTGTGTACAAATCTTTCCATCTCTTCGCATGTTCTAATATGGATAGGGTAGTGCTCCCAGATTTCCGGATCTCTGGAACAACGATAAAGAGCAGCGATATGTTCCGTTTCTAATGGTATAAGCTTAACCCGGTTTCCTTCCAACTCCGAAAATGTAAACATCTGATTCTCCTGCCCTTCATATGAAGCTTCTTTTCATTTCATAATATCCTAGATGCCTGCGCATTTGAATAGTCGCTATAATGCCTGGAACCGAGACACAATGTCCGGAAAATATGCGACAGATCACATATCCTTGTTATTAAATGTGTACCCTTGACCTGTCCATTTTTCCGTTTCTACATCCAACAGGTCGTATTTTCCCCTCGTATATTCCTCAATGACCTTCCTCCAAAAATTTTTGGACGGTTCATTATTCCCGTGTTGAAGAACTTCCCAGTTTCCCTTAAAGTGATTAAATATTTGCTGTGCGGCGGCTATACCGATTCCCTTACGTCGATATTTACGCATAATAAAAAATTCGGCAACAGAATATGCCTGATCAACTTTGAGCAAGTAGCAGTGATTGTTAATCAGAGCAAACCCTGCGTACCTATTGTCAACCATGATGAAATAGGGATGTCGATTGGCATCGGTCCAATAATGATCCAAATATTTGTAATCATACAATCCGTATTCATTAACATCTCGATCGTTAAACTCGCTAAAATCATATTCATACAACTCAATCAACTGTCTTAAAACAGACTTTTTCTGCTCCTCAGCCCTGATGACTTTAACTACTGTCATATCCCAATCCCCACCTGCCTTGAATCGTTTCCCTAAATTTTCAGTTTCATATTTATCGCATAGGGTTCAAACCCTGCACTTATCCAGAAGCTTTTTCCTGCAGTGTTGGCTTCCAGTACATCGATTTCAATCGTATCCATATCTTTAAACCGTTGTTCTTTCAGTAATCCAATTCCTTTCAAGCCCAACCCCTGCTTCCTAAACGTTCTCCCAATAAAATACTGCCTCAAATACACCTCTTGAATATTCTTGTCATATGAATTTGCTCTAAAGGTATATAACGCATAGCCTGCAACTTCCTGATCTGAAATAAGTAAATCAGCAAAATATGATGAATGAAGCCACTCATACATCCTTTGCTTTAATTCATCCAGATTCATAGGATTCATGCTGCCTTCATCTTCAATTAACTGCTTATTCATCTCAGCTAACCTGTCAATGTCTGAAGATGTAGCCCTTCTTAATTCAAGTTCCATTTAATCAGCTTCCTCAATTCCTCAAAAAAATATAAAATTTATAACGCCAACTATGATGACGACAATGATTCCTACCACTGCTAAGCCTAATAGTCCATATTTCAAAGTATCTTTAAATGGTTCTGGATATCTCTCTCCGCAATGAGGACAAAATCTTGCATTCGAAGAAACAGGTTTCTCGCATACACGGCAGCTAATTAATGCAGCCATATGTGTTCTCCCCTCTTTCAGAGTAGTCAACTATAATCTTCAATCATGATCAGCTTTTCATCTTTCATTTGGAAAATGGATTTCCCTTGCATCTTTATTGTTTGTCCCGCTTTCAATCCATTTGGCAAGTCTGATGCCAGTATTGCTTCATAATCAATCTCAATCACTGCTTTATCGTCATTCATTATGATGTCCTTTACCGTTTGACGCCTTTGCGAAAAAAACTTTGCCGATCGTTCAGCCAATGTGCGAAATTGTTCAATGCCCTTTGTTTCCGTATCAACTGCTCCATTGGATATGTTTCGAAACTCAATATCGTGATGCAATAGTCGGACTATCCCGTCAATATCAAACGAGTTATAAGCATTAATGTAATTTGTAATCAGCGCTTTAAATACAGTATGATTCATAAATTAATCCTCTCCTAATCATCGGTGCCGGATTTGTCCGCGCCAGTCCATTTAGAAATATGACGACCAAAATAAATTCCTATCTTTTCTACTTCCTTCATCACGACATCAATCTTTCCTTGGTCCAAATACCAGTTATCTTTGGAAATTTGTCTGCCATCCACCACTCCGGAAACCATAAAATAAACCTTTTCTGGAAATACGGTTTTATACGTGAGAAGGGCTCTTCTCGAATGCTGCGCTTTACAGACTAAAATGACTTTTTGAATCTCAATATTCAATTTGCTCAATACCGCCCATGAATATCTAGCATTATAAAACGTATTGGACGCTTGTTTCTCCAATAAAATTGCTTCTTCCGGGACACCTCTGTCTAAAGCGAGCCGACGCATGTAATCCCACTCCACCGCATCTATTTTTGCATTGTATCCTCCGGATGGCAGAATGAAAGGCGCCAGGCCCAAATGATACAGCTCCGCAGCTCTTTCCATAGGCTGGGGATGGCTGCCGCCTGGAACCAATATGACATCGGCGCTTTGCAGCTCCGTTTCTACAAAAATAAAATCGGTGATACAATCGAACGGTTTTGACATTTTCATTAATCCCCTGCTCTTCCGCTTGCGAACGGCCGATTCATTGCTCATCTTATCTCTTTTCTTTCGTGATCTCAATTAACCTATATATAGCGTATTCGATCTCTTTATTTGAATCCAATTGCTTTTTGAGTGTTATATAAATTGCTATAAGAATTAGCAAAATCATAATTAATAAAATAAGAAACACTATGACCATTTCGATGCCCCCATTTTTTTTGGAAAACCAAAGTTGTCTCTGCTAAAATCTCGCGACTCAATGGTTTCGTTTGGTTGATACAAGAGCCGAACAGATCACCGAAACCATTCCCACGACCAACGTAACGACTACTACGGCAAGTCTGAAAATAAATTCTTCTTGGTCATGTACTTGATGCAGCAGACCATAAACCCATGCAAGTTCGAAAAGCAAAATGACGATCCAAATATATACCTGAATCCGTGACATCAGTATTCACATACTCTTACCTCAACTGGAAACTCGTT
>CALAWP010000097.1 GCA_937895345.1 uncultured Paenibacillus sp. | reverse complement strand
AGGATTCGGAGCCCTTTTCACGTTTTCAAAGAGTCGTACTTTCGAAATTCAGGTTTATTTGTACTGTGCTGCTTGTTCGGGAGCTGTTTGGCGGGAGCGCCATGGCCGCTCGTTCGTTGGCTGCGCTCCGCTTTCCGCTGCGTCTCTTGCACCTGTTCGACAAACCGGGACGTATCCTCCATGATCAGATCACCTCCTCTCGCGGATGGGGTTGCCCCTTAGTGTGTTCTTTTGCGAAGGAAACTATAGAACTGCCTGACGAAGGGCATCCTAATCGGCATCGGGCGCATGCCTGCGGAGAAGGAAGGAGGGGCTGAGGTTGGACGACCATATTTGTGAGCTGCCGGAGCAGCTGGACCATGAAGGGCTGGTCACCGAGCGGGATATCGATCCCGAATTCGGCTTGTTTAGCGGCGTTGACGGCGAGGATCCGACGAAGCGCAGCGAAGAGTCAGGAGACGGGACGAAGAAATAAAAGTTTCGATTTTCTCCCCTTTGTGATAAGATAGGAACAAATGTTCCGGTTGGACGGAAGCGGCGGGAGACTTTGCATGGATCCATATCAAATATCGGTATCGGCAAGACAACTGGTCGAGTATGCATATCTCAGCGGCGACATCGAAGCCGGATTTCAAACGGCCGAAGCGCTGCAGGAGGGCGTCAAAGCGCATCGGCAAGTGCAGCGGGAATACGGAGAGCTGGACCGCAAGGAGGTCTATTTGAAGGCAGACATCGCGTTCGATGATCTGCTGTTTGCCGTGGACGGGCGCTGTGACGGATTGCTGGCGACCGAGCCCGTTCCGACCATCGACGAGATCAAGTCGGCCGCCGGCCGGTTCGAGGAGATGAAGGAGGAAGGCCTGCCCGTTCATTGGGCGCAGGCGACGGTGTACGCTTATATTTATGCGCGCGAGAACGGCCGTCCTTCCATGAGGCTGCAGCTGACCTACGTGCACCGGGATACGGGGGAGACGGCCAGACTGCAGCGGGAGCTGAGCATGTCCGAGCTGGAGAAGGAAATGTACGGTTATTTGGAGCGGTATGCGCCGTACGCCCGCATGCTGCGCGATCACGAACGGGAGCGGGACGCATCCATCCGCGAGCTGGCTTTTCCTTATCCCGCCTACCGCCCCGGCCAAAAGAAGCTTGCGGGAGCGGTATACAAGTGCTTCGAGGAAGGCGTGTCGTTGTACGCCCTGGCCCCGACGGGATTGGGCAAGACGGTGTCGACGACGTTTCCGGCGGTTAAGGCGATCGGCAGCGGCGTCTTGCAACGATTTTATTATATTACGGCGCGGACGACGACCCGAACGGCGGCGGAGGAATCGCTTAAGCTGATGGAAGCGCAGGGGTTGAAGTTTCATGCGGTGACGGTAACGGCGAAAGAGAAAATTTGCTTTCAGGAACAAACGGTTTGCCGGAAGGAGCACTGCCCGTATGCGGACGGCTATTACGATCGGATCAACGGGGCCATCCTGGATATGCTTGGCGCCGAGACGCTGATGACGCGCGAGGTCGTCGAGACTTACGCCCGCAAGCATACCGTCTGTCCGTTCGAGCTGTCGCTTGATGCGGCTTATGCGGCGGACGCGGTTATTTGCGACTACAACTATGTGTTCGACCCCCGCATTTCCTTCAAAAGACTGACGGCGGAAGCGAAGAAGCGGACCGCCGTGCTGGCGGACGAGGCTCACAACTTGCCCGACAGAGCCAGAGATATGTTCTCGGCGGAGCTGACGAAATCGCCGTTTCTGGCTCTTCAGCGGGAATACAAGGGGCGGAGCCGCGAGCTGCATGCGGCGGCAAAGGCGCTGAACGATTATTTTATCGCGCTGCGCAAACGATGCGGACAAGACGGCGTCCTTGTCGAGCGGGAGCTGCCAGCCGAGCTGGCGGCGCTGGCCGCCGCCTTCGCCAAGGCGGCGGAAAAGGAGCTGCAGGCGGGAGAATCGGCGGCGGCAAGGCAGATGGCATTCGGCGGCGCTGCGGAAGAGGAGCGGATGACGCGGGAGAGAGGCTCGCCGGAAGGCGGGCCGGCCGAAGCGGGGATACCATCGGGCGTCCAACGCTCGGAGTCGCTGCGGGAGGCCTATTTTGCCGCGCTCCGGTTTGCGCGCTGCGCGGAGCTGTTCGACGAGCGGTTCGCGGCGCTGGCGGAAGCGTCCTCCCGGGAGGCGCGCCTGAAGCTGTTTTGCCTCGATCCGTCCGCCTTGCTGCGGCAGACGGCCGCGGCTTACCGGTCTTTCGTCTATTTTTCCGCGACGCTGTCTCCTTTGAATTATTATATGGATGTAACGGGAGCGGACGAAACGGATTATACGTTGTCCTTGCCGACTCCATTTTCGGAAGAGCAGCTGGAAGTAAGCGTGGCGCCGCTGTCTACCCGTTACCGGGACCGGACGGCATCGTGCGGGCCGATCGCGCGGCTTATCCTGCGGCAAACGGAGCGGCAGGCGGGCAATTATATGGCGTTTTTTCCGTCGTATGCATACATGAATGCCGTGGCGGAAATCTTCATAGGCTGGAAGAAGCCGGATACGGAGGTGCTTGTGCAGCGGCCGGACATGAGCGAGGAGGAGCGGACGGCTTTTCTGGACGCGTTTCAGCCTGCTGCCGGCCGCACCTTGATCGGATTCGCGGTGACGGGCGGCGTCTTCTCCGAAGGCGTCGACCTTCCGGGCGACCGGCTGACGGGCGTCGTCATTGTCGGCGTCGGCATGCCGCAGCCGGATCTCGAGCGGAATTTGCTGCGCGATTATTATGCGGACCAGGGACGCAGCGGCTTCGATTACGCTTACGTCATTCCCGGCATGAACAAGGTGCTGCAAGCCGGCGGTCGGCTCATCCGGACGGAAACGGACCGCGGCTCGCTGCTGCTGATCGACGACCGTTATTTGCAGCCGGGGTTCCGAAGGCTTCTTCCGGCGGAATGGATCGCCTCGGGCAAAAACGATTTTAAACCATTTTCGGGTTGACAGCCATTTCCTCCGGTGATAAAGTGACTAATAGATTTTTTCAACGACGAGAGGAGGATTGCGGATCATGAACCATCATTTCAACCCCGATAACCCAGGCATGACGAATAATGGTATCATGATCGGCGTAATCCTTACGAGCGTTTTCTCGAATTGATGGGAATGAACTTCAATCGGGCGCAGGATTACGTTGCCGTAATCCGCGCCTTTTCTGATGGATGGAAGGGTTCTCTCGGCGGCTTCCCGCCGGGCGAGTCCTTGTATCGGACGGAAAGCGTGTCGCTTACGGCGGCATGCTTTTTTATTTTTGAAATAAGAACGGCGCAGCTTGGAATGCGCATGGGGAGAAGGTGCAAATTGCAGCATGTTTAGCGTACTAGTCAAGTTAAAATGGTATTTCGCCAGCCAGTGGAAGCGGTACACGCTCGCCATTACGCTGCTGGTGCTCACCGGAATTATCGACATTATTCCGCCTTGGCTGCTCGGCTACCTGGTGGACGGCATCAGCCAGCAAACGCTGGGCACGGCCGAATTCGGCCAAACGATGGCGCTCTGGATCGGTCTTACGGTCGTCGGCTATCTGATCACGTATGTCTGGCATTACAAGCTGTTTGGAGGAGCGTTCGTGCTGGAACGGCTGCTTCGTTCCAATCTGATCGGCCATTTCTTGCGCATGACGCCGACGTTCTACGAGCGCAACCGGACGGGCGATCTGATGGCGCGCTCGACGAACGATTTGAACGCGGTGGCAACGACGGCCGGCTTCGGCATCTTGACGCTGGTCGATTCGACGCTGTTTATGATTACGATTCTGATCGTCATGGCGGCGGCGATCAGCTTGAAGCTGACGCTTGCCTCCTTGCTGCCGCTGCCGCTTATGGCGATCGCCATGTCCTATTACGGCAAGAAGATTCACGAGCGGTTTACGGAAGCCCAGGACGCGTTCGGCGAGCTGAACGACGGCGTGCTGGAGTCGGTATCCGGCGTACGCGTCATCCGTGCGTTCGTGCAGGAGGAAGCGAGCAAGGAGCGGTTCCGCGCCAAGACGGACGAGGTGCTCGGCAAAAATATCGCGGTCGCCCGCATCGACGCCTTGTTCGAGCCGACCATGAAAATACTCGTCGGCACAAGCTACTTGATCGGCTTATGTTATGGCGGCTACCTCGTATTCCATAACGAAATTACGCTCGGCGAGCTCGTTTCGTTCAATATCTTCCTCGGCATGCTCATCTGGCCGATGTTCGCCATCGGCGAATTGATCAATATTATGCAGCGGGGCAACGCCTCGCTCGACCGCGTCAACGAAACGCTCGGCTATAAGCCCGATGTGAAGGATGCGGACCGGACGGAGGAGGTCGTTGAACCGACGCTGCTGGAATTCAAGGATGTGACGTTCCGATATCCGTCGTCCAAGGTCGACAATTTGAGCAACGTCTCCTTTACGCTGCGCCAAGGCGGCACGCTCGGCATCGTCGGGCGCACGGGCAGCGGCAAGACGACGCTCCTGAAGCAGCTGCTGCGGGAATATCCGCTCGGAAGCGGCGACATCCGCATTTCCGGCGTGCCGCTGGCGCGGTTGCCGATCGGGCGCGTGCTCGGCTGGATCGGTTACGTGCCGCAGCAGCCGATCCTGTTCTCGAAGACGATTCGCGACAACATTTTATTCGGCACGAAGACAGGTTCGGAAGCGGATTTGCAGCGCGCGCTGGAGCGGGCTTCGTTCGCGAAGGACATCGCCTTTTTGCCGGACGGTCTCGATACGATGGTCGGCGAGAAGGGGGTAGCGCTGTCCGGCGGCCAGAAGCAGCGGGTCAGCATCGCCAGGGCGCTGATCGGCGATCCGGAAATTTTGATGCTGGACGATGCGCTGTCGGCGGTAGACGCCAAGACGGAAGCGGAAATTATCGAAGGCATCCGTACGGAGCGCCGGGGCAAGACGACGCTTATTACGACGCACCGGCTTTCGGCGGTGCAGCATGCCGATTGGATTATCGTGCTGGAGGAAGGGAAAATCGTTCAGGAAGGCACGCATGAGCAGCTGGTCGCCCAAGACGGCTGGTATCGGGAGCAATATGAACGGCAGCAGCTGGAGGCTGCCATCGAATCGTAAATCGAAAGGAGGCGTAACGAACGATGGGCAAGACAGGCAAACGATTGTTTCAATACGCCATGTTATACAAAAAACAAATTTTGCTCGCGCTGCTGCTGCTCGTGCTGGCCGTCAGCGCCGAGCTGGCCGGTCCGCTGATCGCCAAGCGGATGATCGACAGCAACATTCTCGGCATCGAGAAGAAATGGCATCGCGTGGACGGCGAGCAGCCGTACGCCGTCGCCTATGACGGCAGCTGGTATAAGCGGGAGGACCGCTTTGAACCGGAGGAAACGAAGGGCCCCGAAGCGCGCGTTCTGCAAGTGGGCCGAAGCTATTATTTTCTGAACGGCCCGCTCCAGTTCGAAGGGGGCAAGCGCCAGGTCAGCGACGGGAAGATGACGGTCGTCAACGAGGAAAGCGGCCAAAGCGCCGAATATGCCGTAACGAAGCTTTCGGGGCAGCAGCTGTACGCCTTTTATGCGCCGGAGGTGCCGGGGCTGTTTATGCTGGCGGCCATGTATTTCGGCCTGCTGGTGCTCGTGGCGATCTTTACGTACGGCCAGCGGCTCATGCTGCAAACGTCGGCGAACAAGATCGTCCGCAAGATGCGGAACGACGTATACGCGCACACGCAGCGGCTGCATGTCCAATATTACGACAATCTGGCCGCCGGTCAGGTCGTCTCGCGCGTCACGAACGATACGGAGGCGGTGCGCGAGCTTTACGTCGGCGTGCTGGCCAACTTTTTTACGGGCACCGTCTATATGGCGGCGATCTTCGGCGCTCTGTTCCTGCTGGACACGACGCTTGCGCTGATCACGCTGCCGCTTATTCCGATTTTGATCGTGTGGATTATCGTCTACCGCAAGTTTGCGGCCAAATATAACCGGATTATTCGCGCGAAGCTGAGCGAGATCAACGCCATGATCAACGAGTCGATCCAGGGGATGACGATCATTCAGGCGTTCCGCCGCCAGAAGGAAACGACCGAGGAGTTCAACGAGCTGAACGACTATTATTTCAAGTACCAGAACAAGATGCTCAGCCTCAATTCCATTACGTCCCACAATCTGGTCAACGTCGTGCGCAACGTCCTGTTTTTGCTTGTCGTCTGGATGTTCTGGGGCGGCACGCTCGGCGCGCTGGTGACCGTGGGCGCTCTGTACGCTTATATCGACTACATGAACCGGATGTTCGCCCCGATCGTAGGCATCGTGAACCAGCTGTCGAACCTGGAGACGGCGCGCGTATCGGCGGAGCGGGTATTCAAGCTGATGGACGAGGAAGGGATTGAAGTGGAGACCGGAACGATTCCTCGCTACAAAGGCAACGTTGCTTTCGAGCATGTATCGTTTGCTTACAAGAAGGGCGAATACGTGCTGAAGGATATTTCGTTCGAGGCCCGCCAAGGCGAGACGGTCGCTTTGGTCGGCCATACCGGTTCGGGCAAAAGCTCCATTCTGAACCTGCTGTTCCGGTTTTACGACACGGACGAGGGACGAATATCCATCGACGGGCAAGATATCCGTGACATGGCGAAGCAGCAGCTTCGCCAGCATATGGGCATCGTGCTGCAGGACCCGTTTCTGTTTACCGGCACGATCGCGTCCAACGTCAGCCTCGACAATCCCGCCATCAGCCGGGAGAAGGTCGAGCAGGCGCTTAAGGATGTCGGCGCCTACGACATGTTCAGCAAGCTGCCCGGCGGCATCGACGAGCCGGTGATCGAGAAGGGCAGCACGCTGTCGGCCGGCCAGCGGCAGCTCATCTCGTTCGCCCGTGCATTGGCTTACGATCCGGCGATTCTAATTCTCGACGAAGCGACGGCCAGCATCGATACGGAGACGGAAGCGGTCATCCAGGCTGCGCTGGACGTTTTGAAGAAAGGCCGCACGACCTTCGTCATCGCGCACCGTCTCTCGACGATTCGCGCAGCGGACCAAATTCTCGTCCTTGACCGCGGCGTCATCGTAGAACGCGGCAACCACGACGAACTGATGGAGAAGCGCGGCAAGTATTACGCGATGTACCAGCTTCAGCAGGGCGGCGCCGCTCAGCCTGCTTGAGCCGCCAATCCGTTCGCGGGAAGAGGCGGCAGAATGGGCGTGCAGTTATCTATGAACGATTCGCATTCGTAACAACAGCTCATCCGGCAGCGTTCGCCTGACTGGATGAGCTGTTTGTTTTTTTTCGCTTGAGGTTATATGCTTCTGTCTCGAAGGCCGATGCAGCATTTAACTTCTTCCGTGAAGAACAGCCGAAGATTTTTAGCAAAGTCGATGAGATTATTAGACAACTTACAGGTTACTACGACAAATAGAGTATGTTAAAGTTAGCTGCAGGTGAAGGAGGTTGTATTCCGTAACGGAACAAACCAATTATATAGACCGTTACTTGCGTAAAAATAGTCATTTACGAGGTAGATATGAAAGTAAAAGCTAAGTACTTTTTTTGGGTTGTCGTGATCATTGCAGTTGTGACAACGATTGTTATTTTTCAGCTATCATCTAGGCAAGAAAAATTTTCTGATAATACAGCAGTCAACGAAGAAGTCGTGAAGATCAGAAATTTTAGCGTAAGCTCCGATTCTACAGATTTAAAAACATCAGCAAAAGGAACGGTATTTGTCACGGGAGACGAAGGAATTCCTAAACATGTACGGATTGTTGCTTCGATTGTGATCGACCCTAATGATTGGGGTGGTGTTGCTTTCTCTATCCCTGACAAATGGTATATTTCCAACATCATAAGCAGCTATCCCGTAAACGAAACGCAATCCATACCTGAGGAGTTTGTATCGACCTGGACTACTGCGGAAACGGAAGTAGAATGGAGAGCGAGGATTGAAGTTGGAAAAAGCAGTAGTTATAAACCAACGGGAGGTGGCTCTGGAACGATTGTGATTGATATAGCTCCTGATAAAAATGCAATACATCAATCAGAGACTTTCAATATTGCGATTGCAGTCGGCTCCGATGAAAGAGGCAGCATAAAGATAGTCGGCCCTGATTTTATTGAAGTACCTATATCAATAATAGACAACGAATAGTCGTTGCGACCCTAGATTCATGGGGTGATTACTAACGCGGGAAAAAACAGAAAAAATACTTCACACAAAGGAGAGGTATTTGTGAGAATATCCTTAAGAAAGTCTTTATTTAGTTATAGAACTTTAAGTATGTTACTAATTGCAAGTATTTTTTCGTCACTAACTTTCGGAAGTCAAACTTATGCATCAGATACACCTGTAAATCACACGGAGGAGTACAATAGTTATTCTTGGGGGTCAAATACTGTATATGCTGCTTCTTCAATTGGATTTATGGGTGCAGAATGGTCGAGTTCACGACAAGCATGGGCTTTTACCTACAGATTTGTCGGGACAGGATCTGCTCGATTTGGTGATGATCCATCCCAGCGATAATGATTATTAAAGGGGAATCTAATACAAGTAATATGGCAATGTGGACAAGTGCAGACGCTAAATATATCGGATCTGCACCGGAAACATCAGGTTCAAATGAAGACTACTCTTTTGCCGAAGCAGTAATAGGCTTTGCTATTACTGTAATAAACGATTTGGGTGCAGCTTATTTTTGGTCTGTATATGGACTAGTTAATGCTTTGCTAAGTAATGTAGACGATGTTTCAGATACAGGTGATAGGTTATTTCGAAGATGGGATTGGTCATCGTATCAATCAGATGTAGGTCAATTTTTTTGGTTTATTGTCGATGTAGAGCCCAATCAAACGGTTCAAATATCAAGTGAATATACAATTTTTGGTCCGACTTATGAAGCTTTATCAGCAGGTAAAGGATATCGAAATCTTATCGCACCGGGTCCCTCATCATTAACTACAAGTACTAGTACTGCAGAGAACTGGAATCCAGGAATGATGACTGATGAAGAAAAAAGAAAGTATGGTATAGAAGGAATCTCTAGACAAAATTTTGAAAAAAGAGCAGAAGTACTAAATATTTCTCAAAGAAGCATTGAAGAATTCAAAAATTCAGATGAAGAAGTATTTTATTATGCTCATAATTTAACAGAGTATGCAGTTGACAAAGAAGCTGGTACTCCTAAAGACGCTTTAATCGAAGAGATAAATATACAACGTGAAAGAAGCGAACTGATTGTAGAAGTGTTCTCGTCTCGCGATAACAAAAGCAAAGAGGATCAAAGAATTATTGAAAAACCACTAGCGTTGCATAAAACTTGCCGTTTATGAAAAATGAATATTCAGAAAATAAGTTTTCGGAGTGAAATGAAAAAGGTCGGACAGCTCTCAAAGGTAGCTCGTCCATTTGGATTAATTATAAAGTTCTGCACAATTTTATGTAATCATAGCTAGCGGGGGTCAAGCATCGGTTCGTTTTCGTCGACGTCCTTTTGATGTTCGACTTGGCTTTTTCTTGAGCCGCATGATCCATTGGCTGCATGGTTGCCAAAACAACTTCGTGAGCCAGCGAGTGAGCTGTAGCAAGCTATGCTTGACCCTCGTTTCCGACTTCACGAGTACGAGCAAGCAAAACGCAATAAGGGCAATCCAGACCTGATTATAGACAGCGTGTTCGCTCGTACCGTAAAGATGCTTGATCTGCAAATGCTGCTTCATCCATTTGAAGAACGTCTCTATGGCCCAGCGACTGCGGTACATCTCGCTGATTTCATCACACGCCAGGTCGAAACGGTTGGTCACCAGAAAAAGTAGATTCCCCTCCGAGTCTTGCGTCTGTATCATCCGCAGCACGTGCTTCATCTTCTTCTGCTGGGAGCCGATTCGGACGCGCCAATCGGCCGAAACCGGACTGCCTTCGGGTACAGTGAGCTTCTCCAGCGGTTCGATATGCGTATTTCTCTTCAGTCGTGTGACGAATAGAATGCCGTCTACACAGTAGCGATCGAAAGTCGTATAGTCGATGTAGCCACGATCAAAGACATACGTGACGCCCGGCTCATAAACGAGTTCATCCATCTGGGTGCGGTCATTTTTCTTGGCTACCGTCACCGTTGCCTTCTCCGGGACAACGTCTTGCTCGTCCATAAAGGCCAGGCGCATATGGATTTTAATGCCTGCTTTCGTCTTGCGGAACTCGGCCCACTTGAATTTTTGCAGACACAACGTTACGGTGGTCGAGTCGATGATTTTGATCTTGTGACGATGAGCCACCGAACCTTGGCGTGACAACACGAGCTTGGCCAGCCGCTCGAACACCTGTCGCAATAGCTCGGGATCGACTTGCCTGTGCTTGCGACTGAGCTGTGCAGCCGAGATCGAAGTCAGGCCGAGCTCACGCTGCAAATCCTCGCACAAGACATCGTCGGCGATGTGGCGTAAGCCTTCACGGTTTTGCAGTTGCGCGAGTAGGAACAGCTTTAGATAGGCGGTGGTCGTTAGCTTTTTCGTATATTTATCTTGCTGGCACTCGGCCACGGCATTTGTGAACATTTTTGTACAGATCGGCGCAAGCCATTTACCAAATGAAGATAATAACGTATGATTGTCCATGCTGATATCCTTTTCAATGGATTTATGGACAGGTCTACCTCTCCGATCTATTGTAAAGGATTTTTTTATGCACAAAAGTAGTTATGGCGGAAAATTATGAAGATTCAGAGAACATTAATGCAACGCTAGTGTTGAAAAACATATATTATTATTGATCCAATTGGAAGACCTCTTAGAAAAATCACAATCAATCAGTGAAGATGACACAAACACAATTATTGCACTTCAGAAAGAACTTAGGGATGATATTTTGAAAGAGACTCCAGATTCTCAGTCTAAATAATATTTCCATCGCAAGAGACGACAACCACGATTTATAAGAGGAGTTCTTCCAGGATTAAATGTTGGAGGAACTCCT
Source organism: uncultured Paenibacillus sp. (assembly GCA_937895345.1). Classification (GTDB taxonomy): domain Bacteria; phylum Bacillota; class Bacilli; order Paenibacillales; family Paenibacillaceae; genus Pristimantibacillus. The sequence continues at coordinate 124 of CALAWP010000097.1, read as the reverse complement.
CTTTTTTTCTAAGACAGCACCATCTTCCTTTCCATATTTGAATACACAAAGAACAAGCGTAAAGTTAATATATAGTGGCACAAGAAGTCAAGACAGTTTTTTTTAATTTTTAAGGTGTGAAATC
>CALAWP010000096.1 GCA_937895345.1 uncultured Paenibacillus sp. | reverse complement strand
TCGACAGAGGATTAGGAAATCCTTGTTAGTTAATTGGTCAGTCGTAGTTTTTTTTCGCTCCGTCCACTGGGATCAATAGATCGCACCGTGTGATGAGAATATACGGGGCCTGGTTTGTCTTGATTGATGCTCGATGCACTATTTTTTGCCTTGCACTCACTATCCCCTTAGCTCAGGTAGGCATGAGCTTCCTCCCCGTATGAATGGTCGATCAACCATCGTTACGCCGCATTGGAAACCGCAGTTTGGAGACGCGAGAAGTTTGGGAAGAGAGCGATTCAGCAGGTGACGCTTAAAAAGCAGGGAATAAACATGAAAGTACGGACGAGTAAAAGTGAAAAATGCAAATACAACAGTTTAGGCATGCTGTTTGATGCGATCCAACATAATAGTTGCATTATTGAATGATAATGTTTCTCATGATTACCACGAATTTATACGACCATTGCCCGATATTTATAGATATTCGATGATTAAAAAAACGAGTGCCCATCTTGTAAAGGGGAGGAAATTTTGTTAAAGTAAAAATAGAACATATGTTCCTGTTTTGTGAGTAGAGGGGCGCTCGGTGATGGATGCTAAGGTGAGATTTGAAGCGTTGTTTCCTGACGAGGAATCATGCATCGATTATATTCGCGGGTCGAGGTGGCCGAACGGCTTTAGGTGCCCTGTCTGCAGTTATTCAGAAGCTTACGGCATAGGCATCCGTAAGATGCCGCTCTATGAATGCCGCCGGTGCGGGCGTCAAACTTCCTTAACGGCTGGAACGATTATGCACAAGAGCAGGACGCCGCTTCGCAAATGGCTGCTCTGCATGTATATTGTCGCATGCAGCGACAGCGGTATCAGCGCCGTCACGCTTTCGGAGCTCATAAACGTTACCTATAAGACGGCATGGAGCATGCTGTACAAGATCCGCCGTTCGATATCTGCTATGGATGAAGCCCGAAAGCTGACCGGACATGTGGAAGCCAAGCACGAAATTTTTATGAAAAAATGTATTCCTTCCGCCGATCAACTGGAGCTGGAGCATTCCGTCGTCGCCGCTAAGGAAACGAGGGATTTTGTAAACGGCTCAGGCGAGGGCGTTTATTATAAAATCAAACTGCTTCCCCGAAGCAAGGCAGCTCGACTTCCGCTGAAGGAAAAAGAAGCGATTGCTTTTAGGGAATCGCATTGTGCGCCGGACCGGTGTTTTTTGCGGCCAAATCCTCGAATGCAGTGGTGCAGCGAAGTGCGTTACGCACATCACATGTCCGGCAACCCGTTTATCAAATCCTCAGAACGGCAGCGGCTCGCGTCTCTTCTGGATAATTCGTTGTCTATTTTCGCCTACAAGGCGTTCCGGTGGATGAACGATACGTTCCACGGCATCGGAATCAAATATGCGCAGCAGTACATAGATGAATATTGCTTTAGAAGGAATGCGGCCAATCATCCGTCCGCTTTTCGAGAATGGCTTCGTTTTGCGTTGAACGGCTCGAGCCCTTCGGCTTAGAAGCGAGCGGATGGAGTCCTCAACGCAGTCTGGCCTTTTTGGCATTAGTGTTTAGCTTAAGACAGCCTACAGTCCTGCTAGTTGAGGCTGGTTTCGCTCCATCGGACATGGTGGTGTTTCTTGAACTGAAGGAGGTTGATAGGATCTTTTTACTTCTCTTTTCTTTTCTTTTCTTTTCTAAAGTCCTAATATTTTTATAACGATTAGTTTGTTTCTGATTGTTTCTAAATATAGAAGGGATCGTTTCTTTGAGATGTGCTGCGACGATTTCTGTTTATTAGGTTGTTCCCCAGTAGTGCTGTGACGACTTCTGTTTATTAGGTTGTTCCCTAGTAGTGTTGTGACGATTTCTTTTTGATGAGGTTGTTCCCCAATAGAGCTATGACGATTTCTGATTGATGAGGTTGTTTCTTAGGAGTGCTGTGACGTTTTCTGTTTGATGAGATTATTCCCTGTCATGATATTTCAATTTCCTGCTTGAAGAAGTTGTTCCCGCGGAGGACATAACCGCTGCTGCTTGTCGAGATTGTTCCCGTGGAGGGCATAACCGTTACCAGTTTGAAGAGGTTGTTTCCTAGACGAGCTCGAACTGTTACCTGCTTGAAAAGGTGTTTCCCTTCTGCGCGGGGGCTGTTTCCCTGATGATTAAACTGACTTAATTGACTTGAGAGGACAAAACGTCGTGAGATTGTTTCCTGAGTTGATGGGATAGTGAGTACAAGGTCAAATAATGAGCAGGTACCGCCGTACCAGGAGACATGATAACAAGCAGAAGCTTTGATCGAATCTGGTCAAATCTGGTCAACTCTGATTAAACCAAATTAAACCTGATTAAAATCTGACCCAATCTGGTCTCTGATCGATTCTGATCAATTCTGGGTAAAGAGGGGGGCCTGTTTGTAGTCGCCGCAGCGAAAGCCGGGGCGGGCGGCGCATGAATAGGCGATGCCGTTGCTCAAGTCTGCAAGAGTCAATCTCAGGCCGTGCTTGGCGCCCGTGTCGATGCCGATGCGAAAGCCGTCGGTCCATACGGTGCCGGGAGGCGCTCCAAGCTTGAAGGTGGGCGTATGGCCGAACACGATCCGTTTGGCCGCTGCTCCCTCTACCGACAAAGACTTCGCGAATTTTCCTGTCGGTGGGAGATAAAAGTCTTGCCGGATTTCCGTCAAATCTTTGACGGTTTGCCGATGAAACGGTACGCCCGGACGAAGTCCGGCGTGAACGAATAAATAGCCGTCGGCCAGCAGAAACAAGGATAGTGTGGATATCCAGGCGCTGTAGCCGCGGCTTTTTGACAAGCGGAGTCTGCCTCTGTTCTTTCGAGAAGCCAGCTTTAATTCATGGTTTCCGGCAATGACATAGGCACCCAACCGCTGATGCTCCCGAATTACTTCAAGCGTTTTCCAGGTCGAAGGGATGCCGGCTTCGATATAGTCTCCCAGCAGCACAAGCCGGTCTTTGGATGGATTGTAGTTGGCCGACTGCAGCAATCGCCGGAAACCTTCGGCAAATCCATGAATATCTGAGATGACGAGCAAGCGGGAACCGGAGTTCTCGTTAAAGCGATTGGCACGCATCGTGATCGACTGCCTTTCTATATGATCTTGCGCCGTTGCGGTTCAAGTACAATATATCGCTCGGACGACCGAATGGTATCGGCGGCTGCACGAGGTCGATCGCCCTCGTTTCGTCCTGCAAGCTCCTGCAAGCTTCACCTCCATCCTTAAACCATTGTCATAAGGTTTGGAAGGGCCGGCGGCGGCAAATATGGCTTAGTTATTTGTCCGGCCAGTCTTGCGATGAAATCAACTTTAAGACTTGCATGAATGTTGTAAGCTAGTAATGGAATGGAAAAGGAGGGGTTATATGCAGATGCAGGATATTGTTATTCACGGGGCTCGCGAGCATAACTTGAAAAACGTTACGTTGTCGATTCCCAAGCACAAGCTGGTCGTATTGACGGGGCCTTCAGGCTCAGGCAAATCGACGCTGGCCATGGATACTTTGCAAAGAGAATGCCAACGGCAGTATATGGAGTCTATGGGCATGGTATCCGACACGTTCAGCAAACCGAAAGTGGACGCCATTACGGGACTATCCCCGTCGATCAGCGTAGGCCAGCACAATAAAAACCGGAATCCGAGATCGACGGTGGGAACGGTTACGGACATTCACGATTATTTGAGGTTTCTTTATTCGCGGCTGGGTCAAAGGTCGTGTCCGGCATGCGGCGCCGAAGTCGTGGAGAGACCGGATTGGAAAGGGAGCGTGTCCTCTGCCGAAGCGGAGGAAAGCCAAGCTGTACAGTGTCCGGCTTGCCGCACCGAACTGACTTCTTTGACGATGTCGCATTTTTCGTTTAATAAGCCGGAAGGAGCTCGCGAAGGATGCGGGGGATTGGGACAGGTAGCCGAACTGCGCATGGATGCGGTGTTCAACAAGGAACTCAGCCTGCGCGAAGGAGCCGTAGCAATATTGTATGAAAACCTGATTGATTATTACGGGATGACGCTCAAGGCGGCCGGACAATATTACGGCTTCGGCTTTGACCTCGAGCTCCCGTTGAAGGATTACAGCCCTCAGCAGCTTGACTTGCTTTATTACGGAGTGGAGAGCGAGCAATTTATGCGGCATTTTCCCGACAAAAAACCTCCGAAGACGGTATCCCAAGGGAAGTTCGAAGGTATCGTCACCGGAATGTGGCGCAGGTACAAAGAGAAAAACGGCGAGCAAAGCGGGCTGGAAAAAGGGGATTATTTCCATCAAACGGTATGTCCGTCCTGCAACGGCGCGAAGTTAAACCGGCAAGCGAGAGAGGTATTGTTGGCGGGCAATTCCTTGCCCGAGGTATCGGCCTTATCATTGCGCGATGTTGTGAAGTGGACGGAGTCGTTGAATGCGCAAGTTAATGAGACGAACTCTTATATTTTGGAGCCGGTATTGCTGGACCTTACAGAAAAGCTGAGGAGAATGATCGATGTCGGACTCGGCTATTTGTCGCTGGACCGGCAATCGATCACGTTGTCCGGCGGGGAAGCGCAGCGGCTTCGGCTTGCCGCGCTTCTGGGGTCCGGGCTGACAGGCGTGCTGTACGTAATGGACGAACCGACGACGGGATTGCACCCCCGCGATACGGACGGATTGATTCGCGTAATGAAACGGCTTCGGGATCTCGGCAATACGGTTCTCGTTATCGAGCATGATCCTGACGTTATGCGGGCGGCGGACCATATTATCGATATCGGTCCCGGCGCAGGGAGCGGCGGCGGGATGGTGGTCGGGGAAGGCACGCTTTCCGAACTGCTGCAGCAGGAGGGCTCCGTCACGGGCGCAAATTTGCGGAGGGAGGCGGAGTTCCGGATCGAGCGCATTCGAAGCAAAGGCACCGGGCAATTTTTGACCATAAACGGAGCCAGAGCCCGAAATTTGAAAAATATCGACGTCGCCTTTCCTTTGGGCTGTCTGAGCGCGGTGACGGGAGTATCCGGCTCCGGGAAGTCTACGCTTGTGTTCGAGCTTTTGGCCGGCGCGACGCAGAACGGCGGAGCAGCAGCTCTGATCGAAGGCTGCGACCGCGTAGCGGGATTGGAGCACGTTCAGGAAATCGTACTGGCGGATCAAACGGCGATCGGCCGCATGCAAAGATCCAACGTGGCGACGTATTCCGACGTATTCGCGATGTGGCGAAATCTGTTTGCCGCTTTGCCGGAAGCGAAGAAACGCAAATTGAGCAGCAAACATTTTTCTTTCAATACGGCGGGCGGCCGATGCGATACCTGCGAAGGGCTCGGCGTGATCGCCGTCGATATGAGCTTTCTCCCCGATGCCGAAATCAAATGTCCGGTTTGCAGAGGGAAACGGTTCAAGGACGAGGTGCTCCAAGTCACCTGGGAAGGGCGGAGCATTTCGGATTTGTTGGACATGACGGTCCAGGATACGCTTGCTCTTTTTGCCGGCCATCCGAAAGCGGCTGCCATGATCGAGCTGCTGTGCGAGGTCGGCCTAGGATATTTGCAATGGGGGCAATCGGTCAAAACGGTGTCCGGCGGAGAAGGTCAACGGCTTAAGCTGGCGAAGGAGCTGAGCCGCAAAACAACGCATCATACGCTGTATTTGCTGGACGAGCCCACGACCGGTCTTCATCCCGTCGACATCGACAAGCTGTACGTATTGCTTCGCAAGCTTGTCGATGCCGGCAATACGGTTATCGTGGTCGAACACAGTATGGAATTGGTCAGAGAAGCGGATTGGGTAGTCGATATCGGCCCCGAAGGGGGAGAGGCGGGCGGCGGGCTTGTGGCGGCCGGCACTCCGGAGGAAATTGCGGCATGTGCGGAATCGCATACGGGCAAGCATTTGCGTCAAGCGTTAAAGCTGCATTAATGGTGCCGAATAATGCGGCGGCAGAAGGCCGCAATACCGCCCGCGGCGATTGCGCGGACCGGCGCCTTATGTTATGGTGACTCCATAACCGTAAGGAATGGGAGCGAACGCTGGAGATGAAGGATTTGGTATTGGCCGAGAAACCGAGCGTAGCAAGGGAAATCGCTCGGGTGCTTGGCTGCACGCAAAAGCATAAAAGCTATATCGAAGGTCCCGCCTACGTCGTGACGTGGGCGCTGGGCCATTTGGTCACGCTGGCGGAGCCGGAAGATTACGACGCGAAATTCCGCACCTGGGAATTGGAGCATTTGCCGCTGCTCCCGGAACGGATGAATTTGAAGGTGATGAAGGAAACGTCTCATCAATTCAAAGCGATTGCGGCGCTGGCCAAGCGGAACGATATTCGCGAGCTGATTATCGCGACGGATGCGGGCCGCGAAGGCGAACTGGTCGCCCGCTGGATTATGGAGCTGATTCATTGGCGCAAGCCGTTCAAGCGTCTGTGGATTTCTTCGCAAACGGATCAAGCGATCAAAGAAGGCTTTAAATCGCTGAAGCCGGGCAAGGATTTCAATCCGCTGTATGCTTCGGCGGTATGCCGGGCGGAAGCCGACTGGCTGATCGGCTTGAATATCACAAGGGCGCTGACATGCAAATACAACGCCCAGCTGGCGGCCGGCCGGGTACAGACGCCGACGCTGGCCATGCTGATGGAGCGGGAGCGGGAAATCGCCGCTTTTCAATCGCAGCCGTATTGGACGGTGGAGGCCGATCTGGGAGGTTTTACGGCAGTTTGGCGGCAAAAGGAAGGCCATGACGGCCGGTTATGGAGCCGCGAGGAGGCGGAAGCGGTCGCTGGCCGCTTGAAGGCGGCATCCGCTTGCAAGGTGGAACAGCTGCGCACGGTCGAAAAGACCCAGCCTCATCCGCCTGCATACGATTTGACGGAGCTGCAGCGGGACGCCAATAAGCGGCTGGGCTTTTCCGCGAAACAAACGTCCAATGTGCTTCAACGGCTGTACGAGCAGCATAAGCTCGTCACCTATCCGCGCACGGACTCCAAATATTTGTCGAGCGATATCGTGCAGACGTTGAAGGGACGGCTGGAAAGCGTAGCGACGGGACCGTACGCCGCTTACGCCCGGAAGCTGCTCCGTTCGCCGCTCAACATTACGAAACGGTTCGTGGACGACAGCAAAGTTAGCGACCATCATGCCATTATTCCGACCGAGCAATTCGTGCAGCTAGGGGCGCTCAGCCCGGAGGAACGAAAGCTGTACGATCTTATCGTGCGCCGGTTTTTGGCGCTGTTCAGCGGGCCTTACCGCTATGACGAAACCAGCGTCGTGGCGGCGGCCGGCAACGACCGTCTGTATGCCAAGGGCAAGATCCGGAAGGAAGCGGGCTGGCGGGAGCTGTACGAAGGCGGCTTGATGGATGAGGACGAAGAGGAGGACGACGACAACGATGCGGCGCGAAGCCAGCGACAGCAGGCGCAGCTGCTGCCGCCGCTCAAGCAGGGTCAGGCTTTGTCCCTTAAAGGGGCCAAGCTGAAGGAGCTGCGGACTCTCCCTCCGTCCCGTTATACGGAAGCCGCTTTGCTTGCGCGGATGGAAAAGCACGGCTTGGGCACTCCGGCGACCCGCGCCGATATTATCGAAAAACTGCTGTCGACGGACACGATCGAGAGAAAAGGCCAGCAGCTGTACCCGACCGGCAAAGGCAAGCAGCTGATGGAGCTGGTCGTCAACGAGCTGCGCAGCCCGGAGCTGACGGCGAAATGGGAAAGCGAGCTGGAGCGGATTGCCAAAGGCAGAGGCGATGCCGCCCAGTTTATGCGCGGCATCCGAGAGCAAGCGGCGAAATGGGTGGCGGAGGTCAAAGCGGAAACGAAGGAATACAAACCGCATAACGTTACGAGCTCACATTGTCCGACCTGCGGCAAGGCGATGCTGGAGATCAAGGGAAAACGGGGCAAGCAGCTCGTATGCCCGGACAAGGAATGCGGCTATCGGCGGGCGACGGAGCCCGTATTGCTGAACAAGAGATGTCCCCAATGCCGCAAAAAGATGGAGCTGCACGACGGCAAAGCGGGCAAATACGCGCAATGCCGGCCATGCAACGTCATCGAAATGCTCGGCGACAAGGACGGAAGCCGCATGAATCGAAGAGAGCAGCAGCGGCTGGTGCAGCAATACAGCGACAATGCGCCGCTAACGAACAGTTTGGCGGATAAGCTGAAAGCGGCTTTGGAGCAGCAGAAACCATAAGGCTGAGAATGGAAAAGATCCGCCGTTTACCGGGCGAACGTGCCGGCATGAACGGCGGACTTTTTTTTGAGGATTGACAAACCGACCGTCGGTTTGTAATATCTAAATTGAATATTCATACCGACCGTCGGTCTGATTTAATGATCCGAGAGGAGAAGAGGAGAATCTGTCCGAAAGGTTGAATGGGGTCGGAAAGAGGAGGAGACGGATGAGAGATAAAGAACAAGCCGCCAATGCCAATTACAAGCTGCTGCTGGACTGCGCTCAGGCACTCATTTCGGAGCAAGGCTGCAGAGCTACGACGCTGCAGCGCATTATGGAACGTTCAGGCTTGTCCAAAGGCGCCATTTACCATTATGTCAAAAGCAAGGAGGAATTGTTCGGAAAGCTGCTCGCATCGCAGCTTGACGAGGTGAACGAAGCGTTTGAGAAAGCGGTGGCGGACAGCGGCAACCTCGACGGTCCGCTCAGGGCGATCGCGGAAGGGTTGTCCGCCTTGCAGAAGGAGGACAGCATCGCCAACCGGGTGTTAACCTATTTGATCGGCCAACGGGAAAAGGAGGGCATCGCCGCCGTTCTGCAAACCTACCACAAACGATGCGCCGAGCTGGCTTGCGGATGGATCGAGGACGGTCAGGCGGCGGGAGTCATTCGTCCGGAGCTGGACGCCGCAAAAACAGCCGAAGGTTTCGTAATTATGGCTTACGGCATGTGCATGCGCAACCTGATGAAAGCGGACGGCGAACCCGAGCCCAGTTCGGGCTCGTTCGGCATGGAAGATTATTATGCGCATATGCTCGATGTGCTGAAAGGTTAAGTCCGACTTCACCTTGGAAAGGAGAATGAGTATGGAGAAGGTTTATCTGTTTTTGCATGTTGCGGGAGCGCTTCTGTTTCTGGGCAATATTGTGACGACGGCCTTTTGGAAGCTGCAATGGGATCGCAGCGGAGATCCGAAGGAATTGCACCGCATGGCCGTAACGGTCATGCGCGCCGATTATTGGCTGACGATACCCGGCCTGCTGCTGCTGCTCGTGTTCGGAATTTTGACCGCCCATGCATACGGCTATTCATTCGCCGAGCTGAATTGGCTGACCGTATCGCTTCTGTTGTTCGCCTTGTCAGGAGCGCTGTGGACCGCTGTGCTGCTGCCGTGCCAGCGGCGGATGATCCGGCTCAGCGAAGAAGGCGTTCGAAGCGGCTTTATGCCCGAGCCGTACGCGGCCGTCAGCCGGCGATGGAATGTCTGGGGAACGGTCAATACCGTCATTCCCGTCGTCATCCTGTTTCTGATGGTCGTGAAGCCTTGATTCGGCCATGCCGGGTCTAGTCCGAAATCCGGCTTCTGACCGGAGCCATTCATCCAAGACAAGCGGTCGCATCCGGCATATGCTGATGATGAAGCTGCATGCAAAGGAGGGCAATCGCATGTCAGGTCATCATGGCAGACAATTGGCGAGCAAATGGGCCAAAACGGCGGCGCTGCTGTCCCATCCGGCGCTGGTCCCCCTGATCCCCCCGACTCGGATTTATTCGGCTTTAAATTTGAAAGCGATGCTGGATATGTACGGAACGGTAGTCGTCAAGCCCGTCGTCGGCTCAGGCGGCAGCGGCGTGATGAAAGTAAGCCGGATCGGAACGATATTCGCCTTGACGTACCGGGAACGCACCGAACGGTTGATCGGTTATCCGGCGTTGGTGAAGCAGCTGACCAAACGGATGAGAGGCAGAAAATATTTGATCCAAAAGGGCATATCGCTGGCGACCGTGAACGGGAAACCGATCGATTACAGGGTGAAATATGTCAAGACGTTTGGAGGATGGGAGTACCGGGCCGTTGTCGGCAGAATAGCGAGGCCGGGACTGTTCGTCACCAATTTGAATCAAGGCGGCATGCTCGTGACGGCTGCTCAAGGAATTCGGGCCTCCTTGGGGCCTTCTTACGTCAAATCGAAGAAAAAACAAATGAAAGACGTGACCGCATTGGCGACCCGTGTGCTGGAACAGCGGTATCCGGGCCTGGTGCAGCTGGGCTTCGACTATGGCATCGACCGGACCGGGAAGCTGTGGATATTCGAAGTGAATACCCGGCCTCATTAAGAGAGGTCCGAGGTGCGAGTTAACGCCGCGTCTCCAGAGACGAGAGCCGAAAGCCTTCCAAAAGGAAGGTTTTTGGCGTTTCATGGGCCGCTGGCAAAAAGCTTATGCCGTTAAATGATTCCTTTAATAGATTCATAGATTCCAATTAAAGTTTTTTATAGAAATATCGCCAAATCGACATGTGGATAACTGTATCCACATTATCCACGCCGGATTCCCTCAAAATTCGACCATTATTCACATCGCATGCACAGCATATCCACATGGAATTGTGAATATCAGGGGCTGTTGTCGCTGCTTTACGGCGCATGCTACTATAAATTTGTGAATAAGCCGTAAATAGAAAGGAGGGACCATGATGGACCAATTGAGCGACGAGCTTCTGATCGATACCTATTACGCGGCCATCGAATATAAGCTGGATCCGGAATTTATCCGAATGCTGGCGATGGAAATGAAACGAAGAGAAGTGGAGCCGTCCGCAGCCTCGCATAAAATTACGGCTTAAGCCCAATATGCACATTAGGGAACGGACACGTTCCATTGCGATATGAGCATTTCGTTCGATTGTCCGCAAGCGGGACAATAAATGATATGGCGGCAGGCCGCCTCTTGCTCCTCCGGCGACAGCCCAAGCATTTCTCCGGCTGCGATCGGCTCGTAAGGCGCATACGGTCCCGCATAATCCGTTATTCGCCCGCCGTCCAACATCGTTTCTCCGCAGGACGGACAGCTTCCGGCGTTATTTTCCAATCCGTTGCACATCGGGCATAACATAAGGGTACCCTCCCTGGCGAATGATTCAATTCGTATCGGCCAAGATTAGGATACCCTTTTTATTTTTAATCCACTCCGCCAAATCGTTGCCGGCGTCACAGCTTCATATTGCTGCTGTGTCCCGGAGAAAGCTTGGCGCCAGGATCGATATAAACCTTGGCGTTGTTGACGGCTGTCGGAGCTTCTCCGAAACCGACGGCAATCAGCTTCAGCTTGCCCGGATAGGTTGTAATGTCGCCCGCCGCGAAAATGCCGGGAATATTCGTCTGCATACGCGTATCGACGACAATCGATCCGCGCTCGATATCGATTCCCCAGTCCGCAATCGGACCAAGCGACGATATAAAGCCGAAATTGACGATCACGTCGTCGGCTTCCAGCATAATCGTTTCCTTTGTTTTGACGTCCGTAACGGCAACGGCTTCAATATAGTGCTCGCCGTGCAGAGCCGTAATTTCTTTCGGCGTCAGGACGCGCACGCTTGATTTCATTAAATTCTCGACGCTGTGCTCATGCGCCCGGAACTTGTCGCGCCGATGAATGAGCGTTACGCTTTTGGCGATCGGTTCAAGCATAAGCGACCAATCGACGGCGGAATCACCGCCGCCGGTAATGACAACGGTCCGATTCCGGAACCTTTCCAAATCGCCGACGAAATAATGAAGGTTTTTCTTCTCGTATTTGGCCGCTTCCGGAAGCTCCAGCCTTCTCGGCTCGAACGCGCCTACACCGGCTGTAATAATGACGGCTTTGGCGTAATGCGTCCCTTTGTCCGTAGTAACCTCAAACAGCCTCTCGTCGCGCTTGACGACATTGTGCACCTTCTCTTCGAGACAAACCTCCGGCTTGAACAGCGAAAGCTGCTCCTTAAGCCGGTCGACCAGCTCCTGCGCCGTTACTTTCGGGAAGCCGGCAACGTCGTATATATATTTCTCCGGGTACAGAGCAGCCAGCTGACCGCCCAGCTGCGGCATGCTTTCGATAATTTTGACGGATGCTTGCCTCATGCCGCCGTAGAATGCGGCAAACAGCCCTGCGGGTCCGCCCCCTACGATAATCAGATCGACAAGCTGGTTTTCGGATTGAGACGCTGTCATGGTGACACCTCCATTTTTATCCTCGATATCCCTCTATTATAAACCTCATCCCGATAAGAATAAAACGACGGGATTTGTGCACAATGCTAAACATTTTCGTATAAAATGCACTTGAACTTTCGTGAAAAAGTCTGTAATATGTCAGATGTATGACATATTGGAATAAGCTTAAACGCATTATTTTTTGAACGGGTTTGTGTAATTTTTCACAACCTCCGCTAACGCGCATTCATGCGCGGAAGATTCGATGTGCCGTTATTAAGCTAACCCGCCGATCCGGCGGGCGATGTTTATTATACCGATTGAATCGCCGGCCCCGGGCAAGGGGAAGGATGGTTCAGGTAGGCAAAAAGAAAATGAGGAATGGATGGGATACTACAATGAGCAACATACCTAAAATCGTAATCCTCGGCGCCGGCTACGGCGGCGTATTGACTGCGCTCCGCCTGCAAAAAGAGCTGAACTACAACGAAGCCGACGTTACGCTGGTCAACAAGCATGATTATCATTACATTACGACGCATCTGCACATGCCGGCGGCCGGAACGGATAATCCCGAAAATGCCCGCGTAAGCATTTCGAAGCTGATCGACGAATTCAAGATCGACTTCGTCAAATCGACGGTCGTGCAAATCCGCCCTCAAGACAAAAAGGTTATTTTGGAAGACGGCACGCTGTCCTATGACTATCTTGTCATCGGTCTTGGCGGCGAGCCCGAGACGTTCGGCATTCCGGGCTTGGGCGAGCATGCGATGAACATTCGCAGCATCAACTCCGTTCGCCTGATCCGCGAGCATATCGAATACCAATTCGCCCGCTTCAAACGCGAGCCGCATCGCACCGACTATTTGACGTTTGTTGTCGGCGGCGCGGGCTTCACGGGCATCGAATTCGTCGGCGAGCTGTCCGACCGCATTCCGGAGCTGTGCAAGCAGTTCGACGTGGATCCGTCCCTTGTTAAAATTTACAACATCGAAGCGGCGCCTACCGCTTTGCCGGGCTTTGATCCGGAGCTCGTCGAATACGCGATGAACGTCCTCACCAAAAAAGGCGTAACGTTCCGCATCGGCACCGCCATCAAGGAATGCACGCCGGAAGGCGTCGTTGTCGGCGAAGGCGAAGAGATCAAATCCGCTACCGTCATCTGGACGGGCGGCATCCGCGGCAACCGGCTGATCGAGGAAGCCGGCTTCGAAACGATGCGCGGACGCGTCAAGGTTGACGAGTTCCTGCGTGCGCCCGGCAACGAAAACATCTATATCGTCGGCGACAACTCGCTCATGTTCAATCCTGAAGGCCGTCCATACCCGCCGACGGCGCAAATCGCCATGCAGCAAGGCGTCGTATGCGCCCACAATCTGGTGGCGTCGATCCGGAACCAGCCGCTGAAGACGTTTGTATTCAGCAACAAGGGGACCGTGGCGTCGCTGGGCAAAGGCGAAGCGATCGGCATCGCCTTCGGCAAAAAATATAAAGGCCGCGTAGCCGCATGGCTGAAAAAGCTGATCGACCTGCGCTACCTGTTCATTATCGGCGGCATTCCGCTCGTTCTCCGCAAAGGGAAGTTTCTGTAATGCGCCATTGCAGCGTACAAGTCCGCGGCTTATTGACGAGAGACGAGCTCGACCGTTATAACGCCCTGATGGAGGTCGGTTCCTTCCTGGAATCGCAATCGCGTTACGACTTGGCTTATACGGTGCAGAAAGAAATCGATCTGCTGATCCAGCCCGCCATCGAACGGCTGAAGGATAAAGGCCGGGCCCGCGACAAGGCGACCCAGGAATATTTGGAAGCGAAACGGGCCGGAGAGCAGAGCGGGGAACAAGAAGATTAACGCATCGAATGGAATGAGATAAAATAACGGCTTCGAACCGGCGCGAGCGAGCGCCGAATTCGAAGCCGTTTTGGTTTGGCCGAACGGCCCGTTCCGTTAAACTTGCAGCAGCTGGTCGAACTTGCCGGCGTCCAGGTAGTTGCCGACGTAGAAGTCGCCGAAATCGCCGAAGCGCGCGCTGACTTCGTCGAAGCGCATCTCGTAGACGAGCTTCTTGAACTGCAGCGCGTCATCGGCGAACAGCGTAACGCCCCATTCCCAGTTGTCGAAGCCGACGGAACCGGTAATGATCTGCTTCACCTTGCCGGCGTATTTGCGGCCGATCATGCCGTGGCTGCGCATCATCGCGCGGCGCTCGTCCATGCCGAGCATATACCAGTTGTCGTCGCCGGAGCGGCGTTTGTTCATCGGGTAGAAGCAAATATGGTTCGCCTTCGGCAGCGCCGGCTTCAATCTGGCGACGACCTCGGGATTGTCCATCGGATCGGAACCCGGCTGCCCCATATAGTTGCTGAGCTCTACGACGCTCACATAGGAATACGTCGGGTATGTAAAGCTGGCAAAGGTCGTTTTGTTAAACGCCGTTTCGATGGCGTTCAGTTGTTCGAGCGATTCGCGAAGGTGCATAAAGACGAAATCGGCTTTTTGCCCGACGATGGCGTATACGGCCGTGCTGCCGAGCTTTTGCTCCTCGGTCTCGTTCCATTGCGCCAGGCAGGCATGGAGCTCGTCCAGCGCGCGGCTCCGTTCGCTTTCGCTCGCCAAGCGCCAGGCCGTCCAGTCCATGGAACGGAATTCATGCAGCGCGTACCAGCCTTCCAACGTTTGTGCGGCTTCACTCATAATCATTGGCTCCTTTCAAAGCGCGTTGTCGAATGGTTCTATTGTAGCGCAACGCTCGTCCCGCGGGCAAATGGCGTTCCTGTGACAACCCGGCGCTTGCCTTTGACGCGGCGCATGCGGCTTGCTTATAATTCGGATAAGGGGTGATCGGAATGGAACGAATCGTTTTGTTCGACGGAGAATGCAATTTTTGCAACGGCAGCGTGCAATTTATTATTAAGCGGGACCCTGCGGGGCGGTACAAATTCGCGTCTATTCAAAGCGAGGCGGGAGCGCGGCTGCTCAAGCGGCACGGGGCGGAAGGCACGGACAGCTTCGTCTTGATCGAAGGCTCCAAGGCTTACGTCAAGTCGACGGCGGCCCTTCGCCTGTGCAAAGGGCTTGCCGGAGGCTGGAAGCTGCTGGTTGTGCTGCTGGCCGTGCCCAGGCCGATTCGAGACGCCGTTTACGACAAATTTGCCGGAAGCCGCTACAAATGGTTCGGCAAAGCCGATTCGTGCATGCTGCCGGCTCCGCATATTCGGGAGCGGTTTCTGACATAGCTTCGAGGTGGCAGTCTTGTGACATTTGGGCCGGTTCGATTGACTTTGTCCGGCGCTTTTTTTAAACTTGATGAAGGCGTTTGAAAGGAGAGACTTGGATGATTGTCGACATTATCCAAATTATTATAGCGACGGTGCTCTTTTTCGTGATGATGTTCGGCATCGGGTTTATTTTGAACATGCTGCTCAAGACGACATGGTTTCCGATCATCTTGTTCGTGATCGTATTGGTCGGTCTCGCCATCTGGTCGCCGTGGGCGCCTGCGGACAAGCCGACGCTGGACAATTTCGGAACGTATCTGCTCGTGTATTACATCCCGATCATCGGGGCGCTGATCGGCGCTTACGTAAGCGGCTGGGCGATCAAGACGCTTAGAAGCAAAGGCTACAAAATGTTTTAAAACCATCGACTATCGCAAATTCCCCTTTCGGGGAATTTTTCTGTTATTCGACGTCTATCGGAGCGCGGAAGTATGTTAAAATAGTTGAGAGAATGCAAGAGGATGGAGTCGGTGCCATGCGCATCACGAACGTGCTTCAATTTACGGAACATCACCGTTACTACATATTTCGAGACTTTTCGCTGAGCAGCCTGGACCATAAGATGCTGTCGCTGATCTATCAGCCGATGGCGGGCGCCTTTGCGATCGCGCTCTATCAGCAGCTCTATTACGGCATCGAGGAAGGAAGGACGGGGTATTCCCGTCTGGAGCCGCTTCGCAAGCTGTTTCTGGGGCTCGGTCTCGAGATGAACGAAGCGAGCCGGCGTTACGTCATCGAGCAGACGTCCAAGCTGGAAGCGATCGGCTTGCTGCAAAGCTCCCGGCTGGGGCTGCCCGATCAGGCCGATATCGTCTACGAATATGAGCTGGTGCAGCCTTTGCCGCCCGGCGAATTTTTTCGGAATGTGCATCTGTCCATGCTGCTGCGGGACAAGGTCGGCAAATATGCCGTTATCGCCCTCAGGGAGTCGTTCGGCGCGCAGGAGCCGGACGAGCTGGCTTACGCCCAATTGCCGAAAGAAAACATTTCGGTGCCGTTTTACGAGCTGTTCAAGCTGAATATGCAATCGTTCGATTCGGAGCTGGAGCAGGCGTTGTCGGAGGTGGCGCCGGCGAGGCAAGGGACGGGAGCAGCGGCTCAAGCCCATGCGGGAATCGGTTACGGCGACATTCTGCTGCGATTTCCGCGCAATTCCGCCAACCGTCCTTACGTGGAACGGCTTCGGCACGACCAGGAGCGCCTGGCGCAAATCAATTACGTGGCGTACAAATATCATTTGAGCGTGTCGGGCATCTGCAGGCTTCTCGATGAGGACGGGGTGTTCGACGAAGACGGCGTACTCGATATCGACGAGCTGCAGGTCAGAGCGAATCAGTTGTACCGGCAGGACAAAAAAAGAGAGGGAGACCGGCAGCGGCTGCTCGCAAAGACGGGAGCCTTTGCCGACGCGGCGGACGGAGCCGCGGAGCCGGATCCCGAAGCCGACGTGGACGAGCGTTACTTCTTGCCCGTTCCCGTCTCGCTGGCGGGCCGCTGCGACATTCAACAGTACAATATGCTGATGCGCAACGAGCCGCATACGCGGTTTCTGCAGCGTTTTTTTCCCGGCGCGGTGCCGGATTGGCTCGATCAGCTGTTTGAGCGAATCGATTTGAATTACCGGCTTCCCGGTCCGGTCATCAACGTGCTGGTCCATTACGTGATGGGGGCTAACGACGCCCAGCGGGTGACGAAATCGTTCATCGATGCCGTGGCGTCCAACATGCTGATGAAACATGTGGACACCTTCGAGAAGGCGGTCCTTTACGTTAGGGAACAAAATCAAGTCGAGCAGGAGAAGGAGCGCCGCAAGAAGGAGGTTTCCTCGAGACCTGCCGGAGGCGGCGGTTCCGCCTACGGCGCTTCTAAGGGCGGAGCCCGGGGGAGCCGCGGCGGGGCCGCCCGCAAGCCGGCCATTCCGATCGTGGATGCGGGACGGGCGGCGCCCGCCGTCTCCCAGGAGGAGCTGGAGGAGCTGCGCAGGCTGGCCCGGAAGCTCGACGGCAAAGGTTAGGAACGGAGGGATAGGCAATGGAATCGCTGGGCGATTTGCTGAAGGAATGGCCGGCCGGCCAATCGATAACGAAGCAGGCGGAGCAAAAGCTGGCGGAGCTGCTGGACGATCCGCTCGTCGCCAAGCTGCGGAGCAAATATCCGGAGCTTGACGAGGACATTCTGAAGCGAAGCTTGAACCGGGTGTACCAATACGTAAGCGAATATCGCAATTGCTCCTCCTGTCCGGGGCTCGACCTTTGTCCGAACGACTATGAAGGGCATTATACGCTGCTGAGCGCCGAGACGGTCAACGGCCTGACGCAGCTGTACGACCGGAAGGTCGCCTGCAAAAAGCATATCGCCCGCGAGAAGGAGGAGGCGATCCGCAGCCGCATTCGCAGCTTCTATATCGACGAGGTGGCGCTGAGCCGCGGTTATTCCTCCGATGAGATGCTGAACCGGGATCCGGAAAGAATCGTCTCCGTCGGCCAGGTGCTTCGCTACATCGACCGGACGAAGGAGCACGGCTTGCAGAAGGATGGGCTCTATTTGGAAGGGCATTTCGGCACGGGCAAAACGTATTTGATGTGTTATTTGCTGCAGGAGCTCGCCAAAGCCGGTTACTCCGGCGTGATCGTCTATATGCCCGATTTCGTCGAGGATTTAAAGTCGCTGATGCACGAGCCGGGCAAGCTGAAGGAAACCGTCGAAATGATGAAGGAGACGGATCTACTTATCTTTGACGATATCGGCGCCGAAAATTTGAATCCGTGGGCGCGCGACCATGTGCTGGGCGCGATTTTGAACTACCGCATGGAACGGAAGCCGACGTTTTATACGTCGAACTACGACCTGGACGCGCTGGAGCGGCACTTCAGCTTCACGAGCCGCGAAGGGGACGAAATTCACAAGGGCCAGCGAATTATGGACCGCATCCGGCCGTATGTCGAAGTCGTCCGGGTGCTGGGCGCGAACAAACGCGGCCAGCAACGAAGCTAATCCGAACGTCCCGCCAAGCAAGAACGTCTTGCTTGCGCGGGACGTTATTATTTGGCGCTCGGCTTGCAACGAATAAATAAATTTTGGTTGACAAAGAATGGGGAGCGCTGGTAATATGCTCACATAACCAACTATTCAGGTAGGAATAATGATTAATGACCGGACGAACCGGAATTAACACGCCTATCCCATCATCAGATCAAGGGGTGTTGAAGTATGAATATTCATGCTGCGGTTCGATTGAAAACGGTCATTATTTTTGTTGTATTGGCGCTTGCGCTGGCGGCTTGCGGCGGAGGCTCCGGAGGCAATGCCGGCTCCGGCGGCGCATCCGGAACGAATAGCGGAGCAGGCGGAGCCGCTTCGCCTTCCCCGGAAGGAGCAAGCGCGGAGCCGCTGCCTCCCGTCAAGCTGCTGAACGTATCGTACGATCCGACACGCGAGCTGTACGTAGAGTTCAATCAGGCGTTCGCCAAGTACTGGCAGGCGGAAAAAAATCAAAAGGTCGAAATCGACCAGTCGCACGGAGGCTCCGGCAAGCAGGCCCGTTCCGTGATCGACGGACTGAAGGCGGATGTCGTGACGCTCGCTCTCGGCTACGACATCGACGCCGTGGCCGAAGCGGGGCTGCTGGAGGCGGATTGGCAATCGAGGTTTGAACGCAACAGCTCGCCGTATACGTCCACGATCGTGTTTCTCGTCCGGAAGGGCAATCCGAAAGGCATTCTCGACTGGAGCGATCTGATCAAGGACGGCGTCGAGGTCATTACGCCCAATCCGAAGACGTCGGGCGGAGCGCGTTGGAACTATTTGGCCGCTTGGGGCTACGCCTTGAAGCAGAACGGCAACGACGAAGAAGCAGCTAAGGAGTTTGTGGCAAAGCTGTTCAAAAACGTCCCCGTCCTCGATACGGGCGCGCGCGGGTCGACGACGACGTTCGTGGAACGCGGCATCGGAGACGTGCTGCTTGCTTGGGAGAACGAAGCGTATCTGTCGATCAACGAGCTGGGGCCGGATCAGTTCGACATCGTCTATTCGTCGCTCAGCATTTTGGCGGAGCCGCCGGTGGCGGTCGTCGATAAAATCGCGGACGAACGGGGAACGAGGGAAGTCGCGGAAGCGTATTTGCACTATTTGTACTCCGAAGAAGGACAACGGATCGCGGGCAACCATTATTACAGGCCGACCGACGAAACGGTCGCGGCGGAGTTCAAGGAGCAGTTCCCGGCT
Organism: uncultured Paenibacillus sp.; assembly: GCA_937895345.1. GTDB lineage: Bacteria > Bacillota > Bacilli > Paenibacillales > Paenibacillaceae > Pristimantibacillus. The sequence goes on along the minus strand of CALAWP010000096.1, from coordinate 9,565 downwards.
CTGGAGCTGCTGACGATCGACGACCATTTTGGGGGATGGAAGGAAGCTCAAAACAAACATTTCTCCGAGGGCGGCGTGTTTGACCAAATCTATGCGCCAGGCTCATAATGCCGGCGACCGGACAGAATGGAGCTGACTTCGCATGAAAGGTTCCAAACGTAGGAGCGCGCTGCCGGGGTTCGGACTATCGATGGGCTTTGTGCTGATGTACTTGAGTCTGATCGTGTTCATCCCGCTGGCCGCCGTCTTTTTCAAAACCTTCGAGCTGACCTGGACGCAATTTTGGGATGCGGTCACGAATCCAAGGGTTCTGGCATCGTACCGCATCAGCTTCGGCACGGCGCTGCAGGCGGGCCTCGTCAACGTTGTTTTCGGCCTGCTGATCGCCTGGGTGCTCGTTCGATACCGGTTTCCCGGCAAAAAGCTGATCGACAGTCTCGTCGATATTCCGTTTGCGCTGCCGACGGCGGTGGCCGGGATAGCCTTGACCGCGATCTACTCCAAAAACGGTTGGATCGGCTCGCTGCTGGAGCCGCTGGCCATTAAAGTCGCTTATACGCAGGCGGGCATTACGATCGCGCTCGTCTTTATCGGACTCCCGTTCGTCGTCCGGACGGTGCAGCCGGTTTTGCAGGACTTGGAGCAGGAGATGGAGGAGGCGGCCGTCATGCTGGGCGCTTACCGGTTCAGAACCGTCGTCCGCGTCGTCATCCCCCAATTGCTGCCGGCTTTGCTAACAGGGTTTGCGCTCGCTTTTGCCAGAGGAATCGGGGAATACGGTTCGGTCGTCTTTATATCCGGCAACATGCCGATGAAGACGGAAATCGCTCCCTTGCTCATTATGACGAAGCTCGAGCAATTCGATTACGCCGGCGCTACGGCGATCGCGGCCGTCATGCTGGTCGTGTCCTTCCTCCTTCTGCTCCTCATTAACGGACTGCAATGGAGGATGAACCGGAAAGCGGAGACGCGATAATGTGACGGAGATTCATGCGGTTATTTTGAAAGGAGGACGCCTATGGCCGGAGCCATAACCGTTTACGCGCAAGGCGGAACGGACATCAGGCCCAGACATGTGACGGAGCCCAGATGGGTGCAGCTGATTCTGATCGGCATCGCGCTGCTGTTTATCGGACTCGTCGTGCTGCTGCCGCTGGCATCCGTATTCGTCGAAGCGCTCAAGAAAGGGCTGTCCGTTTACTTCGCCTCGCTGACCGAGCCGGACGCCTTGTCGGCCTTGAGGCTGACGCTGATCGTCGCGCTGATCGCCGTCCCGATTAATACCTTGTTCGGCTTGGCCGCCGCCTGGGCTGTCAGCAAGTTTGCCTTCCGCGGCAAAAACGTGCTGGTGACGCTGATCGATTTGCCTTTTGCCGTCTCGCCCGTCATTGCCGGTCTAGTCTATATGCTCCTGTTCGGAGCGCAGGGCTATTTGGGCCCGTGGCTGCAGGAGCAGGGGACCCAGATTGTATTCGCCGTCCCCGCCATCGTGCTGGCCACCATGTTCGTAACGGTGCCGTTTGTCGCCCGCGAGCTCATCCCGCTGATGCAGGCGCAGGGGGTACAGGAGGAGGAAGCGGCGGTCAGTCTCGGCGCCCGGGGCTGGCGGCTGTTCACGAGAGTGACGCTGCCCAACATTAAATGGGGGCTTTTGTACGGCATTATTTTGTGCAACGCCAGAGCGATGGGGGAGTTCGGCGCGGTTTCCGTCGTATCGGGCCATATCCGGGGACAGACGAACACGCTTCCGCTCCATGTGGAAATTTTATATAACGAATATCAGTTCTCGGCATCATTTGCGGTAGCTTCGCTGCTTGTGCTGCTCGCCGTGCTGACGCTGATCGTCAAAAATATCGTAGAATGGAAAACGGCTTCCGGCCGGGTACATTGAATCAATAATTGGAGGGGATCGGGATGGCAAAACCGCTAGTGGTGGATGAAATTTGGAAGGACCGCATTTTGGAGCAGGTTGCCGGCTTGCAGTACGGTCAAGTCATAATAACGGTGCATGACGGACGCATCGTGCAGATCGACCGGACCGAGCGGACGCGTTACGACAATATCCCCCAGAAGCAGTCGGCAGCCGAACCGGGAAAGCAGGAGAAGACCCGGGCCAAATCCAAGCCGGCCGAGCCGGAAAAGGAAGAAAAGGCACTCCGCGCGGTGCAGTAGCTGTTGCGGGTGATTTACAAGGTCATGGATGATGCTTCGGTTCGCGAGCAGTGCTTCATACGCCGTTTGGTTGACGGGCAGACGCATGATGCGCTCGTTTCTCAAGCAGTGCATGATGCGCTCGTTTCTCAAGCAGATGGGTCCATAAGCTCCGTGCGTGTGCGGCGAAAGCCGCTTGCGGCGGAGCTTTTTTGATTAGTTGCGGGATTTCTCGGATTTTCCCGGATTTATCGAGTTTCGCCTGTCTGGCGGTTGAAGGATCGGATGTCTGACGAGGTCATAAAGGACATCAGCGCAGCTTAGAGCGTCTAAAACAACATTTAGCGGATTTAATGGACATGAGAGAGGCTTAACGCCGGAAAATACCGATTTTACTGTTCGAATTGTGTTGTAAGGTGCGCGTATGACCGTTAGAATGAATCATTTGCTTAATTAGCGGCTCTAAGCTTCCCGCATGACCGTTAGCGGAGAGGCATTGTTCAAAGTGCAGTTGCGGGGCGGTAGCGGGGGGCGGCCATTGAGCTGCCAGCGGGAGAACGGGAGAAGGGTGGAACGGTGTAGGGAACGAACCGCCTGCGGTTGAACGGAATAGCGGGTAAAAGAATACGACACACCTCGATATGCGGACAGCGAAACACCGCGCGCAGCTGCCTGCGCGCGGTGTGAAGGTACTTAGGGCCGTTCGTTGATCTTATGAGATGATGAACTTTACAATAACCGCTGCAGCGAATACGACGGTCATAAATGCGAGCATGCCGCCAAATCCGAAAACGACGTCCATCAAGTCATGGCGCGGTTCCTCGTTGTAATGTTCGCGCGGGTCTCTAACGTTTTCCATCGTTGCGTCCTCCTTGAAAGGCCATTGCTTTCACTAGTATACCCAAAATACCGAATGATTGTAAAGAAGCCCATTTGTGAAACTTCAATGGCGGTCAAGGAAGCGGCAATTCGCGAATTTGCCGGTCACCGTAAAGCGTTGCCGGCGCCGTCGAGCAGGAGTAGGCGCGCAGGCGCACAGGCTCCTGCCGCATCTGACGCGTAAGGTCCGGCGCCGCAAGTCGAGAACGCTCCGGCCGCGTCAGCTGCGGAAGGTCCGGCACTGCAAGCTGAGAGCGCTCCGGCCGCGTCAGCTGCGTAAGGTCCGGCGCCGCAAGCTGAGAACGCTCCGGCCGCGTCGGCTGCGTAGGTTCCGGCGGCACAGGCACCGGAAGCTCCAGCAGCGTCAGCCGGCAGCCGTGCTTGGCGCCGGTATCGATGCCGATCCGCCTGTCGGCAAGCCACGGCTCCCCTCCCGGGCAGCCCAGCTTGAAGGTGGGCGTATGGCCGAACACGACCGTGCGGTTCAAGCCGTGCGGGGCATGATGGAACGGCCCGCGGATTTCGGTCAAGTCTGCGGCCGACTGCCGGTCGAGCGCGATGCCTGGCCGGATGCCGGCATGCACGAACAAATAATGCTGCGTATCCAAATAAAGCGGCAGGTTGTGCAGCCAGGGCCGAACCCAGGCTTCCGGCTCCGGCAGGCCGTTCCGGCAAGCTGTCGAAGCCGCACCGCCGCCTCCGCAAAGCGCAAGCAGCTTCAGCTCCTGGTTGCCCGCAAGCGCGGCGGCGCCGTGCTGAACGAGCCGGCGAACGTAGGCAAGAGCATCCCAGGTAGCCGGATCGCCTGCATCGACGTAGTCGCCGAGCAGCACGAGCCGGTCGCGTTCCGGCCGGTAGCCGGCCATACGCAGAAGCATCTCCGCTCCTTGCGCATGGCCGTGTATATCCGAGATGACGAGCAGCCGGGATGCTTCTCCGGCGGCATGTTGGCTTTGCAATGCAATCGACTACCTTTCTTCTTCGATGGGATAAATATATGTCCGGTCGGGCGCGATCGACGCTTCGAAACGGAGGGCTTCCGGAAATTCGCCGTGCTGCAGCAAGTAGAACCGCTGCCCGCAAGGCGTCGCGGCCAGCGACCGCCAGCGGTTGCCTTCGAACGTGCAATGCTCCCTCACGAGCGGAAGAACATTGCGCAAGCCGCCGCTGTGCGGAAAGCCGCCGGCCGCACCGGCAATATCATCCGGCGGCGAAACGGACATGCCGCCGAAACCGTCGACAGACCCGCCTGCCGAATCGCCGCCGTCCGGTACCGCCGCGATATCCTCCGGCCGGAACATGACCGCGACGGCGGCGCCGACCGCCGGCCGGCCGCCCTGCGGAGGCAGGACGCCGCGCAGCAGCAAGCCGCCGACGCGAACCAGCGGCGCGCCGTCATCGGCCGCACCGGCGTATTCGCCCCGCAGGCTGTTGATGGCGCCCATCAGCGAGGCGGCCCATCGGCTGGCCGGCCGCTTGAACACGAGCTCCGGCGCGCCGATCTGATCGATCCGGCCGTCTCGCATAATGAGCAGCCGGTCGGCCATGGCGAACGCCTCCTCGGGGTCGTGCGTCACGTGAAATACGCTGCTGCCGAGCCGGCGGAACAAATAGGCCATTTCGGTGCGCGTTTCGACCCGAAGCCGCATGTCCAGGTTGGAGAGCGGCTCATCGAGCAGCATCAGATTCGGCTGCGTCGCCAGCGCCCGGGCAATGGCTACCCGCTGCTGCTGACCGCCGGACAGCTGCGGCGGCAGCCGCTGCTCGAGTCCGCTCAGCTGCAGCAGCTCGAGCAGCTCCGCGACGCGCCGTTTCATTTCGCCCCGCGCCATCCGCTGCCTCTTCAAGCCGTAGGCGATGTTGTCGAACACCGACAGATGCGGCCATAACGCATAGTCTTGGAATACCATGTTGACGCCGCGCTTCTCCGGCGGCAGCATCCCCCGGTGCGAGGCGATTACCTCTCCGTTCAGCCGGATTTCGCCGCCGTCGGGCCGGAGGAGCCCGGCGACAAGCTGCAGCAGCGTCGACTTGCCGCAGCCCGACGGGCCGAGGACGCTAATAATTTCGCCTCGCTTCATTTCAAAGTCCAGCCCCTTGAGCGCCTGAAACTTTCCGAATTGTTTCGTCAGGCCGTGTACGCTCAGCAGCGTCTCCCGCTCGGGATGGACTGCCTCCCTGCGAGAGCGGGCCGTTTCGGCCGCTTCTTCCGAATGATTCCGCGTTTGTTCCGGCATCGTTGCCGTAGTCATGAAGCCATCTCCTTTCGCCGCAGCAGCCGTTCCGCGGTCAATATGATGAGGATGACGACGGCCGAACCGAAGATGGTCGCCGCCGAAGCGTAGCCGTAGCGCAAATCCTCGAACGCCTTGTTGATGGCGACCGGCAGCGTCATGAAATTCGGCGGGAACAGGATGGAGTTGACCGCCAGGTCGAAGACGCTTGCGCCGAACGCGGCCAGTCCGGCCGATACTAACGCTCCCCGGATGAGAGGAATGAGAATATGCCGAACGCGCGAAGCGAAGGAGCCGCCCGCCAGCTGCGCCGCCGTCAGCAAATGATGCGGCACTTTGGCCATGGCCCCGATCATGATCCGGGTAATGACGGGGATGGCTCCGGCAACGGCCGCCAGCACAAGAATGGACGGCTTGCCGTACAGCAGCAGACCGACGGATTCGAGCCACTTCTGATTCCAGACGAAAATATAGCCGATGCCAAGCACGACGCCGGGAACGGCCAGCGTTACGATCGAACCGACCTCGATCCACCGCTTGAACCGAAATTGCGAGTAAGTCAATACATAGGCGACGGCCAGGCCGATCAGCAGCCCAGCGAGCGCCGCTCCGCCCGCAATGAGCAGAGAACGGTACAGGCCGGTCAGCAGCAGCCGCGAGCCGGAAAACAGCTCGGCGTAATGCTGCAGCGTCAAATTGCTCCAGGTCAGCCCGCCCGATTGCGTTTTGAAGAAGGACATCATTACATTCGATCCGAGCGGAATGCCGATGACGACGGCCAGAAACAGCAGGTTGCCGGCGGCCAGCGGCAGCTTCCACCGTCCGGCGGATTTAGGCGCCGACGGAACCGCCCGCCCCGACAAGATGTCGTAGCGCGATTTGCGCAGGGCGTAAAACTGAACCAGCATCGCCAGGCCGATCAGGACGACGAGGTAAAAGGACAGCACTCCCGCCATATCGAAGCGGATCGGCGACGTATAAATCGCCGAGTAGATCGAATACGGCAGCGTCGGAAATTTATAGACGGCGGCGATCGAAGCGGGAAGACCGAAATCGCCGATCGCGTCCATAAAGACGAGCGCCGCTCCGGCCAGGAAAGCCGGGAGCAGCAGCGGCGCCTGAATGGTGCGCCATACGGTCAGCGGCGAAGCGCCCGACAGCCGCGCGGCTTGCGACAGCTGGTCGACCTTCCATTCCATGGCGGCGTGCACGCTCAGATAAGCGAAAGGAAACTTGCTCAGCGCCATGATGACGATCAGCCCCGAGGGCTGAAAAACGGCGGAGGCGACCCAATTCCACCCGAGCACATGGGCCGCCAAGCCGTTGCCGGCGGAAAACAGCACCCATCCTTGCGCCAAAATAAAGGAAGGAGTGATAAGCAGCAGCCAGACGGAGGCGTCCAAAAGTTTGGCCGTAGGGAACGACCAGCTGGCCCGCAGCATGGCGAGACAGCCTCCCAGCAGCGTGCCGAGCACGGTCGTGCCGATGCCGAGCAGCAGCGAGTTTTCCAAAGATTTTTGCCATAACGGCCGATGAAATACGTCCAGCAGCAGGCTCAGGTCGCCGAGCTGCCAGTTGCCGAAGAAAACCCCGGGCAGCAGCACCTGGATCATGACTGCCGCCAAGGGGTAGAGCACAAGTACGAACAGGATGAGACTGACCGGCCATCCAAGCCGGTCCCGGCTTCGCTGCATCATCTTCACTTAACCGACTTGTCCGCGAACCATTGCTTGATTTCGGCTTCGTGCTCCGACGCCCAAGCCGCTTCGGCGGCGTTCAGCTTGGCGTCCGCGGAACGCTCCGGCTTCTCGGCTACATCTTTGGCCGCCGCTTCGAAGAAGCTTTCTTCGCCTTTGTCCAGCAGCGCTTGCTGCGTCTTCGGATCGAGCACAAACTCGACAAACGCTTTGGCCGCGTTCGGATTTTTGGTGTTTTTCTGAATGCCGGCGACGCGAACCGATGCGGGAGCGCCTTCCTCCGGCCAGACGATTTCGATCGGCTCGCCGGCCAGCTTCATTTTGTAGGCGTTGCTTTCCTGCAGCGCGGCAACTTTGATTTCGCCGGAAGTGAGCGCGCTGACGACGTTCGGATTTTTCGGGTAGACGCGAAGGCCGTTGTTCATCAGCGTTTCGAAATAAGTTTTCGCTTCGTCCATGCCAAGACTTTGGAAGAAATATGCGACGAACGGGTAAGCCGGCGCCGCGATGGCCGGATCGGCCATGCCGATCATGTCTTTGTAAGCCGGATCGGTGAGATCCGACCACGATTTCGGCGCTTGCTCCGCCGTCAGCTCATTCGTATTGTAAACAATGACGCCTGCGGCATGCGCGCCGGTCGGATAAAACCATTTTTGCTCGGGCACGTAGCCGTTCATTGCATCGGAGATGTGCGCGGCGTTGTCGGGCGTCCACCCTTCCAGCAGCTGGCCGCTCTGGCCGAGTCCGTAGATCGACGGCATAGCGTCCATCCAGACGACGTCCCAGTGCGGATTGCCTTTCTCCGCTTCGATACGGGACATAATTTCGGCGCCGTTGCCGGACACGAGGTCCACCTTGTAGCCGGTCGCTTCCTCGAACATCGGCCCGATCATTTCGTCGAAGTCGTTCAAATAAACGGTCAGCGTTCCTTCATCCAGAATCTCGGCCTGTTCCGTCTCCGCAGGCTGTTCGGTGTTCGGAGCTTCCGTCGGCTTCGCGCCGCCGGCGCCGGACGAACCGCTGCCTCCGGTGCCTCCGCATGCGGCAAGCAAAAGCATAAGCCCGGCCGCGAGCAGCAAGCCCAGGCGGCGATATTGCGTCAAAATTGTGTTCATTGTGTTCCCTCCATCATCGATTAATAAGCTCTGTTCCACTTTAACAGCGGTTTGTAAGACGGGCGTTAACCGGGTATCGAGATATTGTTAAATATGTTCTATTGTTATTGATCATTTTATAGATAAAATCTATACTATGGACAGAACCTTAAAAGATGTGCGGGAGTCGGTGCGCGATGAATGTCCAACAGTTGAAAATATTGCTGGAGGTATGCTCCGGAAAGACGCTGGCGGAGACGGCGGACAAGCTGGGGCTGAAGCAGCCGACGGTCAGCTTTCATTTGCGCAAGCTCGAAGAGGAGCTCGGACTGCCCTTGTTCCACAAGCAGGCCCGCAGCCTCCGCCCGAACGATTGCGCCGCCGATCTGCTGCCGTACGCCAGGCGCATCGTCTCGTTGATGGACGAGGCGCGGGAGCTGATGGAGCAGCGCCGGCAGCAAAGCTTCAGCAAGCTGAAGCTCGGCGCCAGCTACACGCCCGCCACTTATTTTTTGCCGCCGTATTTGGCCGAATTTCAACGGCTGTTCCCCAGCGTCCGTTTGACGCTGACGGTCAAGAAGGCGGAAAGCGTGCTGCAGATGCTGCGCAAATACGAGATCGACGCGGGCATCGTGTCGCTTGGCGATGCCGAAGAGCCCGGAGTGGCCATAGAGCCGATCATGGCCGACGAGCTGATGCTGCTGCTGTCGCCGGACCATCGGCTGGCGGCGCGGGATAAGGTCGAGGTGGACGATTTGCGGGAGGAGACGTTTCTGCTGCATGAGACGGGCTCGACCTCGAGAACGCTGTCGGAGCAATGGGCGGGTCAGGCGGGACTCGCCTGGCACTCGGTCATGGAGCTTGGCGCGATCGAGACGATCAAGGAAGCGATCAAATGCAATATCGGCATAGGAGTGCTGCCGCGGCGCAGCGTCCTCCGCGAGGTCGAAGCCGGAGAGCTGGCGATGCGCAGCCTTCCGCAATATATAAACCGTCGCAACATTTGCCTCGTATACCGCGAGGAAGAGCAATTGACGCAGCAGGTTCGCGTCTTTATCGAATATATCCGCCATACGTTTCTGCGAACGACGGGAGCGCGGGAAGAAGAGCGACCCAATCCGCCGGACAATGTGCTACAATGTCGAATAGAACCGCAAGCTGGTTTCGGAGGTATGGAACATGAACGATGGGACTAAGGAATACGGAGGCTCGGGGGAGCCCGCAAGCTTCAAGGACAATATCCGCCACAAGCTGGCGCTGCTGCCGGATAAGCCGGGCTGTTACCTGATGAAGAACGGCGAGGGGACGATCATTTACGTCGGCAAGGCGAAGGTGCTCAAAAACCGCGTCCGCTCTTATTTTAACGGCAGCCATGACGGCAAGACGCAGCGTCTCGTGTCGGAAATCCGCGATTTCGAATTTATCGTGACGTCCAGCAACATGGAGGCGCTCATTCTCGAGTGCAACCTGATCAAGCAGCATCACCCGCGCTACAACGTGCTGCTGAAGG
>CALAWP010000095.1 GCA_937895345.1 uncultured Paenibacillus sp. | reverse complement strand
TGGTAATTTCCAATTCGACCGAATTAGGGACTTGACATTATACCGCTGGACTTTTTCATTTGCAGCATAAACGAATCGCCGACGGTGCCGACCCGCTTGATTTGGACATGAATGTGCAACCGGACGGGAATCTGCTTGAAATGCTTGTCCCAATCGTCCTTGACCCGGTTCCAATATCGGGGGTTCGCGCGATGCACCGCTTCGCCGAAACCGAAAATATCGCTGCCCAGCCGCTTGGCTTTCGACACCGCCTGTTCGGCATTCGATTTCATGACATCCTCCGCCTTCCGTTCCAGTTCGGCGATGGAGCCGAGTTCCATCAGCTTCATCCGGCAGCTCACCTCGGCCACGTTCGCCTCGGCTTTCGTGTATACATCGATCTCCGGCCGGCCGTCTTTGAGCCTTCCTTTTATTTTGGATCGCGAGCGGATAATTTCCAAAGTCATCTTTCCGCCCGACGGACAATCCGTCTCAATGACGGTGCTTTGAAGGCGGTTCGTAATGTCGCTGAAGCCTTTGCTCTCGATTAAGTTCAACCAGCCGATCAGCTTATCGCCCTTCAGCACTCCGATTCCCCGGTATTTCAAATCCAATGGGGCGTCCATCTTGTCGCTATTAGTGCCGGCTGATTTGGCCGACTCATGTCCCCAGGTTTGAATGCCGGTCAGGACGGGATCCCTGCCTTTGTCCACCAGGTTGCGCAGAAGCTCGTCCAATTGCACAGCTACGGTCGGTGCCCACGATCTTTCCGTTACCTCAAGCGATTTGTACATTTTGCCCGCCGGTATTTTTTCCAAGGGCGTCAATACGTTCAGCACTTCCCTCGCTTCCTGGCCGTTGGCCGCGACGATATAGAAGTCGGTGCGCGCTTCCTGATCCCGAGAAAACACGTCCAAAATATCGGCAATGCCGGACCGGGCCATTTCCTCGCCGATGACGAGAATGCGCAAATGGGCAAAATAAGGTTTCCTCGGCGTAATCGTAGTCATCTTGCGTATGGCTTCGATGACGGAACCTCCCGTCGCATAATAAGTCGTTACCGGGGGACGGCCGCTGTCGCTTTGGCGGGAAGCCACCTCACCGGGATCGACGGCCTGGATCGTAACCAGATAGCCGTTTTCTCTTTTGTCGATGCCGATAGCGGCTACGATCGCGATGTCGTTTAATTCTCTGCGATTCCAGCAGCCGGAAATCAGCAATGCAGCGCACAACGCCGCCATCATCACGATCAGCTTGCGATTCATCATTTTACAGCCACTCCGTTTTCGTTCTTGGACGATCCGTCATCTCTTGCGGGGTGCATGGCGCAGCCGCCTCCTGTTTTGCCGCGCAATCAGGCTGGGCCTGGTAAACATCCTCCGGATGGGGAGTCTGAATAAGGCATCCTTCTGATCGGCCGGCTTCCATGGCGCAAACGGGCTCATATACGGGACGCCGAACGAACGAAGACTGCATAAATGCATGATTAGAAAAAAAACGCCTACGGTGAGACCGACCAGCCCGAACGAAGCGGCAAGCCCCATAAGCAAGAACCGCAGCATGCGAAAGGCATTCGCCAGGCTGTAGGACGGAAATACAAAGCTGGCGATCGCCGTCGTCGAAACGACGATGACCATGGCCGCCGACACGATCCCCGCCTCGACCGCCGCTTGGCCGATAACCAGCGTGCCGACGATCGACACCGCGGGGCCGATCGTCCGAGGCATGCGCAGGCCCGCTTCCCGCAATATTTCAAAGGCGACCTCCATTGTAACGGCTTCGATAAAGGCGGGAAAAGGAGTACCCTCTCTCTGCTGCGCCAGGCTGATCAGCAAAGTGGTGGGGATCATTTCCTGATGGAAGGTCGTAATGGCGATGTACAGCGAGGGAAGGAACAGCGCGATCAATATACCCGCATACCTGAGAATGCGGACTAAAGTGCTGACATCGGCTCTATGATAATAGTCCTCGGATGCGTGAATAAACGAGACGAACAACGCCGGCACAACAAGCGCGATCGGAGTTCCGTCCACCAGAATGGCGACTTTCCCTTCCAGCAGCTCGGCGGCGACGACATCCGGCCGTTCGGTATTGTATACCGTAGGAAAGGGTGTCACACTCTCGTCCTGTATCATTTCCTCGATATAGGCGCTTTCCAGTATGCCGTCGATATCGATGCGGTCCAGCCGCGAGAACACTTCTTCTACAATCTCCTCGGACGCGACGTTTTTCAGGTATGCAACGGCCACGTCCGTCTTCGTCAGACGCCCGATCCGCCTCGTTTCGATCCACAAATTGCGGTCCTTGATCCGTCTCCGGATCAGCGACGTATTGGTTCGCAGCGTCTCGGAGAAGGCTTCACGCGGTCCGCGAATGACCGACTCGACGGACGGCTCGGTTACGCCCCGCTCCTTCCAGGCGCGCGTGCCGGCCGCCAGCCCCTCCGCTTGTCCGTCCATCAGAATGATGGCGTCTCCGGACAGCAGCCGGTCGTACAACGTCTCGAAATCGCCGACGGGGTCGATCGAATCGACCGCAAGCGCATGACGGGACAATGCCTGTATAAGACTGCCGGAGGACGGGGCGTTTTGGACCGCCTCTTCGACCAAGGCAGGCTCGTTCATCAGCCCCTCGAGAATGTGGTCGTTGATCAACGTTTTGTCGGCCAGCCCGTCGGTATAGACGAGCGCCATGCTGTACCGGCCGGCAGTCCCTATGCTGACTTCCCGAAGGACGATATCCCCGCTCTTGCCCATATCGGCTTCGATCTGACGAAGATTGTCCCGGAGATCGGCGTACAGCTTATGAACCGGTGCGTCCGTTTCTACAGCCATCACCTTCAGCCCTCCCGTACAAACATGGCAGTGAGCGTTGCGCCGCCGGCATGCGCCGTTCGACTAATGGGTATAAGCGGCGACGTTGCCGGTATCAACGGCTTCATGGAGCGCGGCGTTCAAGCCGCTCGCGATAATATTCGCGATATCCTCGATAAACTGGTCGACCTCCTTCGGCGTGACCAGCAAATCGTGGCCGACCGGACCGAGCACTTCCTTCACCAGCAGCAGCCGCTCCTGCTCGCCCATCTGGTTTAGCAGTCCAAAAATTTGATTCGTATCGCCCTTTTGCGCTTCCAAGTGATTCCGCATCATCTCGAAAGCGTTATTGACGATGGTAGACGCGTACACGACGGTAGGAACGCCGATCGCGATGACCGGAACGCCCAAAATCTCCTGTGTCAGCCCCTTCCGCTTGTTGCCGATGCCCGATCCGGGATGAATGCCCGTATCGGCGATCTGGATCGTCGTATTGACGCGCTCCAGCGCCTTGGAGGCCAAAGCGTCGATGGCGATGACCAATTCCGGTTTCGTCCGGTCGACAATTCCCTGCACCACGTCGCTCGATTCGATGCCCGTAATGCCGAGCACGCCGGGCGCGACGGCGCTGACCGAACGGTAGCCGGGCGCGACGTCGTTCGGCATCAGTTCGAAGAAATGGCGGGTCACCATCGTATTTTCCACGACGAGCGGACCGAGCGCGTCCGGCGTCACATTCCAGTTGCCCAGGCCGACGATCAGCACCCGGGCCGACTTGCTGACGTTCAAGCGTCCAAGGAACAGCTCGAACTGCTGGGCAAAGTGCGTCGCCACCCGATCCTGCAAGTCCGTATCCTGGCTTCGCAAGCCCGGCACCTCGATCGTGACGTATTGGCCGATCACTTTGCCGATCGCCTGGGAGCCCTGCTCGTTTTGCACATGGAGCTGCGTAATCGTAATTCCGTTATCCTCAATCGTATTGGACAATATGCCCGGAATCGGACCTCCGCCGGGCTTTTCCGCCAATTCCTTGGCCTCCAGCGCCAGGTCCGTCTGAACGTTAAATTGCTGCAAGTCGAGTTCGCCCACATGAACAGCTCCTTTCACGGAATATTCATCGGTTATTGTTTGCAGCGCAGCCAAAATCATACGGTTGAATGTAAAACAGGCAAAAAACTCGCTAGAGGCCGCCGCCTCTAGCGATTGGTTACTATTGCTTTTTGGGCATTCGCATGATAATATATTTTAAGTTGTGTTGATTAGGTTTCTTTGCAAAGAGAGAACCGTCTTGAACAGTTTAGGAGGTGAATTCCATGCCAAACATCAAATCCGCGATTAAACGCGTCAAAACGAGCGAAAAACGCCGCGCTTTGAACGCATCTCAAAAATCCGCGCTTCGTTCGGCCGTTAAAATTGCTGACCAAGCTATCGCTGGAACCGACGCAGAAGCAGCCAAAGCCGCTCTGATCGTTGCAACGAAAAAATTGGACAAAGCAGTTACGAAAGGCCTGATCCATAAAAATGCGGCTGCCCGCAAAAAATCCCGTCTGGCTAAAAAGCTGAACGCATTGACTGCGCAAGCTTAATTCCGGACTTATGGCCTGAACATGCAAGGGCTGCCTCTCAAGCTGAACATCGGCTTGAGAGGCAGCCCTTTTTCGTTAGCGCGTCATTCGTCTACGAATGGCTCGCGGAAGCGGCGGGTTCGGGTTCCACGCCCAGCGACAGCAGAAACAGCTCCAGACCGAGCGTCTTGTCGATGCGGCCGGTTTTCATGCCGTAGTCCAGCTCCGCAAGAGCGTCCAGCAGCCGCCCCAGTCTCCGCGTCTCGAATTTGCGGCTTTTTTCGGCCGCCAGCTTGACGGCGTAGGGATGCAGCCCGAGCTGCCCCGCCATCTGTTGCGGCGAATAATGATGCTGCTCCAGCTCCTTGATTTGCAGCATGATGCGGACTTGCCGCGCAATCAATGCGGCGATCTTGATCGGCTCTTCCCGGCGGAGCAGCAATTGCCGGTACATCTGCAGCGCCTTGCCGATTTGCAGCTCCGCTATGGCGTCTACGAGCGCGAACACGTCTTCCTCCGCGCTCGCCGCCGTCAGACTGGCGGCGGCAGCCTCGTCGATCGTTCCGCCTTCCCCGACAAATAAGCATAGTTTGTCTATCTCGGCCGCAATTTGCCTCATGCTCGTCCCAAGCCGAGCGACCAGCAGCTGCGCCGCTTCCGGCTTCAGCTCTCGGCGCTGCTCGGATGCGCGCTTGATCATCCATTGCTGCAGCTGTACGCCGTCCAGCTCGGGGAAAGAAATGACCGAGCCTCTGTCCTTTAACGCTTTGACCAGCTTCTTGCGTTCGTCCAGCTTATCGGCCTGCACGGCAAAGACGACGACGGAAGTGTCCATCGGCTGTTCCATATAACGCAGCACCGTTTCGGGGCGGTGCTCGATCTTGGCGTTCTCCTTGGCTCCCGCCGCCATCACGGAGGAATCGCGAACCAGTACCAGCTTGCGGGCCGCAAAAAACGGCATCGTTTCCGCTTCGAGCACCGCTTCCTCGACGGGCGTTTCGCCGGTGTCGAACCGGGCGATGCCCATCTCGCGCTCATCGGGCTCGAGCAGCGCCCCGATCAAGTAGTCAATAAATTGCTCCATTCGGTATCGGTCTTTGCCGAACAACACATAAACGGGCCTGAACTTGCCCGATTTAATCTCCTTAAGCGCGTCCTTCACTTCCATTACGGCACCTCCCTGGACGCAAACCAAGCGTCCAATTACCATTATAACCGATCGCCCGGCCGTTGCCAGTCCTATCTATTACGTTGAAATGCCTCATTAGCCGTACCGAATCCTAGTGCTGCGCTCAATCATCCCGCCAATGAAACAACAAAGGGATGAGCCGGGGGAGGCGTCATCCCTTTGCGTTATATTAACATCCGCGAACGGTTCCATGGCACCGTCAGCCGGATGGTCATACGACGCGGAACACGTCGCAGACTGATTATTTGCTACAGTATACTCACCGGCGTGCGAATGGGTGCACGCCAAGGTCAAGGATGACCGGCTTTTTGTTCCGTCCATTTGGCGGCGTCGATGACGTATCTTTCGATGGCGCCTTGCTCCAATTGCACCTCATACGTCAGGCTGGAGCTGTCCTGCGCCCAAACGATATTCGTATGCTTACCGTTCTTTCTGGATGTCTCGAGCACCGTTTCGCCGGTATCCAGCGCCACGACCCGAATGCTGTACTGATCCGCGCTCGCCAAATACAGCCCGTCGGGAGAAGGCGTTCCCAGTGCGTTGTTGTTGACGGTGAATCCGTTGGCGTCAGGCTCCGATTCCAGAAAACCCGGCGGCTGCTCGGTCGCTGCCTTTGCCGGTCCATCGGTCGGTTCCACGAAGTTTTCCTCGCCGAATTGGTCTTCGACCCTCCACGCTTCCGATCCGATCCGCTCCTCGGCTTCCTCTTGCCGCGGGGCGCCTCCGCCCGATGTCGATTCCGAAGAGAGCGGCACGTAGCCGCTGGACTGGCTTCCTTCCGGCTCCGCTTGCTTGCCCGAATCTCCGCCGCCCGCGTACGATTCGGTCCCTACGGATGCATCGCCCGCCACCGGCGCGTCTCCGCCCGCCGCTTCGCCGGGCGCGATCTTCATCTTCTGCGCGACATCGCTCTCCATACTCATGGAAACGGCGCCGTCAGCCGTATACATATCCGAATTAGCCTTATCCTTGCTCATGCCCGGAGGATAAGTGGCGATAAACAGACCCGTCACGATGCCGGCCGCAATGACTCCGCCGAGCGCTCCCCAGGAAGGCCAGCGCTTGCGGCCCGTCCTTCGGCTCATCCGGCTGTCCGGTTGGACGGCTTCGCCGTGTCCCGCCGCTTTCGCCGCCGCGGTCGGATCCGAATCCTCGGCAGTCCGCCCCGCGAGCTTATCGATTCTTTCCAGTTCCGGCAATATCGCGTCCACCAGGCTGTAGCTGGGCACCACCTTAGGCAGGCTTGTCAATTCCTGTGACAGCAGCTTCAGACGTTCAAACATCGCCGCGCAGTCCGGACATTGTCTTGTATGGCTGTATAGAACTTCAATCTCGTCGGAGTCGAGATCGTCGTCCAGATGTCGTTGCATCAGTTCCATCACCTCTTGACACTTCATCCCCGGACACCACCTTTCTGATAATCATGAAGTAACGCTTGCAGCTGCTGCCTGGCGCGGAAAAGATAGGACTTGACGGTATTGAGCGGCAAATCCAGGCTGTCCGCAATCTCGTTATACGAAAAATCCTGCAGGTATCGGAGCACGACGACCGTGCGGTGATGCTCCGGCAATTGATCGATCGCCTTCCGAATATCTTGAAGCGCATAGGCGGACATGACTTCGTCCTCCACGTTGCGCTTCTCGCGGAAGACGAGCTCATGCTCGTCTATCGATACCGTAGGCTTTGATCTTCTGAATTTGTCGATGCAAATATTGGTCACAATACGCTGTATCCATGTCTTGAATTGCGCCTTCTCCTCGTAGGACCCGATCTTCGTGTAGATGCGGATCAGCGCTTCCTGCGCCGCATCCATCGCGTCCTGCTCGTTGTTCAATATATAGTAGGCTGTCCGATAAACATGGGTTTCAATCTCTCGCAACAGAGTGATTAACGCATCTCGATCTCCCGATTGGGCGGCTTTGATCAGGCCGGGCTCCACCACGAAGGATCCTCCTCTCTTGCAACCTCTCTGACGAACCGGTTGCGGCAAATGTTGCAGTATTAAACCTTCGATAGCTTTATTTTTATAAGAAAATTTATTGTCGAAAGAAAACGTTGACGATAGGCTGCCGAATTGAAATAAATCGCCTTGGAACTCCACCTTCCAGCATACCAAAATATTAGAATCCCGTATATAGATTCATCTCGCATTCGAGGCAAAAGCTTCCTTCTTCGTCACCCGAAACGAGACTTCGCCGTCGCGGTCCGTCCGCCACAAAACCGCTCCGGTCCGCTTCACCCGTCCGACCGTATCGGGATGAGGATGGCCGTAAGTATTCCAGGCGCCGACGGAGACGACCGCGGCGGCGGGACTCCAGTACGACAGCCATTCCTCGCTTGAGGAATAGCGGCTTCCGTGATGGGCGATCTTCAAGATCGGCGCCTCATGCGTCCCAAAGCGGTCCGACGCCGCCACGCTCTCGCGACCGTCCTCTTCGCCTTGCCGCTCTAGTTGCTTACGCACGATCAGCCTTTCGGTTGCGGCGCCGATATCGCCGCTGAACACAAAAGGGCGCCCGTACAATTCCATCTGCAAGACGACGCTCCATTCGTTCTGGTCCCGAACGATAGGAACGGAGGATTCCGCGTTCCGGCGGGGCGGCCACAACACTTGCAGCCGGGTATCGCGATCGATGGCGTACTCCATTCCTTCGCTTACCGCAAACAAGGGAATATTCCGATCGAGAGCGGCTTTCATGAGCGCTGCCGCGTCTTCACCCTCCTTCAGCGTGCCGTTCCACCACATTTGCCGGATCGGAATCGATTCCGCCACCGCAAGCAGTCCGCGAATGTGATCGCTGTCCAGATGGGAAACGACCAGGAGGTCAATGTCGCGCACGCCCCGCTTCATGAGCAGCGGCACGACGACTTTGGCGCCGACCTCAAACGGCTCGCGGCGTTCCCGCCATTCGTCGCCCGGCTTCCGATAGGATACCGCTCCGCCGCCGTCGATCAGAATATGCCGTCCTTCCGGCGTGCGGATCAGCGCGGCGTCGCCTTGGCCGACATCGAGGAAGCTGACGGTGCCGCTGCGATCGAACCGGTCCGGCGCATAGGCGTATCCGAGCAGCATGACCGCGGCCAACGCCAAACCGCCCCAAGGCATGAGCGCCCTGGAGCGAATGGCCGTAAACGGTCCCGGAACGGTTTGTCGGCCGGGAGGATTCATGGCGTTGCGTTCGTCCCCCGATCCGGATAAGAACGGGGATGCGCCCGGCAGCGGCTCATCCAGCGGAGCTGTCCGAGCCTCCGCCTCCTTCAGCCGGTGCAGGGCCGAGGCCCGCCGGCCGTTCCGGATATCCAGCAGACGGAAAGCGGCCGCGAGCATCGCTATCCAGCAGCCGATCCACCAGAGCGGCGGAGACGGCCAGATCGTCCGGAACGTTTCCAAGCCCGACAGCGCCTCGACGGCGGCGAACGTCCATCCGTTCAACCGGCTGGACAGCATGGCCAACAGATCGGCGCCTCCCTGCCAACAGAGCGACATGAGCAGCGACAAAGCTCCCAGCGGCATGATCGCCGAGCTGATGACGGGTACCAGCAGCATATTGGCCGGAAGCGACAATAGATGAAACTGGTTAAAATAGTAGATCGTAAGCGGAAAGGATACAAGCTGGGCGACCAGCGTTACGGCGGCCAAATCCCGCAGCCAGCCGAATCCGCGCCGGCTAGGCAGTGCATTTCTAACCGGGGGAACGCCGATAATCAAGCCGAGCGTAACGGCGAAGGACAGCTGAAAGCTGACATTGTTCAAATAATACGGATCAAAGAAGAGCAGGATGACGGCCGCGGCCGCGATAAGATGCATGCCGTCCTTCAGCTTGCCCATCCTTGCCGCGACGAGGCCGAGCACGGCCATGATGCCGGCGCGCAGCACGGAAGGCGACGCCCCGGACATGAGGCAATAGAGCGGAACGGCCGCCATGAGAACGAGCAAAATGCGTTCCCGGGGCAAGCCGAATATGCGAAGCAGACCGCCGAGCCCCATCATAAATACGCCGACATGAAGGCCCGAGATGGCCAGCACATGCGTCAAGCCAAGCCGCGAGAAGCCGTTGTACAGCTCGGGCTCGACTTCGTCCTTAAGCCCGAGCACCAGCGCTTGCATGTACCCGGACTGTTCGGGAGGGTACATGGCCGCCAGCCGCGCGCCCAGCCAGGCGCGCGCGGCGTCGACGCGGCCGAGCAGCGCGGCCGCGGACAAGCGGGGCGCCTCCGCCGACG
>CALAWP010000094.1 GCA_937895345.1 uncultured Paenibacillus sp. | reverse complement strand
TGTCGTCGAACATCCAGCCGCTGACGTCAAATGTGCAGCCGATGTCGTCGAACATCCAGCCGCTGACGTCAAATGTGCAGCCGATGTCGTCGAACATGCAGCCGCTGACGTCCAACATGCAGCCGATGTCGTCGAACATGCAGCCGCTGACGTCCAATATGCAGCCGCTGACGTCCAATATGCAGCCGATGTCGTCGAACATGCAGCCGTACGCTTCCAATGAAGCCCCGTTCGCTAATATAGCGCCGTATGCCGGAGGAAAGACGCTGCCGAATGCGGAGCCATACGACACGAAAGCTTTGCCGATTCAAAAAGCGGCCGAATCGAAAGTGAAACCGATCGATTCCGAATATATGCAAAGCGTCGATTTGTTCCAGCAATACTGGACGCCTCCGACGGAAGCGTCGTACGACTGGCCGGCCATGCCGGAGGCCAACACTTCGCTGAAACCTTTGTCAGAAGGCAAAGGCGGGAAGGAGCCTTACGCATATGGCGCGGCAACCGGCTTTGACGCTTACCCTTATTCGGACGGAGCTTATCCGCAACCTTACGACTGCCCTCCCGGAACGTATCCGTATACGCCGTATATGCCTTACGGAACGGCTCCCGGATGGGGGTACGGCAATCCTGCGTTAAATGCCATGTATCAAGGTATGAGTGCAAACAAATCGATCGCTCCGCTGGCTGCCGTCCCGAACGCGCCGAACACGGGAATCGCGCCGCTGTCGAACGCGCCGAATACGGGAATCGCGCCGTTGTCGAACGCCCCGAACACGGGAATTGCGCCGTTGTCGAACGCGCCGAACACGGGAATCGCGCCATTGTCGAACGCGCCGAACACGGGAATCGCGCCGTTCTCGAACGCGCCGAACATGGGAATCGCGCCGTTCTCGAACGCGCCGAACACGGGAATCGCGCCGCTTTCGAACGCACCGAACACGGGAGTCGCGCCGTTCTCGAACGCTCCGAACATGGGAATCGCGCCGTTCTCGAACGCGCCGAATACGGGAATAATGCCTTACGCCAACGCATCGGGCGCGGGAGGCGTTACCGCACTATCGGCCATGTACCCGCCTCCGGGAGTGGATAATTTTGCGGGAGGCGGCGTCGGCTACCCGCCGTACGATCCTTATCCGATGTGGAAAGGATCGCCGGACACCGACGACTGCGGATGCGCCGGGAAACGCGACGAGGATATGGACGCGACGGCAGGATCTGCCGCCAAATCGACCAAGGCCCGCAAAAAGAAAAAAGCGGTCATACGGACAGTGAGCGAGCGTCCGAAGAAAAAAAGAACGTCCGGCAGCCGTCCTTGGCTTAACCATTAATTAGAAATAAGGGCTCTCCTTCGCGAGCGAAGGAAGCCCTTTTGCTTTTTTAGAGGCTCCCGTCGATAAGGAATGACGACCGACCCCGCAAAGGATGGCCTTGCATATTTAAACAGCTTTGGCGCACACTATCAAAAAACGCAAATAAGGGGGTTGCCCCATGATGGTTTTTCGTTTATGGAAGCAACTAAAAAGACGTTTGCGCCGGCAGCGGAGGATCGTATGGACGCTGGGCGGTGCTTTGCTGCTGGTGTTCGCGGCAAATGCGGCTCCGCCGGCACACGCCGAAATCCTGAGGCAAGCGATGCAGCCTGATTCTATTCGGCAGGCGGCGGGCGAGAGCGGCGTCGAGGTCGTCCTTCGCCGCGTTTATGTATGCGGGGAGGAAACGGCCGGTTTGGGTCGGCTTTCGGCCGACAGGATCATTGCACTGCTGTATGAGCATCCCGACTGGTCCGCCTCCTTCGGAGGACAAGGAAATACGGTGCAGCTGGAGGAAAGGATCGACGATTTGTCCGATTATTGCAAATCGCATGCGTATTTCGGACTCGACAGGAGCGGGAACTTGTCCTTGTTCGACGGCAAACCGAAAAACGAGAAGGTGCTTCGCACCTTTTTCCAGCTCGACGTTCGTTACATGGAAAGCAGCTTGCCGCCGGAAGAGCTCGATCAATTGGCAAGAGGCATCAGGGTGAGCGATATGGACGAGTATAACAGCATTTTGTCCACCTTCAGCGATTACGCCGTCGGCACGCACGAAAAGGCAATGAAGCAAAACTATTAACATTTCGTTTATGGACATCACATGCGGTACCGGCGGGGCGTTCTAAGTACCAAAATCAGCCTTGCAGCAGCATTGCAGGCGGTCCTGCCGGAGCGCTGTAAGTACCAAAATCAGCCTTGCAGCATCGCAGGAAGTCCCGGCGGGGCGCTCTAAGTAACGAAATCAGCGTGGCAACCTCGAGAGTTCGGTAACTTCGTATGGCGGCCGCGCTTAGGGCGGCGGAGTCGGACAGAGCAGCGCCGCCGGTCTGCCAAGTCGGACAGAGCAGCGCCGCGAGTCGGCCAAGCCGGACCAATTGAGCAAGACACAAGCAGTAACCTATGTTAATCGAAAGGCTGCGCCCCCGCGGTGGAAGCGGACGGCGCAGCCTTTTGTGCGTTTTTGGACCGTGCGATGTCAAACGTTCGTTCTCATTTACGGCAACATTTGCTATAATGGTGGACAGGCACAAATAGAAGGACCGATAGGAGATGGCGTATTTTGCGCGTTTTAGGCATAGACCCCGGCATTGCGATCGCGGGATTCGGATTTATCGATAAAGTCGGCCACAAGCTTGTGCCTGTACAATACGGCGCCATTCAAACGGAAGCCCATACGCCCCAGGAGGTCAGGCTTCGGCAAATTTACGAATCGGCAGAGGCCTTGCTGGACAAATACAAGCCGGACGCCGTCGCGGTGGAAAAGCTGTTTTTCAACCGCAACGTGACGACGGCTTTTGCCGTTGGCCAGGCTCGCGGCGTCATTATACTGGCGGCGGCCCAGCGCGGCTTGCCTGTGGCAGAGTATACGCCGCTGCAAGTGAAGCAGGCCGTCGTCGGCTACGGCAAGGCCGAGAAGCGGCAAGTGCAGGAAATGGTCAAAATGTTTTTGAAGCTTTCGGCCGTTCCGAAGCCCGACGATGTGGCGGATGCGCTTGCGGTCGCCATTTGTCATGCCCATTCGTCGGCCATGCACCAAAAAATAAACGAGGTGACCCGGTAATGATCGATTATTTGCGAGGACGCATCGTACATATTGAAGCGGAATATGTGGTCATGGACGTCCGGGACATCGGCTACAGGGTGTTTACGCCGAACCCGTACGCCTTCGCGGCGCGGGAGGATCAAGCGACGGTATACATCCATCATCATGTGAGGGAAGACGCCATACTGTTGTACGGCTTCGAATCGCGCGAGCAGCAGACGTTGTTCCGCAAGCTGCTGGAAGTGTCGGGAATCGGGCCGCGAGTGGCGCTCAGCATTTTGTCCGCCGGCCGTCCGGAAGCCGTCATAGCCGCCATTCAGCAAGAAAACGTCGGATTTTTGACCAAGCTTCCCGGCATTGGCAAAAAGACGGCCCAACGGATGATTCTCGACCTGAAGGATAAGCTTGCGGGAGCCGGAGGAGACGGCGCTGCGCTTGCCGCGGCGGGACTGGCCGCCGAGCTTGGCAACGGGATCGGAGAGGGCCAGGGAGACGGCACGGCTTGGCAGGAAGCCCGCGAAGCGCTGGCGGCGCTCGGTTATACCGCCGCGGAGCTTGACAAGGCCTGGGCCCGGCTGCAGGACAGCGTAAGCCCCGAGGAGCCGGTCGACGCGCTTATGAAGAGAGCGCTGCAAGAGTTGTTTAAAGGGTAACGGAAAGGAGGCGCACCATGGAAGACCGGATCATTTCCGCGAACCTGATGATGGAGGACCAGGCGGTGGAGCTTAGTCTCCGGCCGCGTTATCTTGCGGAATATATCGGACAGTCCAAAGCGAAGGAGAATCTGTCCATTTATATCGAAGCGGCCAAGATGCGCAAGGAAGCGCTCGATCATGTGCTGTTGTACGGACCTCCGGGATTGGGCAAAACGACGTTGTCGAATATTATCGCCAACGAGCTTGGCGTCCAATTGCGAACGACGTCGGGGCCCGCGATTGAACGGCCGGGCGATCTGGCCGCGCTGCTGACCAATTTGCAGGAGGGGGACGTGCTGTTCATCGACGAAATCCACCGTCTTCACCGGACGGTGGAGGAAGTGCTGTATCCTGCCATGGAAGATTTCGCGCTGGACATTATGATTGGCAAAGGGCCAAGCGCCCGCTCCGTTCGGCTGGATCTGCCGCCGTTTACGTTAATCGGAGCGACGACCAGAGCCGGCTTGCTGTCCGCTCCGCTCAGAGACAGGTTCGGCGTCGTCAGCCGGCTGGAATTTTATACGGTAGACGAACTTGCATTTATCGTGTCGCGCGCGGCCGACATTCTGGATGTGGCGATCGCCGGCGAAGCGTCGACGGAAATCGCATTGCGCTCGCGGGGGACGCCGAGAATTGCGAACCGTCTGCTCAAGAGGGTAAGAGATTTCGCCCAGGTGCGGGGAGACGGCATTATTACGCACGAAATCGCCAAATCGGCGCTTGAACTGCTGCAGGTCGATCCGATGGGGCTTGACCATATCGACCATAAAATGCTCCATGCCATGATGACGACGTTTTCCGGCAGGCCGGTCGGCCTGGATACGATCGCGGCGACGATCGGCGAGGAAAGTCAAACGATCGAGGACGTTTATGAGCCTTATTTGATGCAGATCGGCTTTTTGCAGCGCACTCCGCGCGGAAGGATCGCGACGGACAGCGCCTACAAGCATTTGGGCTTGCCGGTCCCGAAACGGCAGTAACGAAGCTGTCGATGAATCGCGAACAATCGATTTATTTGGTACTGCGGCGTTTGGAATGAACATTTTATCGTTCAAATCGTACAAACGATACGGCGAGAGGAGAGGCAAATGAAAATGATGCGAAAATGGCAAAGACTGACGCTTGTTGCGATCGCGATGCTTTTGCTGGTTACGGCTTCGACGCCTTGGCATGCCCATGCCGCCGTTCCGAAGCTGGACCAAATCCGGGTCGGACTGTTCATGTCATTGCCTGGGAAATATACGTCGACGACGGCCGCCGCCACATTTTCCTCCGAAGGAGGGCTGTCGGTGGGCTTGCGGGAGCCGGACGGCGTTCAAGAGTGGTTCAACCTCGGGAACGGGCAGCGCGTACGGATAGCCCCGGACGATTATAAGGTGAAGCTGTTTCAGTCGGCGAGCTTTGCGGAAGCGTTGGCAGTATACCAGCATGTCGCCGGCGCCAAGGGAGCGCCTTATTTAACGGCGCTTCCCGGTCAGGGAGGCACGGTCTATCGGGTGACGGAGGGAGCTTACGCTTCTTCCGCCGAAGCGGCTTCGGCTCTGGCGCGCTGGAATTCCGATGCGAAGCTGTCCGGACTGGCGAAAGGCTTCAAAGCGGCCGCCGCCGGTCCGCTGCGGGTTGAAACCCCGGCGTTCAAGAGCAAGCAAGAGGCGCAGGCCGCCGCCGCCGCGTTCGGCGAAGCGGGCATCGACGCTTTCGTGGCGGTCCGGACAAATGCCGGCGGAGGCGTCTCCTATTCGGTCATGGCCGGATCGGCCGCATCTGCGGATGAACTGAAGCGGGTGCAGGAAGCCGCGGCCAAGACGCCGCACGGCAAGTCGCTAAAGGCGGTTCCTGCCGGCTCCCGTTATTTGCTCCTGCAGCAGGATCATTCCTTGACGGGCAAGGCCGACAGCTCTGACGATCTGTATCAGTTTCCCGCCGGCGATATGAAGCTGTGGCTGACGCCCAAAGGCGGAAAGCCGATTCAGCTGGCCGAACGAAGCGGCCGCTCGTACCGGGGACAGTTCGAGATCAGCGTATTGAACGGGAAGATGGCGGTCGTCAACGAGCTTCCGTTCGAGCAATATTTGTATTCGGTCGTCGGAGCGGAAGTGTATTCGTCCTGGCCTCAGGAGGCGCTCAAGGCGCAGGCGGTGGCGGCGCGGTCTTACGCCCTTAACAAAGGATTCGGCTTCCAGATCGCCCACGTCGTCGATACGACGCTCAGCCAGGCTTACTTCGGCGTGTCGACCGAAAGCCCGTCGGTTATCCAGGCCGTCGACGCGACCAAAGGCGAAGTTGCTCTTTATAACGGCAAGGTTATCGAGGCGCTCTTTTCTTCCAGCGGAGGAGGCATGACGGCGGACGCTACGGAAGTATGGGGCAACGAAGTGCCGTATTTGAAGCCTGTCTCCAGCCCCGACCAAACGTCTGAAACCGGCTTGATGAATTGGCGCCGCGTCGTGCTTTCGAGCGGCAAGGTCGGCTATATCCGCGAAGACCTGCTGAAGGATACGGGCTCCAAAACCGCGGCGGGAAGCCGCATACTGGAGCTGACGACGGACGGCACGAGAGTGCGGAAGCATCCCGTTATCCAGGATGCCGTTCCGCTTGTCGCCGAGCTGAACAAAGGCGCCCGGGTTGTCGAGATCGGCAAAGTGAAGGAATCGAATGCGATGAGCTGGATCCGAGGACCGTACAGCTCCGACGAGCTGCTCTCGTCCATTAACGCCCGCATCGAGCCGAAGCTGACCGGACCGATCGCGTCGCTTGCCGTAACGAAGCGGGGACCTTCCGGAAGGGCGGTTGAGATTGCGGCGAACGGAAGCAAGCTGCCGATCCGCTCGCCGGATTCCATCCGTTCGATACTGGGGGCGGGCGGTTCGCTGCCCAGCACGCTGTTCCAGATCGAGGAATCGGGGAAGGTCGTCATGCAAGGGGCGGGCGGCGCCCAGAGGACCAAAACGGGTGGGAACCAGGCGATATACGTAGCGGGAGCAGACGGTAAGGCGGCGGCGTCGTCGGGAGAGCATTTGTTTATTATGAACGGCGACGGAGAAATCCGCGCCGCGACGAAGGAAGCCGCGTTTCAATTCAACGGCAAAGGCAACGGTCACGGCGTCGGCCTGTCGCAATACGGCACTCTCGGGCTGGCGCAGCAAGGGTATGACTATCAATATATTTTGAAATACTACTATAAAGGCATCACGATAGCTAAGGAATGATAAAAGGCTAATGAATGTAGACTGGTTTGATTTCGAACTGCCGGAGCGGCTGATCGCCCAGACGCCGCTGCCGGAGCGGACCGCGTCGCGGCTGCTTATGCTGAACCGGACGACGGGCGAGACGGAGCACGGCAAATTTACGGATCTGGAGACCAAGCTGAACGAAGGCGACGTGCTGGTGCTCAACAATACGAGGGTCATTCCCGCCCGTTTGATCGGAGTCAAGGAAGGGACCGGAGCGAAAGCGGAGTTTCTGCTCTTGAACGCGCTCGGCGGCGACCGCTGGGAGACGCTCGCCAAGCCCGCCAAACGGCTGAAGCGGGGCACGGTCGTTTCCTTCGGCAGCGACGGGGAAGGCAAGCCGCTGCTGCAGGCGGTCGTCGAGGAGGAAGGCGAAGACGGCTCCCGTACGGTCCGGTTTATGTACAGCGGAATTTTTCAGGAGCTGCTGGACCGGCTCGGCGAAATGCCGCTGCCCCCTTATATTAAGGAGAGGCTGGAGGAAAAGGAACGGTATCAGACCGTTTATTCCCATCATGAAGGCTCCGCGGCGGCTCCGACGGCCGGGCTTCACTTTACGGAATCGTATTTGAGGCGGCTGCAGGATAAGGGCGTGCAGCTGGCGTATATTACGCTGCATGTCGGCCTGGGCACGTTCCGTCCGATGTCGGCGGAGCGCGTGGAGGACCATGAGATGCATGCCGAATATTACGAGCTTGACGAAGCGAATGCGGCGCTGCTGCAGGCGGCCAGGGAGGAAGGGCGGCGAATCGCCGCCGTCGGAACGACGTCCGCGCGGACGCTGGAAACGCTGGCGGGCCGATTCGGCGATGCGCCCCTGGAAGCTTGCAGCGGCTGGACTTCGATCTTTATTTATCCGGGCTACCGCTTTAAGCTCGTCGACGCGCTGCTGACGAATTTTCATTTGCCGAAGTCCACGCTCGTCATGCTCGTCAGCGCGTTGGCCGGCAGAGACGTCATTATGCGCGCTTACGCGGAAGCGATCGAACGGGAATACCGGTTTTTCAGTTTTGGCGACGCCATGTTTATCTATTAAAATTACAGAATGGAAGCGTGAACGGTGGCAGTAACCTATGAGTTGATCAAACAGTGCAAGCAGTCCGGCGCAAGGCTGGGAAGGGTGCATACGCCGCACGGCGTAATCGAGACGCCGGCCTTTATGCCGGTCGGCACGCAAGCGACGGTGAAGACGATGAGCCCCGAAGAGTTGAAGGAGATGGATGCGCATATTATTTTGAGCAATACGTACCATCTGTTTCTGCGTCCGGGACACGAGCTCGTCAAGAAAGCGGGCGGGCTTCACAAGTTTATGAATTGGGACCGTCCGATCTTGACCGACAGCGGCGGTTTTCAGGTGTTCAGTTTAAGCGAGATGAGGAAAATTTCGGAGGAGGGCGTCCATTTCCGTTCTCATCTGAACGGGGACAAGCTGTTCCTGTCTCCGGAAAAGGCGATGGAAATTCAAAATGCGCTCGGCTCCGACATTATGATGGCGTTTGACGAATGTCCGCCGTATCCTGCCGAATACGAATATGTCAAGCAATCGACGGAAAGAACGTCGCGTTGGGCGGAGCGATGCCTGGAGGCGCATGCCAGACCGGGCGATCAGGCGCTGTTTGGAATCGTGCAGGGAGGGATGCACAAAGATTTGCGCATTCAGAGCGCAAAGGATTTGACTTCCATGGATTTCCCGGGGTATGCTATTGGTGGACTGAGCGTAGGAGAACCGAAGCATCTCATGTACGATGTGCTTGAATATACGGTGCCTGTGCTTCCTGCGGACAAGCCCCGCTATCTGATGGGAGTAGGTTCGCCCGACGCGCTTGTTGAAGGCGCTATCCGCGGCGTGGACATGTTCGACTGCGTCCTGCCTACCCGCATCGCGCGAAACGGGACGACGATGACTAGCGCCGGAAGACTGGTCGTGCGCAACGCCCAATATGCGGAGGATTTCGGTCCGCTCGATCCGAATTGCAGCTGCTACACTTGCCGCAATTATTCGCGCGCCTATATCCGTCATCTGCTGAAGGCGGACGAGACGTTCGGCATTCGGCTCACTACCTATCACAATCTTCACTTTCTGCTGCAATTGATGAGAGACGTCCGGCAAGCGATTATGGAAGACCGGCTGCTCGATTTCCGAGACGCTTTCTTCCAGGCGTACGGCCTGGACCGCAACAATAAAGGGTTTTAACAAGCTGTTTACTTTGGGAAAGGGGTGAATCCTTCTATGACAACTTTTTTGGCGGCTGATCCGGCGGCAGGCGGCAATATTTGGAGCCTTATACTGCCTTTCGTTCTGATGTTCGCGGTCTTTTATTTCTTGCTTATCCGTCCGCAGCAGAAGAAACAGAAGCAGCGCAACGCAATGCTTCTTCAATTGAAGAAAGGCGACAAAATTACGACCATCGGCGGTCTCCACGGCACGATTCTGGAGCTGACCGACGATACCGTCGTCCTTCGCGTCAACGATACGACGAAGATGACGTTCGAGCGCAGCGCGATTAACAATGTCGTGCAATCTGCGCCCAGCTCGGAAAAAGCGGAGTCTTAAGCCAACCGAAGCCGGACAGGAATGTTCCTGTCCGGCCGTTTTTTGGTCCGAAAAGCCCGTTATTTTCTTAAGTTTACCCCGATCATGCCCCCGAAAGCGCCTGCAAGCAAAGCCAATCCAAGCAAAGCCGCGCTGTTCCAGGACAGGGAAGCGTTCTGTGCCAGGAAGCTGACGATCATGACGATCAGGCCGTATACGACGCCGAGCATGCCTCCGTTATACCAGCCCTTTTTTTCCGACCTCTTGCCGGCCGTGAGCCCTCCGGCCAACGCGGACAAGCCGTGGATGCCCATGGCGTAATTGCCGAGCTCGGTTTCCTTCAGATTCGTAAAGTGGAGCAGCAAAGACAGCAGCAGCGCGCCCGCCGCCAGCCAGATTAACGAAAAGACGATTCCCGCCAGCAACGGAGCGGCGATATGCGTTTTTTTGGTCGATGGATGGACGGAACTCATGCGATACCTCCTATCGCTTTCAGTCTATTACTACACCATATGGCCAAGCCGGCCAAAATAGTACAAGATTGCCCGAATATTCCGGAAGGGAGGACCGCTGCCATTTTTTCGCCTGAGCGCCTGTCGTATGAGGATGGAAATGAGGGGTCAGAATAGCTGTACACGACCATAGCTGGCCATAGCTAGGCCTTTGCAAGAAGGAGGCGCTGACCGTTGGAATGGTGGAGTCTGTTGATCCGGACGGCTTTTATGTACGTTGTCGTATTTCTGGTCATGCGGTTGATGGGCAAGCGGGAAATCGGCAAGCTGTCGGTGCTCGATCTTGTCATTTCCGTAATGATCGCAGAAATCGCGGTAAATGCCATCGATGACGTGAAGCGCCCACTATCGGACGGTCTCATCCCGATTGCTGCGCTGCTGCTCATTCAGCTCGGCACGGCTTGGCTGTCCATGAACAATCGAAAGCTGCGGCTGCTGTTTGACGGCAAGCCGACGGTCATTATCGCCAACGGGAAAATCGACCAGGATGCGATGCGCAAGCAGCGCTATAACCTGGACGATTTGATGCTGCAACTGCGGGAAAACCAAATGACGTCGGTGGATGAAGTGGAATTCGCGATTTTGGAGACGAGCGGCAAGCTGTCGGTCATCCCGAAGGAGCGGGCGGAAGCCGGCGGGGACGGCGGCCGCGAACAAGCGCCGGACGTCAACGTGGAAAGAACGAGCCTGCGTCCGCTGCCGAAAGGCCGGGAGAAGCTTATTCCCCCGGGCTACCGCTTTGAAATTTTGCCGATACCGCTCATTATGGACGGCAAGGTACAGGACGAAAATTTGGCGAAAATCGAAAAAACGAGGTTTTGGCTCAAAAATGTGTTGCAAGAGCATAACGTTTACGATTATAAAGATGTGTTTTTATGCACCATCGACCATAGAGGCAAAATTTTTATAGACGTCAACAACAAGCGCCTTATTTGAACCAGGAGCCGATTAGCGGGATGCGCGCGGCGTCGTACCGGTCGATGATTCGCATCCATATCATAAGAAGAAGATAGACGACAACGCCGCCGGCGCAGGCTGCGATCAGGCTTGCCCATTCCGCGCCCAGCGGGGAGTGGTTCATCATCCAGCTCGAAGCCCCGGCCATGACGACCATGGCGGCTCCGACCTTCAGGAAGTCGAACGGGTTCATGCGAAAACCGATAAATCGGAGCACGCTGATCGCGTGCAAGGCGGTTACAAGCACGATATTGACGTTGATGGCGATCAGCGCGCCGTAAATGCCGAGCTCCGGCTTGGAGGCCAGCTGCACGATCAGCAACAGCTTGACCGCCGCCCCGATAAACGTGTTCATCAGTGCCGTTCCCGGCTTGTCGAGCGCCTGCAAGGCCGCTTGCAGAGGCGCCTGCAGGTAGATGAAGATGCCGACGGGCGCCATGAGCTGGAGCATCGGAGCGATTTCGCCGTGCGCATACAGGATACGGCAGATCGGCTCGGCGAACAGCCCCATGACGACGACGAACGGAGCCCCGGAGACGAGCGCGAGCCGCATCGATTGATGAAGCCGCTTATGGATCAGCGCCTTGTCGCCTTTGGCCGCGGCTTCGGACAGGGAAGGGACAAGCGAGACGGCCAGCGAATAGGTGAGCGCGGTCGGAAGCAGGAGCAGAGGGACGACCATCCCTTGAAGCGCGCCGTATTGCGCCGTGGCGATGCCGGTTACGATGCCGGCGGCCGCCAGACTGCGCGCCGTAAAGATCGACTCGAGCAAATAGGACAGCGAGCCGACCATCTTGCTGCCCGTTACGGGGAGGGATAAGCCGATCAGCCTGCGAAGCACGCGGGGGGGCCTGCCGGCAGAAGGGCCGCTCGCCGGAACGGCAGCCTTAGGCTCCCGGCTGGCCAATTCCCGCTTATGCCTGCCGTATTTCCACAACAACACGGCGAAGCCGCCCAGTTCGCCGGCGACGACGCCAAGCATCGCCCCCGCGGCGGCCCACTCCAGCCCGTACGGCAGCATCAACGCCGTCAGCAGCAGCTGGGCGCCGATGCGGATTACCGTCTCCGTAATTTGCGACACCGCGCTGGGAATCATGTTTTGTTTGCCTTGAAAGTAACCCCGGTAAACGGAAGAAACCCCGATAATCAGAAGCAGCGGCGACATCATCAGGAAAGAGCGGTACACCCGGGCATCGGGAAGCACATGCCGAACGATCCAAGGCGCGAACAACAGCATGCCGAGCGTCAGCACGACGGCGATGACGATCGTCACGATCATGGCCGTGCGAAAAATATGGCGGACCCGTTCCCCGTCGCCTTGCGATTCCGCCTCGGCCGTCCATTTGGCTACCGCCAGCGGAATTCCGCCCGTAATCAAGGTCAGCAGCGCGATCAGAAACGGATAGCTTAACTGATACAACCCGACGCCTTCCGCTCCCATAATGCGCGGCAGCGTAATGCGCGGCACGAAGCCGAGCAGCCGGTTGATGACGCCGGCGATCAGCAGAATCATTGCGCCTTTGATAAAGGTTTGTTTCGCCATGACGGACGACCTCAACTCCTTCTTGACATGCCTGTACTACCACTGTATGCTCGGCATGTCCCGTTCCATGTCTCCGACTTTTTCGTTCTCTTGACGGGGAGCAAGCAGGAATCCGGGAGGCGTCTATCGAATTAGAAACGGTACGACAGGCAGCGATGCTCGGGAGGTGCGGCATGACTGACGAACAATTGGCATCGGTTATTGAGGAGCTGTGCAGCAGCAAGGCGGACGAATTTCGTCTGATCGGCTACGAGCATGTCACCGGCCGGGAAGTATGGGAATGCGTCAATGCCAAATACGCCAAGACCGGCAGGCCGGAGCTGCATCAGCTGGTCAACGACATATTGTCGCTCAAGGCGACCGCGCTCATGAATTTCATGACGCTGAACGCTTTCAAGGGGAACCCGTTCTGAACAAGCGGGCCTCTTTTTTTTGACTCGTTTTTGGAGCATCTGTATAATGGGAATATTGAGATCATAAGGGGGATGTCAGACGTATGTTCGGGAAGAGAATAGTAGCCTTCCTTGGAGTCGTGGTCGTCTTGTTCGGCGTTATCGCCTGGACAAGCCCGTGGGTTGTAAAGGACACGAAGCTGGGACTCGATTTGAAGGGCGGCCTTGAAGTGCTCTATCGGGCCGAGTCGTTCGAAGGCGGCGCGGCGGTGACGGCGGATAATTTGAAAAAGACGGCGAAAAGCCTTCAGGAGAGGATTGACGCCACCGGACTGGTCGAGCCGGAAATTACGACGGAAGGCAGCGACCGGATTCGCGTCCGTATGCCCGGCATCGCCGACGACAAGAAGGAAGAAGTAATCGAGCTTCTGATGAAGCCGATCAACCTGACATTCCGGGCGCCGGACGGCACCGTCGAGCTGGACGGCACGGATTTTGTGGAAAACGGCGCATCCGTCACTTATGATGAGCTGAATCGTCCAATGGTATCCATTGAATTGAAGGATGCCAAACTTTTTGAAGAAATTACGACCAGGCTGCTTGGACAGACGCTGTCCATTTATTTGGACGAGGAAATGATCTCGTCTCCGGGCATCGACCAGGTTATTCCGAGCAAGAGCGCGGTCATCCGTCTCGGGACAGGGGCGACGATCGAGGAGGCGCGCGAGCTTCGCGACCTCATCAATATGGGCTCCTTGCCGCTCAAGCTGGAGATGGTGTACCACAACAGCATCGGCGCCAAGCTGGGCATGGATTCCTTGAAGGATACGGTAACGGCGGGCGTAATCGGTTCGCTGATCGTCCTCGTATTTATGATCGCCATATTCCGCGTTCCGGGGTTCGTGGCGGCAATATCGATCATAACGTACGCGTGGCTGCTGCTGCTGGTCCAAAACTTGATGAATGCGACGTTGACGCTGCCGGGCATCGCGGCCTTCGTGCTGGGCGTCGGCATGGCGGTCGACGCCAACATAATAACGGCCGAACGGATCAAGGAAGAAATCCGCAGCGGCAAGAGCATGCTGTCTTCGCTCAAGTCCGGCTCCAGAAACTCGTTCCGCACGATTATGGACGCCAACATTACGTCCCTCATCGCCGCAGGCGTGCTGTATTTGATCGGCGACGGCGCGATCAAAGGATTTGCGTTGACGATGATTTTCAGCATCCTCGTGAGTGTCATGACGAACATTTACTTTTCGCGGTTTCTGCTCACGCTGCTCGTTCGAAGCAACAAGTTTATGAAGCCCGGCTATTACGGCGTGAAGGAGGCGGAAATCCGTGAGCTATAATTCCGAATACCATACAAATATCCGCTACGACTTTATCGCAAACAAAAAGAAGTTTTTTATTTTTTCCATCGCGCTGACCGTAGCGGGCATCGTGTCGCTGTTGCTGTTCCAGCTTAATCTGGGCGTCGACTTTAAGGCCGGCACGAATATGGACGTATCCACAAGCCAGACGGTGACGAAAGAGAAAGCTCAGGAAGCGTTGACCGAAGCCGGTTACGGCGACATCGCCCCAACGATCGGCGACGGCAGGCTGACGATCCGATTTACCGACGTGCTGAGTCAAGAGGAGACGTCCAAGGTGGAAGCGGCCTTAAAGGCGAAGTTCGGAGAGGACGTATCGACCGAAGTGAACGTCGTATCCGCCGATTTGGCGAGGGAGCTCGGGATTAAGACGATCTGGGCAATATTGGCCGCGAGCCTAGGCATTATGCTGTATGTCATGATCCGATTTGAGTGGCGTTTTGCCTTGGCGGCCAATATATCTATTTTATACGACAGCTTTATCGTCGTGGCCGTCTTCTCCATTTTGCAGCTGGAGGTCGATCTGCCGTTTATTGCGGCGGTGCTGACGACGCTCGGCTATTCGATCAACGATAAAATCGTTATATTTGACCGTATTCGCGACAATCTTCGTTTTGCCCGCATCAAAAACGAGGATCAGCTTGCGGAGCTGGTCAACGCCAGCATTTGGCAAACGATGGCTCGAAACCTGTATACCGTGTTGACGGTTGCCATCGTAACGGTCTTCATCCTTATTTTGGGAAGCCCATCGATCAAGCTGTTTTCGTTTGCGATGCTGATCGGCCTTATAAGCGGCGCCTATTCGACGATTTGCTTGGCCAGCCCGCTGTGGCTGCTGTTAAAGAGAAGCGAAAAGAAAAAGCCGAAGGCGGCGGCAAATACCGCTCCTTGACGGAGCAAAGCCTGAGCCTATGCTTACGATGCGGCTTTGCTCCGCAAAGCCTAAGCTAATGCTTACGAAGTGGCTTTGCTCCGCAAAGCCTAAGCTAATGCTTACGAAGTGGCTTTGCTCCGCAAAGCCTTTAGGAGGTTCCAATGTCAACCAGACCGCGGCAGGATAAAAAAAATCCTGACAGCAGAAAAAGCTTATGGGGAAATTTGCTGGACGCGCTGTTTAACCGGCACCGGAAGGTTCGGGGCAGGCCGGAGGGGAAGGAAGAGCCGGCCGAGGAGCTGATGCAGGTCGTCCAGCGGGTGGAAGGCGTCGTGACGGTAGAATCGATTCGGGCCAGGGAGCAAGGGCATTACGTTGTCGCCGAGATCGTCATCAGCGTCAATCCGAAAATTACGGTGCAGGAAGGGCAAGAAATCGCCAAGCGGGTCAAGATGCTGCTGATGGCCCGATTCCTGCATTTGTCCGACGTCTCGGTCTACGTAGAGCCCTACGACCCGGGTTATCCGTATAAATCAAATCACGATCCGAATCAGGAGCATATGCCGACGCTGCTTCAATAAACAACCGCATCGGGAAGGGGGAGAGGCCTGGTGGTTGAAAGCAAAACCCGATGGGTGATGGAAGCGTGGAGCGGAGAAAACGAAGAAGCCGCGCGGCGGCTGTCGTCCGTCTTCGCGCTGCCTCCTCTCGTCGCAAGACTGCTAGTGCAGCGAGGGCTGCGGGAAGAGGCTGACGTCAGCCTCTTTCTTTATGGAACGAAAGATCATCTTCACGACCCTTATTTGCTGCGCGGCATGGATGAAGCGGCAAAGCGGATTCAAACGGCGGGCGAACGGGAAGAGCGGATTCGCATCTACGGAGATTACGATGCCGACGGCGTATCGAGCACCTCTTTGCTGATCCGTTTGTTCCAATCTTTGAATTACCGGTTTGATTATTACATACCGCATCGCTCGCTTGAGGGTTACGGACTGAACCGCAAGGCGATCGAGCTGGCGGCCGAGGAAGGCGTGACGCTGATCGTAACGGTCGACACGGGCATCAGCGCGCACGAAGAAATCGAGTTCGCGAAGGAGCTCGGCATCGACGTCGTCGTGACGGACCATCACGAGCCGCCCGACCGCATACCCGACGCCTGCGCGGTCGTCAATCCGAAGCGCTCCGATTGTTCGTATCCATTCAAAGGGCTTGCCGGCGCGGGCGTCGCTTTCAAGCTGGCGACAGCCTTGCTGGGCCGGCCGCCGCTCGAGTGGGCGGATATCGTATGTCTGGGCACGATCGCGGATTTGATGCCGCTCACGGACGAAAATCGCATTCTGGTCAAGTACGGACTGGAACGCATGCGCCGGGAGCCGGGCATCGGCTTCAGGGCGCTGGCGGAGGCTGGAGGAATGGAGCTTTCCTCGATAACGTCCGCCGGCGTTGCCTTCGGCATGGCTCCCCGGATTAACGCCGCCGGCAGGCTGGATCATGCGAAGCGGGCCGTCGAGCTGCTGACATCGGACGACTACGATTTCGCGATCGTTGCCGCCGCAGGCTTGGACAGTCTGAACAAGGACCGGCAGCGCATCGTTGATCAGACGGCAAGACAAGCCGAGGCGCAGTGGGAAAATAAAGTGAAGGCGGCCGAACGTGCGGGCCAAGAGCCGCCGTCCGTCATTGTGCTCGCCGAAGAAGGCTGGAACGTGGGCGTCATCGGAATCGTCGCCTCGAAGCTGCTGGATCGGCATTACAAGCCCGTCGTCATTCTCGGAATCGACGGAGAGACGGGCATGTGCAAAGGCTCGGCGAGATCGATCGACGGTTTCGACCTGCACGCCGCGCTAACTTCATGCAGCCATTTGCTGGATCATTACGGCGGCCATCAGGCGGCGGCCGGCATGAGTCTCCATCGGGACAACCTTCCCGAGTTCGAGAAGGCGATGAGCGGCCTTGCCGCGCAATGTCTGCAGCCGGACGATTGGATCCCGAAGACGGTGATCGATTTGGAATGCGCGATTGAAGAAGCGACGCTGGACACGATCTCGCAATTGGAGCTGCTGGAGCCGTTCGGCATGGGCAATCCTTCGCCCAGACTGCTGATCAAAGGCGCGGGCATCGCCGAATTGCGGGCGCTCGGCAAAGAAAGCAAACATTTGAAGCTGTCCCTTCGCGGCAAAGGCCATACGTTGGATGCCATCGCCTTCGGGATGGGGGAGCTGGCCGGGCAAATCCGGCCGGGCCAGCCGCTCGATATCGTCGGCGAGCTGTCGGTCAACGAATGGAACGGCAGGCGCCGGCCGCAGCTGCAGCTGCACGATTTGCACCAGGAGGCCGCCGCCGTCGTTCCGTTTCCGACACGGGAACAATTTGTCCAAGTGTATCAGCGGCTGCGGCGAAGCGGCGCGACGGAGCTGCGCGGCGCCGCCGACCGGCTGGCCAAGGATTGCGGCTTGACGGCGGATGCGGTTCAGCTTATGCTTGACGTATTCGAAGAGTTGCAGTTTATTATCGTCGACAACGGAACGATAACGCCGGTCCCGGCGCCCGAGAAGCGCGATCTCTCGTCTTCCTTGCGTTACCGCAAGGCGGAGGAACGGTCCACGGGCCGTCATGCGGCGGCGGCTCCGTAAGTTTAGGCCCGTTGTGCCAGATTGCAGATTGCGAACAGAAAGGATTGACCATGGTGACCAAAGCAGTATCTTTCAAAGACTATATACGGGTCATACCGGATTTTCCGCAGCCCGGCATCCGATTCAAGGATATTACGACGCTGCTCAAGGACGGCGAAGCTTACCGCGCGGCGATTGAAGAAATGCGCGCAGCCGTACAGCATATGAACGTCGATGTCGTCGCGGGGCCGGAGGCGCGCGGCTTCGTCGTCGGGGCGCCCCTTGCGCTTGCGCTGGGCGTCGGCTTTACGCCGATTCGCAAGAGCGGCAAGCTGCCGGGCGAAACGATTACGGCCAGCTACGATCTGGAATACGGCAAGGACCAGCTTGCCATGCACAAGGATGCGATCCAGCCCGGCCAGCGGGTGCTTATCGCCGACGATTTGCTTGCCACCGGCGGCACGATCGCCACATCCATCAATCTTGTCCGCCAGCTGGGCGGCGAAGTGATCGGCGCCGCGTTTCTGATCGAGCTCGCTTATTTGAACGGCAGGGAAAAGCTGGACGGCATCGACGTTTTCTCGCTTATGACTTACGAATAATTTGCCTTCCGCCTTTCTTGCAAAGGCGTACGCCGCCTATTTCTCGCCGGAATTGCCATGCCGGCCGAAATAGGCGGCTGTTTTTAAAAAAGCGGTTTCGGGCCGGCTGCCGTCCGATGCGGAGTTGACGCGGCGGCGTTATTGAAGGCATAATATGAGAAAACTCGCATTATCAAAGGAATACAATACGTACGGCGTTATCCGTTTACGCTTGGGAAGGGACGTTTCATGGGCATAGAGCAGCTACTTGAAAAGGCATCCATATATATGAAAGAGCAGGATCTTATCCGAATCAAGGAAGCCTATGATTTCGCAGAACAGGCCCATCACGGACAAGTGCGGAAATCGGGAGAGCCTTATATTTTGCATCCGGTCACGGTGGCCGGCATTCTGGTCGACATGGGCATGGACATCGAGTCGATTATTGCCGCGCTTCTGCACGACGTCGTGGAGGACACGACGGTCGATCTGCAGACGGTGCGCGCGAAATTCGGCGAAACTTGCGCCATGCTGGTCGACGGCGTAACGAAGCTGGAAAAGATCAAATTCCAGTCCAAGGAAGAGCAGCAAAACGAGAATTACCGCAAAATGTTCGTGGCGATGGCGCAGGACATCCGCGTCATTCTGATCAAGCTGGCGGACCGCCTCCATAATATGCGCACGCTGAAATACCAATCCGAGGAATCGCAGCGCCGCATCGCTTACGAAACGCTGGAAATCTTTTGCCCCATTGCGCATCGGCTCGGGATATCGGCGATCAAGTGGGAAATGGAAGATATCGCGCTCCGTTATTTGAACCCTCAGCAATATTACCGGATTGCCAATCTCATGAAAAAGAAACGCGCCGAGCGTGAGCAGTTTATCGACGACGTCATCGGCCGCATCCGGGAAAAGCTGGAGGAAATGGGCATCGACGGGGACATTTCGGGAAGGCCCAAGCATTTGTACAGCATTTACAAAAAAATGACGACGCGCAACAAGCAGTTCAACGAAATTTACGATCTGCTTGCGATACGCATCATCGTCGACAATATTAAAGACTGCTATGCGACGCTCGGCATCATTCATACGTTGTGGAAGCCGATGCCGGGCCGGTTCAAGGATTATATCGCCATGCCGAAGGCGAACATGTACCAGTCGCTCCATACGACGGTCATCGGTCCGAACGGGGAGCCGACTGAGGTGCAGATCCGGACGTGGGAAATGCACCGCACTTCGGAATACGGCATTGCCGCCCACTGGGCGTACAAGGAAGGCACGGTCGTGCCAAACGGCAATTTCGAGGACAAAATGTCGTGGTTCCGCGAAATTTTGGAGCTGCAGCATGAAACGAAGGACGCGGCGGAATTTATGGAGTCTCTCAAGATGGACTTCTTTTCCGATCTCGTCTTCGTTTTTACGCCAAGCGGCGAAGTGATCGAGCTGCCTGCGGGCTCGGTGCCGCTCGACTTCGCTTACCGGATCCATACGGAGGTCGGCAACCGGACGATCGGCGCCAAAGTGAACGGCCGCATCGTGCCGCTGGACCATAAGCTGAAGACCGGCGACATTGTCGAAATATTGACGTCGAAGCATTCGTACGGCCCGAGCCAGGATTGGGTCAAGATTGCGCAATCGTCCCATGCGCGAAGCAAGATCCGGCAATGGTTCAAGAAGGAGAAGCGGGAGGAGAACGTCGCCAAAGGACGCGAGCTGCTGGAGCGGGAGCTGAAGCGCCTCGGCCTGGAGCCGTCCGCCTGGATGGCCGACGACAAGCTGCAGGATGCGGCCTCGAAGTTCGCCTTCCACGATATCGAGGACATGATGTCGGCGATCGGCTTCGGCGGCATTACGGCCGCCCAAATTTGCACAAAGCTGACGGAGAAGCTGCGCAAGGAGGCGGAGGAAGCCAG
The DNA here is from genome assembly GCA_937895345.1 of uncultured Paenibacillus sp. GTDB lineage: Bacteria > Bacillota > Bacilli > Paenibacillales > Paenibacillaceae > Pristimantibacillus. The sequence goes on along the minus strand of CALAWP010000094.1, from coordinate 39,330 downwards.
CCAGATCGAGCTGTCCGCCGAATTGAAGGAAATTAAGGCGGCCTCCGGCATGTCCGCCAAAAAAGGCAGGCCGAACAACGGGGTTACCGTCAAGGGCGTCGACAACTTGCTGGTCCGGTTTGCGCGCTGCTGCAATCCCGTGCCGGGAGACGCGATCGTCGGATACATTACGCGCGGCCGCGGCGTGTCCGTTCATCGGATGGACTGCTTGAATATTCCGTTCGGCTCGGACGGAGAGGAAGCGGAGCGTGTCATCGAGGTCGAATGGGAAGACAATGCGGATGCGAATTACAGCGTCGATATCGAGATTACGGGGCATGACCGCCGAGGGCTGCTGAACGAGGTGCTTCAAGCGGTATCGGAAAGCAAGACGAATATATCGGCGGTGACGGGCCGCTCCGTCAAAAACAAGATGGCGCTTATTCATATGACCATCCTGATCCGCAATATCGATCATTTGACGGCGGTGGTAGAGAAGATCAAGCGCGTGCAGGACATCTATTCCGTCCAGCGCATTATGCAATAGAGGAGAATTGATGTGAAAGTCGTTGTGCAAAGAAGCAAGGAAGCCCGCGTGACGGTTGACGGGACTACGGTCGGCTCCATTGCGCGGGGTCTCGTGCTGCTCGTCGGATTTACGCACGAAGATACGGAGGACGACGTTCGCTGGATGGCGGACAAGCTGTCGGGACTGCGCATCTTTGAGGACGAGTCGGGCAAAATGAATCTATCCGTCGCCGACGTCGGAGGAGCCGTCTTGTCCGTGTCGCAATTTACGCTGTACGGCGATTGCCGCAAGGGCCGGCGGCCCAACTTTATGGCCGCGGCAAGGCCGGAGCGGGCGGAGGCGCTTTACGATTCTTTCAACGCGGCGCTGCGGGAGAAGGGGCTTGTCGTAGAGACGGGCCGCTTCGGCGCGATGATGGACGTTGAGCTGGTTAACTGGGGACCGGTTACGCTGATTGTCGACAGCGGCGCTTAATATGCGCCGGTTTCGGACACAATAATCGTTAGGCGGACATGCTTCGCCATGATTCGATTCGATTATTGGAGGACGGCGGCGTATGCGTCAATCGAGAAAGGAACAGAGTCAGCAACGGACCGCCAAGCGGCTGTTGCTCGCGGACCGGAAGGAAGCCGGATTGCTGGCCGAGCTGGAGACGGAAATGGAAGCGGCGGCGGAGTGGGGCGGCCGTCCCCGTCATATTAAATAACGCCGGGAAGTTGTACAACCGATAAAAACGCTTTCGATTTTGTAATCTTTTCGTAATGTAACGCTAACGTTCTGTTAACATCGCTAACCTATAATCAATATCGACCCCCTTTTTTAACATATACTTTACTTTGGACCTGCATGCAGATGCAGGTTTTTTTCTGTTTTACGGTAGACATCTTGATAAACGTTGAATAAAATGAGTTTTGTTGGATATTTTTTCATATTGGCCATTGGAATGATAAGGAGATGACCTTTTTGCATTCATGTATCCGAAAATTAATTTATTTTCTCCTAATTTTGGAAATTGGTATAACCGGAACCTTAAGCGCCGCCGGCAGCCGATCGACGGTATATGCCGGTTCCCCCGTCCAAGCGGGCTTCAAAAAAGTAATCGCCGCCGATGACGCCGCTTATGCTGTGGATCATAACGGAAAGCTTTTTGCATGGGGACAGTATGACCGGTTTTATTTCGGGGGCCATGATACGCCCGACCTCATTGATTTTTTTGACGGCCGCACCGTCGTCGACATTGAAGCTTCGGGCGATAAAATGATCGCCTTGCTGAAAGACGGAACCGTCTGGATGCACGGCGAGTATTCCAATTCGGAGCAATTGTTTGATCAGGTTCCGGGATTAAGCGGCATAGCGTCGATTTATTCCGACGGCATTAATTTCTATGCCGTAGACGGCAAAGGGATTGTCAACGCCTGGAGCGAATATCCCGGCAGATCTTGGTTCAAGATACATACCCGTTCCGCTCCGATTGCCGAACTGTCCAAGCTGTCCAACGGTTATGCCGTCAAGACGGACGACACGGTCTGGTCTCTGGGGCTGGGGGGCATGGAGAAGGAAAGTCAGGTTGAAGGATTGACCGATATTGTCAAAATCGTCAGCGCAACCGACGGAGGCCCGAATTACGCGCTCAAGTCCGACGGCACCGTATGGGCATGGGGGTTGAACCAGGTCGAAGATTTGGCCTTGTATGCCGACCCGACATGGACCCCGTTCCGGGCGGCCGATTTGACCGATATTCAGGATCTCGCCGCCGGCGGCAGCCATTACCTGGCGCTCAAGAAAGACGGGACCGTATGGGCGTGGGGCAAAAACGACAATTTTTAGCTGGGCAACGGATTGCGCACGGATTCCGCCGTGCCGGTAAAAGTGAAGCAATTGCAAAACATACGAAGCATTTCCTCGGGGCACGGTTACTATACGGATCATTCCTTCGCCATCGACGCACACGGCGAGGTATGGTCATGGGGCTTGAACCATCAAGGCCAGACGGGCTTGAACGATGATGCGGAATTTATCAAAAGCCCGCGAAAACTGTTTTTCGCCCGGCTGCTGGACGGAAATGAACGGTTTCAGGCGTCCAGATCCGGTCCGGCAGGTCCGTTTAAGGAACTGGCCGTCGGCGGCAACGGCGTGATGATTGCGCTGCATGAGGAGCATTTGCTCAGATCGGCCGACAATGGAAAAACGTGGAGCAAGCAGCCGCTGCCGGCGTCATTGCAGTCTCCGGGCATTCGGTACCTGGAGGCTAACGAGACGTTTTATTACGGCGGCGTTCATTCCGGGTATGCCGGGAAGCTCTACGGTTCCAAAGACGGCAAAAGCTGGACGGCCGTCACGCTGGAAAGCAAGGACGGTACAGCCTTGAACATGCAGGACATTCAGCGCATAAACGGAACTTACGTGATGACGGCGGCAAACGCAGACCGGCGCGTTTACGATGATCAGACGTTAATTCTGACGTCCAAAGACGGCTCGTCTTGGAAGCATGTCGGAACGATTCCGCGTTCCGGCGCGTCCCTCATCTGGAACGGCAAACGTTACACCGCAATTGCCGGGGGCTATGTGTACGAAGGCAAGCCGGCTACCCGCAACCAGTTTCGAATCCATCAGGGGAGCAATATGAGCGCCGAGCTTATTGTATTCACTTCAAGCGACCTGACGAAATGGACGATGCAGTCCGGATCCGTTAAAAATTTGCGCTACGAAGGAATTCCGAGCGCCGGCATGCCGTACAGGCCGTATTGGCCCAGTCTGCACGAGGTGAAAGCCAACGGGACAATTGTGCTGTCCGGGAACGAGGGCACGATGCTGGAATCGGCGGACGGCGTAACGTTCAAGCCGGTTCGCAGGGAACCGCTCTTCCACAATGTTACACGAAGCGAAATCTTGTGGAACGGAAGCCGGTATTTGATCTACACGCAGGACGGATATTCGCGCACGACGGTCTTGTTAACGTCGAAGGATAAGGTCCATTGGACCAAGACGGCCGTATCCGGGTTGAACCGGGAATATACGGTCGCCAAGAGAGGCAGCCGGTTTGTCGCTTACAACGAATACGGATTAATTGCGCAATCGAAGGACGGCATCTCGTGGAGCGTCCTGGCGAAAGAACAGCCGCTTTATGCCTTGAGCCATGTCTTCCAGGCGAACGGGCTGTATATCGCCGCCGGAACGCAAACCGCCGAGTCGGGCTGGCTCGGGGCGCAAATTCCGGCCATTCTGACGAGCAAGGACGGGAAAAATTGGACCAAGCGGTTTGCCTCCAAAGTGTCCGAGCTTGCGGACGAGCCGATCCGGTCCGCAGCTTCAAACGGAAAAGGATATGTGGCGGTAACCGGACGGCATGCGTTTACTTCGCCGGACGGGATCAAATGGACGGTTCGGAAGCTCGGCGCCGGTATCGATTTGCAAAAGGTGGTCTGGACGGGCAAGACATATGCCGCCTACGGCAATTATGCGGACACCAGGGCGGGAACGATCAGCACGAAGCTGTATACGTCGGCTGACGGGATCAAGTGGAAAGAAGTGTATAAATCGTCCGGGTGGCTGCTGGACATCACGGCGCATAACGGCACGACGGTAGCGGTTGGATACAGCGGCGAGCAGGCGATCATCTTGTCCTCCTCCAACGCGACGGCATGGAAGAAGACGTCCAGAACGGTCGGCCGCGATTTGCCGGGGTGGAGCGTCAACAATTTGAATCGCTATGCCTTTGCGCATGTGCAGTGGGTCAAAGACCGCTTCGTCATCATGTCCGACTATATTTATACGTCCAAGGACGGCGTGAACTGGACGACCGTGGAAAGCGACTACAGGCAATATGTCGAGGATACGCCCATGCTTTACGCCAATGGGCAGCTGGCGTGGACCGGCAAGGAATACCGCTATTTGGCCGGCTCGACGATCGGCGTTTCCAGCGATTTGAAGACTTGGGCATTCTATGAGCTGGATCTGAACTCGAACGTGGCGCAAATGTTGTGGACAGGCTCCGACATGCTTGTCGTCACGGATCGGGGACTCCTTCGCATCACGGACAAATAAGCTTTGGCAGGATGCGGGGAGTGCGGCGGTTGACTTTCGATATGCGTGCGGGTAAAATATAACCATTATCTTTTCCGGGATATTTCGAGATTTGACGACGGGACAAAGTAATTTTTCGCGCGGTACGCAGAGAGGGACGCCATCGGCTGCAAGCGGCCTTATCGCGGTTAAATGAAAGAACCTCCCCGAGAACAGACGGTGAACGGACCTACGCAAAGGCGCGGCCTTGCGAACGTCTCAATAGCCGGATGCGGCCGACGGACGTTAACCGTCTGAAGCGGGACCTGCTTGTTCAGGCCCCGGAATGTGGGTGGTACCACGGGAGATGCGCTCTCGTCCCTTTCGGCATGGCCGATCGGGGCGGGAGCTTTTTTATTCTTTTTGTGACATGAACAAGGAGGGGTTCGCAATGGCATTTCAAAAATCGCCGGGAACGCAGGACATATTGCCCGGCGCTTCGGAGAGATGGCAATATGTCGAGGGAATCGCCCGGGATATTTGCCGAAGATACAATTTTCGCGAAATCCGGACGCCGATCTTCGAAATGACCGAGCTGTTTCAGCGCGGCGTAGGCGAGACGACGGATATCGTCGAGAAGGAAATGTACACGTTTATCGATCGGGGCGACCGCAGCTTGACGCTCCGGCCGGAAGGTACGGCCGGCGTCGTGCGCTCCTACGTGGAGAACAAGCTTTACGGCGAGCCGGACATTTCGAAGCTTTACTACATGGGGCCGATGTTCCGGTACGAACGCGCGCAGGCGGGGCGTTACCGCCAATTCCACCAGTTCGGCGTGGAGGCGCTCGGCTCGACGGACCCGGCTCTCGATGCGGAAGTCATTGCGCTGGGGTATGACTTTTATACCGAAGTCGGCCTGAAGGGAGTTCGAGTCGAAATCAATTCGATCGGCACGCCGGCCGTGCGGGCGGCGTTCCGCGAACGGCTGCTCGCTTTTCTGGAGCCGAAACGGTCCGAGCTGTGCAAGGACTGCCAATCGCGCATCGACCGCAATCCGCTGCGGGTGCTGGACTGCAAGACGGATCAGCATCGGTTCGAAGGCGCGCCGTCCATCCTGGAAAGCCTGGACGAGGAATGCGCCGCTCATTTCGAGAAGGTGAAAGCTTATTTGACGGACATAAATATTCCGTTCGAAATCAATCATCGGCTCGTGCGCGGGCTCGACTATTACACGCATACCGTCTTCGAATATAAAGCCGAAGGCATCGGCGCCATCGATACGATCGGCGCGGGCGGACGCTACAACGGCCTGGTTGCCGACATCGGCGGGCCGGATCAGCCCGGCGTCGGCCTCGGCCTCGGGCTGGAGCGCACGGTGCTCCTGCTCGAGAATCAGCAAGCGGAGCTGCCGAACCGGCATGCGCTCGACGTTTATCTCGTCGCGCTCGGAGAAGCGGCGGAACGCGAGACGGCCCGGCTCGTCTACGAGCTGCGCAAGCGCGGCATTCGGGCGGAGCGGGATTACCAGAGCCGGAAGATGAAGGCGCAATTGAAGTCGGCCGACCGGCTGCAAGCGCGGTATACGGCCATTCTCGGCGAAGACGAGCTGGCGAAAGGCGAAATCGCGCTGAAGGCGATGGAAACGGGCGGGCAAAAGCTTGTGCCGATCGCCTCGCTGGCCGACGAGCTGCTCAGCTAAATCGCCAAAAGGGATTTTCGATATTTTAACGATAAAGGGGTAGGGAAGATGACAACCATGTTAAAAACGCATCATTGCGGCACCTTGACGAAAGCGGAAGTAGGCAGCACCGTTACGCTGAACGGCTGGGTGCAGCGCCGCCGCGACCTTGGGGGCGTATTGTTTATCGATTTGCGCGACCGGACGGGCATTATTCAGATCGTATTCAACCCGGATTTCTCGGGCGACGCGCTGGCAATTGCGGACCGCGCGCGCAACGAATACGTGCTGGCCGTGCAAGGCACGGTCGTCGAGCGCGATCCGGAGACGTTCAACCCGAACCTGCCGACGGGCGAGATCGAGGTGCGCGTCACGAAGATCGAAATTATGAACGCCGCGAAGACGCCTCCGTTCCCGATCGAGGACGGGGTGGAGGTCGACGAGTCGATCCGGCTGAAGTACCGCTACCTCGACCTGCGCCGCCCGGAAATGCAGCGTACGCTTATGCTCCGTTCCAAAGCAGCCAAAATATTCCGCGACTTCCTGGACGGCGAAGGTTTTCTGGAGGTTGAGACGCCGATCTTGACCAAAAGCACGCCGGAGGGCGCGCGCGATTATCTCGTGCCGAGCCGGGTTCATGAAGGCGAGTTTTTTGCGCTGCCGCAATCGCCGCAAATTTTCAAGCAGCTGCTCATGGTCGGCGGCCTGGAGCGTTATTACCAGATCGCCCGCTGCTTCCGCGACGAGGATCTGCGCGCCGACCGCCAGCCGGAATTTACTCAGGTGGACATCGAGACGTCATTCCTGTCGCAGGATCAGCTGCTCGGCATGATGGAACAGCTTGCGGCCAGACTGCTTCGCGAAACGGTCGGCGTCGAGCTGGAGCTGCCGTTCCAGCGCATTACGTACGCCGACGCCATGAACAAATACGGCTCCGACAAGCCGGACCTGCGCTTCGGGCTTGAGATCGAGGACATTACCGACATCGTGTCCGGCAGCGACGTGAAGGTGTTTGCGAGCGTAGCGGCAAGCGGCGGCGTCGTGAAGGCGCTCAACGCCAAAGGCTGCGCGAGCTGGAGCCGCAAGGAGCTGGACGATCTGCAGCCGTTCGCGGCCCGATACGGCGGCAAAGGCCTCGCTTGGATTACGGTGAAGGACGGCGAATGGCGCGGTCCGATCGTGAAGTTTCTGAAGCCGGAGGAAATCGAAGCGCTGACGGCGCGCCTGGGCGTAGAGGAGGGCGATTTGCTGACGTTCTCCGCCGACAAGCCGAAGGTCGTCGCCGACGTGCTCGGCAACCTTCGCTTGAAGCTCGGCCGCGAGCTCGGCCTGATCGACGAATCGAAGTTCAAGTTCGCCTGGGTCGTCGACTTCCCGCTGCTCGGCTGGGACGAGGATGCCAAGCGTTACGTGGCGGAGCATCATCCGTTCACCCGTCCGAACGAAGAGGATTTGCCTTATTTTGACACCGATCCCGGCAAAATCCGCGCCCAAGCTTACGATCTTGTTCTGAACGGCTACGAAGTGGGCGGCGGTTCGATGCGGATCTACAAGCGCGACGTCCAGGAAAAAATGTTCAAGGCGCTCGGCTTCACGATGGAAGAGGCGCAAGAGAAATTCGGCTTCCTGCTCGACGCGTTCGAGTTCGGCACGCCGCCGCACGGCGGCATCGCCTTCGGCTTCGACCGTCTCGTCATGCTGCTTGCCGGACGTACGAACCTGCGCGAGACGATTGCGTTCCCGAAAACGGCCAGCGCCACCGACCTGCTGTGCGACGCGCCGTCGCAAGTGGAGCCGTCCCAGCTGGAGCAGCTGCATATCCGCACCGTTATCAAGCCGAAGCAGCCGGCCGCCGCAGGCGCAGCAGCGGGTACGGCGGAAGGATCGGGCGCGCAGGAGTAGAAGCGTACACCGTATAGGATAAAGGAGGCGTCTGGACGATGCTGCATCAATTTTCGCGTACGGAGCTGGCCATTGGGCCGGAAGGGCTGGAGCTGATGAAACGGAGCACGGTAGCCGTGCTCGGCATCGGCGGCGTCGGCTCCATCGCGGCGGAGGCGCTGGCCCGGACCGGCGTCGGCCGCATTATTCTGATCGACAAAGACGTTGTCGACATTACGAACGTGAACCGGCAAATCCATGCGTTGACTACGACGGTAGGCCAGCCGAAGGCCGATTTGATGCGAGACCGCATCAAGCTGATCAATCCGGAGTGCGACGCGGTGTCGCTGCGCATGTTTTATACCGAAGAGACATACGAGAAGCTGTTCGAATATCCATTGGACTATGTCGTCGACGCTTCGGACACGATCATGTACAAGATCCATCTGATCAAGCAATGCCTGCAGCGGAACATTCCCGTCATTTCCAGCATGGGCGCCGCCAACAAGATGGATCCGTCCCGGTTCCGCGTCGCGGACATTTCCAAGACGCATACGGATCCGATCGCGCGCGTCGTGCGGACGAAGCTGCGGAAGGAAGGCATTAAGAAAGGCGTCAAGGTCGTCTTCTCCGACGAGGAGCCGATCAAGCCGCGCGAGGACGTCACGCAGCGCATCGTGCCCGACAATGCGCCGGACATCCGCAAGGCGCAGATGCCGCCTTCGAGCAACGCCTTTGTTCCGCCGGTCGCGGGCCTGGTTATGGTCAGCGCCGTCGTGCGCGACCTGCTGGAGGCCGGCGACGTCAAGGTTTAGAGGCCCGAATGCGCCGGCGGTTCGCGGACGGAACGGACTTGCCGCCTCGGCTTGTCTGCGCCGTTCGTGGAGCGAAGTCGCCAAAAATCTTACTGTAATCGCCAAGCGGTCATTGCGCCGTTTGGCGATTTTTTTTGATGTCCCGATTGTCCGTGTTGCTTGAGTTGTTATGTTCGGGTCACGACGCTGTATGGCTGCTGACCGCCGCGCTTGTCATCGTCGTCCTGACCGGCTGCCCGGCCGGGGAACGGCTGCTTCCGAATTCGCTTGCCGCATTTGCATGGTAGATTTATAATAAGGATGACGTCGTTTTATGAAACATAGTTTCACTTGGTAAAACTATGGGCTCGGGGAGGGAAACGAAATGAACGGAAAATCGGCATCGAATCGGAACGGAGAAACGCTGACAAGGATGAGCGGTGAAACGACAACGAACGGCAGGCCGGCATCCGGCTGTACTTATTCCTTTGTGGGCATCGATCACGTGCAGGTGGCGGCACCGCCGGGCAGTGAGCGGGAAGCGATTCACTTTTATGCCGGCTGCCTTGGGTTCGAGCAACTGGAAAAACCGGTCGACTTGCAAGCACGCGGAGGCGTCTGGTTCCGATGCGGGGCGCAGCAGCTTCACGTCGGCATTTCGACGGCATTTGCGGCGGCGGACAAGGCGCATCCGGCGTTCGAAGTGGAAGGGCTCGCATCGTTGAAGGCAAAGCTTGTCGGGCATGGCATTGCGGTTACGGAAGATGAACATCGCGTACAAGAGGGCATCGCACGATTTTTTACGAAGGATCCGTTCGGCAACCGGCTCGAATTTATGGAGATGTGCGCGAACGAATAAGGGGCGGCTGACCGGCAAAACGGCAGAAATCGCATCAAGTCACCTACAATTTTATTGCAGGAGGGATCGATATGGATAACAAGGAACGGTTCAGCAACCGGACCGGCCATTACGTCAAGCATCGTCCCGGCTACCCGAAAGAGGCTGTCGACTTTATGTACGGAACGGTCGGTCTTCGCGAGACCAGCGTCATTGCGGAGATCGGAGCGGGCACGGGCATCTTTACGGAGCTGCTGCTGGAACGGGGGAGCGAGGTCATGGCGGTGGAACCGAACGCGGCGATGCGCCGGGCGGCCGTAGCGAAGCTGGTTGACGCCGCCCGGGTACGCTGGAGCGCGGGCTCAGCGGAGGAGACCGGACTGCCGGACGCATCGGCAGACTTTGTCGTATGCGCCCAATCGTTTCATTGGTTCGACCGGCAGGCGGCCCGCAAGGAGTTTGCGCGAATACTGAGGCCGGGCGGCAAGACGGTGCTGCTATGGAACTCCAGACGAACGAAAGGGACCCCGTTTCTCGAGCAGTTTGAAGCGTTGCTGCTAAAGTTGCCGAGGATTACGAACAGGTCGGGCACAAAAACATAACGCGGGAAACGCTGGGGTCGTTTTTTGACGACAGCGGACTGCAGCTGAACGTTTTTGAAATGCGGCAAACCTTTGATCTTGAAGGGTTAAAGGGGAGGCTGCTGTCATCCTCGTATGCGCCTTTGCCCGGGCATCCGAAATACGAGCCGATGATGACGGAACTGACCGCGCTTTTTGAACGGAATGAACAAAACGGCATCGTAACGATGGAGTACGATACGGAAGTATATTGGGGATCGCTCCCGGCGGCTGGTGAACAAATGTACTGATGTGCTATGATCGGAAATAGCGATCGATGACGAAAGGTTGAACGCACATGGACTTATTTACGTTTCAAAACGAACAATCGCCGCGCGCCCGCCTGCTGGCCGACCGGATGCGGCCGCGGACGCTGGACGAATATATCGGCCAGGAGCATATCGTCGGTCCGGGCAAGCTGCTGCGCCGGGCGATCGAGGGCGACCAGGTGTCGTCGATTTTGCTGTACGGCCCTCCCGGCTGCGGCAAAACGACGCTGGCTAACATCATTTCGCTCAAGACCGAAGGCGATTTCGTCAAGCTGAACGCCGTCGACGCGTCTGTCAAGGATGTGCGCGAGGTGATCGAGCGGGCGTCCGCCAACAAGACGATGTACGGGCGGAAGACGATTCTGTTTCTGGACGAGGTGCACCGGTTCAACACATCGAGGCAGGACGCGCTGTTGCCTGCGGTGGAACAGGGGATTATCATTTTTATCGGCGCCACGACCGAAAATCCGTTCCACCATGTGAACGGGGCGCTGCTGTCCCGATCCACGCTGTTTCAGCTGCAGGCGTTGGAGCCGAGGCATGCGCTGGAGGCGATGCGCCGGGCGATGGAAGACAAGGAACGAGGGCTTGGCTTCATGGCGCTGCATGCGGAGGACGAAGCCTTGGATCATATTGCGGCCATGTCGGGCGGCGATATTCGCCGGGCGCTGAATGCGCTGGAGCTCGCGGCGGTGACGACGCCGTCGGAGCCGGACGGCTCGGTGCGCATTACGATGGAGGTGGCGCAGGAGTCGATCCGCAAGCCGACGATCCGCGCTGACCTGTCGACGCAATACGATGTGCTGTCGGCGTTTCACAAAAGCGTCCGAGGATCAAGCGATGCGGCTCTGTTCTGGTTTCTGTACGCCGTCGAGAAGCTTGGCATGGATCCGATGACGTTTCTGCGAAGGCTGATCGTCGCCTGCAGCGAGGATATCGGATTGGCCAATCCGCAGGCGATGGTACAGGCGGTCACCGCGATGGACGCCTATCACAAGATCGGCTGGCCGGAGGCCAAATACAATATTGCGCAGGCAATATTGTTTGCCGTCGAGAGTCCGAAATCGAATGCGGCGGCGCTGGCCATCGGCAACGCTTCGGCGGCGATCGAACGGATCGGCAGTGCGGAAGTGCCGCTTCATCTGCGGGATTCGCACTATAAGGGAGCGGCGCAGCTGGGCCACGAAGGGTATAAATATCCGCACGATTATCCGAATCATTACGTGAAGCAGCAATATTTGCCCGACGTTTTGGACGGCAAAAGCTTCTACTCCGCCTCGGACCAGGGGATGGAGGACAAAATCCGGCAAAATCAGCAGCGACGCAAAGGCTGATATGGGCGTCAAGGACCGCGAAGTAATGCCTTCGCAGCTTGCGCATGGGCGGGATCCGGGGATAGTGGAAGAAAAGGGGAAGTCCTTCGGGCGATATATTATTCGCCTAAGGACTCCCCCTCTTTTTATGAAGTCGAAAACATGAAGCCGAGATATACGCACGATGCGGCCGCCAATCCGGATACGAATGCCGGCATAAGCTTGTTCAGCCGATGCGAGAGCAGCAACGCCGCAATCATGATCAGCGCCGCCGCAAACATTAGCGCGCCGTCCATGCCGAAGGAAAGCGTCACGCTCATATCCGGGTTGAACGGGCCCGTATACAGACGGGTAAACAGCGCGGAAGGCGATACGGTTTGCAGCGTCTCCTTGACGACGTGCGGGGGCGCCTGCGTCCCCATAACGGCCGTAGCGGCGAGCACCAGCAGCGCGACCGCGCTTTCCGCCTTCAGCCACGGTCGCGGATTGAAGGCGCTGTCCTGCCGCAGCTTTGCTTTATACCGAAATCCGTTCGTATATGCGAACAGGAGCAGCGGCAGCAAAAGCACATGCTTGATAAGCATCATTTGGCCGTAAGGCAGCATCCAGGCGTTCAAATATTCCGGCGTCGTAAAGGTCATCAGCGTAATGCCGGCCAACAGCGTGAGCAGTACGGCGATAATGGCCACCGGCGAAAACCAGCGGAGAAAGCGGTCCCAGTTGGCGCTGTCCTTGGCGAACCAGCCAACCGCAAACAGGATGCCGATCCAAACGCTGAACGCCAGCACGTGAGTGCTGTGGACGACCAGCCCTTTGAGGGCGCTCAGAGAAGAGGCGTGACTTGAGTAGCCGAGCCAAACGATCAGCAGAAAGACGACGAAAAGCGCCGCCTTTGGCATATGTTTGTCTTGCCGGAAGGCGCGCACGCCGAGCAGCACCGCCAATCCGGCAGAGCCGAGCAGCGTCCAGACCCAGGCTTTGCCGGCGTTTACGTCAAGCAGCACGCTCTTCAGCATTGCGCCGTATGTCATGCCGAAGCTTTCCGCATAATCGGCCGTCAATTGATGAAGCGGGACAAAAGAGAGCAGCGGCACGGCGGCGGCGCAAGCGAGCAGCAAGCCGTCCGGTACATGGACGGCAGGCTTGCTGCGTTCCGGCACAAGGCGAAGCAGCAGCGAGCCTGTCAGTATGGCAAAGCAGACATATAGCAAGCCTTCGCTTGCGTAAATCATGGCTTGCGCCTCCGTACCGCGATCACGATCGCCGCCGCGGCGATAATGGCTCCGATAATAATAAACGGAACATATCCCGTACCGGTTTGCGCCGCGTCGGACTTGCCGGCGTTCCCTGCGCCGGGCTCGGCTGCTGGATCCGCCGTCGGATCGAGCGGCGTTTCCGCGGCATCGTTCGGCGATTCGGGTTCACCCGAAGCTGCCGGCTCGGTCGGCTCTTCGGCCGCATCGGCGCTCGGTTCCGGCGTTGCGGCGGCCGGAGCGTCTACGGTAAAGCCGTATTCGCCTTCGACGACGTGACTGTCCGCTCCAATAATGGTCCATTTGACGACATAGGCGCCGTTCTCGAGCGGTTCCGTCAAGGCGGCCGTCATTTCCGGCCCTTCGACGACGACATCGCCTTTCTCGATTTCTTCCCCGGCTTCGTTAAACAGCTTGAACGTGCTCAGTTTTTCTATTTTCGTATCGAAGGCCATTGTTATGTTCTCCGGGGAAGCGTCCACCACAGCGCCTTGACCGGGCTCCGCGCGCTCCAGCTTCGAATGCGCCATCGCCGCTGCGGGAAGCAGCATAAACAAGGCCAAGCCTACAATAAAAATACGTTTCATCATGATGTTCCGTACCCCCTCGATTCTTGGTGCGCCGTTCCGAAAGACCGTTCGGCAGGCAGCGCGGCTCCTAGCCATTATAACAAAAAAAGCCCCGAAATTAACGGTGGACCGTGATCAATTCGTTGCAGAGTTTTGAACGTTTTATGAAGCGGGGAGGGCTGGCGGATCGTTTGCGAACATCTCGCGTCCATCAGTAACGGACCTCAGCGAGCTTATTCACCTCAAAATGGGCAGCTTGCCGATTTAACGAACGCCAGCGAGCTTAAATGTCCTGAAAAGGCTGGATTTTGTCCGAATGTTGGGTGATAGTGCCGCTGGTGTTCGTTACATATTCAAACTAGTGGTTTTGGGCTGATTAGCGCTCGTCAGGTTCGTTAAAGTTATGGGAGAAAATGTAACGGATCTCAGCGAGCTTAATCGCCTCAAAATGGGGAGCTTGCCGATTTAACGAACGCCAGCGAGCTTAAATGTCCCGAAAAGGCTGGATTTTGTCCGAATGTTGGGTGATAGCGCCGCTGGTGTTCGTTACATATTCAAACTAGTGGTTTTGGGCTGATTAGCGCTCGTCAGATTCGTTAAAATTGGTGTGCGGGCGAGATTGGCTTGACAGTTGCTTATAGTTAGTTAGCCGACAACCTTAACGATGGCGGTAAACTAATGAGGCGTGCGGCATAAGATGATCAGCAAGCTAGGTTACGAGCAGTAAGTACGTGAGCGGCCTTGGAGCAAGCGACAGGAGTCGAATTGCGAGCTGTAGGTGCGTGTGCGACCTTGGAGCGAGCTGCTGGAGTTGAATTTACGAGCTGTAGGTGCGTGAGCGACCTTGGAGCGAGCTGCTGGAGTTGAATTTACGAGCTGTAGGTGCGTGAGCGACCTTGGAGCGCGCTACAGGAGTCGAACTGCGAGCAGTAAGTACGTGAGCGACCTTGGAGCGCGCTACAGGAGTCGAGTTGCGAGCTGCAGGTGCGTGAGCGGCCTTGGAGCGAGCGACAGGAATCGGGCTGCGAAGGCGGGCAGCCGAAACAGCCGCGCCCGAGGCATCGAGTTGTCCGATGCCCGGGCGCGGCTGCGGCTTGCGGCGCCTTATGCGTTTGCTGCGGCTTGCACTTTATGCACGATGTCGATCGTGCCGCCGCCCAGACATTCCTCGCCGTCGTAGAGGACGACGGCTTGACCGGGCGTAACGGCCTTCTGCGGCTGGTCGAACACGATCAATGCCGTGCCGTCCGCCTGCGGATGGACCGTAACGCCTTGATCCGGCTGGCGGTAGCGGAATTTGGCGGTACAGCGCAAAGGCTCGTCCGACAGTCGCGGCACGATCCAGTTCAGGCCGCTTGCCGTCAGGCTGTCCGAATAGAGACTCGGGTGGTTGTCGCCCTGCACGACGTACAAGATGTTGCGCTCCAAATCTTTGTCGGCGACAAACCAAGGCTCGCCGGTGCCGGAGCCGCCGATGCCGAGTCCTTGGCGCTGTCCGAGCGTATAGTACATCAGGCCGTCGTGGCGGCCCTTCACTTCGCCGGTGCGGATGTCGACCATGTCGCCCGATTTTGCGGGCAAATAGCCGCTCAGAAATTCCTTGAAGTTCCGCTCGCCGATAAAGCAGACGCCGGTGCTGTCCTTTTTCTTGGCGGTATAGAGCCCCGCCTCTTCGGCGATGCGGCGCACCTCGGGCTTGGGCAGATGGCCGATCGGGAACATCGCCTTGGCCAGCTGCTCCTGGTTCAGCGCGCTCAGGAAGTACGTCTGATCCTTGTTGCCGTCGACGCCGCGCAGCAGCCGGGAAGTTCCGTCCGCGTCGCGGACGACTCTGGCGTAATGGCCCGTCGCCAGATAGTCCGCGTTCAGCTCCATCGCCTTTTTCAAAAAGTCTCCGAATTTGATCTCCCGGTTGCACATCACATCCGGATTCGGCGTCCGGCCGCGCTTGTATTCCTCCAAAAAGTAAGTGAACACCTTATCGTAATATTGGCGTTCGAAATTAACGGTATAATAAGGAATGCCGATCTGGTCGCATACCCGGCGCACGTCTTCGGCGTCCTCTTCCGCCGTGCAGCGGCCGAACTCGTCCGTATCGTCCCAGTTTTTCATAAAGATGCCGATCACGTCGTAGCCTTGCTGCTTGAGCAGCAGCGCGGTTACGGAAGAATCGACGCCGCCGGACATGCCGACGACGACGCGCGTATCGGCATTCGATTTGCCTGTCATCGCGACTCACCGCCTTGATCATATGCTGCTGGCAAAAACGCCGGCCGCCTGCCGGCTCCAACGTTTCTGTCAGATCCTTAGTGTACCACATGCCCAAAACTTTTTCATGAAGACGTCAACGTTTTTGCACACGGGCGGGGATAGATATGTTAACATATTAGGATAATGGGAATACATTGATTTAAAGAAAGAGGTGCCGACCGACTTGAAAATATCGACGAAGGGCCGTTACGGCCTTACCATAATGATGGAGCTTGCCGCCAAGTTTGGAGAAGGTCCGATTTCGCTCAAGAGCATTGCGGAACGGAACGGGCTGTCGGAGCATTATTTGGAGCAGCTGGTTGCGCCGCTTCGCAATGCGGGTCTGGTCAAGAGCATCCGGGGCGCTTACGGCGGCTATATTTTGTCCAAGGATCCGGCGGACATTACGGCCGGCGATATTATCCGCATCCTGGAGGGGCCGATATCCCCCGTCGATTTTACGGAGGAGGACGATCCCGCCAAGCGCCATCTTTGGCTTCGCATTCGCGACAGCATCGCGGAGGTGCTCGATTCCACCACGCTGGAGAATTTGATCTCCTACCGCGAGGAAGAATCCCAGGAAAGCTATATGTTCTACATTTAAAAAGGTGATGAATGATGAGTGCGCATTATTTCGACCATGCCGCAACGACGCCTATGCATCCGGATGTAGTGAAGACGATGCTGGATATCATGCAAGGGCCCGGAGGCAACGGTTCCAGCATGCACGCGTACGGTCGGGCGGCCAAAAGCCGGCTCAACCGTGCGCGTGATCTCATTTCCGGGACGATCGGCTGCCGTCCGGGGGAGCTGGTGTTCACTTCCGGAGGAACGGAGAGCGATAACGCGGCCTTGATCGGCACGGCCAGAGCCCAGCGGAAGCTGGGCCGAAACCATATCGTCACGTCGGCGGCGGAGCATCATGCCGTACTTCATACGTGCGAATGGCTGCGGGACGCGGAAGGGTTCGAGCTGACCATTCTGCCCGTCGACAAGACGGGCATGGTATCGCCCGATGCGGTCAGGGAGGCGATGAGGCCGGAAACGGCCTTAGTCAGTATCATGCACGGCAACAACGAAGTCGGCACGCTGCAGCCGATCGGCAACATCGGCGAGATCGTCAAGGCGGCCGGAGCAGCGTTCCACGTCGACGCCGTCCAGTCGTTCGGCTGGCATTCCTACAATATGGCCGAGCTTCCCGTCGACCTGATGAGCTTTTCCGCGCACAAAATTAACGGGCCGCAAGGCGTAGGCGCACTGTATGTCCGGACGGGGACGCCGTTCGACGGCATCCTGCACGGAGGCTCCCAGGAGAGAAAACGGCGCGCAGGCACGGAAAATGTGGCCGGCATCGCAGGATTTGCCGCCGCTGTTGACATTTGTGTGAACGAACGCAAAAATAAGCAACTTTTCGTGGACGAGCTTCGTATGAAGTGGATAGAGCTGCTGCAAGCGTCTTTGCCGCATGCGGAGCTGGCCGTCAACGGCCACGAGACGCATCGGCTGCCGCATATCGTCAATATCAGCTTTATCGGCATCGACACCGAATCGATGCTGATGAACCTCGATATGGCCGGCATCGCGGCGGCGAGCGGCTCCGCCTGCACGTCGGGCTCCCTTGAAAAATCCCATGTGCTTCTGGCGATGAATCTGCCGAAGGAACGCATCGATTCGGCCGTAAGATTCAGCTTCGGTTTGGGGAATACTGTGGAAGAGCTGCAAGAAGCGGCCGCTGCGGTTGCCGGCATCGCGAACCGGCTCCTCAACAATTAGCGGGAGGGCGCAAGGAAGCGGTGATCAAACTTCAAGGATTGATCGGATTGCCGGTCATCGAAATCCAGACGGGCAAGCAGGCGGGCATTGTGAAGGATGCATGGTTCGGCGAGCATTGGCAAGTGAAAGGCCTTATTCTCGAATTTGCCAACTGGTTCGCGTCGAACGTGCGGGCGGTGGAATGGAGCCGAGTCGTGTCGTGCGGCGAGGACGCGGTGCTGATCGGCAGCATGGAGGACGTCGTTTCCATGAAGCCGAAGCAGGTGCTGCGCGCTTTCGCCATGGGCGTGACGAAGCTGAAGGACATGCCCGTCGTCACGGTGCAGGGCGTTCAGCTGGGCCGGGTATCGGATGTTTATTTTTACCCGATTCAGGGTACACAAATAGTAGGCTACGAGCTTACGGACGGTTTTGTTTCGGATCTGATAGAGGGGCGTAAGTGGCTGAAGGCGCCGAGTGATCCGGATGAGGCATTGCTCGGGGAAGACGCGATTATCGTTCCTGCTGTCAGTGAAGCGGAATTGGAGCCTGTCGCAGCTTCCAATTTCAAAGGATAGGGTGAATGAATGATGTTAAGATGTCCGAATTGCAATTCGAAAGATATCGGGAAGATCGGTTCCCACCAATTTTATTGCTGGGGCTGCTTCATCGAGCTGACGGTGAACGGCGACAAAATGTCGGTTTACCAGGTGGAAGAGGACGGCACGTTGAGCTCGCTGGACGACCTCTTTTTTGAAGAGGAAATCGCGGGCAGCGAGGCGCATGTGAACGGTTAGCCGCCAGGCGGCGCCGGGGCAAAGAAACGAACGAGAGACGGTCGGTTGCGGCCGTCTTTTTTTGTTGCGGCAAGGATGAACCCCGCGGCTTGTACATATAATGAAGTGTAAAACGGGTTTCGCGGCAGCGCGGGGGGAGGTGCGGAATTGGAACGGTTTACGGGCAACCGGTTGTTCGTCTGGCTCGTCTATTTCATTTTAAGCTTGATCGCCATATTCTTTTTGCTGCAGCTGAAGCCGCTGATCGTGTCGATCTACGGCTTTTTGAAGGCGGTGCTCGGACCTTTCGTCATCGCGATGATCATCTCCTACGTTCTCAATCCCGTCGTTACGCTGCTGCACGAGCGCAAAGTTCCGCGCACGATTGCGGTGCTGCTCATTTACGCCGTATTTTGCGCCGTCATTACCGTGCTTCTGGTCAATATGATTCCGATGTTCATTAACCAGGTTGAGGAGCTGAACCGGCATCTGCCCCATCTGACGGCCAAAGCGCAAAATATCGTGTCGGACATCAACAACACGTCCTTTTTGCCCGAAAGCGTCCGCGAAGGGATGAACAAAGCACTGATCGGCGTCGAGAAGCGGGTGTCGGAAGCGTTGTTCAACTTCGTCAACAATATCGGCTCCATGCTCAATGCGGTGTTTATCGCGTTTATTATCCCGTTCCTGTCCTTCTACATCTTAAAAGACTTCGAGGTGTTCGAGCGGGCCGTCATTACGTACGTGCCGAAAAGCCACCGCAAAAATACGGTCCGGCTCATGAAAGATATCGATCATGCGCTCGGCAGCTACATCCGGGGTCAATTTATCGTCTGCATGATCGTCGGCGTTCTTGCCTACTGCGGCTACTTGCTCATCGGCATGCCGTACGCTCTGCTGCTCGCGGCCATCGTCGCCATCACGAACATCATTCCGTACCTGGGCCCGTTTTTCGGGGCGGCGCCCGCGCTGCTGATGGCGTCCACCGTATCGCTCAAAATGATGATCATGGTCGCCGTCGTCAACACGGTATGCCAAATTCTCGAAGGCAACGTCATCTCTCCGCAGGTGGTGGGCCGCACGCTCCATATGCATCCGCTGCTCATTATTTTTGCCTTGCTCGTCGGAGGAGAGGTTGCGGGCATCGCGGGAATGATATTGGCCGTGCCGATCTTTGCCGCGTTCAAGGTCATCGTTCAGCATATGTTTGCTTATTACGTCAGGCGAAAGATCATTTGACAGCGGACCGCAGCGAAAGCTATAATTTGATCATATATGGCAAAAAGCGTTGATGAAACCAGTAAGCCATGGCCCGCCAACCAGAGAGAAAGCTCCGCCGCTTCATGGCCGATTACGGTCCTGCGAGCGACGGTTGAGAGAGCTTTTGTGGCGAAGGATGGCTGAAAGCTCTTTCGGAGCGTGAACGAACTTCACCGGCCGGATCCGTTATCGTCCATGCAAGGCGATTGCGGCGCCGATAGAGCGCTCCGCAATAACCAGGGTGGTACCGCGAAGCTGATTCGTCCCTGTCTCCGACAGGGGCTTTTTTAAATTTCTATCCATTTTCTAGGAGGATTACCGCACATGAAAGCAAGCGAAATTAGAGCCAAGTGGCTCGCTTTCTTCGAAAGCAAAGGACATCACATCGAACCGAGCGCCTCGCTCGTGCCGCATAACGATCCGTCGCTGCTCTGGATCAACGCCGGCATGGCGCCGCTCAAGCCTTACTTCGACGGCCGGATCGTACCCGACAATCCGCGCATTGCCAACTCGCAGAAGTGCATTCGCACAAACGACATCGAAAATGTGGGCAAGACGCGCCGTCACCATACGTTTTTTGAAATGCTGGGCAACTTCTCGATCGGCGATTATTTCAAGGAAGAAGTCATTACATGGGCCTGGGAGTTTCTGACCGATCCGAAATGGATCGGCTTCGATCCGAACCGCCTGTCCGTCACGGTATATCCGGAGGACGAGGAAGCGTTCCGCCTCTGGAACGAGAAGATCGGCCTGCCGGCGGAGCGTATCTACAAGCTGGAGGACAACTTCTGGGATATCGGCGAGGGGCCTTGCGGTCCGTGCACCGAAATTTTTTACGACCGCGGCGACAAATACGGAGTCCTGTCCGATCCGGAATGCTGGCCGGGCGGCGAGAACGAGCGGTTTCTGGAAGTATGGAACCTCGTATTCTCGCAGTTCAACCATAACAAGGACGGCAGCTATACGCCGCTTCCTAACAAAAACATCGATACCGGCGCAGGCCTCGAGCGCTTCGCTTCCATATTGCAGGACGTCGATTCCAACTTCGACACGGACCTGTTCCGTCCGATCATCGACCGCACTTGCGAAATCGCAGGCGTTGCGTATAAGGCGAACGCCGAGCAGGATGTGGCGCTCAAGGTCATCGCCGACCATGTCCGCACGGTCGTCTTCGCCGTTGGCGACGGCGTTATGCCTTCCAACGAAGGCCGCGGCTACATTATCCGCCGGCTGCTCCGCCGCGCCGTCCGCTACGGCAAGACGCTGGGCGTGGACCGTCCGTTCCTGCACGAGCTGACCTCGGTCGTCGGCGACGTGATGGGCGTTTATTACCCGGAAGTGGTGGACAAAAGAGAGTTTATCGAGCGCGTAATCCGCACGGAAGAGGAGCGTTTCCACGAGACGCTGTCGGACGGGCTCGTGCTGCTGTCGGAGCTGGCGAAGCAAGCCGCGGCGGTGGGCGAGAAGACGATCAAGGGCGACGACGCCTTCAAGCTGTACGACACATACGGCTTTCCTTTCGACTTGACCGAGGACTTTGCGGCGGAGAACGGCATGACCGTCGACCGCGAAGGGTTCGACGCCGCCATGGAGGCGCAGCGCGAGCGGGCGAGAGCGGCGCGGCAGGATACGGGAAGCATGAAGGTGCAGGGCGGCCCGCTGTCCGATTATACGGTTAAAAGCGAATTTGTTGGCTATACTGAGTTGGGAACGGAAACCAGAGTCGCGGCCATCGTGCTGGACGACGCGCTGGCCGAATCCGCGGGCGAAGGCAGCCGCGTCATGCTGCTGCTCGAGCGGACGCCGTTCTACGCCGAAAGCGGCGGCCAGATCGGAGACAAGGGCTGGATCGAAGGCGAAGGCTTCAAGGTTCGGGTCGAGGACGTCACCAAGGCGCCGCACGGGCAAAACCTGCATCATGCCGTCGTCGTCTCGGGCACGGTGCGTTCGGGAGCGGCAGCGTCCGCGACGGTGGACAAGCCCGTCCGGGAAGATATTATTAAAAATCATACGGCAACCCATCTGCTGCACAAAGCGCTCAAGGAGACGCTGGGCGAGCATGTCAACCAGGCGGGCTCTCTCGTCGAGGCGGAGCGGCTGCGCTTCGACTTCTCCCACTTCGGCTCCGTTACGCCGGAGGAACTGGCCGAAATCGAGCGCAAGGTTAACGAGCAAATATGGCTCGGCACCGACGTCGTCATCTCCAACAAATCGCTGAACGATGCGAAGGCGATGGGAGCGATGGCGCTGTTCGGCGAAAAATACGGCGAAATCGTGCG
This sequence comes from uncultured Paenibacillus sp., assembly GCA_937895345.1. GTDB lineage: Bacteria > Bacillota > Bacilli > Paenibacillales > Paenibacillaceae > Pristimantibacillus. The sequence goes on along the minus strand of CALAWP010000094.1, from coordinate 17,288 downwards.
CGTCGTGCAAGTGGGCGACTACAGCCTGGAGCTGTGCGGCGGCTGCCATGTCGCCAACACGTCGCAGATCGGCTTGTTCAAGCTGCTCGGCGAAAGCGGCATCGGCTCCGGCGTTCGCCGGATTGAAGCCGTCACCGGCAAGCATGCATACGCTTATTATGAGGAGCAGCTGGAGCTGCTCAAGCAATCCGCGTCGCTTCTGAAGAGCGGTGTCGCGGACGTGCCGAAGCGGATCGAAACGCTGCACGCCCAAGTGAAGGAACTGTCGCGCGACAACGAGTCGCTGCAGGCGAAGCTGAGCCGCATCGAAGCGGGCTCGCTGGCGTCGAAGGCGGTGAAGGCCGGCGACATATCCGTCCTGTGCGCGAAAGTAAACGCGCCTTCGATGGATGCGCTGCGCGGCATCGTCGACGAGCTGAAGGGCCAGCTCGGCTCCGGCGTCATCGTGCTGGGAGCCGCCGGCGAAGACAAGGTGAACCTGGCTGCCGCCGTTTCCGCCGATTTGGTGAAAAAGGGACTTCATGCCGGGAAGCTGATCAAGGAAGCCGCCGTCATTTGCGGGGGCAGCGGAGGCGGCCGTCCCGACATGGCCCAGGCGGGCGGCAAGGACGTTTCCAAGCTTGACGAGGCATTGAAACATGCCGAAAAACTGGTTGTAAGCCAATGGAATATGATATGATAGAGATGTGTACCAATCGTTGTATGTATGTTTGAAAGCGAGGTGCTGTCGATGAGTTCCATGGACCAGACCATGAAGTTCAGCGTGAAGGCGGAAGGAGTGGAGACATCTTCTGAGGACATTCTGCTCAAGGTGCATGAAGCGCTTCTGGAGAAGGAGTACAATCCGATTAATCAGATCGTCGGGTATTTGCTGTCCGGGGACCCGGCATACATTCCTCGGCACAACAACGCCAGAAGCTTGATTCGCAAGAAGGAGCGGGACGAACTGATCGAGGAATTGGTCCGGTTTTATCTGCAGCACAAAAACCGATAGTCGAGGGGCCTAGCATGGGATGAGAGTCATGGGATTGGATTATGGAGACCGTAAGATCGGAGTGGCCGTCAGCGACGCGTTCCGGTGGACCGCGCAAGGCGTAACCGTCATTGAACGCAAGGGCGGCGGCGGTGAGTTCGAGCGAATAGCCGAGCTGGCCCGCGAGCACGAAGTTTCCGAAATTGTGGTCGGATTGCCGAAGAACATGAACGGAACCATCGGCCCGCGTGGCGAAATTTGCATCGCATTTGCCGAGCAGATCGGGCAGAAGCTGGATATGCCTGTTCACCTTTGGGACGAAAGATTGACGACGGTTGCCGCCGAGCGCACGCTGCTGGAAGCGGATGTCAGCCGCAAGAAACGAAAACTGGTAGTAGACAAGATGGCGGCAGCGCTCATCTTGCAAAATTATCTCGATTCCAATACGAAAAGGTGAGGGTAACGATGACAAAGGACGACATGCAGTACGAAGAGCCGGAAATTATTTATATTCCGGACGAAGAGGGCAACGAAGAAGAATTCGAAGTCATCATGAAGTTCGAGCTCGACGATTCGGACAAAAAATATATGATGGTTGTTCCTCTGGAGAGCAATGACGAAGAGGAAGACGAAGTGTATGCCTTCCGCTACGAGGAAGACGGCGACGATTTGAAGCTTTATACGATCGACGACGATGCGGAATGGGAAATCGTGGAGGAGACGTTCAACACGCTGCTCGGCGAAATGGAGGATGCCGACTGATGGCGGACCTTCACGGACAAGAACCGAAGCTGCTCGGCGGCTTGAAGGAAGCGTTCGGCGGCGAGGTCGAGCTGGTGTCGGAGGACGGAGCCGAAGAGACGTACCGCATCTTGGCGGAGTTCCAATTGGGGGACTCCGTCTATGCCGCGCTTCAATCGGACTCGATGGCGAAGGTAGGCGATGCGGAAATGTTTCGCGTCGTTTACGAAGGCGGCGAGCCGAGACTCGAGACGATCGAGGACGACGAAGAGTGGGAAACCGCGGCGGAGGCGTTCGACGACATGCTGTTCTCGGACGACGAGAGGCCTTAAACCGTCGCAATTGCATAGCCATGAACGAAGGGCGGCCGACAACCGCTCTTTTTTTAAGAAGGCATATGCGAAATTTGCTGAAACATGCTTAAAGAGGTGGAAATGGTTGGACAAATCTTCTGAAATTACGCCAAACAAAAAACGAAAGAAACGGAAAAAAGTGTACGGCCGTCCCAAAACGTGGGTCGTCTCCCTCTGGGTGTTTGTCTCCCTGCTCGGGCTGATGGCGCTCGGCGCGGGCGGAGCGGCCTATTACGTATGGAGCAACCTGAAGCCGTTGCCCCAAGGCGAAGTCAAGCAAGTGACCATCTCGCGCGGCATGTCCGCCAACTCGGTATCCAAGCTGCTTGAGCAGGAAGGCATTATTCGTAACGGTTTTATTTTCAGCTATTATTTGCAGTTTAAGGACGAGGGAGCCAAGTTTCAAGCCGGCCAATACGAACTGTATCCGGGCATGGACAACGCGTCGATTATCGCCAAGCTGAATGCGGGCGACGTCGTCGCCGAGGAAATGGTCCGGTTTACGATACCCGAAGGTTATACCGTTGCCCAAATCGCCGATAAGCTCGCGGCCGAAGGCATTGTCGACCGGGACAAATTTATGGAGCTTGCCGCCGCCGAACGAGCGTGGGGCGACGCGGAAACGGTGCGTTCCTTGCCTGCGGAGGCTGGATTGCTCCACAGGCTGGAAGGTTATTTGTTCCCGGAAACGTACGAGATGAAAAAGGGCAGCACGGAAGAAGAAATCATTCAGCGCTTGCTGGTCGAAACGGACCGCAAGCTGGGAACGCTTCCGGACGGCTGGCAGGACGCGCTCGAGCAATCCGGCAGATCGCTGCATGAAATTTTGACCGTAGCGTCCCTGGTGGAACGCGAAGTTGTCGTGGACGAGGAGCGGCCTCTCGTAGCCGGCGTCATTTACAATCGGCTGAAGGAGCCGATGCGGCTGCAGATCGACGCGACGGTGCAGTACGCGCTGGGCGAGCAAAAGGATCGCCTGCTGCATGAAGATTTGGAAATCGACAGTCCTTACAACACATACCGTATCGACGGGCTTCCGCCGGGACCGATCGCCAGCCCGAGCCTTGCTTCGATCGAAGCGGCCTTGTATCCGGCGGAAACGGACTATTTATTTTACGTCACGAAAAAAGACGGCTCCCAGACGCATTTGTTCGCGAAGACATACAGCGAGCATCAGCGCAATATCGAAAGAAGCAACCAGAGCGGCGGCCAATAACGCGCCGCGGCATCAAGTTCAACGCGGAGGAGCAGAGCGATGACCTATCAACCCGAATTGCTGGCCACCGCGGCCAGCCTGGAAGAGCTCGAGCGGCTGGCGTCGGCGGGCGCCGATGCGTTTGTCGCCGGAGACGCGCGGTTCGGCGTGCGGCTCGCGGGCCATTTCGATGCGGACGGCATGAAGGCCGCGGTATCGCTGGCGCATGCACAAGGCAAAAAGCTTTATGCCGCCGCCAACAATTTGATTCATAACGATTCGCTGGAGGCGCTGCAGCGTCATCTCGCCTTCTTAAGCGAGATCGGCGTCGACGCCATCGTCTTTGGCGATCCCGCGGTGCTTATGGCGGCCAGGCGCCACGCCCCGGACGTGACTCTCCATTGGAACGCCGAGATGACGTCGACCAACTATGCGACGGCGGAGTATTGGAGGCGCAGAGGGGCAAGCCGATTCGTGCTGGCGCGCGAGCTGAACATGGAACAGATTGAGGAAATCAGAGCCGCCACCGACATGGAGCTTCAGGTGCAGGTGCACGGCATGACCAACATTTATCACTCCAAGCGCAAGCTCGTAGGCAGCTACCTGGACCATCTTCACGGTGACGGGAATAGCGAAGCAACGCGGGGCGGCATGCATTTGACCGAGCAGGAACGCCCGGGCGAGCGGTACCCGATCTTCGAGGATGCGAGCGGAACGCACATTATGAGCTCCGACGATATATGCATGCTCGAGAACCTTCACGAGCTGCTGGGAATTGGAGTAAACAGCCTAAAAATAGAAGGCATGCTGAAGCCGATCGAGTATAATGAAATCGTGGTCCGCGCCTACCGGCAAGCTATCGACGCTTATATGGCGAATCCGGAAGGGTACGTCTTCCGGGAGGAGTGGCTGGAGCCGATTCGCGAGGCGCAGGATCCGGACAGAGAGCTGAGCTACGGCTTCTTCTATAAAGAGCAAGTGTATTAAGCAGGAGGTGCAACAGCATGAGTACGACGGTCAGGACGGCTCCGCGATTCAAAGGCAAGCGTTACCGGCTCGACAAGCCCGAGCTGCTGGCGCCCGCCGGCAATTTGGAAAAGCTGAAGTTCGCGGTCCATTACGGAGCGGACGCGGTGTACATCGGCGGCCGGCAATACGGCTTGCGTTCGAACGCCGACAACTTCAGCTTCGAAGAAATGAAGGAAGGCGTCGAGTTCGCCGCCCGCTACGGCGCCAAGGTGTTCGTGGCCACGAACATTTACGCGCATAACGAGGATATTGCCGGCCTGGAACATTATTTGCGCAGTCTGGAAGAGGCCGGCATTGCCGCCATTATCGCCGCGGATCCGGTCATTATCGAGACGGCGCAGCGGGTCGCGCCGAAGCTGGAGGTCCATCTGAGCACGCAGCAATCGACGGTCAACTGGCAGGCCGTCCAGTTTTGGAAGGAAGAAGGACTGCCGCGCGTCGTGCTTGGCCGCGAGACAAGCTTTGAGGAAATCGCCGAAATCAAACGGCATGTCGATATCGAAATCGAGGCGTTTATCCATGGAGCGATGTGCTCCTCGTATTCGGGGCGCTGCGTGCTGTCCAACCACTTTACGGACCGGGATTCCAACCGTGGCGGCTGCTGCCAATCGTGCCGCTGGAAATACGATCTGTTTGTGGATGACGCGCCGGCGGCCGGTCAGGACGAGGATCAATTTACGATGGGCTCCAAAGATTTGTGCATGATCGAATATTTGCCGGAGCTGATCGAAGTCGGCGTCGACAGCTTCAAGATCGAAGGTCGGATGAAGAGCGTCCATTACGTCGCCACCGTCGTCAATGCGTACCGGCAGGCGATCGACGCTTATTTCGCCGATCCGGAAGGCTACGAGCTGAAGCGGGAATGGGTCGAGGAAATTTACAAGGCGGCGAACCGCCCGCTCAATACCGGCTTCTTCCTTGACGTGCCCGGAGCGGAGGACCATATTTACGGCCCGGAAGAGAAGGCGGCTCCTTACGACTTTGCCGCCGTCGTTCTGGATTATGACGATCGGACGGGCTTCGCCACGCTGCAGCAGAGAAACCATTTCAAGCTGGGGCAGGAAGTCGAATTCGTCGGCCCCGGAGGCACGTTTTTCAAGCAGACGGTTACCGAGCTGACCGACGCCGAAGGCGAGGCGCTGGAGGCGGCCAGACATCCGATGCAGCACGTAAGGCTGCGGACGCTGAAGCCGGTTCGGCCGATGGACATGATGCGCAAAAAAATGAGATGACTTCTGGCGTCACCACTGGACTAAAGACTCTATATCCGGGTACGGGTAGAGTCTTTTTTCTCTTTTTTCGATTGACATTAACCCGCCGATCGAAAATAATAGATTTGACTGGCATACATATTTCGGCATCGTTCGTCAGCGCAGACCTAACCCGATTCGTCCTACCTTTATGAAGGCGGTGTCTCTCTATGGCAAAGTTTGGGAAACGGTTACAAAAGAAAGACGGTTCGTCCGAAGCGAAGGCAGCCGCTGCAAGCGGCGGCAATTTTGCAATCGCTTCTAATCCGGATCCGGACGGAGCATCGGGGCCGAAGCCAGCCGCGGCGGCGGCCGTTTGGAAGGAAGCCAAGCTGAACCCGGTCCGTTCGGTAGGCCTGAAGCTGTTCCTATTGATCTTTTTCAGCATATTGGCCTGCGTCCTGACCGTCGGCATGTTGGCTTATAACGAATCCCGATCGATGGTCGAAAGAAAAGTGTCGGAAGCGACGCAGCAGACGGTGAACCAGGTGGCGGACAATCTGGACATTTTCTATCAGACGTTCGAAGACTTGTCGCTGCAAATTATGGTTGACAAGGACATTCATGCCCTCATCGGAGAAATGACGGCGAGCGGGGAAGACTTTGCCCGATTCGAAGCGACCCGGGCGCTGTCGGACAAGCTGGCCATGATTACGCTCAGCAACAGCGTCGTGAAAGGCATTTCGCTTATTCCGCTGACGGAAGGGCTGAACCCGCTGACGGCAGGCTCCGCGCAGAGCCCGAAAGCGGCGGCCTTGAAGGAAACGGAATGGTTCAAGCGGACGGTCGAACTGGACGGAAGAACGCATTGGGTCGCGCCGCAGCCCGAAGGCTTGACCGTATCGACTTCCACTCCGGTCATCGGCTTGAGCCGCGTGCTGAAGGACAGTGTTTCGTCACAAGCGAATTACGTGATGCTGTTGGAGTTTCAGAGCTCGTCGCTTACCGAACGTTACGAAGACGTCAGCTTGGGCGAAGGAAGCGAGCTTTATATTATCGACGCGGCCGGCAATTACGTCGTCGCCGCCGATCCGGCGCTTATCGGCCAGCCGGCTGCCGTTACGATTCCGGACGGAGACAAGGACGGATCGTTGAAGCTCACCGACAAGGAAGGCACGGACGTGCTGACGGTGTACAATACGTTCGATAGGGTCGATTGGCGGCTGGTGGGCACCATACCGGTCGAATCGTTGGTGAAGGATGCCGATGCGATCCGGGAGCTGACCGTGCTGACGGCGGCCGTTGCCGCGGTGTTGGCGATTGCGATCGGAGCCGTCGTCATTGTGACGGTCGGAAGGCCGCTCGTTCGTCTCAGCGCCTTGATGGGAGAAGGAGCGCAAGGCAATTTGACGGTCCGGTCGACGATCCGGAAGCGGCGCGACGAGATCGGACAGCTGAGCAGCAGCTTCAACGGCATGATGGCTCAGATTACGGAACTGGCGCAGCGGACGACCCGGTCCGCCGAAGACGTGCTGCTGACGGCGGGCGAGCTGTCCGATGCGTCCCGCCGAACAGCGCAATCCGCCAAGGAAATTGCGGCCGCTACGGAGGAAATCGCCAAGGGCGCTACCAGCTTGGCCGTCGAAGCGGAAAGAGGCGCCGATCTGACCGGCACGATCGGCGGCAGCATGGAGAAGGTGACGTCCGCCAACGATGAGATGGGCCGTTCGGCCGCCGAGGTGGAGCACGCCAGCGTGCAAGGAACGGAGCATATGGCGTCCTTGATCGAGAAGACGGGATTGACGGAAGAGATGACCCGTTCCATGATGAACCGGGTGGACAAGCTGAAGGACAGCACGCGGTCCATCGTCAAAATTTTGGATGTGCTGAACAACATTACGAAGCAGACCAACATCCTGTCGCTGAACGCGACAATCGAGGCGTCGCGGGCCGGTGCGGCCGGCAAAGGGTTTATGGTGGTCGCGGATGAGATTCGCAAGCTGGCGTTCGACACGAGGCAATCGATTGACGTTGTCGCGCAAATTACGCAATCGATCGCCCAAGAGGTTGACGAAACGGTGCAAACGCTGACCGACGCCTACCCGTTGTTCAGGGAGCAAATCGACTCCGTCAAAGAGGCGAACGGCCTTTTTCTGGGCGTACAGTCCCAAATGGCGCAGTTTGTTCAGAAGCTGGAGGTTGCCACGAGCGCGGTGGACGAGCTGGGCGAATCGCAGGCTTTGCTTGCCGAAGCGATGACGAACGTGAGCTCCGTCGCGGAAGAGGCGTCCGCCACGTCCGAAGAAGTGGCGTCGCTCAGCAGCGAGCAGCTGAGCGTCAGCGAAGGTCTCGTTCAGCTGTCGGGCAAGCTAGACGCCGTATCTCGCGAGCTGAAGGAAGCGCTGACTCAATTTAAATTATAGAAAAATGCGGGCCGATGGGAATGAATTCCTGTCGGTCCTATTTCTTTTGTCCTATTATGAATTAAGGCGGATCGGTCGATATGAAATAGTAGGCATAAAGTGGGACCATAGATTTAATACAACTAAGGCGGTGTCATTCAGCATGTCTTTCCTTAAGAAAAAAGCAGGCAGCAAAAGTCAAGGAGGCCAGCCGGCCCAAGTAAACAAGCCGGGAGCGGCCAAAGCGTTTATGGGCAATCTGACAGGGGCGCTGAAGGAAACGAAATTCGGCAATCCGGTGAAATCTGTTGGCATGAAGCTCTTTTTTATCATTTTCGTCAGCATCGTGGCATGCGTTCTTGCGGTAGGTTTCCTTGCGTACAACCAGACGCAGAAGCTTGTCGAGGAAAACGTATCGGAAGCCAGTCTGCAAACGATCAAGCAGGTTGCGAACAATTTGGATGTCGTGATGAAGACTTACGAGGATTTGTCGCTCCAGATCGTTATTGACCAAGATATTAAAGACGAATTCCAAACTTATACGAGTACCAAAGATACATTTGAACAGCTTCAGGCATCGAGAGAAATCCAGACAAGGCTCTCCAACTACATCATGTCGAACAGCACATTGTCGTCGATCTCGATTATTCCGACCAAAAGCGGCCAGAAAGGCATTACGTCCGGCAACGCCAGCAATCAGCAAATCGAGGCGGCTCCCGAGACGGCATGGTTTAAGGAGACGGTCGAGCTCGGCGGCAAAACGGTGTGGATTGTGCCGCAGGCGGACGGACTTTTGAGCGGCAAGCCGTACGATACGATCGCGATCGCCCGTCTGATCAAAAACATGAATACGTCGGACAATCATTTTGTGCTGATCATGGAAATGCCGGCCTACGTCTTGTCCGATCGTTATAAAGACGTCGATTTGGGCGATGGCAGCACCATTTATATTGCCGACACGGAAGGACGCTATATCACGTCGCTTGAAGATCCAACCTTGATCGGCCAGCCGGCCTTGGTCGATCTGAACCAGAACGGCGATGAAGGCCGTTCCGGCAGACCGAAGCTTCAGACGAAGGACGGGGAAAATGTGCTCGCCGCTTATCAGACCTTTTCTTCGGCCGGCTGGAAGCTCGTCGGCGCCATTCCGGTGGACAAGCTGGCGGAGCAAGCGAACGTGATCCGCAATTTGACGTTTATTACGGCCGGCATTGCCGTGCTGCTGGCGGTTGCCATCGGTATTCTTGTGCTGGTTACAATCGCCAGACCGCTGGTGCAGCTTCGCAATCTGATGGTGGAAGGCGCCGGCGGCAATCTGACGGTTCGTGCGTCCGTATCCGGCAAACGAAAAGACGAAATCGGCGAGCTGGCGGGTAGCTTTAACGGCATGATGGCGCAAATTACGGCATTGGCGCAGCAGACGACGCAGTCGGCCGACGAAGTGCTTCAAACCGCGGCAGAGCTGACCGACGCATCGAAGAAAACGGCCATCGCCGCCAAAGAAATCGCCGTGGCGACGGAAGAAATCGCCGGCGGCGCCACCAGCCTCGCCATGGAAGCGGAAAAAGGCTCGGATCTGACCGGCAGCATCAACGAGCAAATGAAGCAGGTCATCGCGGCCAATCAGCAAATGGCGGGTTCTGCGTCCGATATGGAGCAAGCGAGCGGACAAGGCACCGCATACATGGGCATCTTGATCGAAAAAACCGGCGCGACCGAAGAAATGACGCGCTCCATGGTAGAGAAAGTGGACGCCTTGAAGGAAAGCACGGGTTCCATCGTCAAAATTTTGGACGTGCTGAACAATTTGACGAAACAAACGAATATTTTGTCCTTGAACGCGACGATCGAAGCGGCGCGGGCAGGTGCCGCAGGCAAAGGCTTTATGGTGGTGGCGGACGAAATCCGCAAGCTGGCGGATCAGTCGCGACAATCGATCGACGTCGTCGCTCAAATAACCGAGAAGATTCAGAAAGAGATCGAAGAAACGGTAAGCGTCTTGTCCGACGCCTATCCGCTGTTCCAGGAGCAGATCGTTTCCGTCAAGGAAGCGAATACGATCTTTATGACCGTTCAATCGCAAATGGGCGAGTTTATCGAAAAGCTGGAGCTTGCCACGGAATCGATCAGCCAGCTGGACAATACTCAATCCGTATTGTCCGAGGCGATGGCGAACGTCAGCGCCGTAGCCGAGCAGTCTTCGGCCACCTCCGAGGAAGTGGCGTCGCTCAGCACCGAGCAGCTCGGCATCAGCGAAGGTTTGGTTCAGCTTTCGGACAAGCTGGACGCCGTATCCCGCGGCTTGAAGGAATCGCTGGCCAAATTTAAAGTATAACGAATAGCAAATCGCATGGACGGTTGCGCCGAGGGCGCAACCGTCCATTTTTGTATGCGCGCCAACTCCTATCGAACGTTTGAAGCGCTCCCGGCTCAGGAACAATAAAAAGTGAGACGGCAAAGCAAATGATAAGTTGAACTATATAAGCTGAACTAATGATTATCACTACTTAATGCCAAGCTGCATGAGGAATCGACTTCCGATCGCTCTCGCAGAGGGATGCTTGAATTTCCTTAAACCGTATTTCGGTAACCATCCCCCTGCGAAGGCGAACACTGCCGTTTCTCCAGTTCGATTTCCTCATTCCGCTTGTTTCGTGTGATTCTCTAGTTCAACTTATATAGCGGGATAAAGGGGTTGGCGACGATGGCGGAGAACGACAGGCATTCGGATAAAGCGCCCGGACGGACAACCGTCCTTCGCCGGGCCATTTGGGCGGGCATCGCGTTTACGGTTGTCATGGCGGTGTTTGTCGGGCGGCTCGCTTGGCTGCAATTGCTGCCGGCCGGCTCCGCGAAAGCGGCCCATGGCGCGCCGCATCGGGACGGCTGGAAGCGGATGGCGGTGACGCAGCGGCAGCGCAGTCTTGTGCTGGATACCGGAAGGGGAGACTTTGTCGACCGGTATGGGAGGCCGATTACGGGCGAGACGTATCATGCCGTCGCGTTGTTTCCGGTTGCCGCCGCCGCAAGAAGCGACAGCGCCAAAATCGCGGAGCTCGCCGCGGCGTTGGAGGTGCCGGCCGACGAGCTGCGGCGATTCTGGTCGGACTTGCGAGAGCCGAAGCTGTGGCGGAGGGCGAAGGGCGATCCGCCGCTCAAGCTGGACGGCAAACTGGCGGAGCGAATATCGAGGCTGGAATTGGACGGCGTTCGCGTCCTGCCTTACCGCAACCGCTGGCCGGAAACGTTGGAGCCGAAACATTGGATCGGCTTTACGGGCCAGCATCCGGAATGGGTCGAGACTGCCTACATGAGGGGGCTTGCGGCCGGCAAGCATCGTCTTAACGAGCAGGTAGGCGGTTCGGGGCTGGAGAAATCGCTGGACAAGCTGCTTCACGGCGTCGGAGAAACGTCGGTATCCTTTTTTGTGGATGGACTCGGCATGCCGCTGCGCGGATTGGACATGCGATGGATCGCGCCGGCCAATCCCTATTATCCTCTTCGGGTCGTGACGACGGTCGATCTGGACCTGCAAAACGAGATCGAAGCGTATGCCGACCGCGAAGGGCTGCGGGAAGGCGCCATCGTCGTGCTCGATGCCGCCAATGCGGACGTGGTCGCGATGGTATCCCGGCCGCAACTCAAGCCGAGCGGTTTTACTTCGTCCGACGGCTCCGAATGGTCGAACTGGGCGGTGCGGGCGGTGGAGCCGGGGTCGATCTACAAGCTGGTTACGGCGGCCGCCGCGCTGGAGGGGGGCGCCGCACGGCCCGGCGATACGTTCCATTGCGCGGGCGAATACGGCAAATACGGACTGTCTTGCTGGAAGCCCGGAGGCCATGGCCGGATTACGCTGCAGGAAGGGCTCGCCCAATCGTGCAACGTCGTATTTGCTTCGCTGGCGGAGCGGATGCGGTCGGAGCAGCTGGAACGGGCAGCGGATGCGCTTGGGGCCAGCGGGAAGGTCGGCTGGCATGCCGGCAAGCCGTTTGGGCCGTTTGCCCGCCCGCTGCGGCTGCTGGAGGAGGAAGAGCCGGGGCGGCTGTTCGCCGCCGGCGTGAAGCCGGACGGCGGCGTACGGGCGCAAAGCGGAATCGGCCAGCGCGATGTCCGGATGTCTCCGCTGTCGGCGGCCAACTTGATCGTCACGCTGTTGAACGGCGGACGGGCGGCGGAGCCGCGCATCGTCAGCGAGATTCGGTACGCCGACGGCCGCACGATGGTGCGGTTCCCGCCGAAGCGGCTGAACTCGGAAGTGGGCCGGATTCGGCCCGCTACGGCAAGAGCGCTGCTGCGCGGCATGGAAGCGGCCGTCGATCACGGCACCGGGCGGTCGATACGCGGCGGAACGTGGTTCGTTGCCGGCAAATCCGGAACCGCGCAGACATACGTGAAGGGCGCGGAACGGTACCATCAATGGTTTGCCGGTTACGGGCCGTTGGAGTCGCCGCGTTATGCGGTCGCCGTGCTTGCGGCGAACCGGGAGCCCGGAAGCCGCCATCAGGCGACCCGGCTGTTCCGCGGCGTTATGGATATTGCGGCGCGGCACGGGCGGACGGCTGCCGGGAAGTAACAAGGCGCGAGCGTCGTATTTTTGCGGCGCTCGGCGTCTTCGCGGGGGCTAAAGCTGCATGCCCGGACTTGGGAGCGATTACATCTCTTTTTATCGACACCCTTCCACATAAATACATACTAATTTACTATATACATACAGAAATAGCGAGTCTAATATGGTAGACAGGAACGGTCACTGAACCGGTTAAGTGATTGTTTCCGTATCCCCGATAGGTGAAAGGAGGGACTGTGGGTTCAATACCATGAGGAGCAAAAAGTCGACAGGTTCGCTTCTTGTCAGTCTCCGTGAGCGGTAAGCAATTATAGAAAAAGAGAAGAGAAGAGGAGAGAAACGACTATGAAGGCAATGAAAAAATGGTTTGCAGGCTTTATGATGCTTACTCTAATGTTCGGCATTTCTTTTGCAGGTACCGCCGCCGCTTCCGCTTCCGGCCACGAGGTCCGGCTGATCGACTCCCGTATTTTCACTTACAAGTATGGATACGTCGAATTCAGCGGCAGCGTCGAGGTGGCCAATTTGGGTTACGCCAAGCAAGTGACCGTTCATTACTCGACGGACAACGTTAATTGGTATAATACGAGCGCAAATTATGTGGGACCGACGGATGGCGCCCATGAGAAATGGAATTTTAGAATCTCAACAAGCTCAATGACGACGGAGCATCCGGAATTAAAAAATCTCACTTCGATACAATTTGCCATCAAGTATGAGGTCAATGGCAGCACATACTGGGACAACAACGGAGGGGCAAATTATACGAACTCCCCTTATTTCGGCAATGGAACGACCTCCGTCATTTTGGGCAAGCCGAACGTTCTGCTCGGCTTTGGCGACTTGACGAACGATACGTTCTACGATACGTATACGTTAAAAATCTGAGTCCGGCCAAAACCGTCAAGATTCGTTATACGACAGACAACTGGGCAACGTATACGGACGGTTACGCGACCTATAACGGCCCTTCCAACGGTTACAACTCGGTGGAAGGCTGGAGTTTCAGCTTTAACGTTCCGGGCGCCGCTCAGGTGAAGTATGCGGTCGGCTACACGGTGAACGGTACGACTTACTGGGACTCCAACTACGGAAATAACTATACGGCGAACGGATTGGCCCTGAATCCATCCTGATAGAGATTTAAGCCTAAATACGAATGAAGCTCCTCTCCGGTTAATTCGGGAGGAGCTTCTTCAATAGGCTATGTTATTTCTTTTCTTCGTCCGCGCCCGGCTTGGAGCCGATGCGCTTCAGCCGTTCCACGAACGACTCCCCGGCTGATCCTCTGCCATCTCCTTCCCCGTGTATGGTTGAAGTTCCGGCAGCGGCGATTTCGTCGCCAGGCTCGTCGAATTCGTCGACGGGCGTACGAATCCAACGGTGGAAATAACCTTGCACATACAGCGATTTGACGAGAATGACGAGAATCGGCGACAGGATAACGCCGGCGATGCCGAACAGCTTCAAGGAAATAATCATGAATGCCAGCATCGTGAAGGCGGATACGCCCAAGGAGTCTCCCGTAATTTTCGGCTCCAATATTTGCCGGGTCAAGATGACGACCAGCCAGAGCGCCGTCAGCCAGATGGCGAGCGACAATTTGCCGACGATAAACAGATAGATGATCCAAGGGACAAATAAGGTACTGACGCCGAGCAAAGGCAGCACGTCGAAGATGGCAGCCACGACGGCGATTATAAACGCGTTGTCGACGCCGAGCAGGATGAGCGCGACCAGAATGACGATAAATGTGATGCTGATCATTTTGGCTTGGGCTTTAATGTAACTCGCGATTCCTTTGAATACGTTGTCTCTTAAAAAGAAAAAGACGTTTTTGAACGTTCTCGGCGTTTTTTCCGAGGCGGCGGTTTTCCAGGTTTTAATTTCGATGCTCAAGAAATAGGCTAATATAATTCCGATTACAAAATTAAACAGGAACGTGGAAAAGGACGAGACGTAACCGACCATGTTGTTCAGAAACGCCGTTGCCCAACGCTGCAGCGTGGCGGAGGAGCCTTCGATCAATTCCTTGGCCTGGGTTGCCAGATCGAAGTCGGCCGGCAGCCGGTCCAGCTGCTTTTCGAGCTCTCCGGACAGCAAGGAAATTTGTTCGGCGAGCACTTGCTGATATTGCGGAAATTTGTTGACCAGCTCCGTGCCCTGCTTGGTGATCAAGAACGCCGCGCCGGAGAAAGCGCCCAATATAATGAGCGTAAAAAAGATGACCGAAATGCCGGATGCGATCGACTTTTTGATGCCCCATTTGTTCAGCCGCCGTGCCAAAGGCTCGATCATCAAATAAATGACGAATGCAAAAAAAATAGGAGTCGCAATTTTGTACAAATAACTGAAGACAAACATGGTTAGATAGACCGTTAAAGCGATAAGTGCGATATCGAAAGCGGTTTTCCAATATTTTTTGTAAAACGGCAGCAAAACGATCCCCTTCTTTCCTGACGACTGCGGCAAGCTTGAGCCAGATCCGCAATAAGATTGTACTACAGATTTACGAAATGCGCCTATTTTTGTTTCAAATATGCTACAATTAAAGGTATTGCAACGATTGTCCGCTGCCTGTCCGCAGGCCCAAATCATAAGACACGGTGGGGAAAACAACGATGGAAAATTTGCTCTTATGGGGATTCTATGTGATGACGTTCTACGCGTTTCTCCCGGGGCTGATCAGCCGTACGTTCGGCTTTCGCGTGTTCAAAAAAGGCAAGGTGGAAAAGGAAATCGCCTTGACCTTCGACGACGGTCCCGATCCGGTTTATACGCCCAAGCTGCTGGATTTGCTGGCGCGGTACGACGCCAAGGCGACTTTTTTTGTCGTGGGGTCGCATGCCGAAGGCCGCGAAGAGCTGCTGAAACGAATGAAAGAGGAAGGGCATACGATCGGCATTCATAATTATGTCCATAAATCCAATTGGCTCATGCGTCCGCGTACGGTGAAGCGCCATATCGACAAGACGAACGACATTATCGAACAAGCGACGGGTGAACGTTCCGTTTATTACCGGCCGCCTTGGGGCATCGTCAACTTGTTCGATTATTCCAATCTCGGCTATTTGCATATTATTTTGTGGTCCGCGATGTTCGGAGATTGGCGGATTCGGGTCGGGGCTGAACGGCTGAAGCGGCGAATGTTCAAAAAAATGCGGCCCGGCGAAGTGCTGCTGCTTCACGATTGCGGCAATACGTTCGGGGCAGATCTTGACGCGCCCGGCAATATGCTGATTGCGCTGGAGGCTTATTTGGAGGAGGCAACCCGCCGGGGGTACCGGTTCGTCAATATCGAGCGGATGATCCGGCTGTCGGACGCCGCTCGTCCGGCCCGCCGGCCTTTGTGGAAGAGGGGGCTGGTCGCCGGATGGCTGTTGTACGAACGGGCCTTCCATGCCGTTTTCCGGCTGAAGCAGGTAGGGGGCGGCGAAGCGCCGGCGTTTCATTACCGGATCACGTCGTACAGCGGCGAGCCCGTTCAGTTTGCCGAAGGCGGCGGAGTGCAAAAGGGCGACCGGATCGCCGAGCTTCACTTCGACAACAAGATGCTGTCGGGTCTTGCGGCGCAGTCCAAGTCTCCGGTGGCGACCGGCATCAAGATGCTGCGCGAGGTCGAACAGGCGCTGCCTCTGCTGGCCAAGCAGCTCGCAGAAGATCCCGAAGCCCGCGACATTAAAGCGGTGTACGGCGTCACGATGATCCATCGCGGCGCCGACCGGCTCGGCTTTCAAATCTTTAAGCTGCCCGACGGCTGGTTCGCCCGTACGACGCGCGTATATTTGCGGCTGTTGCTGAAGGTTTTGACGGATACGAAGGCGTACAGCAAAGGGCGGCAAATGAAGGCGAAAGGCGACCGCGACCCGTTGACGCCCCGCATGCTGCTGATGCCGATTGACCGGGTTCAAGATTACGCGGCTTCCGGAATCGGCAACATGCAGGAGGAAGCGGGCCGCCTCGGCGAAGCGATCGAGCTGGCGGGCGCCATGGACGATCCGGCGTCTTCGATCGGATCGAAGACGACCGCGATGTAATCTCGATAAACGGTGAACGGATTCCCCTTGACTTGATCGATATATCGTTCAATTAAGCGCAGCAGAGAGCAGGACATGCCTGAATTTGAACGATGAATCGTTCAAATCGAAGCTGCCGGATCACGAAGTTCATGGTTTTGAACGATGAATCGTTCAAATCAAGGATGCAGATGCCCGAAGCACATGGATGTGAACGATAAATCGTTCACATCACTCTGCAGGTCGACGAAAAAAGCGGGTTGACGGGACTTGTTTATGATGAAGACGGTATGACGGATACTGGGTGAGGCGGTAATGGATATGAGCGCAGCTCATTAAAGTCCAACTTGTGGAAGTACGAAGATGTAGCAGTCATGGAGAAGCTTGGAAGGCATATGTGATGGTGAGCAGCAGTATCGGTCTCAGTATCGGTCTCAATTTCTCAACTTATTAACTTCTCAAAAACAGGGTGCGCGCATTAACGGTCATGAGAGAAGCTTAGAAGGCCAAACGTGAGGGTGCACAACCTTAATGGTCATGAGAGACTCTTAGCGCCGAAAAAATCCAATGTGAATGTCACTTTCCGCTTCTAAGATGCACTCATGACCATTAGAATGTACAATGTGCTAAATTCGCTCTCTAAGCGTATCTGGTGTCCATTAACGAATCGTCTGTGTTTGACAAACCTGTGCACAATTTAAAAGGCTGTCCCAAGCCGGTCCCGATCCTATGGATCGGGACCGGCTTGCGGGACAGCCTTTGCCATTTACCGCCGCACGATACCGCCGCACGATACCGCCGCACGATACCGCCGCACGATAC
>CALAWP010000093.1 GCA_937895345.1 uncultured Paenibacillus sp. | reverse complement strand
AGCACCTGGTTTGGGACCAGGGGGTCGCATGTTCAAATCGTGTCGTCCCGACCATCTATTTCAGACGAATCTTGCTTCTGCAAGATTTTTTTCGTTTTAGCGAATGTGGAATCAAACAAGAAGCTGTTCTTCCAGATTAGAAGAACAGCTTCTTGTTGCTTTTATCGAATAGTGAGGAGACGGAGCAGGCTATTCCGGCTGCGGCGTCAACTCGTCGGCCGAAGGACCGTACAGGCCCGGTAACGGAACGTCGAGAAGCCGCAAATAGACTCCGAGCTGCGCCCGGTGATGGATCATATGGCTCAAGCCAAACGTTCGAAGCGCAATCGCCCGCGGCTGGCGTAGGATGATGTAGTCGCCTTTGCGCAGCGTCCACTCCTCGTTCAGCTCGCTGTCGTCGCATTCGGCGAGCAGCTTCTCCAGCTTGCCGGCGTTCGCATCGAATTCCTCCAGAATGTCCGCTCGTTTCGTCAATGCGGTACGCCGATTCGGCACGGTCGAAAGATCAAGTTCGGGATATTGAACAATTGCGATTTGCCAGTTGAGCAAATTGATCAAGTGCGTGGACAGTTCGCCAAGCGTCATCGATTTGACATGCGGCTTCCAAGCCATATGTTCTTCCGGCAAGCGCTCCAGTATGCGGCGCGTGGCGGCAAGCTCTTGGACAGCATCGCCGATAATAAGTTGTTTTGCCATATAATCTCTTCTCCTCCCTTTGGTATAAGCATACTATAAACCCGGACGGGCGCAAACAGTTGGATTCGATTTCGGAGCGTGCCTGTACAGGCTAATTATAACCGTCAATTCCGGAGGCCAAAAGCTGCTTAAGCGCTTTGATCTGCCGGCGTTCCCCGGCAATGACAACCGTCGATCGGACCGTAAACGTATCGTCAGGCCCGGGATGGATCCGATAGAGGCCCTTACGGTCGAGTATGGCGATAACGGCGGCTCCGGTTCGGCTGCGGATGTCCAGTTCGCCGATCCTTTTGCCCAGACAATGGTATGAAGGCTCGATATGGATCCATTCAATAACTAAGTCCTGAAGTTCCGCATCCGATGTATCCAACGCTTTGGGCCGGTATGTCAAGCCGCCCAATATGCCGGACAATAACGCCGATTCGTCGTCCTCCAAAGTCGCTATGGCGCATACGTCGCCGCCGCTGCCGGGTGAAATACGGTACAGCTCGCGCCGCCCGTCGTTGTGGGTGACGACGATCAAATCGTCGCCGCTACAGGTCTTGAGCTGATATTTGCGCCCGATGCCGGGCAAATCCGTTATTCTCCAATCAAGGCCGCTACGGTTCGTCATAGATATCGCCACCTAAACGAAGGATGCCGTCCGGTCTTATGAGATGTTCAAATAATGGCATCGCGTTGTTCTTCCTCCTTTGACGAAATAGGCCTCCGACGAATCAGAGACCTTCAGCCCAGTGTATCAAACTATTTCGCAAAGGGCCAATGTTGCCAAGCTTAACCGGCATCGGCGGAGAAGAATAGGAAATTATGGAGGGGGCACATTAAAGCCGACAAGCATTCAAGCGGCTTGACCAATGCGAGCGGGAGGACGCCAATAGTGAAAAAGATTGTTGCGATGGCCATCGTTCTGTCGACGATTGCGGCGTGGATCGCAAATGGAGTGCAGGCGGGGCCGAACGCTTACCATTTCGGCTTTAAGCGCAGCGTGGACGGCAAGCTGCCGTCGATCGACGAGGAGGGCTTTAAGCCGATCGTTACAAAGCACGGGGCGCTGTTTCTGGGCGACGTCGAACAGAAGGAGCTGTATTTGACGTTCGATAACGGTTACGAGAATGGGTATACGGGACGTATATTGGACGTGCTGAAGGAGAAACGCGTTCCCGCCGCCTTTTTCGTAACGGGCCACTACGTGAAGGACCAGCCGGAGCTGATCAAACGGATGGCTGCGGAAGGCCATATTATCGGCAATCATTCGTGGAGCCACCCCGATATGACGACGTTGTCCGACGCTCAGATTCAGGCGGAGCTGGATAAGGTGAAAGAACAGGCGGCGGCGGTATCGGGCCAGCAGGAAATGAAATATTTGAGACCCCCCAGAGGCATCTTCAACGAGCGCGTGCTGGCCGCCAGCAGACGATTCGGCTATACGAGCGTCTTTTGGTCCATTGCCTACAAGGATTGGGACGTAAATGCGCAACGAGGCACCGCATTCGCGCTGCAGCAGGTAACGAAGCAGCTGCACCCCGGAGCGATCTTGCTGCTCCATTCCGTTTCCAAGGACAATGCGGAGGCGCTTGGCGCCATCATCGACGAAGCGAGAAAACGGGGATACGAGTTCAAAAGTCTCGACGAGATTGACGGCCAAACGGCGCAGCAGAATCGGCACAATCAACAAGAATCGGCACAATAAAGGAGAAGCGAGCATCGGGAATTACGATTTCCCGATGCTCGCTTCTTTTGGGTTAGACGCCGAGGCCTCGGCCGGTTTATTGTTCGACTTTCAGACGGATTACGTTCCAGGATGCCCGGCCGAGCTCGGCCTGCACCGCACCGCCGTCCGCCGTCGCGTTGCCCCGGTTGTGAGGTACGACCGTGTGCGGCGCGAGCTTCGTGTTGACGGCCTTCAAGTCGGCATGCTCAAGCACGATGTGCTCAATGACGCTCAGCTTGCCGAAGCTGCGGACGTCGATATCAAGCAGCTGGGATTGCTCCAAATGCCGATTGACGGCAAAGATCGTAATTTCCCCGGCTTCCTCGTTGTATACGCTGATGGCCTCCAGATAAGGCACGTCCGTAAAATCTTTGGAATCGTATTTATCGGACTTGATGATCGGCTGCAGCACCGTTCCTCTGCCGAAGGCGGACGCGTGCAGGAACGGATAGTAGGTCGTCTGCAGCCAGAGCGGACCGCCGTTTTCCGTCATAATCGGCGCAATGACGTTGATCAACTGCGCGAGACATGCCATCTTGACGCGATCGGCATGCTTCAGCAGCGTAATCAGATAGCAGCCCAACGCCAGCGCATCCTCCATCGTATACGTATCCTCGAACTCCGGAGGCGCTACCTGCCACCGAACCTCGGCGCGGCTGGAGCCGATGGAGTTCCACACGTTCCACTCGTCCAGGGAAAGCATAAGCTTCTTTTTGCTCCGCTTCTTAGCCTTGACGTAATCGCAGATGGCGGCGACGCTGTCGATGAATTGGTCCATGTCCATCGAACTCGCCAGGAAGTTTGCCGTATTGTTGGCGTTATTGTTGTAGTACGTGTGTAAGGACAAATAGTCGACTTGATCATAAGTCAAATCCAGCACGGTCGCTTCCCAATCGGCAAACGTGCTCATGCCCGAGGATGAGCTGCCGCAGGCGACAAGCTCGATGGACGGATCGACCCAGCGCATCACTTTGGCCGTTTCGTTCGCCAGCCTGCCATATTCGACGGCCGTCTTCGCTCCGATTTGCCAAGGCCCGTCCATTTCGTTGCCCAGACACCATGTTTTGAACCGGTGCGGTTCTTTGTAGCCGTGCGAAATGCGCAAATCGCTCCAATAGCTGCCGGACGGATGGTTGCAGTATTCGACCAGATTGCGGGCGTCGTCGATGCCGCGCGTGCCGAGATTGACGGCCATCATCACTTCGGCTCCCGCCATCTTCGCCCATTCGGCGAATTCATTCGTGCCGACCGCGTTCGTTTCCGTCGTCCACCATGCCAGTTCAAGCTTTTTGGGACGCTGCTCGACCGGACCTACGCCGTCCTCCCAGTTATAGCCGGAGACGAAGTTGCCCCCCGGGTATCGAATGATCGGCACGTTCAGCGCGCGGATCGCTTCCAGCGCATCGCGGCGGAATCCTTTATCGTCCGCTTCCGGGTGACCGGGTTCGTAGATGCCGCCGTAAACGGCGCGTCCCAGATGCTCGATAAAGGAACCGTACAGCCGCGGATCGACCGGGGCGATCGTATAATGTTTGTCGATGTGCATGGAGGATTTGATCGTCATTTGGAAAATCTCCCCTTTGATTTAGTTAAAAAGCGAATTGATAAACTTGAAACATATTTGTATTCTTAATAACATATTAGTTTTCCCGGCTGACGAAAGAAAGACAATTATTTTGAATTCGCAAAAAACAATATTCAAAGAGGGGGATGACGGACATGTACTTGACGACGGACGCAAGATCGCTGCGCGTATACGAAGCGTTGGCCAGCGAGGCGAGGCTCCAAATTATTGATTTGCTGCAAGACAGGGAGATGAGCATTAAAGAATTGGCCGCCGAGCTTTATTTAAGCAACGCGATCGTCAGCACGCATGTCAAAAAGCTTCTGGAGGCGGGGCTGGTGAGCAGCCGGGTCAAGCGGGTCAACGGCGCGACGTATAAGCTGTGCTCGCTGTCGGCGGAATATTTGCAGATCAAGCTTTCCAAGGACAAGGCGCCGGAGAGGCAGAAGTATGAGGTGTCGATCCCGATCGGCCATTATACCGATATCGAAGCCCATCCGACATGCGGACTCGCGACGGTCGAGCGGATGATCGGCCATTACGACAATCCGGCCTACTTTCTCGATCCCGAACGGGTCAACGCCGGCATTTTATGGTTTGGGAGAGGATACGTGGAATATAAAATTCCGAATTTTTTGTATAAGGATCAAAAGCTGAAGGAGCTGGAAATTTCAATGGAAATCGGTTCGGAGGCGCCGCAGTACAACGAAAACTGGCCTTCGGACATCCGGTTTGCGCTGAACGGAACGACGGTGGCCGAATGGACGAGTCCAGGCGATTACGGCACGTCCAGAGGGAGGCTGTCTCCGGAATGGTGGGCGGAGGACGTCAACCAATACGGGTTGCTGAAGGTGCTGCGGCTGAACGGGAAGGGCACGTTTATCGACGGCCGATTGATGTCGAGGCTGACCGTGGACAACCTCGAGCTGTCGGGCAACCAGTGGACGCTGCGGATCAGCGCGGACAATGCCGAGCGAGGACGGGGCGGGTTAACCTTGTTCGGGAAAGGCTTCGGCAATTACGACCAGGATATCGTCGTGCGGAGTTATTACGAGTAGCATCGCCATGGCCGGATCGCAAGCCTTCTCTAGGAATAGATTCACTCCTTGGAGGAAAGCTATGGAGGCTGGTTCCCAAAAAGGAGTGAGAAGATGTATTTTTATAAAGAGGATTTGATCAACGTCATCGTGCCGGACAAGCCCGACCCGGCGGCGGCCAAAGTCATTCAGGAAATATTGGGCGGCCATTACGGCGAAATGCGCACGATGATGCAATATTTTTTTCAGAGCAGCAACTTCAGGGGGAAGGCGAAGCCTTACCGGGATTTGATTCGCGGCGTATTTCTCGAAGAAATCGCGCATGTCGAGCTGGTGCAAAATACGATTAACCAACTGCTCACGGGCAGCGGCGAAGAAATGCCGGGCAATGCGGGAGTCGACGGCGCTCCGCTGGACGAGGCCGTCAAGCATGCGAACCCCCACCATTATATCGTCGGGGCTCAAGCTTCTCTGCCTGTGGACGCAGGAGGCAATCCGTGGCTGGGCAATTACGTATACAGCCATGGCAACCTGATCGGCGACTTGCTTGACAACCTGCTGCTGGAATCGACGGGCGTGCTGCAGAAGACGCGCATTTACGAAATGAGCACGAACAAAACGTTTCGGGAAACGCTGGCGTTTCTCATCGTGAGAGACAACGCGCACCAAAATGCGTTTGCCAAAGCGCTGGAGACGCTCGGGGTCACCTGGGGCAATCTGTTCCCGGTACCGAATTACGACATCAACAAATATCCGGAATGCCGCAAGTACGTCGATCTTGGATACCATAATGCGCAATTTAACTTCCGGCTGGACGATACGCGGATTGGAGAAATTTTTAACGGGACGTCTCCAAGCCGGAATGGCGGACAATTGCAGGTTACGCCTCCACCCGAAGGCTTCCCGGTCCCTTACAATCCGGAATTGCCGAACGAGCACAGCCCCGGCCTGACCGATATGTATCGATAATTGCAAAAAAGCTGCAGCTTCGAGCTTCGAAGCCGCAGCTTTGTTCTGTTACGGGCGGAATCCGGCTGGCAAGCGGGCGTTCGTTCAGCCCGCGGCCCCTTCCCGCTTGCGGAAAAACGACTTCAGCGCGCTGTACACCTCGCCTTTTTCCTTGATGATGTAATACATGAAATGCTGCATATTGATATGTTTGTATGCCGACATCAGCGTGCTGGAACGGTTGTACTGGTTCACTTCTCCGTAGCCGAACAGGTTGGAGCGCTTGAGCAGTTCGCCGATCAGCTTCACGCACCGTTCGTTGTCGCTGGTCAGATTGTCGCCGTCCGAGAAATGGAACGGATAGATGTTGTAAAGGCTCGGGTTGAACCGGCTGTCGATAATTTCGAGCGCCTTCATGTATGCCGAGGAGCAAATCGTTCCCCCGCTCTCGCCGCGCGTAAAAAACTCCTCCTCCGTCACTTCCTTCGCTTCCGTGTGATGCGCGATAAAGACGATATCGACCTTTTCGTATTGATGCCGCAAAAACCGTGTCATCCAGAAAAAGAAGCTTCGCGCCACATATTTTTCGAAGGAGCCCATGCTGCCCGACGTATCCATCATGGCCAGAATGACCGCGTTCGATTGCGGCTTGACGATTTCCTCCCACGTTTTGTACCGGAGATCGTCCGGTGAGATGCCTCGGATGCCGGGCTGGCCCGACGTCGCGTTGCGGCGAAGGTTTTCCATGATGGTCCGCTTTTTGTCGATATTGGACATGATGCCTTTCTTGCGAATATCGTTGAAGCGAATTTCGCGGGTTTCCAGCTGATCCTTGTCCTTTTGCTTCAGAAACGGCAGCTCCAGTTCCTCGAACAGCATCGTTTCCAGCTCGGCGAGCGAAATTTCCGCTTCAATGACGTCGTCGCCGGGCTGATCGCCCGCGCCTTCTCCTTTGCCGCCCTTTTTGGCCGCCTGGGGATCGACCCCGAGTACGTCGCCGACCTGGCTGTCGCCGTCCCCCTGTCCGACATGCTTCGTTTTATTGTAATTATAAACAAACCTGTATTCGTCCAGGCTCCGAATCGGCACTTTGATGACCTGCTTGCCGTCGGACATGACGATGCTTTCCTCGGACACCAGATCCGGCAAATTCTGCTTAATCGCTTCCCGCACTTTTTGCTGATGGCGGTCTTGATCCTGATAGCCTTTGCGATGCAGCGACCAATCCTCTCTGGAAACAATAAACATGCCTTTATCCGCTGGACTCATTTCGGAGCACCTCCCCCGCTTATTCGGTTTGTATTTAATATATTCAAGAGGCGATCGGTTATGTGAACGAATTAAGTCCAAATCTATGAATCTGCCGAATTCGCCATATCGTCGGATTTCGTTAGCCGGGCCCGATGGCGGCCGCCGCGGCCGAATGCTAGAATGGAGAAAGAAGATTGCTGCGGGGAAAGGGTGGATGAACGTGAAGCTGTTTCATACGGCCGATTGGCATTTGGGCAAGCTTGTGCAAGGGGTATATATGACGGACGATCAGCGTTACGTGCTGAACCAATTCATCGATGCGGTCGAAGCGGAACGGCCCGATGCGGTCATCATCGCCGGCGATCTGTACGATCGCGCGGTGCCGCCGGCGGAAGCGGTGGAGCTGCTCGATGAGGTGCTGGAGCGGATCGTGATCGGCCTCGATACGCCCGTGCTGGCCATAGCCGGCAATCACGACAGCCCCGACCGGATCGGCTTCGGCTCGCGGATGATGGAAAGCCGCGGCCTCTATCTGGCCGGTCAGCTGAGGGACGAGATGAAGCCCGTCGTGCTGCGGGACGAATTCGGCGAGGTGCACGTACATCTTGTTCCGTACGCCGATCCCGCTCAGGTGCGTCATGCGTTTGGCGACGATGCGATTCGCACGCACGACGATGCGATGCGGGCAATTACCGCCAGACTGGAAGAACGGATGGATCCGAACGCCAGACATATCTTTGTCGGGCACGCCTTCGTCACGCCGCGGGGGGAAGCCGCCGCCAATACAAGCGATTCGGAACGGCCGCTGTCGATCGGAGGCGCGGAGCATGTGAGCGCGGCTTATTTTGCCAAGTTCCATTACACGGCGCTCGGACATTTGCACGGGGCGCATCACGTATGGAACGAAACGATTCGGTACGCCGGCTCGCCGTTAAAATATTCGGTATCCGAGGAACGGCACGTTAAAGGGTTTTATGCGGTGGAGCTGGACGGCGATGGCCGGGCGACGGCGGAAAAGCGGCTGCTCCTGCCGCTGCGGGATATGCGCCGCGTCACGGCTTACATAGAGGAACTCGAACGTCACGAATATAACGAAGACTATGTATATGTTACGCTGCTGAACGATAATCCGGTGCTGTATCCGATGGAGAAAATACGCGCTGTCTATCCGAACGCCATGCATGTCGAGCGGAGGCCGGCCGGCGCGGAGGAACCCGATGCCGAGGCGGTATTGCGGCGCGACGTAGCGCGGCGGCGCGAGATCGACCCGGTCGAGCATTTTGCCTCCTTCTACAGGGAAGTGAAAGGAATGCCGCTTGACGAAGCCAAACGCCAAATGATTGCCGAAGCTTACGAGGCGCTGCTGCGCGAGGAAGGGGGAGCCGTATGAGACCGCTCAAGCTGACCATGACCGCGTTCGGTCCGTACCGGCAGGCGGAAACGATCGATTTTGCGCAGCTGGACAACCATCGGCTGTTTGTCATTTCCGGCAACACCGGCGCGGGGAAGACATCGGTCTTCGACGCGATCTGCTACGCTTTGTACGGGTCCGCCAGCGGAGAGGACCGCTCCGATCCGCGCATGCTGAGAAGCCACTTCGCGGACGACGACACCCATACGGCGGTGGAGCTCGATTTTGCCGTTCGCGGCAGGCAATATCGGGTTTTTCGCCAAATGAAGCATCGCAAAGGTTCGAACAAAAGCGAGACCGGGGAACGGATCGAGCTGTACGAAATTACCGGCGGGCAAGCCGTTCCGGCGGTGGAACGTTTTATGGCGGGGGATGTCAATGCCCGGCTGCTGGACATTATCGGGCTGACGAAGGATCAGTTCAGCCAGATTGTGATGCTGCCGCAGGGGGAGTTCCGCAAGTTGCTGACGTCGGATACGGACAATAAGGAAGAAATTTTGCGGCGCATCTTTCGGACGGAGCTGATCGAGAAGCTGGAGCTGCAGTTTCAGCGGAAACACCGCGAGCTGCAGGACGGCTTGAGGACGGCCTCGGCCGAGGAAGCGGCGCTTGTGAAGGCGGCGCTGGAAGCCGTGCCGCTGAGAGAAGGAAGCGGGCTGGCCGCCGTCGCCGAGCAGCCGTATCGCAGCTCCGCCCAAGTGCTGGACGCGCTTCATCTGGAGGCCGGCTGGCATGAGGAGCAAGCCCGGCAGGCGGCGCTGGCCAAGGCGGAGACGGAAGTCCGGCTGGACGGCTTGCAGGTCCGGCTGCGGGAAGCGATGGCGCTTTGCCAGAAGCACGACGAGCTGGCCGACAAACGGCTCGGACGGTTGCGGCTCGAGGAAGTGCGGCCTGAATACGAGGCGATAGAGAAGCGGCTTGCGCTGGCTGCGGTAGCGGCGTCGCTGAAGCCGTACGACGAGCAGGCCGGCAGGGCGGAGGCGAACCGGCTGGCGAAGCAATCGCAGCTGGTGCGGAGGCGGGAGGCGCTGGCTGCGGCCGAGCGGGCTTTCGGCGAAGCTGCGGCCGCAAGCGAGCGGGAAGCCGGCCGGGAGACGCTGCGCCGGGAAACGGAGCGGGAACTGCATCGGTTGAACGAGCTGGCTCCCGCAGTCATGTCGTTAGACCGTCAGCGGCAGGCGGTCGGGGAGCTGGAAAGGCGGGAAGCGGAAGCTTCCGCCCGGGTGGCCGAGCTGGGGCAGGCGCTCGAGGCGATGAAGGCCGAGAAGTCGGAGCTGCAGGCCGCGGTCAAATCGGCCGAAGCCGCGGCGCTTGCCCTGGCCGCCGCGCAGGACGAACTGCGCCGGGTCGAGCATCAGGGCAAGCTGGTCAAGCGGATGCTTCAGCTTGGCGAAGAGCTGCGCCGGTTCGCCGAGCTGGAGTCGGCCGGCATGGCCGAGCTCGCGCAAGCGAAAGCGGAGCATGACGAGCTGGAGCGCCGCTGGGTAGAAGGACAGGCCGCGCTGCTCGCGGCCCATCTGCATGACGGCAAGCCATGCCCGGTATGCGGCAGCGAATCGCATCCGGCCAAGGCGCAGCCCGACCTGGAGGCGCCCAGCCGGGCTTCGCTGCAGCAAGCGAAGGAGAGGCTCGCGGCCGTGGAACGGGAGCTGATGGAAGCGAAGGCGCAGGCGGCCGCCGCGGCGGCTGCGCGCGTCAATGAAGCCGCCGAATTGGAAGCGGCGGGAGACGACGGCGGTTTCGGATCAGCCGAAACCGCCGATCTGGCGGACAGGCAAGCGGCGCTCCGGCTCCGCTGGAAGGAGCTGAAGGAGCGCGCCGACAAGCTGCAGCTGGAGGCGCAAAGACTCGACGAGCTGCGCGGCCGGCTGGACGGCCTGGAGCGGAAGCTGTCCGAGCTGGACGGCGAGCGGGAGTCGCGGCGGACGGAACAGCAGCGGCTGCTGGTGGAGCGGACCGCCCAGGCTTCCCTCCTGCAAAAGGAGCTGGAGCGGATTCCGGAGGAGCTGCGTTCGCCTGTTCGGCTGCAAGTCCGCTTGCGGGAGCAGGAAGCGTTGCGCGCGGAGCTTGATACCGCCTGGAAACGCGCGCAGGAGGCATTGAGCGGAGCGTCGGCCGCCTTGTCCGAGAGCCGGGCCTATGCGGAGCAGGCCGCCCGCGAGGCGAAGGAGGCGGAGGAGTCGGCGGCCGATGCGGCGGAACGGTTCCGGCAAGAGACGGAGCGGGCCGGCTTCCCGAGCGCCGACCATTACCGGAACGCAATGATGCCGGAGAAGGAGTCCGCCGGACTCCGCGAGCGGCTGGAGTCGTACAAGGCGTCGCTCGCGGTATTGGAGGACGGCATTGCGGCGCTCGAGCGGGAGCTGGAAGGCCGTCCGCGTCCCGACATCGAGCCGGTGCAGGAGGAGCTGGGCCGGGCGAAGCTGGAGCTGGAGGCGGCGATTGCCGCCGAAGGCGCGGCGAGACGTCATGCGGCGGAAGCCGGACGGCTGGCCGCCGGCATCGAACGGATCGGCAAGACGACGAGGGAGCTTGAGGCTAAGCTGGAGCAAGTATCCGACCTGTACGGCATGCTGAAGGGCGACAACGCCCTGAAGCTTTCTTTTGAAAGATATATATTGAGGGAATACTTGGAGGACATTATCGCCATGGCGAATATTCGTCTGAGCGGACTGTCGAACGGGCAATTTCAGCTTCGGCGCAGCGACAGGCTGGAAGCGAGAGGCAAGCAAAGCGGGCTTGGCCTGGACGTCCTCGACGCTTATACCGGCATGACCCGGGACGTGAAGACATTGTCCGGCGGCGAGAAGTTCAACGCTTCGTTAAGTCTGGCGCTGGGGATGACGGACGTGATCCAGTCGCATCAAGGGGGCATCTCGATCGAGATGATGCTGATCGACGAAGGATTCGGCTCGCTGGATGAGGAGTCGCTGCATAAGGCGATTTCCGCGCTGGCGGATTTGCAGCGCTCCGGCCGCATGATCGGGGTCATCTCGCATGTGCAGGAGCTGAAGGATGCGTTTCCGGCCTGCTTGGAGGTATGGAAGGACAAGGACGGCAGCAGCCGTACCCGCGTTTTGTTGAAGGAAAGGTCATGACCGATGCGGCCGTTGCGGCTTCCTCCGCAGAGACGGTGAGGCTCCGCCGGTCATGCGAAGGCCTGCCGCGCGCACGGCGAGGCAGGCCTTTCATGGGTGTGGCGTCAGCATTTAAGCGAACGTCGGCAACCGTTGATCAGATCGATGCGGCCGCAGTCAGGCTGATAATCAAAAATCCGACCGAGCCGACGACGATCAGCCCGTTGAGCACCGTGCCGATAATGGCGAAGACGCGCTTGCGGGTTTTGGAAAATGCGCCGATCAGACCCAGAATAAGTCCGATGAATGCCAGGGCGACCGAGCCGAACAGCAGAATGACTGCGCCGAGGACGGAAGCGACCATGCCGCCGAGCGCTTCGGAGCCGGCAAAGTCGGGTTCTGCTCCGGAACCGGCGGAATAAGATTCGGTCCATTCCAGCAATTCGTTATAAAGGTCTTCGTTGCCCGCATACAGCTGGGTGGAGAAGGCGACGACCAGGACGATCGCGATGATAAAGCAGGCGATGGAAATCAGCGACAGAATAAAAGCTGCGATGCCCAGGCCCGAATGTTTCTTCGGAGGCTCCGCTCCGGCGTAAGGGGGCTGAAAGCCCGGCGCGGGCGGAACGTGCGAGAAGGCCGGATTAGTCTCTTGGTCCTGAGACCAGGAATTGGTTTCTGCGTTTGGATTGCGGTCTTGATCCATTCAATATCGACTCCTTTTACGACTATGGAGAAAATTATACACAATTATGGGAAGGAATGAAACGGAATGTTTCCTAAATATTTTATGATCGGAGCGGCCGCCGCCGCCATCGCCATCGCGCTTGGCGCGTTCGGCGCGCACGGACTGGAAGGAAAGCTGACGGAGCATTATTTGGACGTATTCGAAACGGGAGTCCGCTATCAGATGTATGGAGCTCTCGGCTTGATGCTGATCGCGCTGCTGGACCGGGCCGCGGGAGGCAGCCGCGCGATCGGCGCCGGCGGCAGGCTGCTGCTGGCGGGTATCGTCATCTTCAGCGGGAGCTTGTACATTTTGTCCCTGACCGGTTACTCCAAGCTGGGCATGATTACGCCGATCGGCGGCGTTGCCATGCTCGCGGGATGGGCATTCGTCATCGCGGGAGCGGCGAAAGACCTGAAGAAGCCGTGACCGGGGTCCCTTTAGACGAGGGCGGCTCGTATCCCGCGACAGCAATCGGCGCCAGGCGCCAAAAATTCTAAAAATAATAGCAAATATTTCTATGCCAAATAGTTAATATCGTTTATAATGAAGCTGACTATCTCTTGACTCGACATATAGGAAGGAAGTTTGTGTGTGGCGAAACGAATGGATGATTTGCCTGAAACACGAATGCGGCGCGACAAGCTGCTGCTCCTGAACGAGCCATGGGCGATTAGTGCGGTGCTGACGGCATTGGCCTTGGTATGGACTTTAATCTCGTTTATCCTGGTCACAGACGCGATGTACAGATGGGTCTCGCTAGCCGTTGCGGCTTCCCTGATCGCTGCGGCCGCCGTCCTGTATGTCAGACGGCTTCCTCAAGGCAACATCCGAAAGTTTCATACACCTATCGTCGAATCGCTGCTTCGTTCCGAAGCCGTGTCGCTGGCCGTCCTGGACTTGAACGGCAAAGTCGTGGAGATGAACGAGGCGTCGAGCCGCATGCTCGGCTATCAGCGGTCGGATACGGCGGGACGGGCCGTGATGCGGATGATCGATCCCGGCAGCCGCGTGCTGCTGCAGGAATCGCTGGAGAAGGCGCTGAACGGCGAAACATCCCAGAGCAACATCAGCATGACGCACCGGTCCGGCTTTCCATTGGAGCTGCAAGTCGTTTGCACGCCTTTGCTTCGGGACGACGAGGTGATCGGGACGCTGCTTATCAGCCAGGATTTGAGCGACCGGAAACGGAACGTGGAGCGCATCCGGTATATGGCTTATTACGACGACATGACCGGCCTTCCAAATCGGACGCTCTTTCAGATGAAGCTAACGGAAAGCTTGTCCAGAGCCAAGGAAGACGAGCGGATGATCGGCATTTGTTACCTGGATCTGGACCGGTTCAAACTCGTGAACGCTTCCTTCGGCCGCGAATTCGGCGATATGCTTCTGATGCAGGTAGCGGAGCGGCTGAACCGGAACTTGGGCGAATTCGACTACGCGGCCCGGATGGAGGGGGACGAGTTTGCCTTGCTGCTCGGATCCGTGAATTCGCCGGAGCATTTGCTGGAGCTGTCGAGACAAATTTTGAAATCGATCGAGGAGCCTTACGAGCTGAAAGGGTTTCCCGTCCATATTACGGCCAGCATCGGCTTGGTAACGAACAGCAACGAGCAGGACGACGGCTACGCTCTGTTCAAAAAAGCGGATATGGCGCTCGTCAAGGCGAAAGAAAGCGGAAAAAACGATTGCCTGCTCTATTCGGACAGCTGGAGCAATTCTTCCTTCGAGCGGCTCAAGCTTCAGCATGAGATGTACAGAGCGATACAAAGGGAAGAATTTGTGCTGCATTACCAGCCGCAATACGATTTGCTCGAAGGCCGGATCGTCGGCATCGAGGCGCTGGTAAGGTGGAAGCATCCCGTGCGGGGATTGCTGTCGCCGGGCGTGTTTATTCCGCTGGCGGAGGAAAGCGGCATGATCGTCCAGATCGGCGATTGGGTGCTGAAGGAAGCGTGCAGACAGAACAAGGCCTGGCAGGACGCGGGTCTTCCTAAGGTACCGGTATCCGTCAATCTGTCCATCCGGCAATTTCTGCAGCATGACCTGACGAGCAAGATTGCCGATGTATTGGAAGAAACGGGACTTGAACCCCGATATTTGGATTTGGAAATTACGGAATCGATGACGATCGACGTCGGCCATGTATCGCGCTGTCTGCTGGCCATTACGGATTTGGGCGTCGGCATCAGCGTGGACGATTTCGGCACGGGCTACAGCTCGTTCCATTATCTTAAGAACTTCCCGATCGACCGGCTGAAGATCGACAGATCGTTCGTGCGGGATATTCAGCAAGATCCGAGCGATGCGGAAATCGTGGCGGCCATCATTGCCATGGCCCATAACTTGAACATTCAAGTGATTGCCGAAGGCGTCGAAACCGAGGAGCAAATGGAATTTCTGCGGCGTCACCAATGCGACGAAATGCAAGGCTATTATTGGAGTCCGCCGGTATCCAGCGACAAGATCGAATCGATGCTCAAGGCGGGATAAGACATATTTGCGTTGCGGGCAAGGCGTTTCAATGAAAAAAACGTCCCGTACGGCTAAAGGATGAGAGAGCATCCTTGCCGTACGGGACGTTTTTTATCTACTCCACAATATCCTCGATCTCGTTCATGCGGAACGTATAAACCTGCTTCTCGTCTACATGGTAAGCTGTGATGAGTCTTTCCGATTCGTCCATATTGATAATGCGGCAAGGGATGTTCATCGAAACGCCGAATCCCCGGTTGATCAGTAGTCTAACTAGCGTATTGCTCTTCATATATTTCCGAATTCCTTCGAAGCCGTCATCGGCGACCGGCGGATTGGGGGCTGCCGGCGAGGGTGCAGCAGAACCGGAAGCAGCCTGTTCAGGTGCAGCAGAATCGGAAGCGGCCGGTTCAGGTACGGCAGTGTCGGTCGCTGCCGGTGCGATCGGAATGGGCACGGATTCGTTCGCGGCGGACAGTCGTTCTTCGATCAAATGGCCGAGGCGGATGCCGGACGTGATTCGATAATCGGCGAATCCGCAGCCGTTCAGCATGCGAAGAAGCTCCTCCAATGCCGCGGCGTTGTTGTCGTTTTCCGTTAAAATTTCTACTTGGAATAAAAAGGATGACTTGTTGTCGGACTTGGGTTTGTTGTGCATGTCATAGCCTCCGCGCTTAAGAGTAGTGTCATTATATCATCAAAAAGACGATTCATATAGGCCCAATTGTAACCGTATCCACTGCCCAGCACGGGAGGCGAATTCCGGCATATACTGATGGTGCGCTGCAAATTATGAAGTCGGAAACGGGATGGAGGTGGATGCAACATGATGCGGATGGTCCCTTTCAAGCTTGACAACGGAGAGACCGTTCTAGGCGTCGAAGTGAAGCTGCCCCTGACCACGCTCCTGTCGATCTCGACGGACAAAGGTTATATTATGTGCGGTGCGCTCGATGTAACGCTTCTGAACGAACGGCTCGGGCACCGCGGCATTATTGCCGGCCGCGCCGTCGGCGTGCGCACGCTTGAGGAGCTTCTTGAAGCTCCGCTTGAATCGGTTACCCTCAAAGCGGAGGAGATGGGCATTGTTGCCGGAATGAAAGGCAGCGAGGCGCTCCGGTTGATGGTATAGCAGCCGGCGGAATACGGAACATAAAGCCCCGGAATCGTCCGAATCCGCTTCGGAGCATTCCGGGGCTTAGTATGGCCGGGCCAAGGGAGCTGATTACGTCTCGAACAGCTTCCGCAAGTTTTGCTCGTATGGAGCCCGCACGATCCCTTTTTCCGTAATGATGGCCGTCACGTATTCATGCGGCGTCACGTCGAAGGCGGGGTTGAACACCTTGATGCCTTGCGGCGCCGTCCGTTTGCCGAAGCCTTCCGTTATTTCCTCGGCATGGCGTTCCTCGATCGGAATTTCGGCGCCCGTCGGCGTGTCCAGGTCGATGGTGGAGAGCGGACAAGCTACATAAAAAGGGATGCCGTGCGCCTTGGCCAGAACGGCTACGCTGTATGTGCCGATTTTGTTGGCGACGTCTCCGTTGGCTGCAACGCGGTCCGTTCCTACGATGACGGCTTCGATCCAGCCTTTGGACATGACCATTCCGGCCATGTTGTCGCAAATGAGCGTCACGTCCACGCCCGCTTGCTGCAGCTCGAAAGCGGTCAGCCTGGCGCCTTGCAGCACCGGCCTCGTTTCGTCGGCGAACACTTTGAGTTCCATGCCCTGCTCCTTGGCCAAATAAAAAGGAGCCAGCGCCGTCCCGTATTTGGCGGTCGCCAATCCGCCGGCGTTGCAGTGCGTGAGCACGCCCATGCCTTCCTTGAACAAGGTGAGCGCATGCTCGCCGATCAGGCGGTTCGTCTCCTCGTCCTCGCTTTGGATCGCGATCGCTTCCCGTTCCAAAGCCTCCTTGCAGTCGTCCAGGCTCAATCCGTTGGCGGCAATCCGTTGGGCGGCCGCTTTCATCCGGTCAAGCGCCCAGAACAGATTGACGGCCGTCGGCCGAGACGTCGCCAAATAGTCGGCCTGGCTGCGAACCGATTCCAGCCATTGCTCCGCGCCGGCGGCGTCCCGGCTGCCAAGCACGACGCCGTAAGCGGCCGATATGCCGATGGCGGGAGCGCCGCGCACTTTCAGGTGCCGAATCGCTTCCCACACATCTTCGGCGGTAACGAGCGGCAAATAAACGATTTCTTCGGGCAGCAGCCGCTGGTCCAGCAGGTCAAGCTTGTCCCCGCGCCAGATGACGGATTGCAAGCCCGCGTATTGGTCTGTCATGCTGTCAGTTCCTTTCGTCTCCATATTTCAAACCGATGAAGCCTTAAATGCTTGATGCGGCTTTGGCAATCTCAATGACCTCTTCGATCGATTCGGCTTTCCGGTTGCGGTGAATGAGAGCCGTTCCGATGCGCAGGGCGAGACGCTGCGCGCGTTCTTTGGCTTGGGCGTCCGGAATGCGGTCGATGTCGGCGACATGCGAAAGCCCGACGACGCGGCGCACGATCTTGCATCCCGCAAAGCCGATCGCGTCCCGCAGAAGACGCTTCATATAATAATCCTGATAGCCCGGGGCGGAGGCGGCCATCCGGTCGACGATGCTTTCCTTCCAGAGCGCGCGGAATTTGCCATCAAAGCCGTGCCAGACGTCGCGGATCGTACCCAGCAAATAAGCGCGGTAATCCGCTCGGGCGGAGTCGTCGGCGCTCCAATGCTCCTGTCCGGCGTAATTCAGCAGAAGGTTGGCGATAACTGCGCCGATGTCGAAGCCCATCGGGCCGTAGAACGCAAACTCGGGATCGATCACTTTCGTCGACTCCGGCGTGACGAAGATGCTGCCCGTATGCAGGTCGCCGTGCAGCAGCGCTTGCGTTTCCGTCAGAAACTTGCTTCTCAGAATGGCGACTTCCAAGTGCAGCGCGCCGTCGGAACGCAGCGATGCCGCCGCGTCCTCGATCGCCGCGTCGTAATTGTTGTTGGGCGAGTCGGTATAAGGATCGTCGAAGATCAGATCCTCGGTAATTTTGCACAGATCGGGATTGACAAACGCCGCGACCCGCTCTTTTTTGCGCTGCTGGTTCATGCCGAGGTCGGACGTGAGAAACAGCGTGCGAGCCATAAAGGTCGAGACATGATCTGCGAACAGCGGATAGCGGCGCGTCTCGATCAAGCCTTGCCGCATAATGATATGATCGCTTAAGTCCTCCATAACCGTCAGGGCAAGGTCGGGATCGTAACGGTATACTTTTGGAACGAGGCCTGGAGCGAGCTCGCCTTCGATGATCAGCTTCTCGCTTTCGATGCGGGCGCGGTCCAGCGTGAGCGGCCACGATTCGCCGACGACCTTCGCGTAAGGCAGCGCCTGCTTCATGATCAGGCTTTTGCCGGAGGACTTGTCCCGTATATGAAATACCAGATTCAGATTGCCGTCCCCGATTTCGCGGCAGTCCAGGGACGCTCCTTCGGGAAAAAATCCGTCCAGGCCGCGCGCCAGTTCGACGGCTTCCGCTTCAGTCAAAGGATGATATGCAGACATGATCGTCCACCTCCAAAATAATAAGTCGTGCTGACACCATGCCTACTAGTATAATGGATAATATAACGTCATGGAATACCTTCGCTCGCAAGGATTGACTTGGGCGTCCGTTTTTTTCACAATAGAAGAATGGCATTTGCGGGAGGGGATGAGAGATGTCGAATCGGAAAGGAGAAACGGATCGCATGCCGATAACGGCTCTGAAGGAATGGGCGGTTTCCGTCGACGCGCTTCTCGAGGGGAAGCAAATCGTTGTGATGCGCAAGGGCGGCATAGCGGAGGAAACGCGCGACTTTCGCCTGATCACCAATGGCTTCTGCTTGCTGCCGGCCTATGAGCACCAGAAGGCTCATTTGCTGAAGCCGGAATATGCGGGGATGCTGGAGCGGACGCTTCGCGAATGGTCGCCGGAGCAAGAGCGGATACGCATCCGCGGATACGCCGAGGCCGTTCAGGATATCGAAGTTACCGATCGGGAAACGCTGGACAAGCTTCGGGATCTTCATATTTGGACCGACGAGTTTGCGGAGGAGCGCCTGAAGTGGAAGCGCAAAAACCCGCTGCACGTTCTGCTGCTGAGAGTTTACCGGCTGGAGGAGGAACTGTCCGTTCCGAATAATCCGGCTTATACCGGATGCAAATCATGGGTACAATTGGAGGATGGGCCGCAGCTTCCGTCCATGAAGCCGGTCCTGACGGACGCGGAATTCGACGCGGCGGTGCAAAACGTCAAGACGGCGTTGTCCCGATGAAGGGACTGGCGGCGTCCGGTGCGGGGTAGAACGACCATATCCGCATTGATTTGTAACAAAAATTATATTAAAATGATTATTGAGAATCATTGAGAATCAACAAGCTTGAAAGGAAATCAACCTTGGAGGGATCAGTATAATATGGCAACGCAATTTGTCATCAACGGCCTGAAGGCCGAGATCGAAGGCAAGGAAATTTTGAAGGGCATCAATCTGGAAATCAAGGGCGGAGAAATTCATGCCATCATGGGCCCTAACGGAACGGGAAAAAGTACGCTGGCTTCCGCATTGATGGGGCATCCCAAATACGAAGTGACGGAAGGCAGCGTGACGCTGGACGGCGAGGACTTGCTGGAGATGGAAGTGGACGAGCGTGCTCGCGCGGGTCTGTTCCTCGCGATGCAATATCCGAGCGAAATTCCGGGCGTGACGAACTCCGACTTCCTGCGCAGCGCGATCAACGCCCGCCGCGGCGAAGGCAACGAAATTTCGCTGATCAAGTTTATCCGCCAAATGGAAGGCAAGATGAAGGAATTGGAAATGAACACGGAGTTTGCCCATCGTTATTTGAACGAAGGCTTCTCCGGCGGCGAGAAGAAACGGAACGAAATTTTGCAAATGATGCTGCTTGAGCCGAAGCTTGTCGTCCTGGACGAAATCGACTCCGGGCTCGACATCGACGCGTTGCGCATTGTGGCGAACGGCGTAAACGCCATGCGTTCGGAAGACCGCGGTTTCCTTATTATTACGCACTACCAGCGCTTGCTGAACTACATTACGCCGGATTACGTGCACGTCATGATGCAGGGCCGCATCGTGAAGTCCGGCGGTCCGGAGCTGGCGCAGCGGTTGGAGAACGAAGGTTACGACTGGGTGAAGGAAGAGCTTGGCATCGTGGACGAAACGGTTGGCCAGGCCTAATCGGAGAAGGAGGCATAACGAATGAGCACACAACTTTCCACTCCGACCGATCGTCAGTCCGCACAATCGCTTGCGGCAGGCAAGGGAGAGCCGAATTGGCTCGTCGAGCTGCGCGGCGAAGCGGCGGAGCTTGCCGGCGGGCTTCCTTGGCCTAAGCCGGAGAAGACGCGCATCGAGCGCTGGAACCTGACAGCGGTTGGAAATTATGAAGCGCCGAAGGCGATCGGCGCATTGACCGAGCTGCCTGCCGACGTGCAGGAGCTTATTGCAGAAGGAACGGAAAACCTGATCGTACAGCGCAATTCCGGCGCCGTATGGAAGCAGCTGTCGAACGAGCTTGCGGCCAAGGGCGTGCTGTTTACCGATCTGGAGACCGCATGCAGGGAGCATGGCGACCTGGTGCGCCAATATATGAACCAAGCCGTCAAGATGGACGAAGACAAGCTGACGGCGTTAAGCGCGGCATTGTGGAACGGCGGCGTGTTCGTCTACGTGCCGAAGGGCGTGGAGGTTGAAATTCCGCTTCAAGCGGTCATTTACAACGACAACGCGGACGCTACGTTCGCACCGCGCATTCTGATCGTAGCCGAAGCGAACAGCCGGGTAACGTACGTGGATTGCGTCGTTTCCGACAAATCGGCAGTCCAGGCGCCGTTCGTTCAGCCTTCGATCGTCGAGGTGTTCGTGAAGTCGGGCGCGCACGTCCGTTTCGGCTCCATTCATTCGATGGGCGATTCCGGCGTCGACATGACGCTTCGCCGCGCCGTGATCGAGAACGACGGCCAAATGGAATGGATTATCGGCGACCTGAACGACGGCCATACGCTGTCGGACACGAAATCGGTCTTGAAGGGCAACGGCTCGAATTCCGACGCCAAGGTGATCAGCGTGGGCCAGAACGCCCAGCAAATGAGCTTGACGACGCAGGCGGTTCATTTCGGCAAAAGCTCCGACAGCAACATGGTGACGAGAGCCGTCATGAAGGACAGCGCCGCGGCCATTATTAACGGCATCACGAAAATCGAGCACGGGGCGACCAAGGCGAACGGCGTGCAGGCCGAGAAAGTGCTTATGCTTAGCCCGAAAGCGCGCGGCGACGCCAACCCGATTCTGCTCATCGACGAGGACGACGTTACAGCCGGGCATGCGGCGAGCGTAGGCCAAGTGAACCCGGAACAGGTCTATTACTTGAGATCTCGCGGTCTATCCAAAGAGGACGCTGAACGGTTGATTATTTACGGCTTCCTTGCGCCGGTCGTATCGGAGGTTCCGGTCGAAGCGGTTCGCGGAGTGCTGAAGCGTCTGCTCGAAAGGAAGCTTGAAGGATGAATATTCGTGCGATACGGGAACAGTTCCCGATATTGCATCAAGAGGTAAACGGGCATCCGCTCGTTTACCTGGATAGCGCGGCGTCTTCCCAGAAGCCGCGTTCCGTCATTGATGCGGTGAAACGGTATTACGAACTGGATAACGCCAATGTGCACCGGGGCGTCCATACGTTAGGCTCCAGAGCGACGGACGCGTACGAGGGCGCCAGGGAGAAGGCGGCCAAGTTCATCAATGCGCCGACATCCGAGCAGATCGTCTTTACGCGCGGCACGACGACGGCGCTCAACCTGGTCGCTTCCAGCTACGCGAGGGCGGTATGCGGCGTAGGCGACGAAATCGTCATTACGCCGATGGAGCATCACAGCAACCTGATTCCTTGGCAGCAGGTCGCCAAGGCGACGGGAGCAACGCTGAAATATATTCCGCTGCAGCCGGACGGTTCGATTGCGCTTGCCGACGTGGAAGCTGCCGTGACGCCGAACGCGAAAGTGGTGGCGGTCACTCACGTATCCAACGTGCTTGGCGTCGTCAATCCCGTCAAGCAGATCGCGGAAATTGCGCATCGGAACGGCGCGGTTATCGTCGTCGACGGCGCCCAGAGCACTCCGCATATGCCGGTGGACGTACAGGCGCTTGACGCCGACTTCTACGCCTTCTCCGGCCATAAGATGTGCGCCCCTACGGGTATCGGCGTTTTGTACGGCAAGAAAGAGCTGCTGAACCGAATGGAGCCGATCGAATTCGGCGGGGAAATGATCGATTTCGTCGAGCTGCACGAATCGACCTGGAAGGAAGTCCCTTACCGCTTCGAAGGCGGCACGCCGCTCATCGCGGGAGCCGTCGGCTTGGGAGCCGCCATCGATTTCTTGCAGGAGATCGGCATGGAGGAAATCGACCGTCATGTCAAGAAGCTTGCCGCTTGCGCATACGATAAGTTATGTTCGGCCGAAGGGATCGACGTATACGGCCCGGCCAAGGACCGCGCGGGACTGATCACCTTCAATCTGGAGGACGTTCATCCGCACGACGTGGCGACGGTACTCGATTCCAAGGGCATCGCCATTCGCGCGGGCCATCATTGCTGCCAGCCGCTTATGCGCTGGCTGAATGTTTCCGCCACGGCAAGAGCAAGCTTTTATCTATACAATACCGAAGAGGAAATCGACCGCTTAGCCGACGCCTTAAAACAAACAAAGGAGTTCTTCGGTCATGCAATTGGATGATTTGTACCGCAGAGTGATTATGGATCACTACAAAAATCCGCGCAACCGCGGAACGTTCGATAACGAAGCCGTCACGGTAAATTTGAACAACCCGACCTGCGGCGACCGCATCTCGCTGCAGCTGCAGGTGGAGGACGGCAAGGTCGTCGACG
Organism: uncultured Paenibacillus sp.; assembly: GCA_937895345.1. Taxonomy (GTDB): domain Bacteria; phylum Bacillota; class Bacilli; order Paenibacillales; family Paenibacillaceae; genus Pristimantibacillus. The sequence continues at coordinate 36,770 of CALAWP010000093.1, read as the reverse complement.
CCAAGTTTACGGGAGAAGGCTGCTCCATCAGCATGAGCTCCGCATCGATGATGACGGAAGCGGTGAAGGGGCAGTCGTTCGAAGCGGCGCTCGGCATGGCAGAACGCTTCTCGTCTTTGATGAAAGGCGAGCCGGCCGAATTCGTGGAGAACGAAGATATCGAGGCGCTTTCCGGCGTCAACAAATTCCCGGCGCGCATCAAATGCGCGACGCTGGCATGGAACGCGCTTCGCAAAGGCATCGAGCATGAGGCGAACAAATAACGATCGATGCGACGCGTCATATATGCAACGACAATAAATGAGAATAAGGAGAGTGAAGGATAATGGCTAAGTCGATGCCGGAAATGGAAGAGTACAAATACGGCTTCCGCGACGAGCATAAAGCGATATTCCAATCGGGCAAAGGGCTGACGCCCGAAATTGTGCGCACCATTTCCGAAATGAAAGGCGAACCGGAGTGGATGCTGGAATTCCGTCTGAAATCGCTGGAGCAATTCAACAAAATGCCGCTTCCGCGCTGGGGCGGAGATTTGGACGATCTCGACTTCAACGATATTCAATATTACGTCAAGCCTTCCGAGAAACAAGGAAAAACGTGGGAGGAAGTGCCTCAGGAAATTAAAGAAACGTTCGACAAGCTTGGCATTCCGGAAGCGGAGCAAAAGTTTCTGGCCGGCGTTTCGGCGCAATACGAATCCGAGGTCGTTTACCACAGCATGAAAGAGGATCTGGAGAAGCAAGGCGTTATCTTTACGGATACCGATACGGCGCTGCGCGAATATCCGGATTTGATGAAGGAATATTTCGGAACGGTTATTCCACCGAACGACAATAAATTTGCGGCGCTAAACAGCGCGGTATGGTCCGGCGGAAGCTTTATCTACGTCCCGAAAGGCGTTCAGTGCGACATTCCGCTGCAAGCGTATTTCCGGATCAACTCGGAAAATATGGGGCAGTTCGAGCGTACGCTCATCATTGCGGACGAGGACAGCTCCGTCCATTACGTGGAAGGCTGTACGGCTCCGATTTACAGCACGAACTCGCTTCACAGCGCCGTCGTCGAAATTATATGCAAAAAGAATTCCCGCGTTCGTTACACGACGATTCAAAACTGGGCGCCTAACATTTACAACCTGGTTACGAAACGGGCCGTGGCGGACGAAAACGCGTCGATGGAATGGATCGACGGCAACATCGGCTCCAAGCTGACGATGAAATATCCGGCCGTCGTGCTGCGCGGCCGCGGCGCGAAAGGAACCGTATTGTCCATCGCGGTTGCGGGCAAAGGCCAGCATCAGGATGCGGGAGCGAAGATGACGCACCTGGCGCCGGATACGAGCTCGACGATCATTTCCAAATCGATCTCCAAGCACGGCGGCAAAGTGACGTACCGCGGACTGGCTTCCTTCGGACGCAACTCCGACGGTGCGAAAGCGAACATCAAATGCGATACGCTCATTCTCGACAACGAGTCCACTTCGGATACGATTCCGTACAATGAAGTGTTCAACGACAATATTACGCTGGAGCACGAAGCGACGGTATCCAAAGTGTCCGAGGACCAGTTGTTTTACCTGATGAGCCGCGGCCTCAGCGAAGACGAAGCGACGCAAATGATCGTTATGGGCTTTATCGAACCGTTCACGAAGGAGCTTCCGATGGAATACGCCGTCGAGATGAACCGTCTGATCAAGTTCGAGATGGAAGGCAGCATCGGTTAAGCTGCAAGCCAAATTCCAAAAGACGCATCCGGTTCCCGGGTGCGTCTTCGCCTTTTACGCTTCGAAACAAGCTTTAACTACGTAAATTATTTTTGAATATCGGCAAAAAACGGTAGTCAAACCGATATATATTTGTTATGGTTGTATAGTAAATATTACCTAGGAAAGGAAGTCCTGTATGAGCAATGCTAGAGTGATGAGATGGGTGACGGGAGGATTGGAAATTTTCCTCGGCATCCCTCTTCTGGGAGCAGCTATCATTTTAGGCTTCTGGTATATCCCGCTCGTAGTCATGTTAATTTTGCACATTATAACGCTGGTGCTTTCCGCGCAGAACAATGAACCCAAATACGGTTCGATTCTGGGCATCGTCACCTCGCTTGTCGCTTGGATTCCGTTTGTCGGCATGACGCTGCATATTATTACGGGCATCCTTCTTATGGTGAGCGCTGCAAAGAAGAACGAACACTATCAGCAAATGCCGCCTCCGCCGCCTCCACAGCAATTTACAAGGCTGTAACCGGTATGAAAAAAAGCAAGCTTTTGCAACGCCTGAGCGGGCTGCGAGCTTGCTTTTTTGTTCCGCGCCTTAGCGGCTATAGATAAACATGCGTAATTTCGAAATCGCGTTCCATATTCAAATCGATAAAGTGATCGCCGACCTGGACGAGCGGCCGGAAAAATTCGGTCGGATGGGTCATGACGATCATCCCCGTGTCGCCGTTGCTTATATCGACGCGTTTGCCGATAAAATTAGGAATCATATGTTTGATAAACGTATGCGTCGTCAGCGGATCCAGTTGGGAGAAGCTGAGTCGGTGAAGCTCCTTCAGCACATACAATAAATCTCTCTCTTTCTGATATACACGTGCCGATATCATGGCGCTGTAGATGTCGACAACCGCAATAATTTTGGCGACCGGATGAATCTGCTCGCCCTTCAGCCCTTTCGGATAACCGCTGCCGTCGACCCGTTCATGGTGCTGCAGCGCTCCGAGGGCAATTTCCGGATTGTCCATGGAGCTTGTAATGAGCTCGTAACCATACACGGTGTGAAGCTTTACCGCATTAAATTCATCTTCCGTCAGCTTGCCCGGCTTGTTCAAGATGGAGTCGTCGATTTTGCATTTGCCGATATCGTGCAGGAAGCCGGCTTTGCCGATCTCGGCTGCCTTGACGTTCGAATAGCCCAGCCATGTGGCCAAATAATAGGACAACATGCCGACCTGGACGGAATGCTGATAGGTATATTCGGAATTGTTGTTCAGCAGAAGCAGCATCGATACGACGTCCCGCTCGAGCTGCAAATTGTCAAGCAGCGGCTGAATGACGGATGTTGCATGGATGTCGTCGATTTTGCCGTCTTGTACGGCGGAAACGAACAACTCTTCCAGATGTGTGACAGCGTTTTCGTAGATGGGCTGCATCTTGGGCAGCCACTTCGGGTTTACGGTCGTTTCCAGCGTTCGCTCGGCCGCCGCGGGTTCCTCTTCCTCGTCCCTCGGCTCGATATCGATATAATCGATATGGTGCTGAAGCAGCTTGGAACGTTCATGCTGATACAATCTTGCTCCCTTGGATAATACATGAAGTCCGTAATTATTAAAGATATCTTTGCTCAGTTGGTCGCCGTCTATAATATCTGTAACGTGAATCCTCATACAGACACCTCTAATAATCGTTATATTTATGCCCCGACAACAGCAAAATAAAAGGGTTTACAATTAATAGTAGCAATCAATTGCGCCCTTGGCAATATGAGGGATCCACTTTTGCTACTAAATACCTAATAATTCGGCATAAATCGACCTTGCTTTTGTTAAGTCATCGGTCCCTTGAACGATAGCTCTGCCATCCCCGAACAAAACGAAAGTCATGCCTTCCTTATACCGAAGCCTTAGCAGAAACTTGTTTTGTTCCAGATGTCCCAAAGCCGACAGTCTGGCCGCAATGCCGTCCAGATCAAGAGCGGTTTTGACGCCCGGGGAGACATGGACGGATTGGCGTCCGCACAAGGAAACGGCGGATTGCGCTTCGTCGGCGGGCTCCAAAAATTCGAAGCGCCGTTGTCCGCAGGCGGGACAATCCGAACGTTTGGAGCCGGATGAGGCAATGGGCAGCCAATGATGGTTCCACAGATCGATTTGGAACAACGTGCCGTGCAGCGCGCCGGCGTTGCCCGACAGCAGCTTTAACGCTTCCGCGGCTTGAACGGAACCGACGATGTCGACCGCCGGCGACAGCACTCCCGCGGTTTCGCAAGTGTCGGCAGTGCCGGGAGCCGGCATAGTCGGATACAGACAGCGGTAACAGGGCGATTCGCCCGGCAATATCGTCGCGGTCACGCCGGAAGCGCCGACGACTCCGCCGTAAATCCAGGGTACGCCGTGTTTCACGCTGTAGTCGTTGATCAAATAACGTGCCGAAAAGTTGTCGCTGCCGTCGATGATCAAGTCGACGCCGCCCAGCAATTCCTCCGCGCTTGCGGCCGTCAAGTCGGCTGCATGAGCTTCGATTTCAATCGAGCCGTTGATCGCCCGGAGCCGGTCGGCCGCCGCCGCCGCTTTGGGCAGACACGATGCGGCGTCTTGTTCGTCATAGAGCATTTGACGCTGCAAGTTGGTCCATTCCACGATATCTCGGTCGATCAGCCGGATATAGCCGACACCGGAGCGGGCCAAATGATGAGCGCTCACGCAGCCCAGCGCCCCGAGACCGACAACGGCGGCGCGGCTAGTCCCGAGACGGCGCTGTCCTTCTTCTCCGATGCGGCCGAACCGGATTTGACGGGCGTAACGGTCTGACGACGGCGATGGGAGATAGGAATCGGATTGTCCGGTCATACGTTCTCCTTCCCCGCGACAGCCGGCGGAGCGGTTGGATCCCACGGGCCGAGCTGATGGCCCTTCCACTCCGATCCGTCCGCCCATATTTCTTTCTTCCAAATCGGCACAATTTGCTTCAGCCGTTCGATGGCGTACCGGCTCGCTTCGTAGCAGGCTTCCCGATGCGGAGCGGATACGGCAATGACGACGCTGGCTTCGCCCAGCTCCACGATCCCCGTCCGATGCGAGATCGCGCACAGGGCGCCGGGCCACCGGTCCGCGATTTCGTCTCCGATTTGTTTCATGGCCGCAACGGCCATCGGCCCGTACGCCTCGTATTCAAGACGCACGGTCCGTTTGCCTTCCGTCCATTCCCTCGTCGTGCCGACGAAGACGAGGGAAGCGCCGTGAGCGTGGACGATGACCTTGGACAGCACGTCTTCGGCATTCAGCTTATCGGCGGAGACGACGTAACGATTGCCGGTGGAAACGACTTCGGGATGCTCCTGCTCTTCCTCTCCTCCGGATACGGGCGGGAGCAGAGCCAGCTCGTCATCGACGCGCACCGTTTCGCCGTCGGCGGCATAAGCCAAGTTGCGGGCAATAAAGGAGCCGGCAACCAAGCCCGCTTCGCCCGGATAACGCTCGGCTATAAGGGTCTTCAGCTCGCCGGCCGTCATTTCCGTCCGCGAAGTATCGATAGAGACGATGGCGGAGCCCAGACGCTCTTGCAAGCCGGCGAACAGCTTGATGTTCCATTTTGCATTCATGTCATATAACCTCACAAATTAGCGTAATATCGATGTTTATAGAATACCATAATTCCAAAAAAAATGTTATGCTAAGGAAACGAGGAAAGGAGTGGCGCCGCATGGAATCATTAAAGGATCGTTATGGACGCGTACACGACTATTTGCGCATATCGGTGACCGACCGCTGCAATTTGCGGTGCCTCTATTGCATGCCGGAAGAAGGCGTCGAATTCGCCGAATCTTCCGCGCTGCTGAGCTACGAGCAGATTGCCGAAGTGGTAAAAGCGGGAGCGGCGCTGGGCATCCGCAAGCTGAGAATTACGGGCGGCGAGCCGCTCATCCGGCCGAAGCTGGATTCGCTGATCGCCAGACTTTCGAATATACCCGGGATCGAGGATATCGCCTTGACGACGAACGGCATCTTTCTGGCGAAGCAGGCCAAGGCGCTGCGCGAGGCGGGATTAAAGAGGGTTAATATCAGTCTCGATACGCTCGATCCGGCGCGTTTCCGCTTTATCGCCAGAAGAGGCGACTTGCAGCGCGTCATGGAAGGGATCGAAGCGGCCGCCGAAGCCGGGTTCGATCCGATCAAGCTGAACTGCGTCCTGCTGAAAGGCGTCAACGAGGATGAAATCGCGGCCTTTTTGCGAATGGCCTACGAACGGCCGCTTCATGTCAGGTTTATTGAATATATGCCGATCGGTCATGCCGACGAAGGCTGGAAGGCGCATTATTTGCCGCTGTCCCGCGTCTTGGAGACGGCCCGGGAGCAAGGTTATTCCATTACCCGCAAAAACGGCGTGGCAGGGAACGGTCCTTCCGACGATTGGGAAATGGCGGGCGGCGTCGGCTCCTTCGGATTGATCCACCCGATCAGCGATCACTTTTGCAAAAGCTGCAACCGGCTCCGGCTGACCGCGGACGGCAACGTCAAGCCTTGCCTGTATTGGGTGGATGAGCTGAACGTGAAGACCGCTCTCGGAGATCCGGACGCTATGCGCGAGCTGTTCTTCAAAGCGATGGCGATCAAGCCGGAAAATCACGAAATGGCGGCGAAGCTGGAGGATGCCGCCCAGTCGCACAGGCCTACCGAGCGGCGCATGTCGCAAATCGGGGGATAATGACAGGACGTTCAGAGCGATAGGAGGCGCAGCGTCACCTTGAAAGCAAAAGAAACGATCGTGCTTCTGCACAGCAACGATATACACAGCCGATTGGAAAATGCGGCCCGCATCGCTTCCGTCATCGAATACGAGCGCAGATTGCATGGCGCGGACCGGGTGGCGGCGGTCGATTGCGGAGACCATATGGACCGGATGCGCCTGGAAACCGAAGGAAGCGACGGCGAGGTCAATATCCGGCTGCTCCGGCAAGCCGGCTACGAGGCCGTGACGATCGGCAACAACGAAGGGCTGACGTACGGCGCCGCCGCGTTGGAGAAGGTGTACGGAACGGAGGCGGGCTTGCCCGTCGTTTGCGCGAACATGAAGCGCAAAGCGTCGGGGCGGGCGCCCGAATGGATGCAGCCAAGCGTCATCCTAACCAAAAACGGGTGGAAAATCGGCTTGATCGGGGCTACGGCGAATTTTGCCGAATTTTACGACCTGTTGGGTTGGGAGGCGTCGGAGCCGCTGGAGGCGATTCGAAGGGAGGCGGCGCGGCTGCGCGGCCAAGCGGACGTGATCGCGGTCATGTCGCATTTGGGCCTGCCCAAAGACAAGCAGATGGCGGAGGAAATAGAAGGCATTCATTTAATTCTCGGCGCCCATACGCATCATTTGCTGGAGGAGCCGCTGGTCATTGGCGGCACGACGATTTGCGCCGCGGGCAAATTCGGCGAATACGTCGGCCGCGTCGAGATTTCGTGGGATGAGCAAGCTCGCCGGCCGGTCTTTCGCGGGGAATGCGTGCCGACCGGCGCGTTCCCGATTCATCCGGATGCCGGGCGCTTGATCGACGCTTTCAAGGAAAGCGGGAGAAGGCGGCTGGATCGGGTCGTCGCGTCGTTGCCGCAGCCGCTTCCGGCCGGCAACGGACTTTATTCCCCTCTCGGCAATTTGCTGGCGGCGGGCTTGCGGCGGCGGGCGAACGCCGAAATCGGCATCGTCAACACGGGTCAGCTGCTCGGCGGGCTTGACGGAGGAGCCGTGACCGCCGGCGAGCTTCATGCCCTCTGTCCGTCGCCGATCAACCCTTGCCTGATGACCATTGCCGGCATTCATCTGCGCGAGGCGCTGGAGCAATCGCTGCTGCCGGAATATGCGGAGAAGCCGATTAAAGGCTTCGGGTTTCGCGGCGCGGTGCTCGGCTCGTTGTCGGTGGACGGGATGACCATCCGTTACGATGCGAGCCGCCCGCCCATGCGCAGACTGGTGTCGGTCGAGATCAACGGCGAACCGCTGTCCGACGAACGGCTGTATACGGCCGGATCCATCGACATGTTCAGCTTCAAGGTCGGTTACGAGTCGCTGGCCAATGCCGAAAGCTTCCGGTTCTACCTGCCGGAATTTATTCGGGACGTCATCGCTTCGGAGCTGCAAAATCCGGAGGCGCTGGAGCGCTGCAGGATGAACCGGTGGAAGGCCGGCGAGGCGTGACCATTTGTTGCCGATTCGCCGAATTGTGACGCAAACTGTCGAAAAAAGCATTAAAATAGTTGCGATATTTCGCATTTTCTCGTAAATTAACATTAAAAGCGCCTTTTTCCGATAAATATATTGAGGAAATCAGTTGGGAAGGACCGAGAAGATGCGACTATTGCCGATTCCGCAATGCAGGCCCGGCATGAAGCTGGCCAAGAAAATATTTTCCGAAGACGGTATCGTTCTTCTTGGAAAGCATGTCGAGCTGACGGCCCGTCTCATCATGCGTCTGGAGCAGTGCGGCGTACAGTATGTCTATATCGCGGACGCCAGGACGGACGACGTCGACCCGCCGACGCTGATCAGCGAGGAAACGTTCCGTTCGGCTCTGATGGAGATTCGGCACAATTTTCGCGCCATGATGGACCGCCCCAAGAAGAAAGGGGCCGTATATCCGTATATCGCTCAGCCCTTCAAGCAGATGATGAGCATGATTATGGACGAATTGGCCAGCAATAAGGATGCCATGATTATGCTGATGAACATGGGGACGGTCGATCATTATTTGTTCCAGCATTCGCTGAACGTGTGCGTCTATTCCACGCTTCTCGGCATGTCTTCCGGATATACCCGCGAAGAAACGATGATGCTGGGCATGGGCGCGCTGCTGCATGATATAGGCAAAACTCAAATTTCTACCAGTATTCTAATGAAACCCGGATCGCTGTCGAACGATGAATTCGAATTGATGAAAAATCATACCGTCATCGGCTACGAGCTTCTGAAGGACGAACCGAACTTGCCGCTGCTTGTCGCCCATTGCGCCTTTCAGCATCACGAGCGTCTGGACGGAAGCGGATATCCGCGCGGCATCAAGGACGGAGAAATTCACGATTTTGCCAAATGGATCGGCATCGTCGATTCGTACGACGCCATGACGACGAGCCGGATATACCGCGCCCCGCTGCTGCCCCATGATGCGATGGAGCGATTGTACGCGGGTTCAGGAACGTTGTACGAGCAGAGGAAGCTGCAGCATTTTCGGGACAAGGTCGCCATCTATCCGATCGGCATCTCCGTCAAGCTGCATTCCGGCGAAAGCGGAGTCGTCGTCGATCTGAACAACAGCTATCCGCATAGGCCGGTCGTGCGCGTGTTGTACAATGAAGCGGGCGAGGAACTGAAGGCGCCCTATGAAATTGACTTATCCAAGCAGCTCACGGTTATGATCGTCGGCGTCAATGACGGCGGCAAGGACGACGTGCAGCTGGTTTCGGGCATATAACGCACTCGCTATGGATCGGGAGCCGGAAGGCTCCCTTTTTTGGATTGGCGCCCGCCGTCCATTTGCTTCCGGGAAGCCCACCCTATACAATGAAAGAGACATAATTTCTAGATGAATTCAGGTGTAAAACAATGATAACGTTAATTCAAACGGACAACGACCCTTGGGATCCGATCCGGTCATTGCGCAAATACGGATCGCATCGGCTGACCAGCGTCGAAATGACCGTCTCCAATTTATGCAATATGCGCTGCGAGCACTGCGCGGTCGGCGATACGCTCGTTATGGCGGAGCCCGAGAAGCTGCCTCTTCCTTTAATGCTGAAACGGCTTGACGAAGTGGAGCATCTGGAAACGATCAGTATTACGGGCGGCGAGCCGTCCTTCTCCGAACGCACGGTGAACGACTATATGCTCCCACTGTTGAAATATGCGCGCATCCGCGGCGTGAAGTCGCAGATCAATTCGAACGTCACGCTGCCGTTCAGCCGGTACGAGCCGCTGGCTCCTTATCTGGACGTTATGCATATCTCGTTCAACTATACGTCGGCGGAAGACTTTCATGAGATCGGCTTTGCCAAAGCGGGCCATGCCGTTTCCTTGCAGGCGGCCGCCAAGCTGTACGACCGGATGATCGACAACGCCGTCAAGCTGAGCCGGGGCGGAGTCTTCGTATCGGCCGAGTCGATGATCAACTACCGCACCCACGAAAAGATGGATCAAATTCACCGGATGATTGTGGAAATGGGCTGCAAACGGCACGAGGTGCATCCGATGTACCCGAGCTCTTTTGCCAAAGACCTGCCCGTCATCTCAAAGGAACAAATGCGCAAAGCGATCGAGCTGCTGCTGGACCGCCGGGATCCTTCCGTCTGGATGCTGTTCGGGACGCTGCCGTTCTACCATTGCAACGACAATCCGCAGGAGCGGCAGCTGCTGACCAGGCTGGCGAAGGAGCCGAACGTGACCGTGCGGAACGATCCGGACGGCCGGAACCGGCTGAACGTCAACCTGTTTACGGGAGAAGTGTTCGTCACCGATTTTTCCGACGTGCCTTCCTTTGGAAATATCCGGGAATCGAAGCTGGACGAGCTGTTTGGGCGCTGGCTGGACCATCCGCTGGCCCGCAGCGTCAATTGCCATTGTCCGGCCGTCTCATGCTGCGGACCGAATCTGCTCGTCAAAGATATGTATTACAAGCAAGACGATTTTCACATGAGATCCGCCATTATGGAATAAAGTGTAGGGAGGAGGCGGGAGCATGTCTATTTCGATAAGGTCCATCATACTGATAGCGGTAGGGCTGTTGCTGCTTTATTTGATGTTTACGGCGGGGGCGCCGTTCTTGCTGGCGCTGGTCGTGGCGATTTCGCTGGAACCGCTGACGGGGCTGCTGATGCGGAAGCTGAGAATGAACCGGCTCGCGGCGGCAACGGTATCGAGCACGTTGTTCACGGTGCTGCTCATCGGGCTGATTGCGCTACTGGGAATTAAGATTGTGGCGGAGCTGATCGCGTTTCTCGAGAAGGTCCCCCAATATTTTGACAATGCGAACGAGTTTGTGGACCAGCTGCTCATCGATGCAAGAGGATTGTACCAGAACCTTCCGCCGGATGCGATCGCAACGCTGGAAGGATGGCTGACCAAGCTGACCGATGCGGTGACCAATATGGTCGGCTCGTTGTCGAAGACGGTGATCTCCTTTGCGACCACCCTGCCCAACATGTTTATTTTTTTCATCGTCTTTCTCGTCGCCGTCTACATGTTCAGCTACAGCCTGAATACGATGAAAGCGTCGATCCTGTCGCTGTTCGAGGAAAGCTCGCGCCCGCAAGTGGATCAAGTGCTTGCCAATTTGAAAAAGTCGATCTTCGGTTTCCTTCGATCGCAACTTATATTAAGCGCGCTGACGTATATTTTGTCGCTGGCCGGCTTGCTGATCCTCAATATCAAATATCCGATGGCGATCGCGTTTCTGATCATCCTCGTCGATATTTTGCCGATTCTGGGGACGGGATCGGTGCTGGTGCCTTGGGCAACCTATCTGCTCATTACGGGCGACATTTATACGGGCATTGGCCTGCTTGTGCTGTTCCTGGTCATTACCGTATTCCGGCGGATCGTCGAACCGAAAGTGCTAGGCGATGCGGTCGGCATCGGCGCCTTGCCTGCGCTGATCAGCCTGTACGTCGGCTTCAAGCTGGTGGGGGTCATCGGCGTATTTATCGGTCCGCTTGTCGTCATCATTTATATGGCGGCCCGCCGAGCCGGGTTGTTTCAACAAAAAATTAAACTTTAAACGCGTATCATCGCCGGGACATTCGTCCAACCCATCTGCAAGCCGACCGGCATATAGTAATTTGATGGGGATGGATCTTGTCTGATTCCGGAGGTGCGCTAATGATATCGAAGGTTCCGAATGAGGAATTGATTTCAAGGGACGAAGTTATCGCGCGAATCAAGGCTGCGCTGGCAAACAAGCAGCCGTTCAGCTTTGTGCGGATCGGCGACGGGGAAAATTTTGTCCTGTCCCAGGATTCCGTCTATACGATGGAGAAGACGCTCAGCCAGCAATGGGTGAAGATTGCGAATCAAGGCCGAAAGGGAATCAGGCTGCCGAACCTTGAAGCGCGCGACCAGCTGGTGGAAGCGATCCGGGAAGCGGATATCGTGGGCGTGCTGGCTCAGAACGACAACGTCATTCGCGCTCATCCGAGCCATAAGCGGGAGCTGACGAACCGCATTTTCGATCATTTTCAGCTGCGCCCGGAGGTGCTGTGCAACGCGATCGTCAACCGCGATCTCATTAATTACCGGCCGTTCTGGGATACGTTCCAGGGAAGCCGTCTCGCTCTCATTTCCCGATGGGCCGGCGGAATGAAGCAGCGCCTGATCAGGCCGCCGTACAACCTGAACGTCGCGTTTACGCTGCCGTTCGAGCGCAACTCGATGATGGCGCAGACGCTGGAGGTGCTGGAGCAGCGGCAGGACGAATATGACGCGGCTTTGATCTCTTGCGGCGTAAATGCGGTCATTCTGGCTCATATGGTGAAGAAGCGGTTCGGCAAGGTCGGCATCGACTTCGGCATCGGGGCGCAAATCGTGTCGCAGTGGAAAATATAGCGGCGATATTGCAACGATAATTATGCTGCGCAAGAAATCGGCAGGGGAACCTGCAACGATCACGATGCTGCGCAAGAAATCGGCAGGGGAATCTGCAACGATTGCGATGCTGCGTAAGAAATCGGCTTCCGATCGCATCCGCACCGGGGTCTAAGGCCTAAGCCGAATGGAAGAAGGTTGCCTGAACGCCTATTACAGCGACCAGCGGAGGATGACGCCGGCTTGGGTGAGACCGCCGCCGAAGCCGTGCAGCAGCAGGTTGTGGCCGGACCGGACGCGGCCGTCTTTGACGGCATCGTGCAGAGCAAGCGGGATGGACGCCGCCGACGTGTTGCCGTATAGCGCGATACTGCTCAAGGCTTGCTCCGGCGCGAAGCCGACTCGCTCCGCTACGGCGTCAATAATGCGCTGGTTCGCGTTATGCGGCACGAACCAATCGATCTCTTCCGGACGTAATCCGCCGGCTTCGAGCAGCTTGAGGACGCCTGCCGAGACGCGGCTGACCGCCCACCGGTACACTTCGCGGCCGTTCTGAACGAGCTTGCCGTTGGTCGAAATGTCGACTTCGCCGATGGCCGGCGACAGATGGCTCATGTACACGTGATGACCCAGCTCCCCGTCCGTATCGGAATATGCGGCGATTATTTGCCCTTCGCCGTCCTTCGCCGGCGCCATCAGCACCGCCCCCGCTCCGTCTCCGAACAAGATGCACGTCGTGCGGTCCGTATAGTCCGTGATCTTGGTTAAGGCGTCGACCCCGATGATCAGAATTTTGCGGTATATTCCCGTCAGCAGCAGCGCGTTGGCGAGTTGAAGACCCGCCGTAAAGCCGGCGCAAGCAGCCTGAAGATCGACGGTGCCGCAGGAAGCTATATGGAACTGGGCTTGCACGCGGGCGGCAACGCTCGGAAAGATCGTATCCGGCGTCGAGGTGGCGACGATAACATAATCGACATCGTGGACCGCAGCGCCGGTGCGGTTCATCAAATCTTCTACTGCGCGATAAGCCAGGTCGCTGGCATATTCGTTCTCCGCGGCGATTCTTCTTTCCCGGATGCCGGTGCGCTGCACAATCCATTCGTCGCTCGTATCGACCATTTGTTCCAGATCGGCGTTGGTCAGCCTGCGTTCCGGCACGTAAGTGCCGATGGCGGTTATGGCGGCTACAGAACGGAGACGGCCGGTTTCTATTCCAAGCTTTGTCATCGAGATCACTACCTTTCGCCCTTCAAAATTAGTACCAGATGCTAATACTTGATACTAACTATACCGGGCACCCGCTCCTGTTGTCAATCCGATGCAGCTCCGCCTCTATACAGGTTCCGGTACGTATGCGGCGTCATCCCTTCCTTTTGGCGGAAGGTGGATACGAAGTGGCTTGCATCGCGGAACCCGACCGCTTCTCCGATGCGGCGAACCGTCCAATCCGGCCGGGAAGGAAGCAGCTCCTTCGCCTTGCGGATCCTCAGCTGAATCAAATAAGCGTAAGCCGTTTGGCCGAACAGCTCGCGAAATATTTCATTCAGCTGCCGCTCGCCGATGCCGAGCTGGGAAGCCATCTCCGCCAATCCGATATCCGGGTTGGGAAAATGTTGTTCAAGCCAGCTTAGCAGCCCTTGAATCCTTTCCAGCCGTTTCGAAATGGAGGGCCGGTTGTCCGTGCGGGCATCGGTCCGGAGCAAGGTCAGAAAGCGGTACAATTCCGCAGAGTAGCGCCATCCCGACGGATCGCCGCCCGATTCGGCGAATGTCAGCAAGCTTTCCAGATGCCCGGTGATTCGATCGTTTCCCGCTTCCCATTGAAAGCGCTCCACGACGCCCCAGCCAAACGACTGCACAATGCCGGCGGCCGCGCTGCCGTGAAAGGTAATATAGCCGGTTCGCCATTGCCCGCATCTGGGCTCGTAAACATGGGGCGTTCCCGGCGCCAGCAGGACGCCTGACCGCTCCGTCATTTTCCAAGTGCCGCCGTTCATCGACAGCTCGCCTTCTCCCTTCAGCGTTTGAAGCCAGTGATAATAGGGATAGCCGTTCGGCCGTTCCATCGTCTCTTGATCGAATTTGACCCCAATCGTTTCCAGCTGCAAAGGAAGCAATTCCGCCGGGGAAGCGGGAGCGACACGCCGCATATCCGTAACCTCCATATTCTTATATATAACTTCGTTTTTTTTATATTGGATATAGTTATTATAAGACATAAGATTAGGTTATCAACATGCAGTTTTATTATATACGACAAGGAGTGCCCTATGATTAACGCAAAAAAACCGAAAATTTGGTACGGCGGCGACTACAATCCCGATCAGTGGGAAAAGCCGATTTGGGACGAAGATTTGCGCATGTTCAAGCTGGCCGGCATCGATGTGGCGACGCTGAACGTTTTTGCCTGGGCCAAAAATCAACCCGACGAGGACACGTACGATTTCGGCTGGCTGGACGAGATGATGGACAAGCTTCACGCGGACGGCATCGGCGTCTGTCTGGCAACCAGCACGGCGGCGCATCCGGCTTGGATGGCCCGTAAATACCCGGACGTGCTGCAAGTTGATTTTCACGGAAACAAACGGAAGTTCGGCGGACGCCATAACTCTTGCCCGAACAGCCCGACTTACCGCAAATATGCGGCGCGTATGGCGGAGAAGCTGGCGGAGCGGTACAAGGACCATCCCGCTTTGCTCATTTGGCATATCAACAATGAATACGGCGGCGCCGGAAATTGTTACTGCGACAATTGCGAAGCGGCTTTTCGCGAATGGGCGAAGGCGCGTTACGGCACGCTGGACGAGTTGAACCGGGCCTGGAATACCGGATTTTGGGGTCATACGTTCCACGACTGGGAAGACATTGTCCTGCCAAGCGGCCGGAGCGAGGAATGGATCGGCACTAACGGGCGGACGGAAACGAACTTCCAGGGCATCTCGCTCGATTATATGCGTTTCCATTCCGACAGCCTGCTCGAATGCTATAAGCTGGAATACGATGCGGTCAAAAAGCATACGCCGGACGTTCCCGTCACGACGAATCTGATGGGCGCCTTCAAAAAGCTCGATTATCATAAATGGGCGAAGCACATGGACGTTGTTTCCTGGGACAACTATCCCCGGTTCGATACGCCGCACAGCTACACGGGCATGATGCACGATCTGATGCGCGGCCTGAAGGACGGCCAGCCGTTCATGCTGATGGAGCAGACGCCGAGCCAGCAAAATTGGCAGCCTTACAATTCGCTTAAACGTCCGGGCGTCATGCGGCTGTGGAGCTATCAGGCAGTGGCCAGAGGCGCGGATACGGTCATGTTCTTCCAGCTTCGCCGGTCGATCGGCGCCTGCGAGAAATATCACGGAGCCGTAATCGAGCATGTCGGCCACGAGCATACGCGCGTATTCCGCGAATGCGCTCAGCTAGGAGCGGAGCTCGCGAAGCTTGGCGATGCGCTTCTGGATTCCCGCGTACAAACGAAGGTTGCGATTTTGTTCGACTGGGAAAACTGGTGGGCGGTCGAAATGTCCAGCGGCCCGACGATCGCTCTTCGTTATGTGGATGAGACGCATAAGTTTTACGATGCGCTGTACCGCCGCGGAATTGCCGCGGACGTTGTTTCCGTGGAAGCCGATCTCAGCGGTTACGATCTTGTAATTGCTCCGGTTATGTACATGGTGAAGAAGGGAATTGCGGATAAGCTGGAGAAGTATGTTCATGGCGGGGGCGCGGTTGTTACGACGTTTTTCAGCGGCATCGTCGACGAGAACGATCTTGTCCGCACGGGCGGATATCCCGGAGAGCTGCGGAAGCTGCTCGGCATATGGGCGGAAGAAATCGACGCTTTGCTTCCGAGCCAGCGCAATCGGATCGTCGTCAAGGACGGCGCTGCCGGATTGAAGCCGGAGTACGAATGCGGCATGCTCTGCGACTTGATCCATTCGGAAGGCGCCGAAGTGAAAGCGGTTTACGGCGACGATTTCTATCGCGGCATGCCGGCACTGACCGTCAACAAGTTCGGCGCAGGAGAAGTCTGGTATTTGGCGACGAGCCCCGAGGCTTCGTTCCTTCAAGATTGGCTGTCGCAGCTTTGTTCCTCCCGAGGGATTGAGCCGCTTGTTCCGTCCGTGCCGGAAGGCGTGGAGACGACGCTTCGCTCCAAGGACGGTCAGGAGTACTTGTTCGTGCTAAATCATAATGCGGATGCCGCGACAGTCGACTTGGGCGGTCGGTCGGGCGAGGAGCTGTTGACCGGCCGTACGCTCGATGGCGGGAAAGCGGAGCTAGCGGGCCGCGATTTATGGATCGTGAAGCTTCGCTCCTAGAAGTTGCATGCTTACAGACATGAAGATGAGAGGATGAACCGGAGATGAAAATTAATGCGCAAGCCAGCGATTTGAAGCAAGTTCTCGGACGAGTGACGGAGTATACGTTCGATATGGACCTGACGTGGGATTGGCCGGGCGGCGTCGCCTACTACGGCGTCTGCCGGGCGTTCGAAGTGACGGGCGAGCAGGCTTACCTCGATCGAATGAAGGCTTGGGTGGATGAATATATCGAAGCGGGATTGCCGGGATGGACGGTCAACACCTGCGCCATGGGCCATATGCTGCTTACGCTGTACGAGCAAACGAAGGATGAAAAGTATGCCGACCTGATTGCCAGCAAACTCGACTACCTGGAAAATCATGCGCTTCGTTTCGGCGACCGGGTGCTGCAGCATACGGTATCTTCTAGCAACGATTTTCCGGAGCAGTGCTGGGCGGATACGCTGTTCATGGCAGCCTATTTCATGCTGCGCGCAGGCATCATGTTCGACAAAAAACATCTGGTGAACGACGCCTTGCACCAGTTTTTCTGGCATATCAACTACTTGCAGGACGAAAACGACGGTTTGTGGTACCACGGCTACAACCATATTAAGAAGGACCATATGTCGGGCATTTATTGGGCGCGCGCCAACGCTTGGGCGGCTTATACGATGTCGCGGGCGGCACGGATTTTGCCGGAAGGGTATCTTTATCCTCCAATGATGCATATATGGAGTTCCTTGCGCGATCAGCTGGCCGCCATCAAGAAGTTGCAGAAGGAAGACGGTCTCTGGGGCACCGTTCTCGATTATCCGGAAGCTTACGGCGAAGTGTCGGCGACGGCGGGCATCGGTGCGGCGATGGTCATGCAAGGCAATCCGCTTCACGCGAAATATGTGCAGAAGGCGCTGGACGGCTTGCTTGCGAACATCGCGGACAACGGCCGCGTCATGAACGTATCGGGCGGCACCGCGGTGATGAAGGATATCGCCGGCTACCTCGGCATCGACCGGAAATGGGCGCAAGGCTGGGGACAAGGTTTGGCGCTGGCGTTCCTGGCTGCAGTCATCGAGGTCGTGAACCGGAACAAAGAGAACGCATGAGGTTGAACAGTTCGGCACGCGTTGCGTTCTAGGGTCGTAGACGACCTTGCGTAGGCAGTCCGCAGGCTGAAGGCGCGTTGTAAGGTCGTGCGTGAACTTACAGCACCAAATGGACGGTATGTTACTCGCTCTAAGGTCATAGACGACCTTGCATAGGCAGTCCGCAGATGCCGCGTTGTAAGGTCGTGCGTGAACTTACAGCGCTAATTGGACGATTTGGTGTGCGCTCTAAGGTAGTAGACGACTTTGCGTAAGCAGTCCGCAGTCTCAGGCCGCGTTCTAAGGTCGTGCGTGAACTTACAGCACCAAATGGACGATTTGGTGCGCGCTCTAAGGTCGTAGACGACCTTACATAGGCAGTCCGCAGTCTCAGGCCGCGTTGTAAGGTCGTGCGTGAACTTACAGCGCTAATTGGACGATTTGGTGTGCGCTCTAAGGTCGTAGACGACCTTGCATAGGCAGTCCGCAGTCTCAGGCCGCGTTGTAAGGTCGTGCGTGAACTTACAGCATCAAATGGATGGTATGTTACGCGCTGTAAGGGTCGTAGACGACCTTGCATAGGCAGTCCGCAGGTTTAGGCCGCGTTGTAAGGTCGTGCGTGAACTTAAAGTACCAAATGGACGGTATGTTACGCGCTGCAAGGTCGTAGACGACCTTGCAACGGAAGTCCGTAGGCTGAAGGCGCGTTGTAAGGTTGTGCGTGAACTTACAACATCAAATGGACGGTATGGTGCGCGCTGCAAGGACGTGCGTGAACTTACAGCACCAAATGGACGGTATGGTGCGCGTTCTAAGGTCGTGCGTGAACTTACAGCGCTAATTGGACGATTTGGTGTGCGCTTTAAGGTCGTAGACGACCTTGCAACGGCAGTCCGTAGGCTGAAGGCGCGTTGTAAGGTCGTGCGTGAACTTACAGCATCAAAAGAACGGTATGGTGCGCGCTCTAAGGTCGTGCGTGAACTTACAGTACCAAATGGACAGTATGTTACGTGCTCTAAGGTCGTAGACGACCTTGCAACGGAAGTCCGTAGGCTGAAGGCGCGTTGTAAGGTCATGCGTGAATTTACAGCACCAAATGGACGGTATGGTGCGCGCGGACTTTACCAGAGGTTGTAAATGTGAATAAAACAGCCGGACATCGGTTCCGGCTGTTTTTTGTTGCTGAAGCGGTTTTCGTAAGCAACTTACGTGTGCAAACAGTCGGCAGTTGGCTTTAGGGTGATTCGGGATGGCCAGGAAGGCCAGAAGGGACACTTACTCATTTATTGAACTGCCGCCGGTTAAGAACGGGCAGGACGGTCTCGGCGAAGCCGAAGGCGTTACGTCGCCGAAGAAGTGTCGAAGGCGTTACGTCGCTAAAGAAGTGTCGAAGGCGTTGCGACGCTGAAGAAGTGTCGAAGGCGTTACGTCGCTAAAGAAGTGCCGAAGGCGTTACGTCGCCGAAGAAGTGTCGAAGGCTTTACGTCGAGTGCCGAAGGCGTTACGACGCTGAAGAAGTGCCGAAGGTTACACGGATTACGGCCGGATCTGCCCCTCATCCCCTTGCTCAGACCCGCGTCAAGCTGTAATCGAACTTTCTCTTCCGCGCTTGCCGGCATCGCCGTTGCGTTTGTTACTCTTCCCGTTGCGCATATTCCGCTTCCGATTGGCAAACGCTAAGGAGGGCGGCAGCCCAAGCCGCAAGGCTTACCACAGCAAAAGGGAGGTTGGCTCATGCGCAAAGCAGCCGCGGTATTGACAGCCGGCATGCTGCTCACGGCAGTTCTTGGAGCTTGCGGAATGGAGCGGGTGGGAGACCTGGGCAACAAAAATATTCGAACCAACGAAGCGAAATACAATTCGTTCGGACAGTTGGTGCGCGACAAACGGTTTGCCGACGACACCCGAAACGAAATGCACCGGCTGAACGGCCAGAGCCTGAACGGCAACAACCTGATTGGCTCTCATAAAAATTATCATCTGGAAATGAGCGAGCTGGTGGCGGAGGAAGTGGCGAAGCTGGAGGAAGTGAAGTCGTCTTACGTGATGTTGACCGACGCGAGCGCGTACGTGGCCGTATCGCTGGACGCCGATCTGCCGCAAGGCGACGCCAAGTCGATGAGCCGGACGATGATGGGATTGTCGGGCCGCGAAGGGACGGCGGCAAGCCGGCGAATGAGCAGCCTGTCGACGGGGCAGCATAAGCTTACGGACGAACTCGTGTCCCGAATCGCCGATATTGTGAAGCGGATGCGTCCTGCGGCGGAAAATGTATACGTATCGGCCGATCCGGAGTTTGTCGGACGAATGAACGGATACATGAACGACGTTCGACTCGGTTATTCGATTCAACCTTATCTTCCCGAATTCAATGCGATGGTCGAGCGGGTGTTTCCTTACACCGGGGCGGAAAGGAAATACGACCCGCATGGCGTCGGAATCCGAAGATTGCTGGATTAATAGAAGCGGCAGAGCAGCGGCAAGGCTGACCGGAAAACTGTAAGTTTTCCGATCAGCCTTTTTTTGCGTTGCCCTAAGGTTCGTGTCCATGCCGGAGGAAGCCGCCTTTCATATCATGGTTTAGATATCGAGATTGAAAGAGGAGGTTTCGGGTGTGAACGAACCATTGACGGGCGCTTCCGGCGACCAACGGACCGTAGCGGTGGCGGGACTCGGGTATGTCGGCCTTCCGCTGGCTCTGTTGTTTGCCGGCAAGGGCTTTCGGGTGCTGGGCATCGATCTGGACCCGGGCAAACTCGAGATGCTGCACAAAGGAAAAAGCTATATTCGCGACATTCCGGATGAGGCCGTCGAATCGGCCATGGCATCCGGGCATTTGATTCCAACGAGCCAATACAGCTCCGTTCAGGCGGCGGAGGCAGTGATCATATGCGTTCCGACTCCCCTGACCGAATATGGAACGCCGGAGTTAAGTTATTTGACCGAGGCGGCGGTACGGCTGTCCAAAGAGCTGAAGAAAGGACAACTGATCGTGCTGGAAAGCTCAACCTACCCCGGCACGACCCGGGAGGTGCTGCTGCCGATATTGGCCAAATCCGGACTGGCGCTGGGCACGGACTACCATGTGGCCTATTCCCCGGAAAGGGTCGATCCCGGCAACATGGATTATCCGCTGGAGCGGATTCCGAAAATTGTGAGCGGCGCGACAAAAGGATGTCTGGAGCGGGTCTGCGAGCTTTACGGCGAGGCGTTTCCCCGGCTGCATGCGGTGTCGTCGACGAATGCCGCGGAAATGGCCAAAATCGTGGAAAATACGTATCGGCTGATCAATATTTCGTTCGTGAACGAGCTTGCGATGCAATGCGACGAGCTTGGCCTCGACGTCTGGGAGGTCATCGACGCGGCGGCGACGAAGCCGTTCGGTTACCAAGCCTTTTACCCCGGCCCCGGCATAGGCGGACATTGCATCCCCGTCGATCCTTCCTACTTGTCGTGGAAAATGAAGCAGCATGGCCTGAACGCGGAGTTTATCGGCCTGTCCAATGCCGTTAATCACCGAATGCCGGTCTATGTCGTGCAGCGGATCAAGCAAGCGTTGTCGCCCAAATCGCTGGCCGGCAGCAGCATTCTTGTCTACGGCGCGGCTTACAAGCCGGACATTGCGGACAGCCGGGAATCGGCGTCCGTTCATATGATCGAGCTTCTGCGGCTTGAAGGAGCGAACGTCTATTATCACGATCCGCATATTCCGGTCTTGACTGCGGGCGACGCTTCGCTCAAGAGTTCGCCGCTGACGGCGGAGCTGCTTGAGCAAATGGATTGCGTCGTCATCGCTACCCATCATTCCGCTATGCCGCTGAACCTGATGATGGAGCATGCCTCCTTGATCTACGATACGCGCAATGCGACGCGTGCGGTCTCCGGCGGCCGCGCCAAAGTGATAAGGCTCGGTGCGGGTTCGGTCCGAGCGTGAGGATGGAAGGGGGGTGAATGCGGTGAAAATTATGAAATTGATCCGCAAACATTCATTTTTGGATGTGCGGGTTATGCAGAAGGAAGCCCAAAGCTTGGCGGGCATGGGCCATCGAGTCGTCCTCTCGGCCCCGCAGCTCGACGGACGGTTTCTGGATGTCAACCGGAAGCCGCTCCCGTCCGGAGCCTACAAAGGAACGCGTTTTACGGTCGGAGGGGTGGAGGTTGTGCCCTATCGGGCAAGAACGCCGTACCCGGACAAGAAGGTCGACCGGCAGCGTTTGGAGGCGCTCCAGCTGGTGCAGGAGCCTCCGCGTTACGACGGCTTGCTCCATCTCGCGCTGGAAACGGAAGCGGACGTCTACCACTCCCATGAGCCCGAGACGCTGTTCGACGCCGTCATGGCGAAGCTTCTGCTCGGAAAGCGCGGCCGCTCCGTCAAGGTCGTCTACGACGCGCATGAGCTCGAGCCGGATACGCATATGCTGCGCACGCTGATGAAAGAAGTCGATCATATGATCACGGTATCCGACGCCATCCGGAACGTGTACGCCAAACGGTATCCCGGGCTCCCGATTACGGTGGTGTACAACTCGTCGCGGTATCGGGAATCGGCCGGAGACGCCGCCGCGGCAGCGCCGAACCGTCCTTTTACGCTCGGGTACGAAGGGTTTGTCACCTTGGCCAAAGGCGATCCCCGGCGAATGATCCGCATCGTCGACTTGCTCAAGGAAGCGGGCATCGACGCGCGGTTCAAAGTGATGGGAATGGTTAAGCTGCCGGCGAACACGACGGGGGCGGCAATAACGAAACAGTTCAAGGAGCATCCCTCCATCGATTGCCGCTGGGTGTCGTACGACGGCTTGGGCGAACAATGGCTGGATTGCGACGCCGGCTACATCTATTTCGAGCTGAAAGAAAGCAACCGCATGCTGGCGCTGCCGAACAAGTTTTTCAGCATGCTGAACAGCGGCGTGCCGGTCGTCGTCAATGCGGCCGCCAGTATGAGCGCCATTGTGGAAAAACACGAGTGCGGCATCGTTTTGCCCAAGGGAGAAGCTTCCGCAGAAGCGTATGTCCGGGAATATATCCGGCTGCATGGGGATCGCGGGCTGCTGGCCAGAATGGGCCGGAACGCGCGGGAGGCGATGCGGACGGAGTACAGCTGGCAGAAGATGGAGGAGAGGCTGCAAGCCTTGTACGCCTCGTTGCAGCCTTAATACTCCTCGAACCATCGCTTCGACTCATCGCGTCGAGTCATCGTTCCTGAAAGCGGCCGTCAGCCGGATCTTTGCCTGCGATAACGCTCCAGATGTTTGCAGATAAGTTCGGCCGTATTTCCGTCGCCGAAGACGGGCGGACTGTCGCCGGGAACGGACAACGAGCGGTACGACTCCAGAATGGCGGCCATGTCCGGCGAAACGAGACGATTCCAGCCGGCTTCGACCGTTTCCGTCCATTCCGTCTCGCCGCGAAGGGTGAGGCAGGGCGTCTGCAGCATATACGCTTCCTTCTGCAGCCCGCCGGAATCGGTCAGCACCGCCTTGGCGTGGTGGACGAGACAGAGCATATCCAGGTACGGCAACGGAGCGGTGAGAACGAATGGCGCGGCCCGAACGAGCGGTTCGAGCCCCCAGCGCTTCAAATAACCGGCGGTGCGGGGATGAAGCGGCAGCACGACCGGTACATCCAGCTTCGCCAAGGCGCCGAATATCGCTTCCAGCCGCTCTTTGGAATCCGTATTTTCGGCACGGTGTACGGTTGCTGCGACATAGCCTCCCGGCTTCAGCCCCAGCCGGCCGAGCGCGTCGGAACGGCGCAGCGCGGCGTCCCGAAACGCCAGCACGGCATCGTACATGATATCGCCCACGTGATAGACATGGCGTCGGATGCCTTCCCTCCGAAGCTGGTTGGCCGCTTGTTTGGTCGGACAAAACAGCAGATCGGACAAATGATCGGTAACGACGCGGTTGATCTCCTCCGGCATCCGCCGGTTAAAGCTTCGAAGGCCGGCTTCGACGTGCGCGACGGGGATATGCAGCTTTGCGGCGGCCAGGGCGGCGGCCACGGTCGAATTTGTATCGCCGTACACGACGACGATATCCGGATGTTCCCGCAGCAATACGTCTTCGATACCTTCCAGCATCCGCGCCGTTTGGCGCGCGTGCGTGCCGGAGCCGGCGCCGAGATGGTAGTCGGGCTCCGGCAATTCCAGCTGACTGAAAAAAATATCGGACATATCGGGATCGTAATGCTGGCCCGTATGGATCAACACTTCCCGATGTCGGGCGTGCAGCGCCCTGCTCAAGCAAACGGCTTTGACAAATTGGGGGCGGGCGCCGACGACGGAAGCTACCTTCAACCAGCTCACCTCTCCTCTTTTTTCAAATTATCCTTTCTTGCTATCGTATGCGGCGTGCAAAAAGTCGTTTACAGTACCCTTCGTCCAGTCCATATTCGTTTCTATTCATATAATGAGGTTGAACGTTGACGGCTTTAACGGACTTTCGAATGCCGGGAAAGGAGCGCTGATATGTTGCGTGTAGCCATTGTTGGCTGCGGAGCGATAGCGAGCAAGCATGTGCAATCGTTGAGCGAGCTGCGGGAAGAAGCGGTATTGACCGCGATTTGCGACGTGGACGGAGAGCGTCTGGAACGGTTTGCGGAGACGGTATGCCGTCCCCAGTATCCTGAGGTGCGGCTGTTTCGGTCCGTGGAGGAGCTTCTGGAGCAATCGGACGCCGAGTTGGTCGCGGTGACGACAAGCAGCGACGCTCATGCGCCGCTTGCGATTCGGGCGCTTCGATCGGGGAGGCATGTGCTGGTCGAAAAGCCTCTGGCGTTGTCTATGGCGGAAGCGCGGGAGGCGGTCGAGCAAGCGAGACTGCACGGCAAACTGCTCGCCGTCTCGTACCAGGTGCGTTATTTGCCGCAAATCCGTGCGCTGAAGGAGGCGGCGGACAACGGAGACTTCGGCTTTATCGCCCAAGGCGTCGTCTCCATGCGCTGGAACCGGAGTCTCTCCTATTACAAGCAGAGCCCGTGGCGCGAAAGCTGGGCGAAGGGCGGCGGACTGTTTATGAACCAGTGCATCCATTACATCGATTTGCTGCAATGGCTGATGGGCCCGGTCAAGTCGGTGTACGCCCAAGCCTTGACTTTCGGGCAGCCGATCAAGGTCGAGAATGCCGGTGCCGTCATTCTTCGTTTCCGCAACGGTGGAATCGGCATTGTCGAGGCTTCGGCGGGCATCTATCCCCGGTCGCTCGGCACGTCGCTCAGCCTGTTCGGAGATAGCGGGTCCGCCACGATCAAGGGCGGGCAATTCGACGAAATCGAGCAGTGGAACTTCCGCAACCCGCGTACGAACCGGCCGGATGGCCGCGACAGAACGGCAAAGATATCCCATACGCCGCTGTACCGCGATCTCGCCCGCGCGATCCGGACCGGCGGGTCGCCGTTGTCGGCGGGAGACACGGCGCTCGCCGCCAACGAGATTGTGCTGGCCGCGTACCGTTCCATCGCAAGCGGCGCGGCGGTGGAGCTTCCGCTTGATCATTTCGATATGCGCCGCATGGACAGGATGGAGTGAGGTTGAATTGAATATCCCGTTAATCGATCTGAGAGCGCAATACTTGGAGCTGAAGACGGAAATCGACGCCGCCATCGCCCGCGTGCTCGACAGCGGCGTCTATATCGGCGGGCCCGAGGTCGAGGCGCTGGAGCGCGACATCGCCGCCTTGACGGAGGCGAAGCATGCCGTTTCCGTCGCCAACGGCACGGATGCGCTGCTGCTCGCGCTCGAGGCGGCCGGCGTCGGTCCGGGCGACGAAGTCATTACGACGCCTTTTACTTTTTTCGCGACGGCGGAGGCGATCGCCAGGCGGGGCGCCGTGCCGGTATTCGCCGACATCGACGAGCGAACGTGGAACCTGTCGCCGGAGCATGCGGAAGCCCGGATAACGCCCAGGACGAAGGCGATTATTCCGGTTCATATTTTCGGCCAGCCGGCGGAGATGGATGAAATTGCGGAGCTGGCCCGCCTTCACGGGCTGACCGTTATCGAGGACGCTTGCCAGGCGATCGGCGCCCGCTACAAAGGCAGACCCGTCGGCGCTATCGGCGGCCTGGGCTGTATTTCCTTTTTTCCGACCAAAAACTTGGGCGGGTACGGCGACGGCGGCATCGTGGTGACGAACGACGACGCGCTGGCCGACAAGGTCCGGCTCCTGGCGCATCACGGCGCCCGGCGCAAATATTATCACGACACGGCCGGCAGCAACAGCCGTCTGGATCCGCTGCAAGCCGCCGTGCTCCGCGTGAAGCTCGCCAAGCTGGAGGAGTGGAACGACAGGCGGATACGGGCGGCGGCCGTCTACGATGCCCGGTTGGCGGGCACGTCGATGCGTACGCCGGTCGCCGAGCCGCACGTTCGGCACGTCTATCATTTGTACGTGACGCAATGCGACAACCGGGACGACATGGCCCGGGAGCTCAAGCGACGGGGCATATCGACGGGCCATTATTATCCGTGCCCGCTGCATCTGCAGAAGGCACTGGCCGGTCTCGGCCATAAGCAAGGCGATTTCCAAACGACGGAGCAGGTGTGCGCCCGCTCGTTCGCGCTTCCGATCTCTCCGCATTTGACGCGCGAGCAGCAGAGCTATATTTTGGACGCGTTGTTTGAAGCCGGTTTGCGTTAAATTTTTTGATTAAGGAGGGGGCGCCTTGAACGAGGCGGAATCTCAAATCAGCGAACACGCCGTCATCGGACGCGGCGTGGTGCTCGGCAAGGGGGTTGTCGTCGGCCCGTTCGCCGTCATTCACGACGGATCGGTGCTGGGCGACCGGGTGCGCGTCCACGAGCATGCCGTCATCGGCAAGCTTCCGATGCGGGCGGCCAATTCGGCCGTCACCGTAACGGGCGCGCCGCTTGCGCCGGCCGTGCTGGAGGAGGGCTGCGTCATCGGCACGGGAGCGGTCGTCTACCGGGGCGCTTATCTGGAGAAACAGACCTTCGTCGCCGACCTGGCCACGATCCGGGAACGAGTGCATGTCGGCGAGGCGACGATTGTCGGGCGGGGCGTCGCCGTCGAGAACGATTGCCGCATCGGCGAGAGATGCAAGCTGGAAACCGGCAGCTATATTTGCGCCTTTTCCGAGCTGGACGATTTCGTCTTTATCGCGCCCGGAGTCGTCACGACGAACGACAATTACATGGCCAGGTCCAAGGCTCGGTTCGGCAAGTTCAAAGGCGTGACCGTCAAGCGCGGAGGCCGGATCGGCGCTGGCGCGACGGTGCTGCCGGGCGTGACGGTGCATGAGGACGGAGCCGTAGCGGCGGGCAGCGTCGTCACGCGCGACGTGCCGTCCAGGACGATCGTGGCGGGCGTGCCCGCGCGGCCGTTCCGGGAGGTGCCCCGCGAGCAATGGCTGGAGCATCAATAATCGCAAGGGGGCTCCTATGGACAGACCGTTAAAAATATTGATATTGACCAAAAAATTTGCTGAAAAGATGCCGAAGCATCAGCACAAATACGATATGCTGACCGCGATCGAAAAGGAGGCCGACGTCCGTTATTGGCACGCCGACGGCGATATTTTGGACATTTTGCCCCGCATCGACTTCGAGCCGGATTTTATTTTCCATTACGATATCGAGTGGCACAACGCCTTCGCTCCGAAAATCGCCAACCTGAACAAAGTCGGCATCTTAAAAGGCTGCTATGTGCTGGACGTCCATTACGCCAAGTCGGTCAGGCTCGATTACTTCCGCAAGGCGAAACCCGACATTATTTTTTCGGCCACCAAATACCCGTTTCTGAAGGCGTTCCCGGACTGCGCTTCCCGGTTCAGCTGGCTGCCGTTCGGGATCAATGCCGACGTGTTCAAAGATTACGGCCTCGACAAGGATATCGCGTATTCGCTGGTCGGCCTGATTAACGAGCAATATCCTTTCCGGATGGAAGTGCTGAAGCAAATGAGCGGCAAGGAAGGCTTCAAGCATTTCCGGCATCCCGGCCATACGACGAAAGCGCCGGGCATGTTCATCAACGATAAATACGCGAAGGCGATTAACCGCTCCATGATGTCGTTTACGTGCGGCAGCAGGCTGGCCGTGCCCGTGGCCAAGTTTTTTGAAATACCGGCCTGCCGGACGCTCATGCTGGCGGAGCCGAACGCGGATATCGAGGAGCTCGGCTTTCGCGCCGGCGTCCATTACGAAGCATGCGGAAGGAGCGACTTTTACGACAAGGCGCTGAAGCTGCGGGCGGATGAGCAGCGGAGGACGCAAATGACGAACGACGGTTACGCTTTTATTCATAACCATCACCGGAATGAGACTCGAGCCGTCCAATTCGTCGCCGCCGTCCGGCAGCTCCTGTCCTCTCGCCGGGCAGAAGCTTGACCCGATGTTCGCAAATTGCGGTACCGGACATCGCCGTCCGCTCAGAGTCGGAATGCCGCCAACGCAAAAGCCCCCTTGCGATTCGACTCGCAAGGGGGCTTTCGGCGCACGGATTAAACGACTTCCAGCTTGATCCGCTCCGCCAGGGCGGAATCGCTGAGCAGCACGAGATCGTTGCATGCCGGGTCGGTTGCGTAATAATCTGTAATGCGCTGCAGCAGCGGTGCTTCGAGCTTTAACAGCTGATGCTTGTCGTTGATCAAATAAAGGCTGAACCGCTTGTGCAAATCGGCGAGGAAGGCCTGAACGTCAATTCCTCCTTTTTGCTCCATATAGCGGACGTTGAATTCGATGCAGCCCGCCGCCGCCCGGCATTCCCGAAGCAGCCGGCTCATGCCGCGCAACGCTTGCCATTCGAAGCCTTCGATATCGAGCTTGAACAGCACGGTATCGCGCGACAGATCGCGGCCGCGGAACAAGCCGTCGATCGTGACGGTGCGGACATGGACGGCGCGAACGGGCCGGCTGACCGGCTCGTATGCCGAAGAATCGCCCGAGCGGGACGTATCGATGTAGAAGATGCCGGATTCGTCTTCCCGGTCGGACAAGCAAGCGTATACCTCCCGGATTTGACCGGCGTTCGGGTGCTCCCGGAGCGAGCGGGCCAAGTAGGGACGAAGCTCCTCGTTCGCTTCGACGACGGTGACGTCCGCATGGGGGGGGTATTCGGCCGAGAGCACAATTTCTCCGTAATTGACTCCGCCGTCAATGACGACGGACGGCTGCAGGCCGCTTGCGGCGCATTGCCAGAAATGGACGATCCGCGGCTGGGACACTCCCGCGCGGCGAATGAGCGACCGGCCCTTCAGATCGGCCGGATTGACGTACATCGGCCGGCCGACGCCGGTGATCAAGATGCGTTGCATAACGGACGGTTCACCTCCGAAATCGACTGGTTCCATATTTTCTAATACTGTATTCTCGGCCGTTGCAGCCCGACAGGTACGGATGATGAAGCCCCCGGCTCGAAGGCGCTCAAATCTCAAGTTGACCGAAGCATAACCATCCGATAAAGTGGTAGATGTATGAAAAAGTAAATTTTGTGTGCGACTTGCGATAAGGAGAACGTGATGGCAATGAAAATGAGGCTTTTGCCCGCAATGGCGATCGTGCTGCTCGCCGGCATGCTCATGTCCGGAGGACTGGCGCTCGCGGCAGGCAATTTGCTGAACAACGGAAATTTCGAGCGGCTGGACGGCCAGCGGCCGGAAGGCTGGTCGACGGAGGAATGGATCAAGGAAGACGGCGTTACCGTCTATTCGATAGACCGGGAGAACGTTTATTCGGGCTCGGCCTCGATCGTTGTTCGGAACGAAGGGGAAAATCATGCCCGCTGGATTCAGAACGTAAAGGTGAGCGAAAACAAGCTGTACCGGATATCGGGTTACGTCAAGGCGGAGGGCATCGGCGAGCACGGAGCCGGGGCGCTGCTTCAGGTAGAAGGGGTCTATGCGGAATATCCGGAGGTGCGAGATACCGGCGGCGAATGGGCGTTCGTTCAATTTTACGGCCGCACCGGCAGCGGACAGACCGAAATCGCCGTCGGCGCCAGCGTAGGAGGCTACGGCAGCATCAATACCGGCACCGCCTGGTTTGACGATTTGTCGGTCGAGGAGGTGGCCGAGGCGCCGGAAGGAGCGGCCGTCATTCCGCTGTCCGCAACTCCGGCCGGCGCGGCGGAGGAGAAGGAACCGGAAAAAGTAAGCATCGGGACGACGCTTGCCTGCGCCGCTTTGTTTGCGGCGCTGTTCGCCGTCGTCTACGCCCGTTTGTTCCGGGAAGACGGGTTGCGCAGCCGCAGGCCCTCGCTCGTTGCCGTTCTGCTGTATGCCGCCTTTGCCGCGGCGCTCGCGCTGAGAGTCGGCATCGGCGTTTCGCACGGCGGCTACGCCAACGATATGGCCTTGTTCATCTATTGGTCGGAGCAAGCGGTCGCGCAAGGCATCTCGGGCTTTTACCATGCGGATTTCTTTGTCGATTATCCGCCGGGCTATATATACGTGCTGTACGCGCTTGGCCATTTGAAAGAATGGCTCGGGCTTGCGCCGGGCTCGGCGGGTCTTCTGCTGCTGTACAAGCTGCCTGCCATCGCGGCGGACTTGGCTGCGGCGGCCGTCGTATGGAGGACGGCAAGCAAGAAGCTGGGAGCATCGGCGGCGCTCGGTCTGACGGCGCTGTATCTGTTCAACCCGGCGGTCATCGCCGACTCGGCGGCTTGGGGACAAGTCGACGCCGTCTTCGCCCTTGCGCTCGTCATATCGATCGCCGCTCTGTCGGAGAAACGGATCGCCAGAGCGTCCGTCTGGTATGCGATTGCCGCGCTGATCAAGCCGCAGGCGTTTATTTTCATGCCGGTTCTGCTGCTTGCGCTGCTGCTGATCCGGAAATGGAGGGACGTGCTCGTCAGCGCTTATTACGGCTTCGCGACGTTTATTTTGTTGGCGCTGCCTTTCTTCTGGGGCAACGGCGGCTTGCCCGCGCTTTACCGGCTGTACCAAGGGACGCTGTCCTCTTATCCTTACGCGACGCTGAACGCCTTTAATCTGTACGCGCTCAACGGCGCCAATTGGAAGCCGCTGGAGGATGTCTGGCTGTTTATGAGCTACGGGGCGTGGGGCAATCTCTTTATTGCCGCCGCTGTTGCCGCCGCCGCCTATTTTGCGTTAATCCGCAACGGCGCCAAACGCGAGGACCGCTCCTTTTTTATCGCCGCGGCCATTATTGCCATCGTATTTTTATTGGTGACCAAAATGCACGAGCGGTATATGTTTCCCGTTATTTTGCTCAGCCTGATGGCTTATATGCAAATGAAGGACCGCCGTATGCTTCAGGTGTTTCTCGGATTTTCGCTGACCAATTTCATCAATATCAGCTATGTGCTCGCCTACAGCCCGCAGACGAGCAACGTGGCGGCGGACGGGGTCGTGCTGGTGTGCTCGATCGCAAACCTCGGACTGCTGCTGTATATGCTGTACGTCGGATACGACGTCTATGCCAAGGGCCGGCAGCTGCCGGTGGAGCCGTTTACCGCCGACGACAGGCGGAAAGCGGACGAGCAAGCGCTCGGCGGCATACGCGGCGAGGAAGAAGGCGGCCGGCCCGCGCTCGGTCGTTACACGCGCAAGGATTGGCTGCTGATGGGAGCCGTCACCGCGATTTATGCCGTTGTCGCCTTAATCGGACTCGGCTCCATGAAGGCGCCGGCTACCGCCTGGCAGCCCGCGGCGAGCGGCCAAAGCTTTTATGTCGATCTGGGAGAGCCCAAGCGTCTTGAGCGCGTCATGAGCTTCGGCGGCGTCGGGACGGGCAAATACAAGCTGGAGTTCGGCTTGACGCCGGAGCAGTGGACGAATCCGGTCGAGGTGGACAGTTCGCATGTGTACGTGTTTGCGTGGAAGCATCAGAATGTCGATGTCGAGGCGAGATACGTCAAGCTGACGGCGGTGCAGTCCGGCTTCTCGATTCACGAGCTTGGTATTTATGAGAAAGGCAGCAAGGAACCGCTGGCCGTTCAAGCCGTGCAATACGATCCGGCGGCGAAAGCGAAGAGGGGAACGCCGGAGCTGCTGTTCGACGAGCAGGACCTGATGATCTATACCCATTCATACATGAAAGGCAGCTATTTTGACGAGATTTATCATGCGCGCACCGCTTACGAAAACCTGGAAGGCATCGTCGCCTACGAAAATACGCACCCGCCTCTGGGCAAGCTCATCATTGCGCTAGGCATCAAGCTGTTCGGGCTCGGCCCGTACGGCTGGCGGATTATGGGGACGCTGCTCGGCATCGCCATGGTGCCGATCATCTATGCGATGGCGAGGCACCTGTTCCGCAGCCGTTCGCTGGCGCTGTTCGCCGCGGGGCTGCTCGCCGCCGACTTCATGCACTTTACGCAAACGAGAATTTCGACGATCGATGTTTACGGCGTTTTCTTTATTATGCTGATGTTTTATTGGATGAGCCGCTACTCGTCGATGAACTTTTACCGGCACAAGCTGGCCGCGACGTGGCTGCCGCTCGGTCTCGCCGGCCTTGCGTTCGGCCTGGGCGTTGCGTCCAAGTGGATTGTGCTGTACGGGGGAGCGGGCCTGGCGGTCATGCTGGCCTTGTCGTTGTGGGATCGGTACCGGGAATACGCCGCCGCCAAACGGCAGCTGAACGGTGGCGGCGAAGACGCGGTTCTCGAGGCCGAGGAGCTGAAACGGATCGTTCGCGTATTTCCGAAATATACGGTACTGACGCTGGCGGTATGCCTTGTCTTTTATGTCGCCGTGCCGGCCGCCATTTACGCGTTGTCCTACATTCCGATCTTGTCCGTCATGCAAGGCGGCTACACGCTGCAGGCGTTGGTCGATTACCAGGTCAATATGTTCAATTACCACAGCAACCTCGTCTCGTCGCATCCGTTCTCCTCGTCGTGGTGGGAATGGCCGTTCATGAAGCGGCCCGTCTGGTATTACAACGGCGGAGAGCTGGCGGAAGGCATGAAATCGACGATCGCGGCGATGGGCAATCCTTTGCTCTGGTGGAGCGGCATCTTCTGCATGCTGGCCGCCATATCTATTAGCGTCAAGCGGCGCGACAAGCGTTTTTATATGGTGTGGATCGCGTTTCTCGCCCAGTATGTGCCATGGATGCTCGTCCCTAGGGAAACGTTTCTGTATCATTATTTTGCAATGGTTCCGTTCATCCTATTAAGTATCGTATATATGTTCCGTTTCGCCGAGGAGCGTATGCCTCGCCTGGTTAAGCTCCGACATGCGTATTTGGCGGCGGCGGCGGCGCTGTTTGTCTTGTTTTATCCCGCGCTGTCGGGGATGCAGGTTCCCGTATGGTACATTAACATGCTGCGCTGGTTCCCGAGCTGGCTGTTCTAAAAAAATAAAGCTGCAAGGAGATTGGTTATGAACTCATCCCGCATCGTATACAGCATTATCGTGCCGATGTACAACGAAGAAGAGGTCATCGGGCACACGTATGAGCGGCTGGCGGCGGTTATGGAGCGGACGGGCGAGCCGTACGAGCTCATCTTCGTCAACGACGGCAGCCGGGACCGCACGGCGGAGCTTGTGTCCATGATCTGCCAAGCGGACCCGCATGTGCGGCTGGTCGACTTTTCCCGCAATTTCGGCCACCAGGTTGCCGTTTCGGCAGGCATGGACTATGCGCAGGGTGACGCCGTCGTTATTATCGACGCCGACCTGCAGGACCCGCCAGAGGTCATCCTCGACATGATCGACAAGTGGAAGGAGGGCTACGAGGTCGTGTACGGCCAGCGGTTGAAGCGCAAGGGCGAAACGCCTTTCAAAAAGCTGACGGCGCTGGCGTTCTACCGCATCCTGCGCAGCATGACGAACGTGGACATTCCCGTCGATACCGGGGATTTCCGGCTGATCGACCGGAAAGTATGCGACGTGCTGAAGGGGCTGAAGGAGAAAAACCGGTTCGTCCGGGGACTCGTCAGCTGGGTCGGCTTCCGGCAAACGAGCGTCGAATATGTCCGCGAGGAACGGTTCGCGGGCGAAACGAAATACCCGTTCCGCAAGATGGTCCGGTTTGCGCTGGACGGCATTACCTCCTTTTCCTACAAACCGCTCAAGCTGGCTTCGTACCTCGGCTTTCTGCTGTCGATCGGAGGTTTCATTTATTTGATGATCGTCATCTGGCAGCGCCTGTTTACGGATACGACGCAGGAAGGCTGGACGACGATCGTCGCCTTGAATTTGTTGTTTAATGGCATTATTCTTATTATATTAGGCGTTATCGGGGAATACATCGGCCGGATTTACGACGAATCCAAAAACCGGCCGCTCTATATCGTCCGCGACGTGCACGGACTGCCGAAGTCCGGCGAGCGGGACGCGGACAAGGAAGAAGCGGAGCGTGCAAAACATTATGCTTGATGGCAATCGCCGAATATGGCTGAAGCAGTTTGCCGCCTTTTGCGCCATCGGCGTCCTGAATACGGCGATCGATATGATCGTATTCGCGCTGTTGATCTGGATCGGCGTTCATTACGCCGCGGCGCAGGCGGCCGCCTATTTGGCGGGCATGACGAACAGCTATTTGATGAATAGCGCGATCACGTTCCGGGGACAGCGCGCGGACGTCGATCCGATCCGGCGCAAGGTCCGGTTTGCCGTATGGAACGCAATGATGCTGACGCTGTCGATCGGCTTGATCGCCGTCGCCAAGGAAGCCGCGGGGCTGTCCGAGCTGGCCGCGAAGGCGGTCGTAACGGCGCTGATCGTCGCGTTGAACTTTTACGGCAGCAAGAAATGGGTGTTCGCGGACAAACGCCCGAAGGAAGCGAGGATGAACTCATGAAGCGGATTGCGGCATATTTGCTTATTATTGCGGGGCTGCTCGTTATTATTTATCCCAAGGCGAGCGCATGGTACAACGACCGGCAGCAGGAGAAGCTGCTGGCCGCTTGGGAAGAAGAGGCGGACGAAGCCGCCGATGCGCTGGCCCGCGAGCAATACGACGAGCTGACGGCGCTGTTCGCCGAGGAGCCGGAGGATGACGATGCGGAGGAGCCGGAGCCGTCGAGCGAGCCGTCGGCCGAAGCGACGGCGACGCCGAAGCCCGAGCCGAAGCTGAATCCGATCGCCACGATCAAGATCAGCAGCATCGACCTGAGCTTGCCGGTGCTTGAAGGGGCGACGCAGAAAAACATGAAATACGCGGCGGCTCATCTGAAGGAGACGGCCGGCTTCGGCGAGGTCGGCAACGCCGCCATCGCCGCGCACCGGATGCGCGCGAAGGGCAAGCTGTTCAACCGGCTGAACGAGGTGAAGAAGGGCGACGAAATCGTCATCGAGACGAAAAAAGGCACCTACACGTACGTCGTGTACAAAACGTCGATCGTCGAGCCGACCGACGTCTCCGTGCTCAACTATAACAAAACCGACAAACGGTTGACGCTCATCACCTGCGACCCCGTCGTCGACCCGACGCACCGGCTGATCGTACATGCGGAGTTGAAGGAGTAGCCGGCGGCGAGCGGTTGGCGCCAGACGGTTGGCAGCAGGCGGTTTAGCGAAGCGGCAGCCTCGAAAGGAATGGAGCAAGGAACGAGCTGCGGTCCCGAGGGGACCGCTTTTTTTATGCCGCATTTTGATGTCCCCGTCCCCGCTTGAAGCGGTCCGTGACGAAACAGTAAACAGAACGGGACGGGACGCCTGCGCAGCCTGATGCAGCCATTATCTACGACCTCGTTTTGCCGCCGCAACTCTATCAAAATCATCAACCTGTTCGACAACATGCCGCGCACACTTTTGACCCCATGAGCATCCTGTAAATCATCGGCAATTTTCCAGCAAAATCTCAATAAATCCCCGCCGAAGGCCGCCTTCGAATGATGCGCCCATTTTCCGGCATGACAGCACCATCGCTTCCCCCTTTTCATATGATAATTTGACTGTATCCCTTGCCCTTGTTATACCACAAAAACCCGAGCAAGGAGGGGTGACAAACTTTGAAGGGAAGCGACCATAAGAGCAAGTTTTTATTGACGCATCGTGAACGAGAGGTGTTCGAGCTGCTGGTACAGGACAAAACAACAAGAGATATCGCTCAACAACTGTTCATCAGCGAGAAAACCGTTCGCAACCATATTTCGAATGTGATGCAAAAACTGAACGTCAAAGGTCGTTCGCAAGCGGTTGTCGAGCTGATAAAGCTTGGGGAGTTGCAGATCTAACAAAGATGGTCTCTCCATCCTTGTTTGTCGAGACGCACCCTTTTCTACATGCCCATAGAGTAAAGGATACATGAGACGGCATAGCGATTATGCTGTCTTTTTGTTGTGGGGGGAGAGGGGCCGATTGGGGTTGAACGGGTGAGCTAGTTCCGATTTGGTTGCAATCAACGAATCGTAATCAACGAATGAGATAGTAGTCGTTGGTTTGCCAGCAAAGTTGAAAATTTAACGAGATTTATTTCGTCTGGTGCGAATGCCAAGCTCACATGAACCCCCTGGAAGATTCACACTCCGCATAAAATAAGGGTTTTTCAGGAGAATTGGGTCGATTTCTCGCGAAATTATGGTGGTGTTTGCATGATTCGAACTAAAGCGTTTGCAACCCCTTGACCCATAAAGGTAAAATATAGTCACGGTCGCATCCCATGCGGATGCGTGGATTGAAATTGATTCCGAAGTCGGACAAGGAGACGCTGCGGAAAGTCGCATCCCATGCGGATGCGTGGATTGAAATAGCGGCAACCCTGGCGCCCAGTCGATCGGCCGGGTCGCATCCCATGCGGATGCGTGGATTGAAATTCCAAGAAGACTTTCGGCAACTTTGACCGAGAAAACGTCGCATCCCATGCGGATGCGTGGATTGAAATACGCAGATAATTACCGATACTACCGTCGGCCCTTGTCGCATCCCATGCGGATGCGTGGATTGAAATTCGGCAATGGCCAGCTCTTTGACCGTCGCTCCGGGTCGCATCCCATGCGGATGCGTGGATTGAAATACCACCACCGCCTCACCCCTTATATGGGGCCCCAGCCGTCGCATCCCATGCGGATGCGTGGATTGAAATACAAGCATCCAAACCGCGACGAAAATAGGGAAGCGTCGCATCCCATGCGGATGCGTGGATTGAAATATGTCCTCCCTGTCCGTTCAGCGTGGACGCAAGAGTCGCATCCCATGCGGATGCGTGGATTGAAATATGTCCTCCCTGTCCGTTCAGCG
>CALAWP010000092.1 GCA_937895345.1 uncultured Paenibacillus sp. | reverse complement strand
AAAACGCTCCAGATCCCTTGTGGATAAAGGGATTTTCTTCATTCAGCAAGCCCTAATATACGTATCAATTAATGCGAATAATATTCGGCTCTATCCATTATCTCATACTACCGTTCGGCAGCCTATTGCTCTTCTATTAAAAAAAACTCAAAAAAGAAAAAAATCGTTTTTGACGAACCAAATGTACTTATTTTGGGCATAAAAGGCTTCGCCGCCTTCGACAGAAGGCGGCATAATCTATTCATATACATTCTTAATGCTATCGCAAGCTATTATGTAAGCTGATAGAAATGTTGCTTTTTGAAGTGAAAAGCAATGAGGAACTGATATGAGAGCGACCGTTACGCTTGACGTTTAGGAATTTGAATGACGATTTCGTAATGATCTTCGTGATCCTTCTCATTCGTTTTAATTTGCAAGCCGGATCCGGAAACCATCTCGATCGACTGCCGGATCGTATTTAACGCCAGTCGAACATCCTTCGTAAACGAAATGCGTTTGGCCTTCTTGGACTTAGCGGATTCCTTCAAAAATGCAATTCTGACTTCCGTCTGCTTCACGTTTAAGTCCTTCGTTACGATTTCCTCCAGCACTTTCAGCTGAAGTTCTTCGCTTTCCAAGGAGAGCAAGGCGCGTGCATGTCTTTCCGTAATTTTACGTTCCATCAATGACATTTTAATTTGTTCCGGCAATGCCAGCAAGCGGAGCTTGTTGGCAATGGTCGATTGACTCTTTCCTAGCCGCTGAGCCAAACTTTCCTGTGTCAATTGATGCAGCTCGATCAACTTTTGATAAGCCGCCGCTTCTTCAATAGCCGTCAAATTTTCACGTTGGAGATTTTCGATTAATGCAATCGAAGCTGTCTGCGAATCGTTAAATTCACGAACGATGGCCGGGATCGTTTCGTATCCGAGCTTAATGACAGCACGCCAACGGCGTTCGCCCGCTATAATCTCGTACCGGTTGTTCCGAACGCGTACTACGATGGGCTGTATGATGCCATGCGTCTTGATCGTTTGGCACAACTCTTCGATGCGATCATCGTCAAATACAGTACGAGGCTGAAAGGGGCTTGTATCGATGTCGGCGACAGCGATTTGACGAACTTCTTCATTCCCATTGCGCTGCTCGGAAAATCCGAACAAACGAGATATCTGTTCTTTCATATCGTTCATAACCACCCGATCCTATGTTGAATCCAAGCCTACTTCCTCTGAACGTATTTATACTGCACGAAGTCTTGCTGATTGAAGAATCGACTTTCACCCGGCTTAGCAAGAAAGAAAATTTAGACTCCCAGCATCTACTTCGGAACTCTTAAGCGAGCGCTCGCGCTTCTCTAATTCCTCATTTCGCTTCCTTCGTGCGTTTCGATTGTTCAGCTTATAAAATAGAAGCCAGCGGAAACAGCTGGCGTCCAACCTGCAGCCGCACTTGCTTGTTCCTTGAGTATATAATTCTACTGCTTTATGTCGAAATCCTGCTTGACTTTGCACTCATTCGTGGATTTCTTATGTTTTTTGTTTCACGTGAAACATTATAACAACGGTTGTTTAAGCGGAACCCCCGCTTTGCGCGGATATTTGCGAGGCGTAGCCTCTTTCTTTTCTACAATGATGATATGTCTGTCCGAGCTTTCTTTCGGCAGCGTCAAATGATGCCGCTCAACCAATTTGCCACGCAGTTCGCGAAGACTGACTTGAGCCTCCTGCAATTCCTCATCCGGATTTGCACCTTTCATAGCCGCAAAAATGCCGTCCTTTCGAACAAAAGGCAAGCTCAGTTCGTTAAGAACGTTTAGTCTGGCGACGGCTCGAGCAGTAACCAGGTCGTATTGATCGCGGTGCTCCGGTTGTCTTGCAACATCCTCTGCACGACCATGAATGCTATGTACCTGCTGCAGGCCCAGCTCTTCCGTCAGGTGACGTAAAAAGCCGATTCTTTTATTTAAGGAGTCTACAATCGTAACTTGAAGATGGGGAAAGCAAATTTTTAATGGAATGCTAGGAAATCCCGCTCCCGAACCAATATCGGCCATATTTCCGATCTTCCCCATATCGACAAAAAAAGATAAGGAAACGGAATCGTAAAAATGCTTCTCATACACCGCATCCCGTTCCGTTATGCCGGTCAGATTCATTCGTTCATTCCACTCGACCAGCAGCTTCAAATAGGTCTCAAATTGTTCTAATTGAAGAGAAGAGAGGGCGATCCCTCTCTCCCCCAATTGCTTCACGAACCATTGCGCCGTCGTATCCATTACGAGCTCCTTGCCGCCGTTACGCGGTTATAATGTTCCAGATAGACGAGAAGAATCGAGATGTCCGCAGGCGTAACGCCGCCAATTCGGGAAGCTTGCCCGATCGACAAAGGACGGATGACGCTGAGCTTTTGCCGCGCTTCGGAAGCTAAACCGCGAACATCCTCATAATCAATGTCGTCCGGAATGCGCTTTTTCTCCATTTTGTTCAATCGTTCGACTTGAAGCAGCTGCTTCTCGATATATCCGGCGTATTTAATGCTGATTTCGACCTGTTCCTTCATTTCTTCCGACAGTTCGTAGGGAGACGGAACGACGGAAGCCAGCATATCGTACGTAATTTCGGGACGCCTCAACAACGACAATGCGTCGCCGCCTTGCGTTACCGGTGCGGAGCCTGCCGCTTCCAGCATGGCGTTGACGTCGTCCGGTTTAATCTTGGTCGTGCGCAAACGTTCAATTTCCTGCTCCACCAGTTCCTTCTTGCGCAAAAACTTGGCGTATCTCTCCTCCGAGATCAATCCGATTTCATAGCCGATCGGCGTCAGCCGCAAATCCGCGTTGTCATGCCGCAGCAGCAGACGGTATTCCGCACGGGAAGTAAGCAAACGATAAGGGTCGTTTGTTCCTTTCGTGACAAGGTCGTCGATCATAACGCCGATATAACCTTCCGAGCGTCCGATAATGACCGGATCCTTCCCTTGCACTTTCCGCGCCGCATTAATGCCGGCCATAATCCCTTGTCCCGCCGCTTCTTCATACCCCGACGTTCCATTGATCTGTCCCGCCGTAAACAAACATTCAATCGCTTTCGTCTCCAGCGACGGCCACAATTGAGTAGGCACGACAGCATCATATTCAATCGCATAGCCGGTGCGCATCATTTCAACTTTTTCCAGTCCTGGAATGGATCGTAAAATATTCAGTTGGACGTCTTCC
Source organism: uncultured Paenibacillus sp. (assembly GCA_937895345.1). GTDB lineage: Bacteria > Bacillota > Bacilli > Paenibacillales > Paenibacillaceae > Pristimantibacillus. The sequence continues at coordinate 17,481 of CALAWP010000092.1, read as the reverse complement.
GGCATACTCGTCGACAAGCCTTGAACATAATATTCCGACGTATGTTTCCCTTCGGGCTCCAGAAAAATTTGATGCGTCGGCTTATCGGCAAATCGGACAACCTTATCCTCGATCGAAGGGCAGTATCGCGGCCCCGTTCCTTCAATCGCCCCCGAAAACATCGGAGCGCGATGCAGGTTATCGTTAATGATTTGATGCGTATTCTCCGACGTATAGGTCAGCCAGCATGGCAGCTGCTCGTTGTCGGAGGATTCCGTTTCGTAGGAGAAAAACTTCGGATTCTCGTCGCCAGGCTGAATTTCCGTCTTGGAAAAGTCGATCGTATCCTTATGCACGCGCGGAGGCGTGCCGGTCTTGAAGCGAACCAGCTCCAAACCGTTCTCCTTCAAGCTTTGCGCAAGCCGGACGGACGGCTGCTGATTGTTCGGACCGCTCTCATACATCAGCTCGCCCATTATAATTTTGCCGCGCAAATACGTTCCGGTCGTAATGACGATCGCTTTGGCCCGGTATTCGGCGCCAGACTTGGCGATGATGCCGACGCATTTGCCGTCCTCCACAATCAGTTCCTCCGCCATACCTTGACGCAAAGTCAATCGCTCCGTCTCCTCGATCGTCTGCTTCATGACATGCTGGTATTGAAACTTGTCCGCCTGCGCGCGCAGCGCGTGCACCGCCGGACCTTTGCCCGTATTCAGCATCCTCATTTGGATAAACGTCTTGTCGATGTTCCGCCCCATCTCTCCGCCCAACGCGTCAATTTCACGTACGACGTGACCCTTGGCGGGACCTCCGATCGACGGGTTGCATGGCATAAACGCCACCATATCCAGATTGATCGTCAACAGCAGCGTCTCGCAGCCCATGCGCGCGGCGGCCAAAGCCGCTTCACAGCCCGCATGGCCCGCTCCCACAACGATAACATCATATTCGCCTGCCAAATATCCCATGGCTATACCTCCTATTTGCCGAGACAGAATTGGGAAAAGATTTGGTCGATAAGCGAGTCCCCCGCTTCGTCTCCCAGTATTTCGCCCAACGCTTCCCATGCCAGTCTTGCATCGATTTGAATGACGTCGATCGGAATGCCCGCATATGTTGCGTCGATCGCGTCATGCAGCGCCTGCTTCGCTTTCTTCAGCAATGAAATATGCCTTACATTGCTGACATATGTCAGATCGTTCGCTTCCAGCCGACCGCCGAAGAACATCTCCCCAATCGTTTGCTCCAGTCGTTCAAGCCCCTTCTCCTCGAGCACCGACATACGCACGATGCGGTCCGCCGCAACGTAACGCTCCACCTCTTCAAGCTCCAGCCTACCAGGCAGATCCGTCTTATTAACAATCGCAATGACCGAGCGGTTCGTCAGCTGCTCCAGCAGCGCACGGTCGTCTTCGCTCATCGGCTCGTTATAGTTCAGAACGAACAATATCAAGTCCGCTTCCATTAAAGCGTCGCGCGAACGTTCTACCCCGATCTGTTCCACGATATCGCTTGTTTCCCGAATGCCGGCCGTGTCAAGCAATCGCAATGGAATGCCGTTCAACGTCACGAACTGCTCGATAACGTCCCTCGTCGTGCCCGGGATGTCGGTCACGATCGCCTTGTTCTCCTGCGTCAGCATGTTCATAAGCGACGACTTGCCTACATTGGGACGGCCGACGATCGCGGTCATAATGCCCTCTCGCAATATTTTGCCTTCGTTTGCCGTTTTTAACAGCTTGTCGATTTCTGCAATTGCCGTTTGGCATTGCTCCCGGATATAGGCGCTTGTCATTTCCTCTACGTCATGCTCCGGATAATCGATATTGACCTCGATATGGGCCAGCAGCTCGATAATCGTCTGCCGCAGCGATTTGATCCGCTTCGACAGCTTCCCTTCGGCTTGCTTGCGCGCCACCGTAAACGCGCGGTCGGATTTGGAGCGGATCAAGTCGATGACCGCTTCGGCTTGCATCAAGTCGATGCGCCCGTTCAGAAACGCGCGCTTCGTAAACTCGCCCGGCTCGGCAACGCGCATCCCGCTTTGAAGCAATACGAGATCGAGCACCTTTTGCACCGCGATAACTCCGCCATGCGCATTAATCTCGACGACGTCCTCCGCCGTAAAGGAACGCGGTCCCCGCATCAACGTGACGAGGACTTCTTCAACGCTCTCTCCGTTGTCCGGATCTATAATATGTCCGTAATGGATCGTATGCGATTGCGCATCCTTCAGCTTTGTTCTGGAGCGGAAAATCCGGTCCACCCCTTCGATCGCATCCGGCCCGCTAACCCGAATTATCGCAATGCCGCCTTCTCCGACAGCCGTCGAAATGGCGGCTATTGTATCGTGCTCCATTTCTAATCAGCACCTCTCAAATGGAAAAACAGCAATGACTCTTCAGCCATTGCTGCATATCTTTATCTATCCTGACCTACGACCGAAGCGCGATGACAACCCTTCGATTCGGCTCATCGCCCTTGCTGAACGTCTTCACCTTAGGGTGGTTCTGCAAGCGGGAATGAATAACCTTGCGTTCGTGCGGCGACATCGGCTCCAGGACAACTTCCTTCCTGGTCCGAATTACCCTGCCCGCCAGCCGTTCGGAAAGCTCCTCCAGCGTGCGGCGCCGGCGCTCGCGAAAATCCTCTGCATCAAGAACGATTCGAAGATGATTGTCCGAATAACGATTTGCCACAATGTTCACCAAGTATTGAAGCGCGTCGAGCGTTCCGCCCCGGCGGCCGATCAGCATGCCCAGGTCTCCGCTGCCGGAAACCGCAAGATGATAGCCTTCCTTCGTATGCTTGCGCTCGATGCCAACCTGCAACCCCATAGCCGACGCGACGCGGCGGATGAACTGCTCCGCTTCTTCCATCGCATCCGGGATGAGTTCAAGCTCAACCTTCGCTTCTTTCACGCCCAGCAGTCCGAGAAAGCCTTTGGACGGCTGTTCGAGCACGACAACCTTAACGCGGTCTTCCGTTACTTGCCATTGTGACAAACCTTGACGTACGGCATCTTCTATCGTTTTGCCTGATGCAACGATTTTCTTCATTTCGCAAGGACCTCCTTACCCTTACCCTTGTCAGATGAACGTACATACAGGAAGTAATTCTGAACGATTGTATAGATGTTGCTGAATACCCAGTACAACGGAAGCGCCGCCGGGAACGACAGCGACATAACGAAGATCAGCACCGGGAAGATGGTCAAAATGATCGACATGCCCGGCATCGGCTGGGTTTGCGTTTTTTGCATCATTTTGGACTGGATGAACGTCGTCGCGGCCGCCAGAATCGGCAGGAACCACCATGGGCTCGGCTGGCCGAGCGGAATGCCGAACAGCTCCTCGGACCGAATGTCCTTGTTCCAATAAATCGCATTGTAAAGTGCGATAAAGACCGGCATCTGAACGATCAGCGGCAAGCAGCCCGCCATCGGGTTGACTTGATGAATCTGATACAGCTTCATCATTTCCTCGTTCGCCTTGGTCGGGTTATCCTTATATTTCTTGCGGATTTCCAATATTTGCGGCTGCAGCTTCTGCATGGCCTTCGAGCTGCGGTACTGCTTGATCGTAAGAGGCAATATGAGCGTCCGTACCACGATCGTCAGCATCAGGATCGCAAGAACGTAAGATCCGTTCGCCCAGCTTGCGAATGTATCCAGCGTAATGGCGAAATAATAAACAACGTTTTTCTCCCAGAAGTTCCCCTCCAGCAAATCGGGGGTATCCATCGTATGGTCGGCGGGGACGCAGCCTGCCAGCAAGCCTGTCAACATGATCAGGCCGATCGCGACAAGCCATTTTCGGTTAATGTTTCGAAACAACATGAAATCTCCTCTCTGAGAGCTAATGCAGCGTTTACGTTCCACCATAGACTATACCATAATTTATGGCACAATGAAACAAGCGTTGCGGCAAGGGACGAACCGCTTCGCCGCTTGCGTTGTAACGCATTCACGCCCGGCCGCCGGCAGGGCTTTTGCAATCTCTTTTATCCTTCAGCAAACCCGCTTTTTTCAACACGTGAACGACGCTCTTTTCCATTTCGGCCATTCTCATGTCGACGGCGGGCTTCCGGACGATCATAATAAAATCGGTTTGGGGGACGATGCGGTCCTCCATCTTGCGGACGATTTCTTTGACCATTCGGCGCATCCGGTTGCGAACGACGGCGTTTCCGATCTTCTTGCTCGCGGATACGCCCATCCGAAACGGATCGGCCTCCTTATGCCTGGACCAATAGACGACGAATTGTCCGTTGGCGAATGACCTCCCGCCCCTGTAGACGCGGCTGAAATCGCCCCGGCTGCGAAGACGTAACTTTCTGCGCACGACTGCTCCACCGTTCCTCTTTTTGATCTTATTAGTATACCCTTTTGTTCACCTATTAAGAAAGAATACGTTTCACCGTATTCCGAGCTTATAGGTCAACGCGAAACGGAAGCTGCGCCTCCAAAAGGATGGCGTCAGCCGTTTACGCTTGATTACACATAAAAAAAAAGACCACCAACGTGGCCTTCATCATTTATGCGCTCAGTACTTTTCTTCCTTTTTTGCGACGAGCCGCCAAAACTTTACGACCGTTCTTTGTGCTCATCCGTTTGCGGAAACCATGCACCTTCGCACGTTTGCTTACATTCGGTTTAAATGTAGGTCTCATGAATACTGCACCTCCCGTACCCTGTCTTCCAAATTCCAAAAGCGAATCCTGTCGCTAAAGTCACTTTTTTTATTAAACCACGCCCGCCCGCAAAAGTCAATCGCCAACCCCGCATCTTCATATTGGTAAAAAGACGCGCCCGCTAAAGGTTGTGCATAACTTCTCAAGAGTGTCCGGAAAGCTCGAAATTAATAACATGTGGACAAGAAAAGACGGCAAAAACAGAACTTTGTCGAAATCTTAACAAGATATAAACAATATCTAGTGGTGTAGATAAGTTTTATACACAAGCTATTGACAATGTGGATAAATTCCGAGAATTCGTTGAAATACAAGGCATCTTTTGCTATGATAGTTATGTTTTCGTTGTGGATTACGCCTTTATCCCCGCTAAATTATTAACACCCTGTGGATAACATTGTGAACAATTTATCCCCCTATTTATAACTCATAACCCAACTTTCCGTCATAATGTGGATGATTTCGTTACAGAGGTTCGGGTTTCGACATATTTCTGGGATTGGATGCCTCCGGGCGAATGAAGATAAGGAGTGACAGTCTGTGGATAGCCATACTTATGATTTATGGCAGCAAGTATTGTCCATCATCCAGACCAAGCTGAGCAAGCCGAGCTTTGACACCTGGTTCAAAGCGACGAAAGCTTCGTTTGTGGATGAGGCCGTGCTTGAAATCACCGCACCGACGACGTTTGCGGCAGAATGGCTGGAAAGCCGCTATACGAAGCTGATCCGGACGACTCTATACGAATATTTGGGCAGGCAAATCGATGTCAAATTTACGATAGAAGACCCGAAGACTGCGGAGCAAAGCGTCGTGCTGCCGCCGAAGCCGCAGCAGACGCCCGTCGTGGTGGACGAGCCGAACGCCAACATGCTTAATCCGAAATATACGTTCGACACGTTCGTTATCGGCGCGAACAACCGGTTCGCCCACGCGGCGTCGCTGGCGGTCGCCGAAGCGCCGGCCAAAGCCTATAATCCGCTGTTTCTATACGGCGGCGTCGGCCTCGGCAAGACGCATTTGATGCATGCGATCGGCCATTATATTATGGATCATAATCCGAATACCCGGGTGCTCTATATATCGTCGGAGAAGTTCACGAACGAGTTCATCAACGCAATCCGGGACAGCCAAGGCGAAAGCTTTCGCACCAAGTACCGCAATATCGACGTGCTGCTCATCGACGACATTCAATTTCTCGCCGGCAAGGAGCAGACGCAGGAGGAATTTTTCCATACCTTCAACGCGCTGCACGAGGAACGGAAGCAAATCGTCATTTCCAGCGACCGGCCGCCCAAAGAAATTCCGACGCTCGAGGATCGGCTGCGCTCCCGCTTCGAATGGGGACTGATCACCGATATCCAGCCGCCGGACCTGGAGACGCGCATCGCAATTCTCCGGAAGAAGGCCAAAGCCGAAAATCTGGACATTCCGAACGAAGCGATGAACTATATCGCCAATCAGATCGATACGAACATCCGGGAGCTGGAAGGCGCGCTCATCCGGGTCGTCGCCTATTCGTCCTTGATTAATGCCGACATTACGTCGCATCTGGCGGCGGAAGCGCTCAAGGACATTATTCCGTCCAACCGGCCGAGAATGATCACGATCGCGGACATTCAAGCCAAGGTAGGCGAATTTTACGGCTTGCGGATCGAGGAATTCAAAGCCCGCAAACGAACGAAAGCCGTTGCGTTTCCGCGGCAAATCGCCATGTATTTGTCGCGCGAGCTGACGGACTACTCGCTGCCCAAGATCGGAGAAGCGTTCGGAGGTCGGGACCATACGACCGTCATCCACGCGCACGAGAAAATTACGGGTCAGCTGAAGGTCGACCAGGAGCTGTACAAGATTGTCCAAAACCTGACCGAAAAAATTAAAAACCAAATGTGAACAACCCGATCATTTCAAACAAGCCTATGCACACGCTATGCACATGTGGATAGGCTTGCTTTATCCCTGTTTCGTTGGTTTATCCACATATTCAGGCTCCCTACTACTGCTTCTACTAGTTTTTATAATAAATAATATCTTCAAAAACATGGAGAAACGGGTGACGATATGAAGTTAACGATATCCAAACACGAACTGAACGAAGCCATACAGCAAGTCGCAAAAGCGGTATCCTCGCGTCCCGCCATTCCGATCCTCGGCGGGATTAAAATAGACGTCAATCATCAATACATTACGTTAACAGCCAGCGATACTGATATATCTATTCAAAGCTTCATCGCAACAGAACAAGAAAATACAATTATCGCTCAGGTGGACAAACCGGGAAGCGTCGTGCTTCCGGCGAAGTTTTTTGTGGAAATCGTCAAGAAGCTGCCTTCGGACCAAGTCAACATTGAGGTCGGCCATTCCTTCCAGACCGTTATCCGCTCAGGATCGACAGAAATCCAAATGATGGGGCTGGATCCGGAGGAGTTTCCGGTATTGCCGAGCATGAGCATCGAGCAGAATCAGGTGCTGCAGCTGCCGGGCGATCTGATCAAAACGATGATTCGCCAAACGGTCATGGCCGCTTCCACCAGCGAGCAGACGCCGATCTTAACCGGCGTATTGTGGAGTTTGCACGACGGCGAATTGAAATTTACGGCAACCGACAGACACCGGATGGCGAGCAGGACGACGAAGGTCGATGCGGAATCGTCGTACAATTTCAGTAACATCGTCATTGCGGCCAAGACGCTGAACGAGCTGTACAAGCTGATTCCGGATCAGAATACGCTTGTGGATATCGTCGTCGCCGACAACCAGGTGCTGTTCAAGGTGGACAATATTTTATTCTACACCCGCATTCTCGACGGCACCTATCCGGATACGTCCAAGATCATTCCGCAAGTGTTCGAAACCGAACTGGTGCTCGATACGAAAAACTTGATGGATGCGATCGACCGCGCTTATTTGATGTCCCGCGAAGAAAAAACGAACATCGTCCGGCTGGCCACGCTGGAGGACGGCGTGATCGAAGTCTCCTCCAGCTCGACCGAATTGGGGCGCGTAACGGAACAGCTCGACTCGGAACGGATGACGGGAGAAGCGCTGCGCATCGCGTTCAACTCCAAATATATGCTCGATGTGTTGAAAGTCATCGACAGCGAAAAGCTGTTCATCGGATTTACCGGAGCTATGAGACCGATAATTATTCGGCCAATGGATCATCCTTACAGCATATACGTCATATTGCCGTATCGAACGACAAGCTAAGCGCGGCGCCGGGTGCCGGGCTGCCACAAAGGAGATTGCGAATGATGAAAGAAATCGCCATTGGAACCGAATATATCGCGTTGGGCCAGTTTCTGAAGCTGGCCGACTGCATTTCGACGGGCGGGCAAGCGAAGTTTTTTTTGCAGGAGAACGGAGTGCGGGTGAACGGCGAGCCGGACAACCGGCGCGGAAGGAAGCTGTATGCGGGAGACCGGGTGGAAGTGGACGGCTGCGGCGAATTTCTCGTTGTGAAATCGTAACGGCGTCGAAGCCGCGTATGGAGGCCTTCGAGCCATCCGCATAGGCACACAACCGGAAGACCGGGAGGAAGGCTTGTGTTTTTAACTGGCATACAATTGCAAAATTACCGCAATTACGGCGCTTTGGAATTGGACACGCCCAATCGGGTGAACGTCTTTTTGGGACCCAATGCGCAAGGTAAAACGAATTTGCTCGAGGCGATCTTCGTCCTCGCGTTGTCGAAGTCGCACCGGACCTCCAAGGACAAGGAGCTGATCGGCTGGAATGCCGAGGCGGCGCGGGTTGCCGGCGCGGCCGACAAGAAATACGGCTCCGTCACGCTTGAGCTGGTCTTTTCTCCGCAAGGAAAGAAAGCGAAGATCAACGGGCTGGAGCAGCGCAAGCTGAGCGATTTTATCGGCACGGTCAACGTTGTTATGTTCGCTCCCGAAGATCTCGAAATCGTCAAGGGGACGCCGGGGATACGCCGCCGGTTTCTCGACATGGAGATCGGACAGGTGCAGCCCGGATATTTGCATACGCTGCAGCAGTACGGCAAAGTGCTGCAGCAGCGCAACAATTATTTGAAAAGCGCCGGTCCGTCCGGGGTGAACGCCAACATGCTGGATGTATGGAATGTTCAGCTTGCGGAGCACGGTGTTAAGATTATGAGAAAAAGGAAACAATTTATACAAAAACTGCAAACGTTCGCGGAATCGATCCATCGCGGCATTACGAACGGCGCGGAGCAGCTGGATATCCAATACCGTCCTTCGTTCGAAAGCGGCGATCCGGAAGATGAAACTGTTTTATTCCAGCAATTTATGATAAAGTTAACACAGACGAAGGATCAGGAAATTCGCAGAGGGGTAACGCTGACGGGACCTCACCGGGACGATCTTGCTTTTTATATCAACGGCAAGGAAGCTCAAATATTCGGCTCCCAGGGTCAGCAGCGCACGACGGCTTTGTCCCTTAAGCTTGCGGAAATTGAACTGATTCATGAGGAGATCGGCGAATATCCGCTGCTGCTGCTGGACGACGTGCTGTCCGAACTGGACGCGAACCGGCAGACCCAGCTGATCGAAACCTTTCAAAGCAAAGTGCAAACCTTTATTACGACTACCGGCCTCGAGAGCGTCAACACCGGCAAGCTCTACGACGCCGGCATCTATAATGTGCGGGAAGGCACTGTCGCAAGGTAAAGCGCGAATAAGAGAGGCGATTTCAAGATGTATATTCATTTGGGCGGCGAAAAAATTATCCGTTCGGCCGAACTGGTGGCCATCTTCGATATTACGATCGAGCAGTCCTCCAAGCTGTCGAAGCAATTTGTCGCGGGAGCGCGCATGCGCAAGGATGTCGAGACGATCGGCGAGGAAGAACCGAAATCGATCGTAGTAACCAAGAAAAAAATATATTATTCGCCTATATCATCCTCCACTTTAAAAAAGAGAGCGCATCATTTCGCAGCGAACGGTTTATGATTGGCAATGAGCAGTTGAGAGGAGCAGTGAACTTACATGTCTTTGGAACAGCATACGTATGACGAAAGTCAGATACAGGTTCTCGAAGGGTTGGAGGCCGTCCGCAAACGTCCGGGGATGTACATCGGCTCCACCAGCGGCAAAGGTCTTCATCATCTGGTCTGGGAAGTCGTCGACAACAGCATTGACGAAGCGCTCGCCGGCTATTGCACGAAGATCGAAGTTATCGTTCATGAGAATAACAGCATCACCGTCATCGACAATGGTCGCGGCATTCCGGTCGGGATGAACGCCAAGCTGCAGAAGTCGACGCTTGAGGTCGTCATGACCGTGCTTCATGCGGGCGGCAAATTCGGCGGAGAAGGCTACAAAGTGTCCGGCGGCCTGCACGGCGTCGGCGTTTCCGTCGTGAACGCGCTGTCCGAGCACGTGAAGGTGCAGGTCAAGCGCGAAGGGAAAATCTTCGAACAGGAATACCGCCGCGGCGTACCGCAATACGATGTTCGCGTTGTCGGCGAAGCTGAGGATACGGGCACTAAGACGACGTTCCAGCCGGATCCGGAAATATTTACGGACACGACCGTTTACGAATATGAAACGCTTCAATCGCGCATTCGCGAGCTTGCGTTCTTAAACAAGGGCATCGAAATCGTGCTGACGGACGAGCGCACGAATGTGACCAATTCGTTCAAATATGACGGAGGCATTATCGAATTCGTCAAATATTTGAACCGCAACCGGGAGCCGCTGCACGAGATGCCGATTTACGTGGAAGGGTCGAAGGACCATATTCAGGTCGAGATTGCACTTCAGTACAACGACAGCTATACCGAAAATATTTATTCATTTGCCAACAATATCAATACGCATGAAGGCGGCACGCACGAATCCGGCTTCAAGAGCGCGCTGACGCGCATCATCAACGATTACGCCCGGAAGTCGGGCATGATCAAGGACAGCAACGCGAACCTGTCGGGCGACGACGTGCGCGAAGGGCTGACGGCGATCATTTCCGTCAAAATTCCGGATCCGCAGTTCGAAGGACAGACGAAGACGAAGCTGGGCAACAGCGAGGTTCGCGGCATCGTGGAATCGTTTTTTGCAGAGAAGCTGCAGGAGTATCTCGACGAGAATCCGAGCATTTCCCGCCGCGTGGTGGAAAAAGGGCTGCAGGCGTCCCGCGCCAGGGAAGCGGCGCGCAAGGCGCGCGAGCTGACCCGCCGCAAGAGCGCGCTGGATGTAGGATCGCTGCCGGGCAAGCTGGCGGATTGTTCCTCCAAGGACGCCTCCATCAGCGAACTGTATATCGTCGAAGGCGATTCCGCGGGCGGTTCCGCCAAGCAGGGCCGTGACCGTCACTTCCAGGCGATCCTGCCGCTGCGGGGCAAAATTTTGAACGTCGAGAAAGCCCGTCTGGACAAAATTCTCGGCAATGCGGAAATTCGGGCCATCATTACCGCGCTGGGCACCGGCATCGGCGACGACTTCGATATCTCGAAGGCGCGTTATCACAAGATCATTATTATGACCGACGCCGACGTCGACGGCGCGCATATCCGCACGCTGCTGCTGACGTTCTTCTACCGCTACATGCGGCAGATCATCGAAGCGGGATACGTCTACATCGCGCAGCCGCCTCTCTTCAAGCTGGAGCGGAACAAGGTGGTTCGTTATGCCTTGACGGAGAAGGAGCGCGACAAGGTGATCGAGGAATTCGGCGAAGGCGCTAAAGTCAACATTCAGCGCTACAAAGGCCTTGGCGAAATGGACGCCACACAGCTGTGGGAGACGACGATGGATCCGGAAAGCCGCTCGATGCTTCAAGTATCGATTCAAGACGCGATGGAAGCCGATACGATCTTCGATACGCTGATGGGGGACAACGTCGAGCCGCGCCGGGATTTTATTCAGAAATACGCCAAATACGCGAATCTCGATATATAGCAAGTACGGCAGCCGTTCACGGGTAACGGCTGCTTTTCCTTACAGCGCTTGTTTTCGCAAGACAGACTATGGAATGAATGGTATAATAAAAGTTGGGGCTGCCGGCAGTACTTATGATATAGAAGGTGCCGGCATGGCAACACTGGTAAGTGACAGCCTTGTTTTTGGAATCGTGCATCGCAAGTTGCGTCTTATCGTTTTGCTTACATTTGAAAGTCATATATTGGCATTTATTTGATACAGCCGGATAGAGAAAGTCAGGGAGGTAAAGCATGGCGGAAGAACAACGAAAATCAATTACGGACCGTGATATCGGCACGGAAATGCGCGATTCCTTTATGGATTACGCGATGAGCATCATCGTCAGCCGCGCCTTGCCGGACGTGCGGGACGGGCTGAAGCCGGTGCATCGGCGCATCCTGTATGCCATGTCCGATCTCGGCATGTCTCCGGACAAGCCGTACAAGAAATCGGCCAGAATCGTAGGGGAAGTAATCGGCAAGTACCATCCGCACGGCGATTCCGCCGTATACGAGTCGATGGTCCGGATGGCGCAAGATTTCTCCATGCGCTACATGCTGGTCGACGGACACGGAAACTTCGGCTCCATCGACGGCGATATGGCCGCAGCCATGCGTTATACGGAAGCCAGGCTTTCCAAGATCGCCATGGAGCTGCTGCGGGACATCAACAAAGAAACGATCGATTTTATACCGAACTACGACGGTGAGGAGCAGGAGCCGGCGGTACTGCCGTCGCGGTTCCCGAACTTGCTCGTCAACGGCGTTACGGGCATTGCCGTAGGCATGGCCACCAATATTCCGCCTCATAACTTGAATGAGGTCATCGACGGAGTTCAGGCGCTGATCCGCAATCCGGAAATTACGCCTTTGGAATTGATGGAGTACGTGAAGGGGCCCGATTTCCCGACGGCTGCGTTCGTCATGGGCCGTCACGGCATCCGCCAGGCGTATTTGACCGGAAGAGGATCGGTCACGATGAGAGCCAGGGCGACGATTGAGGAGATCAACGGCAAAGCCCGGATTCTCGTGCATGAGCTGCCATATCAGGTCATTAAGGCTCGCTTGATCGAGAAAATCGCGGAGCTGGTCCGCGAGAAGAAGATCGACGGCATTACCGACCTGCGGGACGAATCCGACCGCAACGGCATGCGCATCGTCATTGAGCTGCGCCGCGACGTCAATCCGAACGTCGTATTGAACAATTTATATAAGCAAACGCAGCTTCAGGCGAATTTCGGCATCAACATGCTGGCGCTGGTGGACGGCGAACCGAAGACGCTCAATCTGCGCGACATGCTGTATCATTATTTGCAGCATCAGATCATCGTTATTCGCCGCCGTACGGAATTCGATCTGAAGAAAGCTTTGGCACGCGCCCATATTCTGGAAGGTTTGCGTATCGCTCTCGACCATCTGGACGAAGTGATCGCGCTGATCCGCGCATCGCAGACGGCGGACGAAGCCCGCGACGGGCTGATTTCCAGATTTGCGCTTACGTACGAGCAGGCGCAAGCGATTCTGGATATGCGCTTGCAGCGTCTGACCGGCCTGGAACGCGACAAGATTGAAGCCGAATATGCGGAGCTTCAATCGAAGATCGCCGAATATAGAGCCATTTTGGCCGACGAGCAGCTGGTGCTCGATATTATCAGCACGGAGCTGGAAGAAATCAGAGACCGCTTCGGCGACGAACGCCGCACCGAAATTACGGCCAGCGACGAAGAAATATTGGATGAGGATTTGATTCCGCGCGAGGACGTGATCATTTCCATCACCCATACCGGTTATATCAAGCGCCTGCCCGTCACGACCTACCGCAGCCAGAAGCGCGGCGGCAAAGGCGTCGTCGGCATGGATACGAAGGAAAATGACTTCGTGGAACATTTGTTCGTATCCAATACGCATCATTACTTGCTGTTCTTTACGAACAAAGGTAAGGTATACCGGCTGAAAGCCTATGAGATTCCGGATCTGAGCCGGACCGCGCGCGGAACGCCGATCATCAACCTGATCCAAATCGAGCAAGGCGAAACGATCAATGCGGTTATTCCGGTGAAGGAATTCGACGCCGAGCATTATTTGTTCTTTGCGACAAGGCAAGGCGTTGTGAAGAAGACGCCTTTGGACGATTATGCCAATATCCGCAAGGTTGGCCTCATCGCGATTTCGCTTCGCGAGGACGACGATCTGATCGGCGTGAAGCTGACCGACGGCAATCAGGAAATCATTATGGGCACCGCTCACGGCATGTCCATCCGCTTTCCGGAAGGAGACGTACGTTCCATGGGACGTTCGGCAACCGGCGTGAAGGGGATCGGTCTGGATGACGGAGACACGGTCATTGACATGGACGTCGTCATTCCGGACAAGGACGTGCTGATCGTCACTTCGAAAGGGTACGGGAAGCGTACGCCGGTAAGCGAATACCGGATACAAGGACGCGGCGGCAAAGGTATCAAGACATTGAACGTGACCGAAAAGAACGGTCCGGTCGTCTCGCTTAAGGTCGTTGAGAACGATGAAGACCTGATGATCATGACCGCGCTTGGAACGCTTATCCGCACAAGCATGGATGGCATTTCGTCCATGGGAAGAAATACGCAAGGCGTCAGACTGATTCATACCCGCGACGACGATACGGTGGCTACCGTCACGCGCGTCGCTCGCAGCGAAGAGGGCGAATCCGGCAATGATGAAGACGAACAGCATGATGAGATTATGGATTCCGATACGGAGCAGCAATGATTTCGGCTTAGCCGGCAATCATGCGTAAGGGGAGAGGACGCACATGGGAACTGTAACTGTAGCGAATCTTAAACCAGGTGATAAGCTTGGGGACAATGTCCTCACCCCGCTGGGCAATATCTTGATGCATAAGGGAAAAGTGATTACGGAAAGAGATAAGGACATTCTTCGCGCTTTTCTCGTGACCAGCGTCAACGTCGAGAACGGCTTCAGCGAAATCAAATCTGCGGAGGAGCAAGGGGATGGCGCGATTCCAGCCTCCGCAGCGGAAGCGCCTCTGCCCTCTATTCATCAGGAATACAACAAGATGGTGGAAGTGCTCAGAACCATTTTCAATTCCCATGTGACCGGTCAAGGCTTGCCGATGATGGATATTCGGAGCCAGCTGGAATCGCTTCTGCATCATATCGAAAGCTACAAAATATTGACGTTTGTCCCGAATCCGTTCATCGAGCGGGATTATATCCTTCATAACAGCGTGCTTTCGGCAATGACGTCGTATCTAATCGCGCAATGGGTCGGTCTGGCCAAGAAAGACTGGATGCAAGTCGCTTTGGCCGGCCTGCTGAAGGATATCGGGACGATTCGGGTTGACCGATCCATTCTGCTCAAGCCGGATGCTCTTAATCCGGTCGAAAAGGAAGAAATGAAGAAGCATACGGTATACGGGTACCAGCTGCTCAAGAATGCGGCCGCTTTGAACGAGGGCGTGAAGCTGTCGGCGCTGCAGCATCATGAGAAGGTGGACGGTTCGGGGTATCCGCTCGGCATCGATTCCTCGCAAATTCACCCGTACGCCAAGATCGTCGGCATCGCAGATATTTTTCATGCCATGACGTTGGACAAAGCTTACCGAAAAAAGGCTTCGCCTTACCTCGTTCTGGAGCAGATCCAGAGCGACGCTTTCGGAAAGCTCGATCCGGCGTACGTTCGCATCTTCGTGGACAAGGTGACCCGGTTCCATCATGGAACGGTCGTACGGCTAAGCGACAACCGGATCGGGGAAATCGTCTTTTCCGACCAGACGCATCCGACGAGGCCTTGGGTTTCGGTCGACGGTCAAATTATTAACCTGACGATCGATCGCCATTTGCATATTACGGAAGTCGTCCGGAAACAGGCATAATTTATAATGGTGTAATTCAGCGGGCTGACCCGCAGTCTTTGGCGATATCGTCACAGGCTGCTCGGGAAGTCCGCTTTTTTTTGTCCCATGGCTCGATCGTTGTAACAAAATTGGATTTCTTGCGACTAATAAGGTGAAGGGGGGCGGAAAGTGAGGCCGATCGAAGAACTGTATCATTTGCATAAGCAGGACGTATACCGGTATTTGCTTTCGTTGACCCGCGATCCGTCCCTTTCCGAAGATTTGCTGTCCGAGACGTTTATTAGCGCCATACGCGGCATCGACGGGTTTAAAGGCCGTTCTTCCTTAAAGACATGGCTGTATTCGATTGCAAGGCGTAAATGGATGGACGAATTAAGAAAGAAGCGGAGCACGGTATCGTATTCCGAATTGCTGGACGAATATGCCGGGGGGAGCTTGGAGCAAGCGGTCATAACGGAAGAGCTGCGCCGCCGAATCGAAGCTTTGATCGACAGCAAGGAGGAACGAATCCGCAAGGTCGTCCGCATGAGAATCGAAGGGTACAGTTATGAGGAAATTGCGGAGACTCTTCATCTATCGGGAAGCTCTGCACGGGTAATCGAATTCCGGTTCAAACAATGGCTGAAGCAGAAGCTGCAAGAGGAGGGACTGCTATGAAGGTAACGCCCGATGTCATTCGGGATCTGATTCCGCTCGTCAAGGACGGGGTGGCCAGCGAGGACAGCGTTCGGCTCGTTGAAGCCTATATGGAACAGGATGACCAATTAAAAACCGAATACCATCTCGATCCGGCCGCATCGGCCGATCAGCCCCAACCGAACGACATTCGTCTCATGAAGGCGATTCGCCGAAGCGTCATGGTTACTCAAGCGGCGATTCTGTTGATCGGCACGGCCATCGGCATTGCGATGACCAATTCCTTCGGCATGTTTTACAATTTGCTGCTGATGCCGTTCATCGGCGCGGTGACCGTATTCACTTTCAAAAGCGTCCATAAGCTGTATGCGCCGCTTGTCGTTTTTGCCGCCTCCTATATATGGCAAATGGCCGGGAGCTTGCGGCAAGGTTTGTCATTGTCGCTTTCGGCGCAGGCTCCTCTGCTGTATAGCTTGATTTATGCAGGATTGGTCATGATCGGGATGATCATCGGTTTTTTGTTAAAGTTCGCATTTGGAAAGGAGAAGCGGGAACATGGGGAAGATAAAGAGAAAGCATAAAAAGTGGCTGAAAATCGCGGCCGGGACGTTGGCTTTTATATTGATCGGGATCGTGCTGACGGCGGCGAACGCTTTTGTCGGGAACCCGGTATCGGCGGCTTTGGCCAACAAAGCGGTTCAAACGCATCTCGATCAGACCTATGCCGGCATGGATTTGTATCTGGAGCGCAAAGCCCGCTATAACTTTAAGGACGGCTCTTATACCGCGATAGCCGCGTCCAAAAGCAGCAACGATACAAAGTTTTATATTGCGGTAAGGAAAGGCGAAATATTGTGGGATGAATATGAATTTGCGGTATTGAGCAAGCAAACGACGATCGACCGCCTGTCCAGGGAATATTCCGAAATCGTCCGGCAGCTGATTGCAAGGGAAGCGGGCGGAGACTGGGGAGAAGTCCGCGTCATGTACGACGATAATTATAACCGCCAATATGATGAATATTTAGAGCTGGATATGCCGTTCGACAAATCGCTGCCGATCCCGGCCAATTTGAGCATGGGCTTGCATGCGGATCAGATGGATGCTGCTTTCATTGGAAAATCGTTAACGAAAGTACATGATCTATTGGTGGAGCGGGGATATGCGATGGAACATTATAATATATACGGAGAAAATGATACCCATCTGATCTCGATCAACGGGGTGAAGCCGGAACATATTATAAGCGGGCAGCTCGTTCAAAAGATTGAAAAGGCTCTGGAGCTTGGGGAATATGAAGGAATAAGCGCCTTTATGAAGGGCGGTGAAAAATAAATTAAAAAAAGTGTTGCAATCAGATAGGCACCTGTGATATATTATAAAAGTCGCCGCTGAGACATGGGCGATAACGAAG
>CALAWP010000091.1 GCA_937895345.1 uncultured Paenibacillus sp. | reverse complement strand
CTTTTTGGGGAATTTTCAAGTGCAGATTTTGAGGAATTTTCGTTTGCAGTTGACATTGAATGGCGGCGTATCGAATGGCGCGGATCAATACCTTCTCCCTTATTAGTGTCCAGTCTTCATGCTGGTTGCCTACGGTATCGAGAATATCAAGGAGCATGGGGGAAATTACGAAACTATTATAGTAATCCCAGTGGAAATGGTGACCATCCTTATACGCCCCATCCCCTACATACCACTGTTCGTGTTGATGAATCGCATAATCCACTCGCATACGATCCCAGGGTTCTTCCATTAAATATAGAGCAGCTTCGATCATTGCCGAGAAGAGCAGCCAATTGTTATGAAACGGGCGGATGACGCGCGAGGAAAGAAAGGCATCGATAAGTTGCTGCCGCGTAGTTGGGCTGAGCTTAGCCAGCAGCTCTTGCGGCGCCCGGACGATGGCATGCGCCAGAAAGGCTGTATCTACTAAAGGCTGCACCCCGTTACAGAAATTCATATAATCCGGCGATTTCGGGTCGGTGGCCGAATCGATTGCATCGCGAGCGAGGTCGGCCATGCGTGCCCGAAGCAATCCTTCTTCACCGTCCACAGGACCCGACTCCAGCCAAGGGGCTATGCCGGCTAGCGTTCTTCCAAGCGCTTCAAGATGACTGCAATCCGCCCGATGATGGCCATTGGATTGAATGGGCATATTCATTTTTAGAGTTCGATTCTTTAGATTCTCTAATACGGGAACAGCGATTTTGTGTAAGGTTTGGATCCAATACTCGCGATCACTAGGCATCATTCGATTTCTCCTCTTCGCTTATTCATTTAAAAGCTCCAGTTCTGCCAATGCAACAGTTTCGCGACACAAGTCCATCTCGCCCTTTGTATACCAGAAATATAGGTGAACTGCTTTTCCAATCCTGAAATGAAATCGCCGCAGAGGTGGGATATCAACCTTCGTATTTCATTCGTGTTTTCAAGAAAAATACCGGTGTTACACCGGGGCAAGGGGACCAAGGAGCCGTAGAAGCTGTATCGAAGCGTGTCGGCCAGTTGGCTGCTCTGCTCTTTTAGCGTCTGTTTGTGCACGAAATTTCCAATTTTATGAGACAGCGAATCGTTCTGTATACATGCTCAATCCGGAAATTCATGATAGGAATGGCTCGGTTCCTGCAAGGATAGATGCAGCTCGCGGTATTTCGCGGGCGTGACGCCTTCCTTTTTGCGGAAGGTGGCGACAAAATGGCTCACGTCGTTAAAGCCCGTCTGGCGGGCGATATCCTTCATCGTCATATCGGTTTGCGTAATCAGAAGCCGCTTGGACGACTGGATGCGCAATTGGATGAGATACGAATACGGGCTGATGCCGAAGGCGTCGTGGAACAGCTGACTTAAGTAAGAGACGCTCATGCCGGCTTGCTCCGCAATTTCAGGCAGGCCGATATTGTCGGACAGATGCCGTTCCATCCATTGGACGGCGGGTCTCAACTTGTCGTAAAACTGCGAGAGGGAGGGCTGGTTGTTTCGCATGCCGAACTTTTTGAGCAGCACCAGGAAACGGTACATTTCCAGCGAGGAGTCCAGACTGGAAAACTGGGCGTCTTGACCGGCTCTGCCGATCATTTCGCCGATCGCTTCCGTGAACGAGCCGATGCCCGTTTCCTTGTATAACGCCGATACGTTCATGTTCAGCGATTCCAGTATGGCGGATGCCGCCGCGCCGCCGAAGGTGACGTACACGGTCGACCAGCGCTGAGACACCGGACGGTAGGCATGGGGCGTAAAAGGCGTCAGCAGCACGCCCATGCCGGCCGTCAGCGACACGGGCTCGCCGCCGGCCAGCTCCAAATGTCCTTCTCCTTCGAGAGTGTGCAGCCAATGATAAAGCGGATAACCGTCGGGGCGAATGAATACGCGCTCCCAGGCGCTGTATCCGATCGTCTCGATATACAACGGGATGGTGCGCTCTACGGACGTAAAGACGTAGCGAATATTTTCGTCGCCCCATAACATCGGCAATTCCCCCTCGGCCGGTCATCTTGTCCTTTCATTATCCGACAAGTTGAGGGACATGCCAAGGGGGGGGGACTGCCGGCTGCAGCAGGAACGCCGCAAATCGCCGATTCGGCGCGCTATTCTTTGAACGCGTCCAGAGAAGGCAGCTTGTTCCCGGAGTAGGAGAACAGCGTCAGGTTGGACCAGTTGTTCTCGTGTCCAACGGACCAATGCGGCTTGGACGGGATCCAGCACGGCTCCCAATAATAAATGCCCTTGCCGCGATTGCCGGGAGTCGCGCGGATGACGTCCATCAGGTTGCGCAGCCATGCGGCTTGCCCCTCCGGGCTGGCGGGATAACCCGGATACAGCCAATCCTCCCGGTTGAAAATAAGCGGCTGCTCGTCCGGCGGGGTCATCGTCCACGGGTACGCCGCTTCCACGATGACGATATCTTTGCCGTACCGCTCCGCTAAGTCGTCCAGGTTATGGCGCAGCTCTTCGAGCGTGCCGTGCCACCACGAATAATAGGACAAACCGATCATATCGTATTCGACGTTCATAGACGAGAGCCGGTCATAGAAGGAACGGCTGCCCTTGTTGTCGCCTCCCCGGTCGATATGAATCATAATTGGCACCTGACCGGGGCCGTCCATCGCGTCTTCGACGCCCCGAACGCCGGCTTCGATCAGATCCGCCAGCTTGCGCCACTGCTCGTCGGTGTCCCATTCGCCGTCCACGCGGCCGTCGTTCCATACCATGCCGTTCGTAATTTCGTTGCCGATCTGCACCATGTCCGGCGGCGTGCCTTGTTCCTTCAGCTTTTGCACCGCATCGCAGGTGAACCGCCTAAGGGCATCGGCAATCTCATCGTGTGCAAGACCGGCCCACGCTTTCGGCATCGTTTGCTTGCCCGGGTCGGCCCAATAATCGGAGTAATGGAAGTCCAGCAGAAAATGAAGTCCTTTGTCCTTGATGCGGCGTGCCATTTTTAACGTTTTGGCCAGATTGTTGTAGTCGAAAGCCGGCTCGTTCCACAGGCGAAGCCTGGCGGAATTGATGCCGCTGTCCTTCAGAATGTCCAGAACGTCCCTGCGCTGCCCGTTCTCGAAGTAAGCTCCGCCTTCCGATTCGATTTCGTCTACGAAAGAAATGTCTGCGCCTTTAAGAAAAGTGGTATTCATTCTAATTTCTCTCCCTTATGTGTATTCAGCCGGATGGTATGATGCCCGGCCCGGACAGGCTCTTATGCAATAATCAGCCGGTCAACCCTTCGTTCCGCCGGCAGCGAGGCCGGAGATGAAGAAGCGCTGCAAAAATAAATAAATGAGCGCGACCGGCAGCGCGATCAGAATCGCCCCGGCGGCGAAGACGGTAAAGTTGTTAGCGTATTTTTCGGTGACGAACTTATACAGGCCTACAGCCAGCGTATACTTGTCGGCGTCATGCAGGATGATCGACGGCAAAATAAAGTCAAAAATCGGCATCATAAAATTGGTCAGCGCTACGATGGCCAAAATCGGCGTGATAAGCGGCAGCAGAATGGTGACGAACAACCGAAGGGGGCCCGAGCCGTCGATCTTCGCCGCGTCGTCGATTTCGCGCGGGATCGTGTCGAGATACCCCTTGACCAGCCAGGCGTTGAACGGAATTTGTCCGCCCACATAGATCAGAATCAAGCCGCCGAGCGTATTGAGCAAGCCGATCAGATTCAAAAAGATATAAATCGCCACCATCGCCATCATGACCGGGAACATTTGCAGCAGCAGAAAAGCGTAAAGACTGCTTTTTCGCCCGACAAAATCAAAGCGGGAAAACGCATAAGCGACTCCGGAAGTGACGATGACCGACAGGACGCTCGTGCAGCCCGATACGATCATCGTATTTTTGTACCAGGTCAAATAATGGCTTTCCGGACTCGCGAACAGCCATCGGTAATGCTCAAGCGACGGGTCCTTTGGAAACATGCTGGACGCGTACAGGCTGGTGCCGGAATTGAACGAAAGTCCGACTGCCCAGATTAACGGATAAAAAACGGCGACGGCCGCTGCGGCCAAAACCAAATAGATGAAAGACACCTCGAGGCTGGATTTCAATCGCGCGTTCATCTCAATAGTTCCGCTCCTCTCTGAACGATCTGGACCGCCGGAATTGGAAGAAGGCAAACGTCATAACGATCAGCCCGATAATAAGCGAGATGGCCGCGGCCATGCTATAGTTGTTGTTCGTAAACGTCAGCTTGTATACCCAGGAGATCAGAATATCGGTACCGCCGGCCGTCTGTCCGCGCACCGCCGGTCCTCCGCCGTTAAATAAATAAATGATGTTGAAGTTATTGAAATTGGACGTGTACTGAATAATGAGCAGCGGCGCCGTGGCGAACAGCACATGCGGCAGCGTGATATGCCGGAACTTCTGCCAGCGCGTGCCGCCATCCACGTCGGCCGCTTCGAACCAGTCCTTCGAAATGCTTTGCAGTACGCCCGTAAACAGTGCGAACAGGAAAGGGAAGCCCAGCCAAGTCTGAATGGCGATCAAGGCAATCTTCGTGTAGAACGGATCGGTCAGCCAAGGCAGGCCGCTTCCGCCGAACCAGCGGACGATCGTCCGGTTCACCGCGCCGAACTGGTCGTTGAACAGCGCCGCAAAGATCATAATCGATACGAAATTCGGCACCGCCCAAGGCAAAATGAGAATGGTGCGAATCAGCTTTTTGAACCGGATCCGGCTGTCGTTGACGAGCAGCGCCAACAGCAGGCCGAGTCCAATCTGCAGCGTGGTCGATACAAGCGTCCAGACGAGCGTCCAGGAGAAGACGCCGACGAACGAACGATTCCAGATCGGCATCGTCGCGAGCTGCGTAAAGTTGTCGAAGCCAACCCAATCGACCAGCGTCCGCGGCGGCGAGTTGTACAGGTTGTAGTTTGTGAACGCCAGCGATACCGCGAACAGGAGCGGGAACACGACGACGAATATAAGCAGCAAAAAGCCCGGGACGGTCAGTAAATAAGGAAAGCTTTGCCTGTAGGCCGACCGGAGACGTTCGCTCATCGGAGGGCGGACCCAGCCGTTTCGGAGCTTGACCGCTTCGTTCCGGGCGTCGCGAATGTTGAGCGCGTAGAACAGAAGCGCGATCGCCAGCAGAAGTACGGCCAATATACCGTACACAAGCAAAAATACGGAGTGGTCCCGTTTCGGAACCGTCCCCAGCGTATACAGCCCCCAAAGCCCGAGTTGAAGAAAATCGAAAAACACGACGAGGAACGAGGCTTGGATGACTAGAAACAATAAACCTTTCAGGTAGCTTCGGTTATAAAGCTGTCCAAGACCCGCGAACAACACCGACAGCAGGATTGCCGCCGCCGGACGGTGTCCGGGGCGGCCGCTTCCCGCTCGGTCGAACTGCTGCGGAAGCCGCTCTTGATGCAAGTCGATCATGCTCCTTTATGAAAGCTTAGTTGGCTTTGCCGAAAGCGGCGATTTGCTGATTAATGATATCGACCGTTTCGTTCAGTACGGAGGAGACGTCCTCGCCCTTCAATATAAAGCCCAGCGCGTTGTTCATTTCCCATATCGGCGTCATCTCCGGAATGTTCGGCATCGGAATGCCGCTTTCGATTTGTTTCACGAAGCCCTGGTAGCTCTCGTCCTTAATTGCGTCCTGCACGGCCGTGCGGGCCGGAATTTCGCCTGTCGTCTCATGGTACAGCCGCGCGTTGTCATCATTTGTCAAGTAAACCGCCAAATCCATCGCCGCTTCCGGATATTCGGAGTAAGAGGAAATAAACCATGATTTGACGCCGACAAAGGAGGGAGACGACTTGCCGTTTACGGCCGGCAGCGGCGCCGTTCCAAGCTTGTCGCCCAACTGCTCCTGATACGTCTTCAAGGACCACAAGCCGTTCACGGCCATGCCGGCCTTGCCTTCCGCAAACAGCGTGTTGATGATGTCGATCGTCACCGTTTCCGGTATCGCAACGTCCTTGGCAAACTTCTGGAAGCTTTGCAGCCCGGCAACCGCGCCTTCGTTGTTCAATCCGATATCGCCGGCGTCGTAATGGCCCGCTTCTCCGCCAAACACATAACCGCCGTAGTTCACAATGAACGGAATTGTATAATAGAAGTCCGGCATCATCAGATAACCGTAACGGTCCTGACTCGGGTCGGTCAGACCGGCGGCCATGGAAGCCGCTTCCTCGATCGTGGCCGGCGGATTCGGCACCAGCTCCTTGTTGTAATATAGCGCATATGTCTCGATCGACACCGGATAACCGTACATACGGCCGTCGTATCGGACCGCGCTCAGCGCCGCTTCGCTGTATCCGGCCATGACGCTGTCATCCGTGTCAACGGGCTCGGCCAAGCCCTGCAGCACGATGTCGCCCAGACGGTCCTGCGGCTGGAAGAACAGATCGGGTCCTTGCCCGGAAGGCGCCGCCAGCGCCAGCTTCTGCACCTGCTCCGCCGCGCTGACCGGCACGACCTCCACCCGGATGCCGTGCGCTTGCCCGTACGCTTCCGCCATTTGCTGCACCGCCTTGAGGTGGTTGGCATCGTCGTTGGCCCAGACGAGCAGATGGTCAGGCTTGCCCGCCGGTTCGCCGGTATTTGCGTTCGTGCCGTCATTGGCGCCGGTATTGCCGATGCTGCCGCTATTGCCCCCAGCCTTGCCGCCCTGATCGGCGCCGCACGCGGCGGAAACCGCAATCAGCATCGTTGCGAGCGCAAAGCTTGTCCATCTTTTGAAAGTCGCAGTCTTCGTCATCAAACTAGTCCTCCCCCTGAATTCAGAGCTCTATGTCTTTGCCGCCCCGAAAGCGGCATGGTCCATTAATTCGTTTTGTACAGCTTGACGTTGTCCATGTTGATCCAGTTGTTCGCGTTGGCGTACGAAATGATGCCGATTTCGCATTGCCCGTTGGTCACCTGAATGTTGTCGATGCGCACCTTGACCCACTGCGTCGGGCTGACCGGCAAAGCCGTCTGACGTTCGGCGCCTCCGTAGTTTTTGGCGTAGATATAAGCTGCGTTCTGCCCGCCGCTGTTCAACACCCATGCCGTAAACGAATACGTGCCGTTCGGCAGGCCGGTCACGACCTGATAGGTCGAGGCGGTATAGGAGGTGGCCTTCCAATGCGTCAGCTTATAGCTGCCCGTCACGCCGGGCTGTTCCACCTTGACCGCGTCCAGGTCGCCCGCATTCGCGGCCCATACGCCCCAGCCGGATGGCGTGTTCGTCCAGCCATCCTGTTCAAAGCTGTGGTTCAACACCTTGTTGTCCGGCGCGCTCTCGGAGAACACGCTTAACGACTCCAGCGCGTTGCCGTTAAAGTCGAACAGCGTTTGATTGTCCCACGGATTGGACAGCAGGCCGGTGTCGTCGTTGTACAGCTTGCCGGCTTCCGTTCCCCAGTTGGCGCCTTCGACCGGCAGCCAGGCCGGCTCCCACCAGAAAATGCCGCGCCCCCGGCCGTTCGGCACGTCCAGCATAATTTCTTTCAGATCACGCATATATGCGATTTGGCCTTGCGGCGTTGCGGGATAGCCGCCGGTGCTTTCCTCTGCGGTATAGAAAGAGTTGCCGAGTCCGTCTCCGTCGTCCAGCGTCCAGCCGTATGCGGTCTCCACGATCATGACGTCCTTGCCGTAGCGCTGGCTGATGTCGTTCAAGTTGTACTGCAGCTCGCCCATCGTGCCGTGCCAGAACGGGTAATAGGACAAGCCGATAATGTCAAAGTCGACGCCTTGCGCCGTAATGCTGTCGAACCACCAGCGGTACAGATTGTTGTCGCCTCCGTGGTCGATATGAAGCACGATTTCCACGTCTTCACCAGCGGCGAGCGCGTCCTTTACCCCGGAAATGCCGGCGGACATCAGCTCGGCCATTTGGGTAAAATCGTTGTTCGTAATTTTGCCGTCGTCCCACAATATGCCCGAAGTCGTTTCGTTGCCGATCTGCACCATGCCCGGCAGCACGTTCGCCTGTTTCATGGCGGTGATTACGTTTTTGGAATAGTTGTACACCTCGGTCTTCAGCTGCGAATAGGTCAGGTTCTGCCAAGCTTTCGGTTTTGTCTGCGTGCCGGGGTCGGCCCAAAAATCGCTGTAGTGGAAGTCCAGCAGAATGCCCATGCCCTCCGCCTTGGCCCGCTGGGCGAGCGAGATCGTGGTGGCGAGATCGTTTGTGCCGCCGCCGTACGGATTGCCCTGGCTGTCGTACGGATCGACCCACAGCCGCAGGCGGACGTAGTCCATGCCGTTCGAGCTTAAAATATCGAGTGCGTCCTTCTGAACGCCGTCTTCATAAAATTTGCCGCCCAGCGATTCAACCTCATACAGCATCGAAACGTCCGCGCCCATAATGAGATCGCCTGACGCAGCGTGAACGTGCGGCTTGCTGCCGATGACGGGGAACAATAACGCGGCGGCGCACAGCCATAATCCCAAACGCTTGCCTGTCTTTTTCATGAGAAATTCCTCGCTTTCTTTGAGTGAATGAATGCACCCTTTCTTGTCGGTCAACCTTGATGCCGTTCGGTCAATCCCTGATGTCGTTACGGTTTGAATTATAAAGCGTTTCCAATTCAATGGATATATAAGAAACGCCCGGTGGGCATATAAGAATTTTATACTCGGGTGTCTGCGAGGCCGTTTGGGCAATCACGCGGGCTGGCGCGGAGTGCAAGCGAAAGAAGAAATCGTGCCGAGGCGTTCCGGCACGATTCCGACTTTAACGGAATTCAGTTTCAGCTAAGTTAGAATCGTATCGGCTCGGCCGTTTCTTGCGAGAAGCAAAGGTATATACGGCAATGGCTAGCGCAAACAGGACAACCGTTCCGCTCATCCAACCCAGATTCAGCACGGATACATGATGAATCGCCGCACCTCCGAAACCTGCGCCTAACGTCATCCCGATATTCATCAGTGCCGTATTGAAGCTTAAGATCGTTTCCGCGGCTTGAGGCTGTAATGAGATCAAATAGACCTGATTGGCAGGCGTCGTCGTCCATGCCGCTACTCCCCAGATCATCAAGATGACAAAGACGCCGAACGAAGATCCTTTCATCACAGTGAACGAAATCAAAGCGGCCGCATGCACGAGCAAGCTTATGGTTATTGTGCGAGCAGGGCCCCATTTATCGGCTGCATGCCCTCCGAACCGCGCCCCGATAAAGGCAAATACTCCTAACACGAACAACGCCATACTGATCGTTTCAATAGAAAAGTTGGCTAATCTGGTCAAAAATGGGCCGATATAGGCGAATATCATCGTGTAACCGAGAATCCAGAAAACGGTGATCATCAAGCCCAGAATCAATGTTTGATTTCGCAGCAGCTGCACTTGATGTCTCCATGGCGTCGGTTCGTCTCCATCCAGCTTTGGAATGAATCGATAAAGTAATAGGAGGTTGATCATCGTTAAAGCTGCAATTATCAAAAAAATGTATCGCCAGTCCATATAGGCAGCCAGCAGCGTTCCAAACGGCACCCCAAGCACCAATGATATCGAAAAGCCTGTCATCACGATAGAGATCGCGTTGCCCCGTTTGTCGGGCTGCGCAAGTCTGGCTGCATAGTGTGTAGCAATCACGATATATAGTCCGCCGCTCATCGCCAGGACGATACGGGAAACCATCAGGACGCCGAAATGATCACTGAAGAATGCGATCAGGTTGCCTGCAGTAAACGTAAGCATGGCGCACAACAACACATGTTTACGTTCAAACTTGGCGGTCAGCATAATCAAAAATAGAGCTCCGAACGCATAAGACAGCGAGTACAACGTAACCAATTGACCAGATTTTGCAATGGACACGTTCAGATCTCCCGCGATTAACTCCAAAATGCCGGACACTACAAACTCGGCAGTGCCGGTTACAAATGCGCCCAGTGCCAGAAGATAAATTCCCAAACGATTCATGTTCTCTCCCCCTGTTCTTGCCTTCATTTTAAAGGCGGTGTTATGATTAGTAAAATTGATATATTTCATCTTGGAGATGAGAAAAACTTATGACTATTGCCCGTTTTGAAGTGTTCGACAAGGTGGTTGAATTAGGGAGTTTCACCAAAGCCGCCGAACAATTGAATATGACGCAATCAGCTGTCAGCCATGCGATCGCAAATCTGGAATCCGAATGGGGCTCAACGTTGCTGATTCGCGATCGGAAGAATGGACTGATGCTTACGGATTTGGGGCGGAGAACGATTGTTCACATACGGGAAATACTAAACCGAATGGAAATAATTCAGCAGGAGATCGCGCTGACCTCGGAATTGGAGGTGGGAACGATCCGCATCGGCACGTTTGCCAGTGCATCGGCCTGCTTGTTGCCCAAAATCCTGACTCAATTCCAGAAGCAGCATCCTAAGATCGAGTTCCGATTGTATGAGGGAACGTATGAGGAGATAACGGAGTGGTTATCTACCGCTGTTATCGATATTGGTTTTGTCGTGCAGCCGGATGCGAAATCAACTTTCGAATGGGTTCCGCTTGTAAAAGATGAGATGGTCGTGGCTACTTCCATCGCTCATAAATTTAACCAAGACGACGTCATATCGGTTCTAGCTTTACAGGATGAACCGTTTATTATGCCGACGGGGATGTACCAGTCCCATGTTCAAGAAATATTTCAGCAAGCGATGGTGACGCCCTGTATCCGCTTCGAAGTGAAGGACTGCAGCACGATTTCCAATATGGTACAAGAAGGGCTCGGCATTACTATTGGTCCCGCCCTGTTTTTGAAGACGCAGCCCAACCTTCATATCAGTCGTTTGGATACGGAACATTGGCGAACCATCGCACTAGCTTGCCCTTCGATATCCGCAGCCTCTCCAGCCGTAAAAGCACTTCTTAACATAGCTTCCCATGTTTTTCGTATGTAAATCCTTCTCAGGACGAAGAGGAGCGCCATTCGATCATCCGAATGGGCTCCTCTAGAATAGTTGCCGTACTGTCACCACATCCACGAGTTGCTTGTCTATCAAGCCTTAGCGTACAGACGAACCTTTTTCCACCATATCAGTCCCGCTAGGAGGCAACAGATATGAAAAACCGGCTGCTCCGCTTGGCGGGGCGGATTCATTTTCGGAAGATACGAAACCGCTTTCTTTTTGCCAAAGGGCTTTATCGTTTCTATATCAACGGACAGGAGGGAAGCGACCAGCTCTTCGCTCCGGGCTTTACATCATATTATACGAGACTGCAAGTTTAAACCTACGATATTACGCCCCTATTACGGGAAGGGACCAACGCACTTGGCGTTCCTTGAATCATTACGCTTACGGCGCAGTATGCGACTTTCTCTTCGCTTATACTGCCGGCATTCGTCCGGTCAAGGACAAGCCCGGCTACAAACATTTTGTGCTGCAGCCTTGTCCCGGAGGGACCTTACAGTACGCTTTTGCGACTTATGAATCGTTGTACGGCACGATATCAAAAGATACCCGTTATTATGGCGCTGTGTGGCCAATCCGCCTGCCATCGAGAAATTGCATGAAACCCTTACAAGGACTCTGTTCATTCGCGGAACGAGAGATCACGAGGACAACCTCGCCATCGAACAGTATTATCGGGCGCTGCCTAATATTCAGTTCACTGCGATCGAGGGGGAGATCACATGTTAAATTTGACCCATGCGGAAGAACTATTCCCGGAGATCGTGAGGTTTGTTGAAGGATCGTAAGTATGGAAGGAAAGAGGGAAGGCCGTTATGGGGATGACGGTCCACACCGCCTTGTTTTGCGGCATCCACTTTCTATTATTCTGCGGTTGCTCTTGGTTCGTTTCTGTCGAAGAAACGGACCGTTGTGCCGCCCGCAGCATCACAACTCCTTCTTAGAACTTGGACGGAGCGCAATTCGGTCATCCGAATGCGCTCCGTATTCACGATTATGTTATGCAGCCTTGTAAAGTCGGTGGGACGCTATATCTTCCGTATTTGGCAGTTAGAGCTCGATTTAAGTATGTAATCAATCGTAATAGCCGCGCCCTTCGCCTCTTTGAAACGTTGCAATAAACCAGCTGTTGCCGAATTCGTCTTTGATGCCGCCGCTTCTTTCCCCATACGGCATGTCCGCCGGTTCATACAGGGAAACCGCTCCCGCCTCCAAAGCTCGCCTATAGCACTCGTCCGTGTTGGGAACAAATACATGCAATGAAGATTCATTGGCCGGCCATGCCTCGTTAGCATCCGATACTTCGACGATCCCATGCCCGATTCGCACCTCGGCATGTGTTACCTTTCCATGTTCATCCGTCGCGCGGTGAAGCACTTCCGCATCGAAAACGGCTTGCAAAAAGTCCAGCAATCGATCGGCATGTTCCGCGCGTAATTGCGGAACAACGGAAGAATACCCTTCAGGGGTCCACGCGTTTCTCATTTCCTTGTCCTCCTCATGTTAGAGTGTAAAATGCATTCGGGAAGAAGCTGCTAGTGTTGTGCTTGGTTCACCCTTTCATTCTACATTTAACTTCATACGCCGTATTGTAAATAATTGACCTTCAATCGTCATATCTGAACATGATTGTAATGCCTTCCGGGAGCTGCCTTATAATCCGTCGGGTTCAACCCGGAAAATGCGCGAAAATCCTTTATAAAATGGGACTGATCGTAATACCCGCAATCGAGGGCGATAGCCGGCCAATCGGCCAGGGTTTGTCGTTCCTTCATTTTGCTCAGCAGCTCTTGGAATCGTCGGATGCGGCTGTAGCGTTTCGGCGTATAGCCGGTTTCCCGTTGGAACAGCTCGATAAATCGCCTGTGACTGATGCCGATTTGGCTCACAAGGTCCTGAACTGAATCCGTCTGTGCGTGTGGCTGGCTTAAATGTTCGACCGCATATTGGACCGCCGGATGCCGTTCAAGCGGCTTAACGGCCAGTTGCAGCAATCGGTCGCCGAGGACATGAAACATTTGCTCAACCGTGGTCAACTCAAGCAGTTCCTCACGCAATATTCCGGCTAAATGTCCCCAAATTGCATCCATCGATTGCATGACATTATGCAATTGATCCAGCGGATAACCGAGAAACGGATAGGCGCCGCCCGGCTTGAAATGGACTCCGAGCACTCTCGTTTCAAGCGAATTGCAGATGACGAAATGTCTCGAGTGAGGCCCGCAGACAAATACAGGGTCGAGCCGCAACGGCTCGTTCGACGCGGTGGCCATTAGGACTTTATCCGCAGTTAAATCGATAATGAGATCCACGGAACCGTCCGGCAATGAAAGCTCGCGTTGACATGCGGTATGTCGGCTTTCCATGTACCAAAAATGTTCCACGAATGCCGCTAACGGACCTCGAGGTTTGCAGGTGCGGACGATCATACCGAACATCTCCTTTCGCAATTCATAACCGTTTCTCCGAAAAGAGGAAACTCTTTTTGACAACGGCAATTGCTTGCTCGATAGTTTGTTTCACAATTTCAGCGGCGGGTTCGGCTTTGGCTAACCTGAGACCCTGTCCTGCCCGGAGCGACATATATTCAGGATCATTCGCTTTGGCAGCCGCTTGTCGAATGTCCAGCATCATAGCGTTTTGTACAGGGTGCCCAGTTTGGCGCGGTATTGATTAAGATGATCGGTCATTTGAACGACGGCTTCTTCCGACTCTTCCGGTTGCTCAGGCACAAACAAGTTTACTCCGAAGGGCTGGTCTGTTAATGTCCTGATCTTTTGGATATCGCCGCGGAGTTGCTCCGGCGTTAAGTACCCGGCCCCCAGATTGCCCATGCCTCCGGCATTGGATACGGCTGCTACCAGGTCGGGCGTCGTCGGGCCGCCAGCCATCGGCGCTTGAAACAGGGGGTATCGAATTTTCAGCGTACGCGTTAACTCCGTTTCAAACATAGTGGAACGCCTCCCGTTATAACGATTCTCGTACCGGGCATTCTCCACGAGACCAGCCCGTTTCTAAAATTATTGTAGCTCCCGATCGACATCGTGTAAAATAAACCGAAACTGTGCGAAGAGAGAAAAATGCTGAGACGATTTGAGCAGCATTGAAACATGCAGAATTGAGCAAAGGAAGTGGTCAAGCGGTGATCATCTCCACCAAGCTACATATTCCACGGTCGCGCACTGCGCTTGTCGCGCGTCCCCGCCTTATCCGCCGATTGGATGAAGGATTGAACCGCATCCTGACCTTGGTCACGGCGCCTGCCGGGTATGGAAAAACTACGCTGCTCGGCGAGTGGGCGGCAACGAGGGAAGAGCCGGTCGCCTGGGTATCGCTGGATGCGGGGGATAATGACCGCATGCGATTCTGGGGACATACGATTGCGGCGTTGAAACAATGCTGCCCGGGGTTTGACGAACAGGCCGTACTTCGTTTTGCCGCGGAAGACGCATCGGGCGACTCGCTCATGGCCGCGCTTATCAACGGGTTGAATCGCATCCCATATAGGCTGGTGCTCGTATGGGATGATTTTCACCATATCGAAGAGCCGGCGATTCGGAATGGAGTCGTTTACTTGCTGAATCGGCTGCCGTCTCACGTACATCTCTATATGGCAACCCGATACCAACCGCCGCTGCCTCTGTCCCGAATACGGGTGGAGGCCGGGCTGAATCGGATTGAAGCGAAGGATCTCCGTTTCGCCCCAGAAGAAACCGCCGAATTTTTCGCGGCATGCGGCGGGGTGCAATTGTCCGCCGAGGAGACGGCGGCCGTTCTGGACCGGACCGAAGGGTGGATCGCCGCCATGCGTCTGGCGGTCTTGTCATTGCACGAAGCCGCCGACCCGGCGGCGGTTGTATGGCAAATGAGGGGAACGGAGCGCGACATTTCCGATTATTTTTTCGAAGAAGTGTTGTCCCGGCAGCCGATCCCGTTGCAGCAATTTCTGCTCCGGACTTCAATCTTGCAGCGGATGACAGGCGAGCTCTGCAGGGCGGTAACCGGAATGGCCGAGAGCGCCTCGTATCTGCAGCGTTTGGAGCAAGAGAGCCTGTTTCTGTTACCCTTGGACGAGCGGCGGGAATGGTACAGGTACCATCATCTGTTTCAGCAATTTTTGACGGAACAACTGAAAATGCGCGAACCGCAGCGATGGAAGACGCTGCACCTTGCGGCGGGAAGTTGGCTGGAAATGAACGGCTATTCGCATGAGGCGGTCGATCATTATTTGGCGGGTATGGGTTACGAACATGCGCTTTCTTTGCTCGAAGCGATTGCGCCGAAGCTGATGGTCAAGGAGTGGACGACGCTCTGCGCCTGGCTAAGCGCCATTCCCGACGATTTGCTGTTGGCCAAGCCGATGATGTACCTGACCAAGCTGGCTTCCCAGTACTTGGCCGGTCATGTCGAGGCGGCTACGGACGGGTATTGGCGGGCAATTCGCAGACTGCAGGAAGGTACGTCCTCCCTTCCTTCTCATGATCGTGAGACGCTGCAAGCCGGGCTGGCCTTTATGGCCGCGTTTCGCACGTTTATGGATCGGGATTTCGAATATGCCGTTCAATTTTCGCAGGAATACGTCGAGAAACATCCGGATGGCGATTACTTCATCGGGTTCGGGAGTGACAGGGACGGCTACCATAAGGTGTGGGACGTCTATGTATCGGATGGCAGCCTTCGATGGGCGGAACAAGTGCTGCCCCCTTTGTTGTCCGCCTGGTCCAAAACTCGAAATGCGTACTTTGTCGCGCATTTATATATAGACTACGGAAAATTGCAGTACGAACGCAATCGCTTGAACGATGCGGAAAATTATATGCGGCGGGCGTACGATCTTGGAAGATCGCATGACAATGTCAGCCTGATGACGATCGCGGCGCTCTGGCTGGCGCGCATTTCCGCAGCGCAAGGGAATGCGAAGACGGCGAAAGCGATGTTGCAGAAAATCGCCAAACAACCGGCTTTGCGGCGGAGTCCGCATTTATCCGGGAAAGTCGCATGGTTTTCGGCGATGCCGGGCAGGGGGCTCGGCACCGAGCGGTCGGCGAGACAATGGCTGAAAACGAGCGATCTGCGATCCGGGGATGAAATTCCGCTGTCGATGATCAAGGAATACGACTTGCTGGCGTGTTACTTGGCAGAGCTGGGAAAGACGGAGGAAGCAGCGGCTCTGGTGGAGCGGCTCCTCGTTATCGCGGCCGGAGCAAGGAAGCAAGGCGACAGGATTCGGTTGCTCGTTCATCAAAGCCGGATTCTATCTATGCAAGGCGAAGTCGTACAGAGCATGGATGTCCTGGAAGAAGCGCTTGCTCTGGCACAGCCGGAAGGGTACATTCGCACCTTTGTGGACGAGGGAGCGCCGATAGGGCATTACTGGATCGGTATCTTGCTTTGCGTCGGAACCAACACCGCCAACCGTCCGGAAAGGTTCCTTTATCCTACGTAAAACGGCTGCGGCGGCTGATCCTTCCGGCCGCAGGAGAGACGAGCCATCCGCAATTGAAAGAAGCGGTCGTACCCGCTTTAACCGCAAAAGAACGCGACGTCCTTCGATTAATGGAAATGGGGCTGACCAATAAAGAAATGGCGGATCAGCTGAACGTTGCTCTAGCAACCGTAAAAACGCACATTAACAATATTTATGGCAAATTGCAGTCCAAAAACCGATTGCAAGCGTTGGAACGTGCCAGAACACTAGAGTTGTTCTGATCCGTTCCTCTTTTTTTGGCCCATAGCTTCTCCACCCCCCAGCTCAACCTTTTCGCTAATTGCGGCAGGCAGGGTTGATCACAACCGGGCGGGAACTTTATATAATTCAACTGGAATGCGCTATCGACAAAAACAAGAGGAGGATATAGATGAGAGGGGTCTTTCGGAGTAAGAACATGCGGTTATTGACCCTTGCGTTATGGATCGGTTATGCGGGTCTGTTCTCCGCCTCGATCCTCAGCGCTGCCGATGTTCCGTTTGATCAAGGGACAGGCTATGAAAGCGGCGCCTACGATCCGGATGCCGGGCAGCCGACGGCATGGAATTGGACGAGACAGTCCAGGTTTAAGGTCAGTGCAGTGCATCCTCAAGAGAAGTGGTCCTACGAGACGGGGGACATGCTGGAATCTTCGCCTGCCATCGGTACGGACGGCACGATCTATGTCGGTTCGAATGACGGAAGGCTGTACGCGCTGGATGCGCACGCTTCAAGCGAGGCGGACCGTGTGAAGTGGTCCTATGAAACCGGGGGCCGGATCGTTTCCGCTCCCGCCATCGGGGCGGACGGCATCATCTATGCCGGTTCGTATGACGGCACATTATATGCGCTGAACCCGAATGCTGCTGGCGATGCGGATCGCGTGAAGTGGCGCTTTGATACAGGGGATTGGATTGCCTCCTCTCCCGCCATCGGGGCGGACGGCACGATCTATGTCGGTTCGTATGACGGCAAGCTGTATGCGCTGGATTCCTATGCTGCACACGATGACGACCGCTTGCAATGGTCCTATGATTTGGGAGATTGGATCGTTTCCTCCCCGGCGATAGATGCGGACGGCACCATCTATGCCGGCTCCTATGACGGCACATTGTATGCGTTGAATCCGAATGCTGCAGGTGATGCGGATCGGGTGAAATGGCTCTATGACACAGGCCTGGTAATCGAAGCTTCACCGGCGATCGGGGCGGACGGCACAGTTTATATCGGTTCGTACGATGGGAAACTGTACGCGCTTGATCCGGATGCCGCAAGCGACGCCGATCGTCTGAAATGGTTCTATGAAACGGGGAATGCGATCGTTTCCTCTCCGGCGATCGGTTTGGACGGGACGATCTATACCGGTTCTTCCGATGGAAAGCTGTATGCGCTTCATCCGCATGCTGCAGGCGATGCTGATCGAGTGAAGTGGTCGTATCAAACGGAGGATGGCATACGTTCCTCGCCTGTCGTTGACGCAGACAGCACGATTTATGCCGGTTCGTATGACGGGAAGTTGTACGCGTTGAACCCGCATGCCGCGGATGAAGCGGAGCGCGTCAAGTGGTCTTATCAAACGGAAGGGGAAATCCGCTCGTCCCCGGCGATCGGCGCAGACGGCACGATCTATGTCGGTTCGTTGGATCGGAAATTGTATGCGCTTGGCGCAGCGGGGCTGTCGGTTCCGGATGAGGTCACAGCTATAGCCGGTGAGGGTGCCGTACAGTTGGAATGGAGAGGCGTTGACGGAGCTGCCGGCTATCGGATATACCTGTACCAAGGCAGCGCTGCTCCCGACGACCCTGCGGCTTGGGTCGTCGCGCATGAGGGGACGGTGACGGATACGGTCTATACTGTTCGCAGCCTGATTGTTGGGAAGACGTATTGGTTTACAATACAAGCCGTGAGCGCCGGAGGATCGGAGAGCGCCTTTTCGGAACCGGTGCGAGCCATTCCGTATGCTGCCGCGGATTCGGACGGCGATAAGGGCCGGGGCCCTATTGGCTGGAGCTTGTCTAGGAATGCCGACTTGCAGAGTTTGGAAGTATGGCAGCAGGACGGTACACCGATTCGATTCGATTTTAGCCCTGCCAAGCTTCATTACTATTTGCAAACGGATGCCAGTCAGATTGAACTGAGAGTTTCCGCGGCGCATGCGGCAGCCAAAGTGATGTGGGAAAAGCAAACTGTGAACGGAATCATCGCGGTCGAGCTGCATGAGGGAGTAAACGTCATTGAGCTTATCGTGCTTGCGGAGGATGGAACGGAGAAATTGTATACCGTTACCGTAGATCGTCAAACGGATGTACCCTATGAGCCGGAAAACCAGCCGGACGCCTTTGACGATATGGCAGGTCATTGGGCGGTACAGTTCATCGAGCGCGCTGCGGCCAAAAGCATCATCCACGGTTTTCCCGACGGCACATTCAAGCCCGACCAGCCGGTCACTCGCGCACAATTTACGGCGATGCTTGCAGGCGCGCTGCAATTGAAGGACGAAGAGATAGAACACGAATTTACCGATAAAGACCGAATTGGCGCATGGGCGAAGCAGGCCGTGGCACAAGCGGCGCAAGCCGGAATCGTCATCGGATACGAGGACGGCAGCTTCCGGCCGGACGCAACGATCACTCGGGCGGAGATGGCGGCGATGATCGCCCGTGCGCTGGGGATACAACCCGATCCGGTTGCGGCAACTTCATTTGCCGATGACGAAGCGATTCCGCGTTGGGCGAAGGGGGCCGTCGCCGCATTGCAAGCGAACGGCATTGTCTATGGGCGCGGCGGTAACAATTTCGCACCGAACGAGACGGCGACGAGAGCGGAAGCGGTCGTCATGCTGCTTCGGGCGTTGGAGACGGGAGGTGCGACTTCGTGAAGCGAAAAGACATCGTTAGAACGATGCTGATCGGGATCAGCGTGATGATTGCCGGAGTTAACGGGATGCCGCTTGACTCTCCATCCGTTGCGGCCCAATCTGTTGTAAAACAAGAAATGATCGTTCAGACATCCAGTTTGCCGCCCGGTTATCCCGGTGACTGCGATATTGAATGCCAATTGATTGAGGTTGCGCGGCAACGAGTGGCCAATCTGCAAAACCAGGTCGGGGAAAAAGTGAATGAAATCAGATTGAAATCAAATGAACAAAGCAAACTGTTGAGTTTGTTGAATACCGCCGACGAGCTGCATCGTTCTTTTGCAGCCGATTCGCCGTCTGCAACGCCTATTCCAAGTACAGCGGCAAGTTTGAAGGAAGACATGATTCGCGGCGCAGCCGGTTTGGACGAAGTCAACCGCGACTTAAGAAACAGGCTGATCAAAGTCCGTATGAAGCAGGATGTCGATCAAGCCATGGAACCGTTACAAACCAGGATTGACTTCTACACGACTGAAATTCAAGAGGATTTCATCGAGCTGCAAACGTTGAATGAGAAACTGCAAGAGGCGATGGACATTTTAAACAACCTGTTGAGGAAGTGAGAAACGGTGCTTAAATCGGCCCCCGTCTTGTGAAAGGCGGGGGCCGATTTATGTACAGCATCTTTGCATGATGAGCAGTTCTTGAATGGAAACGCGAACGTATATTTGCTGACAGATACATGTCTAAATGATGGTTTATAATTAGAAGTGGTATTGGAAAACAAGTGGGAGGAATCAGGAGTGATTTGGAGGCCATCGATGAACATCCAATCTGTTTTAAACTCGTTATCCCGAAAACGCCCGATCTTTCACAATGAGGCCGATTTTCAGCATGCGCTTGCCTGGGAGTTGAGAGAGCAATGCGATTGCAAGATTCGACTTGAACGGCGAATGGATCTTGACTCCAAGCGACGCGCCTATCTGGATATTTGGATCGAGTGGAACGGCAGAAGAATAGCAGTTGAGCTGAAATACAAAATGAGCGCCATCGAGCATTCATTTGAGGATGAGACGTTCTCTTTGTTAAACCAGGGGGCTCAAGACATTGGCCGTTATGATGTATTAAAGGACCTGCAGCGTCTCGAACAGATGGTGAGGCAGGGCTTGGCCGACGAAGGTCATCTGGTCTTTTTGACGAACGATGCCTCTTATTATTCAAACCCGGGCATAGAGAAAACGACAGCTGACCGCGAATTTCGCATTCATGAAGGACGTCATATTTCAGGGACATTGAGGTGGAGCGACAATACGGGAAAAGGTACGATGAAAGGGCGGGAAGAGCCTATTGTGCTTCAAGGCGAGTACATCTTCAGATGGCAGCCATACAGCCAATTAAACGATAGACCTTCAGGGATTATTAATGCTCTGGTTGTTGTTTACTGCCACATTGGTTGGCGGAGAAATCCTGGATTTTCGTCACTTCATC
>CALAWP010000090.1 GCA_937895345.1 uncultured Paenibacillus sp. | reverse complement strand
GACCAGCAGCCGGTTGATCTCCTCCTGCTTCATCGTATGCCGGTCCGGCAGCTTGCCGACGTACACCAATTCCGCGTCCGGCCGCGCATGCTGCAGCAGCCGCGGGCTGGCCAGCCGGTCGTACACGATTGCGTCGCTTTCCTTTAAGTATTGCAAACCGCGGACCGTAATCAGCTTCGGGTCTCCCGGCCCGGCGCCGACCAAATACACCTTCCCCTTCTTCATCCGTTATCCCCCGATTTCCGCCAGTATACGGTCCGCGCCGCCGGCGATCAGCGCCTCGGCCACTTCCTTGCCGAGCGCCTCCGGATCGCTTCCGCTCCTCGTTTCCTTCAGCAGCGTCCGGCCGTCGGGCGTGCCGACCATGCCGGCCAGCTCCAATAGAAGCTCGTCCCCGTTCCCTTTCGTAACCGTCGCGTAAGCGCCGATCGGCACCTGGCAGCCGCCTTGCAGCGTGCCGAGGAAGCTCCGTTCCGCCCGAACGGCCCATTCCGACTCGGCGTCATTGTAGGCGGCCAGCAGCGCCCTCACGCCTTCGTCGTCCTTGCGGCATTCGATGCCCAGCGCTCCCTGGCCGACGGCCGGAATGCTGATGTCGACCGGCACCATGGCCGAAATCCGGTCGGTCCAGCCCATCCGGTGCAGACCGGCCGCGGCGAGCACAACCGCATCGAACCCTTCCGTCTCCAGCTTGCGGATGCGGGAATCGATATTGCCCCGGATCCATTCGATATTCAAGTCCGGCCGCGCATGCTTCAATTGCGACGACCGCCTCAGGCTGCTCGTGCCGACGCGCGCGCCCTGCGGCAAGTCCGCCAGGCTGCTCCCCCGCTTCATGATCAGGCAATCCTGCGGATTGACCCGTTTCGGAGTTGCGCCGTTCATCAGCCCTTCCGGCAGCTCATAGGGCATATCTTTCATGCTATGTACGGCCAGATCGATTTCCTTGTCGAGCAAAGCCTGCTCGATTTCTTTGACGAACAGCCCTTTGCCGCCGACCTTCGACAGCGTGACGTCCAGGATGCGGTCGCCTTTCGTGACGATTTTCCGGATCTCGAACTCCACGTTCAAGCCCAGGCCGACGCTTATTTTACGCAAGTCTTCCACGACCTGCATCGTTTGGGTCAGCGCAAGCGCGCTTTGTCTCGTACCGACCACAATGACCCGTTCCACCTTCGACATTGCCGTTTACCCCCCGTTCATCTCTTGCAGTAAAAGTTCAAGCCATTGCTCCGCCGATTCGGGAATCCCGGCATGCGCCCATCCCGCTTCGGCGCCGTCCGCCGCCCGTTCGGCGGCCAGCCGCAGCACGTCGCGTCTCAGCCGCGGGTCGTCCACCCGGCTTAGCGCGGCCCGCCGCAGCTCCCCCAGCTTGGCGGCCGCGGCCGCATACGGCGCTCCGTAACGCCTTTCCAGCTCCCGCTTTACGCGCATCGCCAGCGCCGGACTCGCTCCCGCCGCGGACGCGGCGATGACCAGCGGTCCGCGCCGCACGACCGCGGCGGCGACGAAGCCGCCGCGCTCCGATTCATCCGCCGCGTTCGCCCATTGGCCGAGCGACTCCGCTTCTTCGACGACCGCCCGGTTCACGGCGCGGTCGTTGGTCGCGGCAAATACAAGCCGCGCTTCGGCCGCATCGCCCGGACGGTAACGCCTCTGCAGCCAGCGCACGGCTTGCTCGTCCGACGCCAGGCGGCGGATGAGCTCCGTCGCATCCGGACTGATCAGCACGACATCGTCCGCGCCGCCCTCCAGCAAGCCGAGCAGCTTGCGCTCGGCTACCCGGCCGCCGCCGACAATCAGGCAGCGCTTGCCTTGCAGCCGCAGCATCGCCGGATAAACGGCGGCTGATTCCTCCCGGTACATCACGACAACCCCTTTGCTGACGGCGCCTGCCGCTTAATGAAAGGATGACAACGAGCTCGTCGACAAATTGAGCAGCAGCATCGCAAACGCCGCCAGGTAAAGCTTGGCCATCTGACCGCCCGTCCGTTTGCCGCCCGATCTCTGGATCACGTAAGCGACGTACATGACGAGCGAGGCGAAGGAGGTCGCCACCTTCCAGTCCAGCAGCAGCCGCGCCCTGCCTTCGACCAGCAGCGATACCGCGGCGATCGCCAGCGACATGGCGAGCAGCGGAACGCCGATAATGACGGTTCGGTCCATAAAGTTGCCGATCGTCTCCAGACTCGGATAGCGGCGAATGAAAACGGACCATTTTTTGCTCTTCAGCCGGTGATGCAAAAACAAATACATGCCGGCCAAAAGCGCTCCGATCGTCAGTGCGGCGTAAGCGCACAGCACGAGGCTGATATGGACGTACAGCAGCTCCCTCGTCGTTTGCCAGACGTCGAACGAACGCCCTTGAGGCATGCCGCTGTACAGGTTGAGGGCAAGAACCGCAAAGGCGACGACGTTGACGAAAAAAACGACATAATCGATATCGTAAAATCGGTTGAACACCAGCGATACCGTCAGCAGCATCCATGAAAAGGCGAGCCAGTACTCCACATGCCAAATGTCGGACGCGTCCATATGCGCCATCAGGCGCAGCACCAAATACGCGGTCTGCAGCATCCAGACAAAAATAAGCAGCCCTGTACCGATCCGTTTCGCTCTCCGGTTCGGCTGCAGAAAGTCGGAGAAATAAAACAGAAGGCTCAGGGCGTAAATATAAAGTATGGCATCGTATAACCAGCTTACTGTTCCCATTGCTCCCCCACCTTACGGCCCTGCATCATTCCGCAACATTGCCTTGCGCGGCGCGAAGCCTGCGGGTTACGGACCGGCAAGCGCCGCCGCCGCCGCAGGGGGTTGCGCAGTCTTCGCGGCGGCCTCGGCCGCCGGCTCCGGATTGCGCTCCGGCTCGGCCGCCTGGCTGGCCAGCTGCTCCTCCAGCGCGAACAGCTTGACGAACATATCCATGGCTTCTTCCGCCTTCTTTTCGCCGGCCATCTCTTTAATGCGCAGAATCGGATCCTGCATCATCTGGTTCATGATGCTTTTGGTCAGCTTGCGAATGACCTTCATCTCGTGTTCGTCCAGATCGGGCAGCTTGTTGCGCAAGCTCGCCATCGTTTCCTCGTGAATGTCGGAAGCTTTCGTCTGCAGGGCGCGAATGAGCGGCACGACGCCCAGCGTCCGATACCATTGCGCGAACAGCTCCATTTCCTGGGCGATCATCGTTTCGATCTTGGCGGCTTCCCGCCGGCGCTGCTCCAGGTTGCTTTCCACAATTCCTTCCAGATCGTCGATGTCGTACAGAAACACGTTCTCGATCGAGGCGATGCCCGGATCCAAATCTCTCGGAACCGCAATGTCGATCATAAACAGCGGCTTCGATTTTCTTCGTTCCATGGCGGCCAGCATATGGCTCCGCGTAATGACGTAGCCTTCGGCGCCCGTCGAGCTGATAATAATGTCGGCTTCATGAAGCTTCCGGTACGCTTCCTCCATCGAGCACGGAACTCCGTTAAACTTGTCGGCGAGCTGAGCCGCCCGCTCGAACGTGCGGTTGACGACGATAACCCGCTCCGCGCCGTTCGCGTACAGGTGCTTGGCCGTCAATTCGCCGGTCTCGCCGGCCCCGATCACCATGACCGTCTTCTTGCCGAAATGGCCGAAGATGCGCTTGCCGAGCTCTACCGCGGCATAGCTGACGGATACGGCCGCTTCCCCGATCATCGTCTCGGAATGGGCCCGCTTGGCCATCGTGACGGCTTGCTTGAACAGCATGTTGAACACGGTGCCCGTCGTCTTGCGGGCTTGCGCCAGCAGAAACGCGTCCTTCACCTGGCCCAAAATTTGCGTTTCCCCGATGACCATCGAATCGAGCCCGCTCGTCACGCGGAACAGATGCTCGATCGCCTTTTCGTCCTCATACATATACAAATGGTTCGTAAACCGCTCACGGGGCAGCTTGAACCACTTCTCCATAAAACTCCGGATATAATGTCCGCATATCTGATGCCGGTCGACAACCGCGTACAGTTCGGTCCGGTTGCAGGTCGCCACGATGACACATTCCATGATGCTCTTCGTGTCCATCAGCTGCCGCAGCGCCTCCGGAAGTTCGCTCTCCGCAAACGTAAACTGCTCTCTCACTTCCACCGGAGCGGTCCGATAATTGAGACCAACCGCTATGATGTGCATGCGCGATCACCTGCCTCCTTCCGTAAGCGTGTCCTGTTGATGTTACCGACTATTATAACATAGTTCGACAATGCGATTCGGTTCATTTATGAAAAATGTTTGAAAAAGTCCCTA
This sequence comes from uncultured Paenibacillus sp., assembly GCA_937895345.1. Classification (GTDB taxonomy): domain Bacteria; phylum Bacillota; class Bacilli; order Paenibacillales; family Paenibacillaceae; genus Pristimantibacillus. The sequence goes on along the minus strand of CALAWP010000090.1, from coordinate 14,679 downwards.
CCAGTATTCCCTGTTTCAAACAAAAAAAACGTCTGCCGCGTAACGCCGCGGCATCCTCCGCCTAAAGAAATAACCATGGATCAGGTCCATGGTCATCTCAATATCCATCTGACTCAAGCCGGATCAGACCAGCTCGATTTGTTTCATCTTTGGCTCTTCCACTTGCAGCTCGCCCATGCCGCGCACCAGCTTCTTCGCGTGAGCCGCCGTCGGCTTCAAGATGGACAGCATGTAATCGATCGCAAGCTGAGGATCAACCGTTTCGCCGCACGTATAACAATCCAAAGCGGCAAAACCTTTCTCAGGATACGTATGAATCGAGAGATGGCTCTCCGACAGCAGCACGAGCACTGTTGCGCCTTGCGGTTCAAACTGTTTGGACTGGACCGACAATACCGTCGCTCCGCAAGCTTCCGCAGCCTCCACCATGTGAGATTGCAAAAACTCCGCGTTGTTCAGCAAATCAAAATCTATACCCCAAGCATCAACAGCAACGTGTCTTCCGAAAGTAGAATATTCCATCTTCCGGTTCCCCCTTCCTAGGAATAAAATGTTTAAAAAATTTCATCCGCTAGGACCTACGTCATTCACTTCTCGAGGGATTAATCTCTCGCAACATAACTATGTCCTGAGTGAATCCTGGTTCCTAATTTCACTTCCACTGCAAAGTTTTCAACGAAAATAAAAATAACATCTATCCGGGATAATTGCAATAGTTTTTTTGTTAAACTTTCGCACAGCCTCGGCGGCTTGCGGACGCCCGTTCGCGCTCGTTCCAATGTATGCGCTTCGCGCTTGTACCGATACAAGAGGAAACCGGACGGCGAGCGGGCCTTTGCGGCGAATTGCGCGGCGGGCGCGGGGCAGGTTGGGCAAAAAAAAGCTCCCGGCCGCTTCGGGAAGCGTCGGGAGGACCATATCATGCTTCTAATACGAACAGCCTGCGGGTAAGCTCTCTCAGCCGGTCGTCGATGGCGGCGATTTCCGCCGGGTTTGCGGTCTGATTGCGCAAATCGAGCAGCTCGTTCACCGCGCCGTTGGTCAGCGCGATTTCCCGCTCGACGGACCGGTTGCGGAACAGCCGTTCAAGCGCTCCTGCCGTATCCTTGTGTTCGAACACGATTCGTTCGCCGGACGCCGTGCTTTCCACAATTTTTCTTACCGTACCGCCGGCATAATGATAGATCATCGTATAATTGCTGTATATGCGGTTGACGATCGCGCTGCCGCGAAACGCCGATACCGCCTTGCGCATGGCATTGGTCAGCTTAGGTTCGGTCAGACGGCAATTCAGCACGCAAACGTAGCAGTCTTGCTGACGTTCGAAGGTCAGACGGACTTCTTCCCGCCCTGCCACATCCTGAAGGACAAGCTCCTGATTGCCGTTGTCCAGCACAAGCACCTGCAGGCGCAGCTGCTGGTCTTCCATAAGACGGATAAATCGGACCATTTCCTCACTCGTTAGCTGCAGTTTGGCATTTACATACTCTGTGGCTAGCCGCTTAGCCATATAAATCTCCTCAATTCTTTGCGAAAGCACTTCGATTGCTGACGGCTCGCGCATTGATTACCTTTATTATACGTGATCGCAAAAATTTATTCCTGCCGGCCAGCCTCGAAATTTTCGCATTTTCGCATAAAATTCGGAGGATTTCTTAAGGATTGCGAACTAAATTGCTGTATGCTCCGCTTTTAAGAAGAACTTCCTGCTCTTTCTTCGTCATCCGGCGAAAAAGTCGGCGGTTCCGCCTCGGGCGAGTCTGCAGATGCGGACGGCGCGGATGCGGCGGACGGCCCGGCCGCTTGCCGCGGCGCATCGTCCTCGGGCAGCCCGGCCGCTTCGCGGATCACGTCCCACAGCCGCTCCCTGCCGAGTCCCGTCTCCGAGGAGTACAGGACGACCGGATCGGCCGGGTCGGCCTCCAGCGTTTGCTTGATCGTCTTGATATGCTTGTCCCACTTCGATCGCGGAATTTTGTCCGCCTTCGTCGCCACGATGCAGACCGGAATGCCGTAATGCTTCAGCCAATGATACATCAGCTGGTCGTCCTCGGAAGGCGCGTGCCGGATATCGACGACGAGCAGCTGCAGCTTGAGCGTTTCCCGCTCGCGCAAATACGTTTCGATCATTTGGCCGAATTGCTCGCGCTGCCGCTTGGACACCTTGGCATAGCCGTAGCCCGGAAAATCGACGAAATAAAGAAGATCGTTGACGCGGTAATAGTTGAGCTGCTGCGTCTTGCCGGGCTGCGAGCTCGTTCGGGCCAAATTTTTGCGCATAATCATCCGGTTGATCAACGAAGACTTGCCGACGTTGGAACGCCCTGCCAGAGCGATCTCCGGCAAGGCGTCGGTCGGATACTGGTCCGGTTTAACGGCGCTTATAATAAATTGTACGTCTCTAATTTTCATGTTGCGGGGGTACCTGCTTTCTGTTCCGGCTGGGCGGCGCCCGCCAGGAGAGCGTGGCGCAGCACTTCGTCCATATGGGAAACGGGAACAAACTCCATCTCGTTCTTAATGCTTTCCGGAATGTCGACTAGATCGCGCTCGTTATCCTTGGGCAGCAGCACCTTGCGAATGCCGGCCCGATGGGCGGCCAGCGACTTCTCCTTCAAGCCTCCGATCGGGAGCACCCGTCCGCGCAGCGTTATTTCTCCCGTCATGGCCACCTCGCGCGACACCTGCCGGTTGGTCAGGGCCGAGATAAGCGCCGTTGCCATCGTAATGCCGGCCGACGGGCCGTCCTTCGGAATGGCGCCTTCGGGCACGTGGATATGAATATCGCTTTTCTCGTGGAAGGAGGGATCGATGCCGAGCTCCTCCGCCTTGGAACGGGTATAGCTGAACGCCGCCTGAGCCGATTCCTTCATGACGTCGCCGAGCTTGCCCGTCAGCGTCAGCTTGCCGCTGCCGGGCAGAACGGTCACCTCGATGACCAGCGTGTCGCCGCCGACCTCCGTCCAGGCCAGCCCCGTGGCCGCTCCGACCTGATTTTCGCTTTCGGCCAGGCCGTAGCGGAACTTCGCGGGACCGATCCATTCCTTGACGCGCTCCTCGTCCACCGTCAGCCGTTCGGCGGCTTCGCTTGAGACGAAATGTTTGGCCGCCTTGCGGCATACCGCCGCGATTTGCTGCTCCAGGTTGCGCACGCCGGCTTCCCGCGTATATTCCCGCACCAGAAGCTGCAGCGCCCCTTCCGTCAGCTCGAGCTGCTCCTCCTCCAGCCCGTGCTCCTTGCGCTGCTTCGGCAGCAGGTAGCGCTTGGCGATCTGAAGCTTCTCCAGCTCCGTATATCCCGGAATGTAGAGCACTTCCATCCGGTCGAGTAGCGGACGGGGAATGTTGTGAAGCGCGTTGGCCGTCGTTACGAACATCACGTTGGACAGGTCGAACGGCACTTCGATGTAATGATCGCTGAACGTCGAATTTTGCTCCGGATCGAGCACCTCGAGCAGGGCGGAAGCCGGATCTCCCCGAAAATCGCTCGCCATTTTGTCGATCTCGTCGAGCAGAAACACCGGATTTTTGCTGCCGGCCGTTTTCATCCCTTGGATGATTCTTCCAGGCATCGCCCCGACATACGTGCGGCGGTGGCCGCGAATTTCCGCTTCGTCGCGCACGCCCCCGAGCGAGATGCGGACGAACTTGCGCCCCAGCGACTTGGCGATCGACCGGGCAAGCGACGTCTTGCCTACGCCCGGCGGACCCGCGAAGCAAAGAATGGGCCCTTTCAGCTTCTTGACGAGCTGCTGCACCGCCAAATATTCGAGCACGCGTTCCTTCGGCTTATCGAGCCCGTAATGGTCCTCGTTCAAAATCTCTTCCGCTTTGCTTAAGCTCAAGTCGTCCTCCGTCGTCGTTTTCCACGGCAGCGAAAGTAACCAATCGATATAATTGCGGATGACGCCTCCTTCGGCCGAAGACGGCGGCATCTTCTCGAGCCGGTCGATCTCCTTGACGACCTTCTCCTTGACGCTTTCCGGAACGCCGGATTCCTCCAGCTGCCCGCGCAGCTCCTCGGCTTCGCCGGCGCGTCCCTCCTTGTCGCCAAGCTCCTTCTGGATCGCCTTCATCTGCTCGCGCAAATAATATTCCTTCTGCGTCTTCTCCATTTGCTTCTTGACGCGCTGGTTGATCTGGCGCTCCAGCTCCAGCACCTCGCGTTCGTTGTGAAGAAAGTCCAGAAGCTTCTCCAGCCGGGCCGCGACGTCGACCGTCTCCAATATTTCCTGCTTGTCTTTGATCTTCAGCGACAAATGGCTCGTAATGACATCCGCCAGCCGGCCCGGCTCGTCGATATCGGAAACGGCCGCATACGTCTCCGGCGTCACCTTCTTGGACAGCGATATATAATGCTCGAACTGGCTCAGCACGGAACGCATGAGCGCGTCGACCTCGGGATCGTCCGTCGCCTCCTCCGGAAGCTCCTTCGCCATCACCTCGTAATACGGGTCGTTCGAAAGATAGCTTTGCACCTCCGCCCTGACGACGCCTTCGACCAGCACCCTGATCGTGCCGTTGGGCAGCTTGAGCATCTGCCTGACCTTCGCAATCGTCCCGACCTTGTAAATGTCCTCTTCGGCGGGATCCTCGATGTTGACCTCGGATTGCGAGCATAGCAATATCATATGATCATCGACCATCGCGCGGTCGAGCGCGCGAACCGATTTGTCCCTTCCCACATCCAGGTGGAGCACCATGCTGGGATATACGAGCAATCCCCTGAGCGGAAGCAGGGGCAATCGACGGCCTTTCGATTTGCCGGTTCCCATTCCAGCACCTCCATTCATTAACATCTATCTCATTTTATCATTCAGCGGAATCCGCCTGCAAATACGGAACGTTCGAAGGAAGGAACAGCTCCGTGCCGACCGGCGTCTCGTTTTTCTCTTTCTCGAGCCCCGCCTCCGGGAAGACGATATCGAACGCTTCCTCGACGCGGTCGACGGCGACGACCTTCACGCCGTCCAAATTGGCAAAGATCGCCTGCCAGTTTTCTTTCGGGATGAGCACCGTTTCCGCTCCCGCCTGAAAAGCCGCCTCCACCTTCGCCAGAACGCCGCCGACCGGCTTCAAGTTGCCGTGGATGCCGACTTCGCCGGTCATCGCCAGCTTGTTGTCGACCGGGATGCGCAAGACGGCAGACGCAATCGCGCAAGCCATCGCAATGCCGGCGGACGGCCCGTCGATCGGCGTGCCCCCCGGAAAATTGATATGCAGATCGAAATCCTGCGGGTTCAGCCCGAACCGGCGCAGCACCGTCAACACGTTCTCCACGGAGCCCTTGGCCATGCTTTTGCGGCGCAGCGTCCTGGAGCCGCCGCCCAGCTCCTCTTCGTCCACGACGCCGGTAATGGTAAACCGGCCGGATCCGGCCGCCGCCGGAATGGCGCTGACCTCGATTTCGAGCAGCGTCCCGAGATTCGGGCCGTATACGGCCAGGCCGTTAACAAAGCCGATTTGCGGCTTTGCCGGCACCTTCCGGTCGGGACGCGGCGGAATTTGGCTGCTGTTGACGACCCATTCGATGTCGGCGGCGGTTATCCGCTCTCGTTTCTCGGACAAGGCGACGCCGGCGGCCAATTGAATGACGTTGACCGCCTCGCGGCCGTTGGTCGCATATTTCTTCACGACGTCGATCGCTTCCGGGCATGGCGCGAATCCGATCTTTTTCACGGCGTTTTCCGCCACGAGCGCGATTTCCTCGGCCAGCAGCGGGCGGAAATACACCTCCATGCAGCGCGATCGGATCGCCGGAGGAATTTCATGCGGCGAACGCGTCGTCGCCCCGACCAGCCGGAAATCCGCGGGCAGCCCGTTCTGAAAAATATCGTGAATATACATCGGTATATTCGTATCTTCGGAATTGTAATAGGCGCTCTCGAGAAACACTTTCCGGTCCTCGAGCACTTTAAGCAGCTTGTTCATCTGCACCGGATGCAATTCGCCGATCTCGTCGATAAACAAGATGCCGCCATGCGCCTTCGTCACCGCGCCGGGCTTCGGCTGCGGAATGCCCGCCACGCCCATCGCGCCCGCGCCCTGATAGATCGGATCGTGCACCGAGCCGATCAGCGGATCGGCGATGCCCCGCTCGTCGAACCGGGCGGTCGTGGCGTCGATTTCCGTAAACTTGGCGTCCGGCAGAAACGGCGACGACGGATTTTTTTTCGCTTCCTCCAGCACGACCCGGGCCGCCGCCGTCTTGCCGACGCCGGGGGGGCCGTAAATGATCACATGCTGCGGATTGGCGCTGCATAACGCCGCTTTCAGCGCGCGCAGGCCGTCGCGCTGGCCGACGATGTCGTCCATCGTTTGCGGACGCGTCTTCTCCGCCAACGGCTTCGTAAGCGACACGGACCGCAGCTTGCGCAGCTTATCCATCTCCTTCTTCGACTCCCGGTCGACGGCCGAGCGGTTCGTCTTCTGGTTGCGCAGCAAATTCCAGAAATATACGCCGATAATGACGGCAAAAAACACTTGAATCAACATCAATACAAGACTCAAATTCATCCCCTGTCCGCTCCTTTCAAGCGAATACGCCGCATGGCCGGACGCTCTCAAGCCACGCTGACGTTTCGGTCGGTCAATAGTACCCGTATTAGGTCAGTATTTCCGCTTACAGAAAGGAATAACCGCATGCGCCGCACAAAAAAAGGAGCTTGCGTTGAGACGGCCTCAAGCAAGCTCCTTGTCGTGATCGCGCATCCGCCGGAACGCGAATGCAATTGCATTTTTATTGGTGCGCATGCTGTTTGCGTCCCGGAATTTCTCCGGTCGCTTCGAACACCCGCACGATTTCGTCGATTTCCTTCTTCAGTTCGTCCAGCAGCTCCGCCTCGGGCACCTTGCGGACGATTTCGCCGTAACGGAACAGCATTCCTTCGCCGCGGGCGCCGGCGATGCCGATGTCCGCCTCCCGCGCCTCGCCCGGCCCGTTCACCGCGCAGCCGAGCACCGATACTTTGATCGGCACCTTCAGCTTGGAGATATACTCCTCCACCTCGTTGGCGATGGAGAACAGATCGATGTCCAGCCGTCCGCAGGTCGGGCAGGAAATGAGCGTTGCGGCGTTCGTAATGAGACCGAACGTCTTCAGCAGCTCCCGGGCGACCTTTACTTCTTCGACCGGATCGGCGCTTAAGGAAATGCGGACCGTATTGCCGATCCCCATCGCGAGCAGCGCGCCGATGCCCGCCGAGCTTTTGATCGTGCCCGCATGAAGCGTGCCCGCCTCCGTAATGCCGAGATGAAGCGGATAACGAATTTTTTCGGCCGCCATCGAATAGGCCGCGATGGCCATCGGCACGTCGGACGCCTTCAGCGATACGATAATGTCGTGAAAGTCGAGCTCCTCCAAAATGCCGATATGGAACAGCGCGCTTTCGACCATCGCTTCCGGCGTCGGATACCCGTATTTCTCCAGCAGATGGTTTTCCAGAGAGCCCGCATTTACGCCGATACGGATCGGAATGCCGCGTTCCTTGCAGGCTTTGACGACCGCCTCCACCTTTTCCCTGCGGCCGATGTTGCCGGGGTTGATCCGCACCTTGTCGATGCCGTTCTCGATCGCCGCCAGCGCCAGCCGGTAGTCGAAATGAATGTCCGCAACGAGCGGGATATGAATGCGCTTCTTGATTTCCTTAATCGCATCGGCGGCTTCCTTGTTGTTGACGGTGACCCGGACAATTTGGCAGCCGGCTTCCTCGAGACGCAAAATTTCCGCGACCGTCGCTTCCACATCCGCCGTCTTGGTCGTGCACATGCTTTGGATGATAACTTCGTTGCTTCCTCCGATCGTCAGGTCCCCGACTTTAACCGGCACCGTATCTTGACGCAAATACATTGGCTATCTCTCCCATGAACGTCAAAGTCCACCCGTCGGCCGCGCATAAGACCGTACGGACAACGGGTGGATAGCTTTAACTGTAATGATCAAGCGATCAGGCGCTTTCTTCCTTTTTCTTGCCTTTTTTGGCGGACAGCTCCGGCATCATCTTTTCTTTGACCGATTTCTCGGTGATGAGGCAGGTGCTGACGTCGTCGCGGGAAGGAACCTCGTACATGACGTCCAGCATAATGCCTTCGATGATGGCCCGCAAGCCGCGCGCTCCCGTATTCCGCTTGATGGCCTCCTTGGCGATGGCGTCCAGCGCCGCAGGCTCGAAGTCCAGCTTCACGTTATCCATCTCCAGCAGCTTCTGGTATTGCTTCACCAGAGCGTTTTTCGGTTCGGACAAAATGCGCACGAGCGCCGGCTCGTCAAGCGGCTCCAGCGTCGAGATGACCGGCAGGCGGCCGACAAACTCCGGAATCAGACCGAATTTCAGCAGGTCTTCCGGAAGCACCATCGACAAATATTCGCCGGCTTTCAGATCCTTTTGCGTTTCTCCGGAGGCGTTGAAGCCGATCACCTTTTTGCCGATGCGGCGTTTGATGAGCTGCTCCAGTCCGTCGAAGGCGCCGCCGCAAATAAACAGGATGTTCGTCGTGTCGATCTGAATGAATTCCTGATGCGGGTGCTTGCGTCCGCCCTGCGGCGGCACGGAAGCGACGGTGCCTTCCAAAATTTTGAGCAGCGCCTGCTGCACGCCCTCGCCCGAAACGTCCCTTGTAATGGACGGATTTTCGGATTTGCGGGCGACTTTGTCGATCTCGTCAATATAAATAATGCCGCGCTCTGCCTTCTCCACGTCGTAGTCGGCAGCCTGAATCAGCTTCAGCAAAATGTTCTCGACGTCTTCGCCGACGTAGCCGGCTTCCGTCAAGGACGTTGCGTCCGCGATCGCAAACGGCACGTTCAATATTTTGGCCATCGTTTGCGCCAGCAGCGTCTTGCCGGAGCCCGTAGGACCCAGCAGCAAAATGTTGCTCTTCTGCAGCTCGACGTCTTCGATCTTGTTGCCGGAGTTGATCCGTTTATAGTGATTGTACACCGCTACGGAAAGCGATTTTTTGGCGGAATCCTGGCCGATGACGTAGGAATCCAGAATGGCGCGAATATCCTTCGGCTTCGGAATGTCCTTCAGATCGAGCTCTTCCTCGTTGCCGAGCTCCTCTTCCACGATTTCCGTGCAAAGCTCGATGCATTCGTCGCATATATATACGCCGGGACCGGCGACCAGCTTGCGGACCTGATCCTGCGACTTGCCGCAGAACGAACATTTCAATTGGCCTTTTTCCTCATTGAATTTAAACATGTACTCACCCCTTCTGATTAAACGTTCTCGACCGGCGAAGTAATAACCTTGTCGATCAAGCCGTAATTCAGCGCTTCCTCCGCGCTCATGAAATAGTCGCGGTCCGTATCGCGGTCAATCTTATCGTATGGCTGACCGGTACGCTCGACATAGATTTGATTCAGCTTCTGCTTCGTCTTCAAAATCCAATCCGCGTGAATCTTAATGTCCGTCGCCTGTCCCCGCACGCCGCCGAGCGGCTGATGGATCATCACTTCGGCGTTCGGAAGGGCGAACCGTTTGCCCTTCGTCCCGGCCGTCAGCAGCAGCGATCCCATGCTTGCGGCCATCCCCATGCAAATGGTGGAGACGTCAGGCTTAATATATTGCATCGTATCGTATATGCCCATACCGGCGGTTACCGATCCGCCAGGAGAGTTGATGTAGAGATGGATGTCCTTCTCCGGATCGTCGGCCGCCAGAAAGAGCAGCTGTGCGATAATGGAATTCGCGACGTCGTCGTCAATCGCGCTCCCGAGAAAAATAATGCGATCCTTCAGCAAACGGGAGTAAATATCGTACGACCGTTCTCCGCGATTCGTCTGTTCGACTACAATCGGTACCAGATTCATGCGACCAACCTCTTTTCTTTGTGGAGTTTGCGCTGCTTCTTGCTTATTGTAACACGTACGGATATCGATGTCATTTTTCCGATACTACAGTATACGGCAATGACGGCTTGTTATGTACGGACCGGGCTGACCCTTTTCGAACGCATTGCTATGTATGTTGCTGGTGAACGAGTATATTATGTAAGGTTAAAATAAGGCACGTATGATGCACGCGCCTTATTTCGGGGCAAAGCCATTATTCGGTTTCGGCCGCAGCCGACGATTGCGGACCCTTAAGCGGATTTGCTGTTTTCAAGCAGGAATTTGATCGTCTTCCGAAGCAGCAAATCTTCCTTCAGGTTGTCGATATTGCCGTTTTTCTCGAAAATGTCGCGCAGCTCCTCGGCGGAACGGTTGTAAGCCTTGGACAGCGTCTCAAGCTCGGCGGCGAGCTCCTCTTCCGTCGTCTCGAAGCCCTCGGCTTTGGCGATCGCTTCAAGCACAAGGTTGTTGCGCACGCGCTTCTCCGCGTCGGCGCGCATTTGGCCGCGAAGCGCTGCTTCGTCCTGGCCGGAGAACTGGTAATACAGGTCGATGTTCATGCCTTGCATGCGAAGGCGGTTTTCGAAATCCTTCAGCAGGTAATCCGTTTCCGATTCGATCATCGCTTCCGGAATGTCCACTTCCGCCGCCGCAGTCGCCTTGTCGACCACCTCGACTTCGCGCGCCTGCTCCGCTTCCTTCTCTTTGCGCTTTTGCAAATTGGAAACCAGGTCCTGCTTGTACTCCTCAAGCGTATCGAATTCACTGACGTCCTTCGCGAACTCGTCGTCGAGCGCCGGCAGCGACTTGCGCTTCAGCTCATGCAGCTTCACCTTGAACACGGCAGGCTTGCCCGCCAATTGCTCCGCATGATAGTTTTCGGGGAAGGTTACTTCCACGTCCTTGAAGTCGCCGATTTGCATGCCGACCACTTGGTCCTCGAAGCCCGGAATGAACGAACCCGAACCGAGCTCCAGCGAATAACGCTCGGCTTGTCCGCCTTCGAACTGCTCTCCGTCCACATAACCGTCGAAGTCGATGATGGCGATGTCGCCTTGCTGCGCCGCTCCTTCTTCCACGACCGTCAGCTCCGCATGGCGCTGCTGGAGGCGTTCCAGCTCGGCCGCGATTTCCTCTTCCGTCACTTCGGCCGAAACGGCGGCCACTTCGAGCCCTTTGTATTCGCCGAGCGTTACTTCCGGCTTAACCGTTACTTTCGCCGTAAACTTGAACGATTGGCCTTTGCCGAATTGCGTCACGTCGATCTCGGGACGGTCGACCGGCTGCAGATCGTTTTCCTTGACGGCGGCCGTGTAAGCGTCCGGCAGCAAAATATCGATCGCGTCCTGATACAGGCTTTCCACGCCGAAACGGGATTCGAAAATCGCGCGCGGCACTTTGCCTTTGCGGAAGCCCGGCACGTTTACTTTAGCCGACACTTTTTTGAATGCCTGATCAAGAGCGCCCGCCACTTTATCCGCATCAACCTCTACGTCGATGGAGACGAGGTTCTTGTCTATTTTTTCCCATGTTGCTTTCATTTTATGCTTTCCCCTCCAAAAATGCTCTTGCACAGAGTATTATCACGTTCATAAACCATTCTAGTATAAACAAGTTAAACCCGCATTTCAAGGCTCGGGTTCATCCTCGCCCGATTGCAGCATCATCGACACGCTCCGCAGCATCCGGCACGCCTGCTCGTATCTGAACCGCAAGCCGTCGGTAATGCCGAACGCTTCCCGGATATCGTCGTCGTTGGCCGACCCGTAAACGGTCAGCTGAAGCGTCACGTACAGCGCCGCGGCAAAACAATCGACCGTCCCTTCGTCCTCGCGCAGCATCCACTGGTAGGACGACGTCCCGTACAGAAACTGCAGGCTTTCCTTCCACAGCTCCCGGGCAAAATGGGGCAGCGTCGGATCGTCGGCTTCCGCGGCCTCCTCCGTCCTCTCCAGTATATCCGTCACCTGCCGCGGAAAACCGTCCATCGACAGCGGCGTTTCCTCGATGTCCAGCCGGACGGCCTCGCCCATCCGGTTCATCGACACCGCGCCGGTGGCGCCCCGCTTGCGCAGCGTCTGGAGCGCCTTGAACTGAACGAGCGGATGCACGTCCTCGCGTTCGAGCCAATCGACGATTTCGCCGTCGATGTAATCCGCGCGCAAATGGACGGCCCTCTCCAGCGCCAGCATTTGCTGATCGATCATCGGGTGCCGCTGCATAATGTGGAGCACTTGCCGAACGTAAGCGTCGTCCTGCTGCGACGGCTGCAGCAGCTGCTCGCGCAGCCGGTCCTCGTCCCCGCCGTCGTCGTCCGGTTCGCCGGCATCGCCGCCTTCGCCCGGAAACGCCATCTCCAGCCACCCGAGCAGCGTCTCCCATTCTTCGTACAGCCTTTGGTCCTGCCCTTGGCATTGCAGCAAAAACTGCAGCAAGCGCTTCGCTTCCCCGTACTGCTCCGCCTCCAGCATGCGAGTCAGGCTGATTTGGTATTGGTCAAGCATATTCGGGAATAGATATATGTTATCTTTATTTTCCGCCGTATGTGGATCTTGAGGAGTCGTAATGATAACACCGCCTTCGGTTGCGTCCGGAAACATCCCGGACGGATGAATCCTTCATCTTGCGTAAGATTATAACATGTCCGGTCCGATATAAAAAATAGGACTCCATTTATTTTTCCGCTATTTTTCACTTGCAAACCGGCCCCGTCTCATGTTATATTCTTTCTTGTGTCCCAGTAGCTCAGTTGGATAGAGCACTCGCCTTCTAAGCGAGTTGTCGGGGGTTCGAATCCCTCCTGGGACGCCATTAGTTTTTAGGTGCGCTGCATAAACGAACGATCGAAACCGAACGCCGCACGGCGCAAAATCCCCGAAACCCTTGTTGCATGAATGGGCTTCGGGGATTTTTTATTGAGCCTGCCAACTGCGAAAATGCGGCTGGAATCGCTTGGATCTACCTGCAGCAGTCCTTAGCGGAGACCTTTTACTTGTCGGGTATGGGGAAAAGACGTTTCGATAAAACGCTATAATTTCGAAAGCTTCCTGGAAAAAACATCTTTAAACGCACAAATGATCGCAGTCGGAAGCAGGGTAACTGCCAAAAAGGCAGTTAACAAGTTTAATTCGGGATAGCTGTACGGCGTGAACCATTCGGTAAAAAAGGAAGATCCTGCGATTTTTTCAAAAAGAGTTCCTTCTCGGAAGTTTGGCATCCATGAAGTCATTTCAAAGACAATAAAAATCAACTGCACGACAAGAAAACCCAGAGCTGCAGGAATCCAGATCTGTGACCGAATGAACTGAATCATTTTACTTGCAGCCTCCATATGTAACACTCCTCCCTCATCAGGTCTGTATTCGCTTTTAAAACACCTTATTTCGATAAATGCGTATAGAAACGATCAATGAAACGCTGTACAGCACTATAGCGGATACCGAAGTGATTAAATAAAAATTGATATGCGGTAAATCTAATAACGTGTTCATCAACCCTCGGACGCGATCGTTTAAATTAGGGATGACAAAATTAATAACGAACAAATAAACGCCGAATGCAACGATCGAAGCCGTGTACAAGTATCGGCTTTGGAACTGATAAGAAAATGGCAGCAGCAAAGAGATTGATATTATAACTGCGCATACCATTACCATCAATTCTCTCCAATCGGTGATTTGCCTGTGAATCGCGAACTTGCCAAGAAAAATGGTAACGACAAGGATGAACATAAACAGGAGCGCGCCAATGTATTTGGAGCTTACGATTTCTCGCCGGGAATAAGGCAATGAATTGAGCAGCATCTGGATGGATGATTTTTCATCCTGATTAAATGCATTCATAATCATGACGATGCCAAATACAAAACCTATCCAAATTATGGAGACGTCTAGAAATAAATAGACCAACAAAGCCGCAAGTAGAATAAGCAGTATTTTTTTCTGAAGAAAAAAGTCTTTTCGCAATAAATTAAGCATATTGCTCGCCTCCTTTCTTGGTATAGTACATAATGTCCTCCAGCGATGCCTTCTCAATTAACGCCATATCGCCAAAAATCTGTTCTGCACGGGCTTTATTGGCCGTTAATGCCTCGAACCCGTGTCTCGATTTCCGTATCGCGACAAACTCCAGTTCGGTCTCCCGGTCCAGCAGCTCTAGTCCGCCCTTGACTATGGCATAATCCTCTTCAATTTGATAAAGCTTCTTCGTGAACATATGCTCTCCCTGATGGATAAACGTTATATAATCGGCTATCCGATCCAAATCCGTTGTAATATGCGTAGAAAAGATGATCGTGACCTCTCCGTCTTGGATAAGCTGATGCAAAATATCCAACAATTCCCTGCGAATGATCGGGTCTAATCCAGACGTAGGCTCATCCATAATAATTAATTCGGCGTGATGCGATAAAGCGATCGCTAATGAGGCTTTCATGCTCATTCCTTTCGAAAAGGTCTTTAACTTTTGATGAAGCGGCAGTTCGAAAGTATGAGCATAATGATAAAATACATCATCATCCCAATTCCGGTAGGCGGGTTTGATGATTCGTGTCATTTCTGCCAATGTTAGCTGCTCGTAAAATACATTTTCATCATAAACAAAACCGATGCGTTGTTTGATTTCCTTTTCATGCTTAGCATAGTTCATCCCCATAATCGATATCGTTCCGCTGTCAGGCTGCAATAAATTCATCATCAATTTAATGATAGTCGATTTTCCTGCGCCATTACCGCCGATAAATCCGGATATAAATCCCTTTTTAACAGACAGGTTCAAATCTTTTAATTGAAACCTGAATCCGTGAACTGAGCCCTGCAAAATACATAGATTTCAAGAGATAATCG
>CALAWP010000089.1 GCA_937895345.1 uncultured Paenibacillus sp. | reverse complement strand
TTTAAAGAAATTTGAACAGAAAAAAATAAAATGTCGAACAATCGATGTTGTTCGAAATGAAGGGGTCGCATTTTGTCGTTCAGTGTCGAAAGACGATCCAAATTATTCATTTTAGTTTTGCAAATTGATCCGTAATCTATACCTTTTTGCATTCCGCTTGTTAGTTTGATACATTAGGACTATAATAAATGAGCAAATCATTACATATTTATGCAGATTTATGTCGAACAACATCGATTGTTCGAAGCGGAGATGGAGGGACGGGCCCCCCGTACTTCCTAACCTGAACAGGAGGCCGCAGTGGAACAAACATTTCATATGACAACTTGTCTGGACGGCGCTTTGGAGAGAGGCGAATTTTCGCTGCATTATCAGCCTCAAGTCGATTTGCGAACGGGCGGGATCATCGGCCTTGAGGCGCTGCTCCGCTGGGACAGCGCCGAGCTCGGTCCGGTGCCTCCCTCCGAATTTATACCGGTCGCGGAATCTTCCGGCAAAATAACCGAGCTTGGCGATTGGGTGCTCGATCGGGCATTGAGGGACGGGGCTCGCTGGATGGATGCCGGACACCGGCATTTGCTGCTGTCGGTCAACCTGTCGGCCCGGCAGCTGATGGATGCCGGATTTGCCCGCCGCTTGGACGCCAAGCTGCGCCGCCACCGATTCCCGGCCGCCCGGCTTTGCCTGGAGCTGACGGAAAGCATCGCCGTCGAAAGCATGGAGCGATCGGCTCAATCGTGCCTGGAGCTGCATGAGCTCGGCATCGTGCTGGCTATCGACGATTTTGGCACCGGATATTCCTCTCTTGTATTATTGAGCCAAATTCCGTTTCGAATCATGAAGCTGGATCGTTCCTTGGTCGGAGCGATGGAATCGAATCACAAAAGCGCGATCGTGCTTCAAACGGTCATCGCGCTGGCGAGCCATCTGGGGATGGACGTGCTGGCCGAAGGGGTGGAAACGAAGGAGCAGGAACGGCTGCTGCTGAAATTCGGCTGCTGGCAGGCGCAAGGTTATTTGTACGGAAGGCCGGTGCCTTCATCGGAGATCGATACCCTATTGCCATCCGGCGGAATGCTGCCTTGACCGATGCGGGACGGCCGTGTGAGAAACTCAGAATGCAATGGAACGATTGCGTTTTGAGTTTTTTTATAGGCGCTCTTGCTTTCGATTTCCAATTTTGAGATATTCATAGAATACGCTATTAGTGTTAATATAGGAAATAATAGCTAATTGACGGGAGAGGCCGCTTGCCATGGGCAAAAACTATTCGATCCGGACGGGCATGATCATCGGCTTTATGGGCGTGCTCATCCCGATCGTCGTATTTATTCTCATCTATCACTTCAACGCCAGAGAATTGGTTCGGACGAAAGTGATGGATTCGTACAGCAATACGCTCGATATATTCGTCCGGCAATTCGACGACCAGTTGACCGAAATCGACAACTATTTGCTGAAGCTGTCGGTCATCGATATCGATGTCGGCATTTTGAGCATGTTCGATACGGACAGCAACTATTACATGCTTTCGAAGATTCGCATCCAAAACAAGCTGGTCAGGGACGTCGGGGTTCACAACTCGATCCATACGGTTTTCGTGTACCATGACAGAGACGTCATCTTTGCCACGGACGGCGAATACGAATCGATCAAAAAAATCGTCAACAATCATATGAAAGAGATAAACGAGCGCTACGAACGAACCGGGGAGCTGGTCCGACAATGGGAAATTCGAAGCGATCCTCTGATGCCGGGCGAATATTTCCTGATCAACAGCCGCGAGGTTCAACAAGGGTTGTTCACGGGGGCCATCATACGAATTATGGATATCGGCAAGTTGCTGCAAAAGCAATGGCATGATGCGGAAACGGGCGTTACCGGCATATTCGAAACGGAAAATGGGCAGCTCAAGCGTCCGCTTACGGCCGCCCTGCCTCCCGTCGGCTGGAACGATCTCCAGATCGGCGCTCAATATCAGCCTGTCCGCGGAGAAAAGACGGACGAATCGTATTTGGCGCTCGTTCAGTCCAGCAGCAAGGTGAAGATGGCGTATCAAGTACTGATTACGGAAACGGCGCTGCTGCAGAGCCTGCTGTTCTTTCAGCGGGTGGCGTTGTTCGCGCCGGTCGTTTTCCTTATATTATTGTCCGTCTATTTGATTTTATTGAGGAAACTGCTGTTCAAACCGTTGCATGAACTGATATTGGGAATGAAAAAAATAGCGAGAGGCATGCTCGATGTCAGACTGAGCACGGAGAAGACGGCGGAATTCGCTTTTCTTGCGAATACGTTCAACCAGATGGCGGAACAAATCAAAACGTTGAAAATCGACATTTACGAGGAGCAGCTTCGCGTCAAGCAAGGCCAGCTGAAGCAGCTGCAGTCGCAAATCAATCCGCATTTTTACATGAACTCCTTGAATATCATTTACAATTTGGCGGCGTTAAACGACTCCGCCTCCGTCAAGAAGATGTCCCTTCATCTGGCGGAATATTTCCGCTTCATAATGAGGACGGACAGGGAAACGATCAACCTGGAGGAAGAGCTGGCGCATATTCGGACTTATCTGGACATTCAGCAAATGCGGTTTCCGGACAAGCTGGAATACCGCATCGAAGCGCCGGAGGAGCTGAAGTGTTACCAAATCGCCGCGCTCACGCTGCAGCCTTTTGTCGAGAACGCCATCATCCACGGGTTCAAAAACCGGCGGCAAACGTTCAAAATCGCCATTTGCTGCGAATACGAGACGCAGGATGGCAAGCCGTCGCTGAAGGTGACGGTCGCGGACAACGGCGTCGGGTACGCTCCGGAAGCGCTGGAGCGGCTGAGAAGCGGACGGCCCGTTTCCGATACCAGCTTGGGCATTATGAATGTGAGAGAACGGCTCAGCATCATGTACGACGGACAAGCCAGAATCGAATTTGACAATGACGGTGAATCCGGCGGAGCCCGGGTTGTCATTCGATGTCCGATTCGGCAAGAGGAGGTTAAGGCCATTGTATAATTTGCTTATTGTAGATGACGAAGAAATCGCGGTAAGGGGCATCGTAGACGGCATCGATTGGAACGATACGCCCGTTTCCCGCATATGGACCGCTTATGACGCCGAGGAAGCGAAGGAAATATTTGCGGGTCAAGAGGTGCATATCCTACTATCGGACATCGAGATGCCGAACGAAAACGGCGTGGAGCTGCTCAAGTGGGTTCGCGAGCATTACCCGGCTACCATTACGCTCTTTCTGTCCGGCCATGCCGATTTCAAATTTGCGCAGCAGGCCGTGGCGTTGGGCTGTCTTGATTATTTGCTGAAGCCGATCGATCACGACAAGCTGAAGCGCTGCGTTCTGGAGGCGGCCGCCAAAGTAAGAGAACAGGAAGAAATGGCGGAAATTAAGGAAACGCATCAAAAATATTACGAGCAATGGAACAAGCAAAGGCCGTTGCTGGTCGAACGGCTGTGGCAGGATATCATTCATTACCGGATGTCGTTGTCCAAGGAGCAGCTGAACGCCGCGCTGGCGGCGTACGATATTCCGCTGCATGCCGACAGCGGCGTGCGGCTGGTCTTGATCAGCATCGAGCAATGGAGCTGGGACTGGTCGGCGCGGGATGAAGAAATTATGACCTACGGAGTCAAAAATGCGGCCGCGGAGCTGGTGCTGGACGGTTGCGAGGGGCATATGGTCCAGGAGGCGAACGGCATCCTGTATGCTTTGCTTTACGGGACGGACGAGCCGGAGGAGAAGCTGCTCGAGAGGTGCCGGCATTTCAGGGATCAAAGCAGGCTGCTGCTTCATTGCCAGCTCTCCTGCTACGTCGGCAGGCCGGTCAAGGTTCGGGAAGTGAGGGGCAACGTCGAGGAGCTGCTGGCGATCGAAAAGTCGAACGTAGGCCGAAGCGGAACCGTTGTGGCGCAACGGGAAATCGGTCCTTCAGATGCGCCGGACGCTTTGCCTTTGCAAGTCCAATTCCAGGACTGGGCGCTGCTGCTCGAGCTGGGCAAGCGGACGGAGCTGTCGCACCGGATCGACGAATACTTTAACCGGCTGCAAGTTAGGCAGCCCGATTACGCTTTGCTTAACGCGTACTATTTTGGACTGATGAACATGATCTTTCAGTGGCTGAGCAAGCTGTCGCTGCATCCGCGCGACGTATTTCCCGGGGGCGAATGGGAGGAAGGGCCGCAGGCGCTCAAATCGATTCCGAGACTGCGCGCATGGACCCAGACGATATGCGGACTGGCGGCGGACTATTCCGGGCGCAGCGGCAACAACGTCTCGGACGTGGTCGATCAGGTGAAGAAATATATGGTGGAGCATCTGCACGAAGATTTCGACCGGGAGAAGATTGCGGAGAAGGTATATTTGAATCCCGCATACTTGTCGCGGCTGTTTCGCAAGGAAACGGGCCGCACGCTGACCGATTATTTGGTGGAGCTTCGGCTGGAGAAGGCGCGCAAGGAGCTGGAAGCGGGGCAAATGAAAGTAAGCGACATTGCGGCGGCGGTCGGCTACACGAACTTTTCCCATTTCTCGAAGCTGTTCAAGAAGGCGACCGGCTTGACGCCGCAGGAATACCGCAAAAAAACGCATAAGCCATGGTAAGAAGTCATTATAACGTTAAGTGAGTCACGACGCCATTAGAAAGGGGGGCGTCTTTTTTTCTACAATAAACAACAAAGGAGGCACCGCCTGGAAAGGCAATCATCCTACGAATCGAAACAGCAGTGCTTGAAGGAGGACGAGTATGGCTCGCGCTATCGCAAAAAATGTAAGGAAGTTTTGGGTCTTTTACCTGATGATGCTGCCCGGCGTCGTCTTTCTGATCGTGAACAACTATATCCCGATGCTGGGAGTGCTGATCGCGTTTAAGAAAGTGACCTACAACATTCCGTTGTGGGAAACGCCCTGGGTAGGACTGCAAAACTTCAAATATTTGTTCATGACGAACGACGCGTGGATCATAACCCGCAATACGTTGCTGTACAACACGCTTTTTATAGTGTTAAACCTGTTTATCCCGATCGCTTTCGCCATCATGCTCAACGAAATGAGGAACAAGTTTTTTTCCAAGGTGCATCAGGCGATCATGTTTCTTCCGTACTTTTTGTCGATGGTCGTCGTCAGTTATCTCGTCTACGGCTTCCTGAACGAGACGAACGGCTTCATTAACCGGACGGTGCTGGAAGGGATGGGGCTGGAAGGCGTCAGTTGGTATTTTGAACGCGAGGTATGGCCATTCATTTTGCCGCTTGTGAATACATGGAAAAATGTCGGGTATTACGCGGTCATATATTTTGCCGCCATAATGGGGTTCGACGAGGAATATTACGAAGCGGCCACGATCGACGGGGCGAGCAAATGGCAGCAAATCAAGAGCATTACGATTCCGATGCTGGCGCCGCTTATGATCATTATGACGCTGCTGCAAATCGGCAGAATTTTTTATTCGGACTTCGGCCTGTTCTTCCAGGTCCCGAGGGAGTCGGGAGTGCTTTTCCCGGTGACGAACGTAATCGATACGTATGTATATCGGACGTTCCTCAATTTGGGAGACATCGGATTGTCGTCGGCCGCGGGCTTGTATCAGTCGGCAGTCGGATTCATCCTGGTGCTGCTGTCCAACTGGATCGTCCGGCGTATCGATAAAGACAAGGCATTGTTCTGAGTATGTCCCGAGGAGGAAAAGAATGAAAACGGCAGTTTCCAAAAGCGGGGTTTCCAACCCTTTCAACCAGGTTTCGAAACTGGGCAATACGATCATTAACGCATTTTTCCTGTTTTATTCCTTATGCTGCATCGTACCGCTGATTTTGATCATTATGATATCCATTTCGAACGAGCAGGATGTACTCGTGCACGGTTACAGCTTGATTCCGCGCTCCGTCGATTGGGCCGCCTACGAGATGCTGATGAAGGACTGGGTGCAGCTGCTGCGCTCTTACGGCGTAACGGTCTTCGTCACAGTTGTGGGCACGGTGCTGAGCGTCATCATCATGGCGCTGTACGCCTATCCGTTGTCCCGGGAAGATTTCCCGCAGCGCAAGTTTTTTACCTTCTTTATGTTTTTCACGATGCTGTTCAACGGCGGCCTGGTGCCTTGGTACCTCGTCTATACGCAAATGCTGGATCTGAAAAACAATATATGGGCGCTTATATTGCCCCTCTTGGTATCCGCCTTTTTCGTACTCATTATCCGTACGTTTTTTCAGACAACCATTCCGCAGCAAGTGCTGGAGTCGGCCAAAATCGACGGAGCGGGCGAAATGCGCATCTTTTTCCAGATCGTCATGCCGCTGTCGCTGCCCGTCTTGGCCACCGCCGCTTTGTTCAGCACGTTGAACTATTGGAACGACTGGTATTTGAGTCTCGTCTTCATTTCGGACGACAAGACGCTGAGCATTCAATACTTGATGTACAAAACGCTGCTCAACATCCAGTATTTGGCCAACAACAGCACGGCGGCTTCCGCCATTGCGGCGGCGGGGGGCAACGTGACGTATCCGAACGAAACGGCGCGAATGGCCATGGCCGTCATCGGGATTGGCCCCATCGTATTCGCTTACCCGTTTTTCCAGAAATATTTTGTCAAAGGCTTGACGGTCGGCGCCGTAAAGGGATGACCGGAAGCCGCAAGCAGCGGGTTCGCCTGATTCTGGCTTCAGCCGGCTTAGCCGGATAAGCATAAAAATTCCGTTAGGGAGGTCACGCATTCAAATGAGGAAAGCGAAAAGAAGCACTTTTACCGTAGTTGCGCTTGTATTATCGTTGATGCTGGTCATTAGCGCATGTTCCGGCAACGGCGGCAACGAAGGAGGCAACAACAATCCGACGAACGCGCCTACGACGTCGACGGAGCCGACCGATTCCGGCAATGAAGGTACGGGTCAAGAGCAGCTGGAAGAGCATACGCTCAAGCTGGTGTATACGGGCGCGACGCAGAAGGACGAAGAGAAGGTCGAAGCGGCCATCAATGAATATTTGAAGGACAAAATCAATGCCAAGCTGGACTTGATCGCCATCGATTGGGGTCCGTGGGAAGAGAAGCTGAATCTGATGATCGCGGGCCGCGATGAAGTGGACATCATCTTTACGGCCGTATGGCAGAAGCATGCCATCAACGTCAAGAAAGGCGCGTTTATCGACGTCGGCCCGCTGCTGCAGTCGCACGGCCAAGGCATTCTGGATTCGCTTGACCCGCTTTATCTCGAGGGCGCCAAGGTCGGCGGCGTCAACTACGCCGTTCCGACGAACAAAGAATTTGCGGCGCAAGGCGGTATCGTATACCGGAAGGACATCGCGGAGGAACTGGGCCTCGATATGTCCAAGGTGAAGACGATTTACGATCTGGATGAAATCTTCGCAACGGTCAAGGAGAAAAAGCCGGGCATGACTCCGCTGTACTTGACGAGAGGGGAAACGTTCAACTCCCACTACTTCGTCGGCATCGACGCGCTTGGCGACACCAGCGTGCCGGGCATGATTCTGAAGGATCTGTCCGATACGAAAGTGCACGCTTCGTACGAAGACGAGCGCTATCTCGAACATTTGCGCGTAACCCGCGACTACTTCCAAAAAGGATATGTTAACCGCGACGCCGCCACCAGCTTGACCGGCACGGCGGATGCGCTCAAAACGGGCAACGTATTTGCCGTCGTCGCTTCGCTCAAGCCGGGCAAAGCGAAGGAAATGGAAAACCAAATTAGCTATCAAGGCAAGCTGGAGCAGCTCGAGCTGACGCCAAAAACGACGTCGACCTCCGAAGCGGCCGGCTCCATGCTGGCGATCTCCAGCACGTCCAAAGATCCGGAGCGTGCGATGATGTTCATCAATCTGCTTCATACGGATGAAGTGCTGAACAATATGCTGAACTTCGGCATCGAAGGCACGCATTACGAGAAGGTTTCCGACAGCATCATTAAACCGGGTCCGGAAGCGGGCAACTATTCGCCTGGCGCCCAATGGATGTTCGGCAACCAGTTCCTGAACTATGTGACGGAATCGGAAGATCCGGACAAGTGGGAGAAATTCCGTCAGTTCAACGAAAATCCAAAGCTTTCGCCGGGCTTCGGTTTCTTCTTCGACCACGAGCCGGTGACGGCGGAAGTCGGCGTTATCTCCAACCTGGAGAAAGAATATTTGCCGACGCTCGAGACGGGTTCGGTCGACATCGACAAAGTGCTCCCCGAATTCGCCCAGAAGATGAAAGCGGCCGGAGCCGACAGAATTATCGAGCTGAAGCAGCAAGCGTTTGACGAGTTTTTGGCCAGCAAATAAGACGACGGGCCAATAAGAAGAAATGAAGCAAAAAGCCGTTCCTCCGCAGAACTTCCTGCGAGGGGAACGGCTTTTGCATTGACGAGCCCTTCGTTCGCGTCGCGATGAAGCTACAGCGCGCTGCCGCCGAAGAGCATCCGATATTCCCAATGCTTGCCTTTGACCGAGTCGATTCTGACGCCGCCGCTTTGCGGGGAATACGTGTGGAGCACTTTGCCGTTGCCGAGATAAAGCGCGACATGGGTTACTTGTTGCTTCGATTTGTCGACGCCGGAGTAACCGGATATGTTTGGTCCTTTATACGACATGAAGAAGACGAGGTCTCCGCGCTCCAGGCTCGACCAGCTCGTTTTGACGTCCGAGTGTTTCTTTACGTAAGCGGCTTGCGTAGCCGACGAGCCCGGCAGCTTGACGCCTGCCGCTTTGTTGAAGATATGCTTGACGAAGTCGGAGCAGTCGAACGTGCTGGTCGTGCTGCGGTTCGAGCCGAATTCGTACGGCGTTCCGCGATATTGGCCGCCCAGTTGGATTACCGCTTCGACCTCGGAAGATTTGGACGCGGCGTAGGCGTGTCCGGATTGATGATCTATTGGGAGAGGCGCGGCGCCCGCCGTCAGCAAGGCGGCCGATACGACGCCGGCTGCCATCGTTTTTTGCCACACGTTTAGTTTCATCTTTTGCTGCACCTCCTGTGTTTGGTACAACTACCGTAACACAGGTTTTGTAACCGTTTTAAGCTGTAATATATGGTCGGCCGACCAATTCCGCCCCTTAAGACCGGCGCGCGCCTCGACTTAGGTCCAGTGCAAAAACGGCCGAAGGTCTGTTTTGCCGGGGGGTTAAACCATCTATACTAAGGACATAGGCAAACGAGGCAACAAGTAAGCCGCAGAGGTTCATGAAAAAATTCTAATGCAAGAAAGGAGCTGAGAGATCCTAATGAATGGAAAAAGCGCTTTGGGCGTATTGCTGGTTATCGTTGGCGGATTGGCCGTACTTAACTTTCTGAACATTAATCTCGGGGCGATCTTCGGCATGCTGCTTCCGTTTATACTGATCGGATTCGGCGTGCTGGGATGGGTGAACAACAAAAAGATAATCGGAGGCACGCTGATTGTGTTCGGGGCGATCTTGCTGATGGGCAAGCTCGGCGGATTCCTGATGCTGCTGCTCGCGATCGGTCTTATCGCCGGCGGCTTGGCATTGTTCAAAAACGGAAGCCGCAGATCGTACTGACAGGAGGAGAGAATAGATGAGCATTGTAAGGCGCATTCGCGACATCACGGTAGCAACGTTGAACGAAAGATTGGAAAAAGCGGAAGATCCGGTACGCATGATCGATCAGTTTCTATGGGCGACCCGGGAAGACATTATACAAGCCGAGCGCCTGTATCAGCAATATGCGGGTCACAGCAACCATTTGAGAGCGCAATGGCTCCAGGCGGAGCAGCAAAAGGAACGGCGCGAGCAGCAAGCGATGACGGCGCTCAAGGCCGGCGAGGAAAACATGGCGCGGCTGGCGCTGCAGGAAAAAGCGAGCTGCGAGGAACGGGCCGCGCAATATAAAGATTTGTACGAGCAAAGCAGGGCCAATACGATGGAGCTGGAAGAGCAGCTGCGCCAGCTCCGAAGCGAATACCAGACGGTATATGACAAGCGCGAGTATTACATGGCGCGGATGGAATCGCTTCGGCTGCAGCAGCGCTTGAACAACCGGCTGTACGGCGGTGTCGGCGAGAACGGCGCTCAGCCGGGAACGGTGTTCAGGCGGATGGAGGACCGGATCTCCGATATGGAGATGGAAGCGAAAAGCTTGCGGGACATCCGCAGAATGGGCAGCGGCATGCAGGGCGTCGGTTACGGCAAAGCCGCCGACGATACCGTAGAACGCGAGCTTGCGGAGATGAAACGCAAGCTGCAGAAAGAGGGTTGGACGTCTTGAGAAAGTTCTATCGCTCCAGACGGGACAAGAAGCTGACCGGCCTGTGCGGCGGGTTGAGCGAATATATGAACGTGGACGCCACACTGCTTAGGGTGCTGCTCATCGTCGTTACGATCTTTTCCAGCGGATTCGTTATCGTGGTTTACGTGCTGGCCGCCCTCGTCGTGCCGAAGGAACCGCCGCTGCACGGCGGTTACGGACCGCACGGCTACGGACCCGGCGGACACGGACCTCACGGTTACGGCGGCGGCTTTCCGCCTCCGGGAGGCGGCTACAACGGCGGATTTGGAGGCCAAGGCTCTTACAATCCGCCGCCGCAGCAAAGCTGGGGCGCGCAAAACCCGCAGCCGGGCCCAAAAGCCGGGGCCGAGTTCGACAGCATGATGGACGATCTGGAAAAAAAGGCGCTGCGGCGCGAAATCGAAGAATTAAAATCCAAACTTGCGAAACATGAGAAGGGAGAACAATAATTATGGGAATCTTTAAAAGAATGAAAGACATGACGAAGGCGTCGGTAAACGAGATGCTTGACAAAATGGAAGATCCGGTTATAATGCTGAACCAATACTTGAGGGACATGGAATCCGAGATTCATCAGGCGGAAGTGACCGTCGCCAAGCAAATGACGAACGAACGCCGGATGAAGCAATACCTTGACGATGCCTCCCGCAATGCGGCGGACCGCGAATCGAAGGCGGAAGCCGCGCTGAGAGCCGGCCAGGAAGAGCTGGCGCGCAAGCTGCTGGAAGAGAAGCTGTACTTCGAGCAGAAGACAACGGAATACAGCGGTCTCCATCTGCAAGCGAAGGCGCAGGCGGAAGAGCTGATGGCTCAGCTGCACAACATGAAAGAAGAGTTCTATCAGCTTCGCAATAAGCGCAACGAGCTTGCTTCCCGCGCCCAAGTGGCGAAAGCCCAGAAGCAAATGGCGCAGCTCGCGTCGAGCCATACGATCGACAGCAGCACGGCATCGCGCGGCTTCTACCGGATGGAAGAAAAAATTATGCAAATGGAAGCGGAAGCCGACGTTATGCGCAGCCCGTATTCCTACAACGGAAGCTCGTCCGCGCCGGCCAGCCCGGCCGATCTTGAGCGCCGCATGAAGGTGGATGAGCAGCTGCAAGCTCTCAAAAACAAGCTGAACGGAAGAACGGCTTCCGAAGCGGAATAATCGGCAGCGATCAGGCAAGCAGCGGACCGGACATTCGGTCTGCTCTTTCCTGCGTTATAGGCCGGAACTGAATAAGGAGCTGTGATCCGATGCAAGCGGAGCGGGACAAGAACGGCAAGGAGCAAGACCGGAAAGCAAGAAAAAAAAATTTGGCGGAAACCGTGCTGTGGCTGCTCATTATCGCCGGCTTCGCCGCCATCGTGCTGCAAGGGACCGGCGTCATCGAGATGTTTACGCTGCAGGGCGTATGGGCGGTGGCGGGGCTGGTCGTCGTCGGAGCGGGGCTCGCGGCGGCGGCCGTCAACAGCTATTTGCAAAATTCGAAGCTGAAGGCGGCGCTGAAGCGGCTTAGCGAACAGCAGCTGAAGCGGTCGTTTGCCGTCACGCTCGACCGTGAGGGCGACGAATCCGAAGCAAGGGAAGCCGAAGGCAACGATCCGCAATGGACGGAAAAGGTGCGGTTCACGGCGGTGATCGAAGAAAGACAACGGCTGGCGAGGGAGCTGCATGACGCCGTAAGCCAGCAGCTGTTCGCCATCTCGATGACGGCGACGGCCGTCGGCCGCACGATCGAACGGGATTGGGAGAGAGCCAAACGCCAGGTGCAGCTGATTGAAGAAATGGCGGCGGTGGCGCAATCGGAAATGAGGGCGCTGCTGCTTCATTTGAGACCGGTTCATCTGGACGGCAAAAATTTGGGGCAGGCGCTGACGGCACTGGTGGACGAGTTGAAGCAGAAGGTGCCGATGGCGATTACGCTCGAGGTCGACGAATCGATCTCGCTGCCGCCGCAGGCGGAGGACCATCTGTTCCGCATCGCGCAGGAAGCGTTGTCCAATACGCTTCGTCACGCGAAGGCGGACAGCATGTACATTTCGCTGCAGCGCGTGGACGACAACGTCCATATGACGCTTCAGGACAGCGGCATCGGGTTCGATCTGGAAGCGAAAAAACAAACATCTTACGGACTTCTGACGATGGAGGAGCGGGTCAACGAGCTTGGAGGCTCCTTGCGGATGATCTCGGAGCCCGGCCAAGGGACGACGATTCATCTGTGGGTGCCGATGGAACGGCCGCAGGCCGCTGACCGAAGCGGCGGCGGAATCTAAGCCGACGATTCGCCATGGCAGCGGATAGGAGATAGCGAGAAAGAGGACGGTGTTGTCGGGAATGAGCGGTACAGAGCAGTTCGATCAGCCGATCAAGGTGCTGTTGGTCGACGATCATGAAATGGTCAGAATCGGCTTGGCGGCGGTGTTGGATACGGAAGAAGGAATTGAAGTAGTGGGCGAGGCAAGCAACGGAACGGACGGCATTCGGCTGGCCCAGGCGTACAAGCCCGATGTGGTGCTGATGGATTTGGTGATGGACGGGATGGACGGCGTCGAGACGACGGCCAAGCTGCTGGAGCAGCATCCGGATTGCAAAGTGATCGTATTGACGAGCTATCTGGACGACAGCAAGCTGTATCCGGTTATCGAAGCGGGAGCGTTCAGCTATTTGCTCAAGACGTCGCGGGCGCAGGAGATCGCCGAAGCGATCCGGGCGGCGGCGCGCGGGCAATCGGTGCTGGAGTCGCAAGTCGCGGCCAAGATGATGAACCGGTTCCGCCAGCCGAAGGAACGGGAGCAGCCGTCGTTCCACGACGATTTGACGGAACGCGAAATGGACGTGTTGAAGCGGCTCGCGGAAGGCAAGTCCAATCAGGAAATTGCCGACGAGCTGTTTATCGGAGTGAAGACGGTGAAGTTTCATATTACGAACATCTTCAACAAGCTGCATGTCGAAGACCGCACGCAGGCGGCGATTTACGCCCACAAGCACGGTTTGGCGGAATAACGGCTTGCCGGTCAGGACAGATAAGGCCGGATAAGCCGCGCCATCTCTTCGACATGATCGATCGATACGAGGGGGACGGAGGAGGCTCCGGGCGCGGCTTCGAGCGCGGCTCGCAGCGCCGCCGAGCGTTCGATTTCTGGCCAGACGACCCAGGCGACGGGATGGCTGCTTGCGCCGATCAACGGCAGGTCGGCTTCGCGGCGCAGAAGAACCAGCTTCGGGTAGTCCGCTTCCTTGAAGCCTTCCACGAGCAGCAGATCCGCTTCGTACATAGCCGCTACGAGCCGCTCCAGCGTTTCGGGCGATCGGCGGATCAGGACGGTGCGATGCGGCGACGTAATGGCCGTCATGTCCGCCCCGGCCTGCTGATGCTTCCACGTATCCGTTCCGGGCTTGTCCATGTCGAAGTCGTGGGCGTCGTGCTTGATCGTGCCGACCCGCAGCGATTCGCGTTTATAATAGTCGATCAGCCGGCAAACCAACTCGGTTTTGCCGGCGTTTTTGTATCCGGTGACCTGAATGACCGCCGGACGGCGTCCGTTCGCCGCGGCGCTGCGGCTATCGTCGGGGATATGGTTCGGCATCGTGCCGGTTCCTCCTTGCTTAACTATGAAGCGCATACCGTTTTGTTTCATCATAACAGCGCCGCCGGGTCTAAGGGAAGGGCCCTTGGGCGAAACATCGGCGAGCGCCGGGTCGGGCTCTATGATACAATGATAAACATCTAAATGATCTCGGGGAGCGGGAATGGAACGGAACGGAGGAGAGCGCATGTGGAGTGCGGGTTATGACGGGGGACGGTTCAACCGGCCGATCGTCCAGGTGGAGGAGGCGCAGCGGCGGGTCATTGCCGCTGCGGAAGCGGGGACGGCGAGCGAGCTTGTGCCGCTCGCCGAAGCCGGCGGCCGGCGGCTGGCGCTGCCGCTTGCGGCGACCAGCGACTGGCCGCCCTTCGCGCGCTCGGGGCTGGACGGCTATGCCGTGCGCGCGGCGGATACGGCGCTGGCGTCGCCGGACGCTCCGGCGACGCTTCGCGTCCTGGATGCGGTCGCGGCGGGCGGACTCGCCCGCGCGGCCGTGGAGCCGGGCGGCGCCGTGCGCATTATGACGGGCGCGGCGCTGCCCGAAGGGGCCGATGCGGTCGTTATGCTGGAGCAGACCGCAGAGGCTTCTCTGGCCGGCGGAGAGGCGGCGGTGCGGATCAAAGCCGCCGCCCGGCCCGGCCAGAACGTGGCTCCCCAAGGCGAGGAATTTCGCCTGGGGAGCCCGCTGGCGGAGCCCGGCACGTTCATCCGGCCGGGCCATATCGCGCTGCTCGGCGCCTTCGGCTACGCCGAGGTGCCCGTCTATCGGCGTCCGCGCGTCGCCGTTTTTGCGACCGGCGGCGAGCTGCTGCCGGTCGGGGCGCCGCTCGAGCCGGGACGAATCCGCGACAGCAACAGCTGCATGATCGCGGCGCTGGCGGAGCAGTGCGGCGCCGAGGCGGCGCTTCGCGGCTCGCTGCCGGACGAGCCCGGCGCCGTCGCGGCCGCCATCGCCGGCGCCGTTCGGGACGCCGATCTTATCGTAACGACCGGCGGCGTCTCCGTAGGCGATTACGACGCGATCGCCTATTTGCTGCGGCATTTGGACCGTTATTTCCCGAATGGAGAAGAGGAGCTTGGCCGGCCGTCGCATGTCCTGTTCAACCGGGTGGCCATGCGTCCGGGCAGCCCGACTTCCGCCGCCGTTGTCGGAGGGAAGCTGCTGCTGTCGCTGTCGGGCAATCCCGGAGCCTGCTTTGTCGGCTTCGAACTGTTTGCCCGCCCGGCTCTCCTTCGGCTGCAGGGCGCTGCCCGGCCGCTGCCGAAGCTGGTGAAGGCTCGTCTCGTCTCGGATATCGGCAAGGGCAGCCCTCACCGGAGATTCATTCGCTGCCGGCTGCATCAGGACGAAGACGGCTTGATCGCCGCCGATCCGCTTGCGTTTGCCAAATCCAGCATGATGGCGTCGATCGCGGAGGCCGACGGCCTCGCCGTCATTCCTTCCGGATCGAGGGGTGCGGCGGCGGGAGAGCGGATCGACGTGCTGCTGCTGCCGGGATTCCACGAACGTCAATAATAGCGATTTAAGACGACCCCTCTGACGGGCATAGGCCAATACGTATACATCGCGCCGTAATACAGCGCGTACGGATAACCCGAAGGGAAAGGAAGCTTGAGCAAATCGACGGCTTTGCGCTGCTCGGCGTAGTCCAGCGCGCGCTTCAGCCCGTGAAGCAAGCCGTCCGCTCCAAGCAGGAGCCGCCTCCAACGCTCCTTGCCGTCCTGCCCGAGCCGTCCCCCGCTTTCCTCGCCCGCATTCAACCCGAAATACGCCCCGTCCTGCCGATAAAGACCTATCGCTTCCGCTCCGGGATGCCGCAGCGCCAGATCGATCGCCGCCCAAACCTCCGGCCTGAGATACGCTTCCAGCCTGCGGAACGTTTCCTCCGTTTCGTTCAGCAGCCGGGTCAGCCGGCTCGCCTCCTCGTCCCAGGACGTTGCGTCCGCGCCAATGCGGAGCGCTCTGCTCATACTCGCCCCAATGCGGTCCAGTTCGGCTTGCGAGCGGCGGGCGAACGCCAGCCATTCGCCGGCGCTCCCCGCCGCCAGTTTGTATTGCCGTTCCCAATCGGTTTCTCTTTCCCCCGTCACCGGCATGCTGCCGCGCGGATAAAGGGCGTAACGGTCCAGGCGGGCCGGCGCTGCATACCGGGCGACAGGCTCGATGCTGCGGATCGATCGAATATATCCGGACAAGAAGATTCTCCTCTCGATTATGAGTGTTCGTTATAGCGTACATTCAGCATACACGAACGGAAGCAAAAAGGTTGGCGAAAGAAGAGGGACAGCCTGCCCGGACATTTGACGACCGGAAGCGGCAGCCGTCGAACCGCCCCGGTCCTTGTCGCAGAAAGGCGCTTCAGACGGCCAAAAGCAAAAATACGATTTCGCCCAGCTTCAGCGACGCGGATTGGCCGAACGGCCCATTTCCTCGCGGGGAAGCAGGATAATGGCGCCAAGGAGCGTAATAATTAGGGAAAGGCTCCTTAACGGGTACGGCGGAGGCGTTTTCCGGTTTGGCGCCGCTATCGGCCGCTCCGGCCGACTGGGCGGTTCGCTTGCCGGAGGCCGATCTTTTCGTTCGTTTTAACGTCTGTCCGGTCTTGCGATTCGCAGCCGCAGCCGCCTTCGATTCGTTTGCCGGATCTTCCCCGAGGATGACTTCCCCGTTGCGGCAGGCGCTTAATATTCCGACGAGACGGCTTCCGTCGCGCATGATCGCGCAGACGGGATACCCGCAATATCGGCGAATGACGTCTTCCCTTAACGGATAGATTTGTTCCATGCCTCATATAACACCTCGCTTTATGGGATGAACAACGAATTGTGCTTGCACCCATTGTATTCAGGCGAGTGGGATTAGGTACGAATCCGCAGGAGCTTATATTTTATCGTGAATCGACGAATCGTTCGGGAGGGATGCAGCATGTATGTGCCGAAAAATTCGATGCTTCAGCTGGGGAGCAAGGAGCGGACGTCCGGCGCGAAGCGTCCGGGCATGCGGCCCGGGGGCCCCGGAAACCGGAAAGGCGGCCGGAACCGCGCCGCGATCCTTGCCGTCTCCCTGCTGCTTGTCGTGCTTGCGGCGGCGGCCGTGCTGCAAGCGCAGGGGGAACGGAAAGCCGGCCGGCCGGCGGCGCTTCTTCACGATTTGGAGCGCCTTTGGACCTGGTGCGGGCAAGTGATGGAAGGCGGCTCGGAGCAAGCGGAGTGGACGATTCGGTGGGATTGGACCTCGTCCGGCCATGCGGGCGAAGCGATGGATGAGGCGGCCGGCTTGCTGCTGCGGGACGCGAAGGGCGGGCCGCTGGACAAGCTGGTGACGAATGACGGCAAAAGCGCCTCTTCCGAATGGCCGGGCGGGGACGCGGTATTGTCGGTTCATGCGGCGGAGGAATACAGCACCGGCACCGGCATGTTCGCCCTGCTGACGATCAAAGCGAACTCGGGCACGACGCTGAAGGAGGCGGAAGAGACGGCCAAGCTCGTCTCCTCGCGAATCGGGGAGACGGCGCCTTCCTTCAAGGCGGGCATTAAAGCCCGCGGTTATGCGGAGCCGTCGGCGGCGGCTCAATTGGAACGGCTGTCGCTCGGCCGGGTGCTGGAGCGGTACGATGAGAACGGAACGGTGAGCGTCACCTTGGCCAGCGATTTGCTGCAAAGCTCGCAGCCGCTGGATTCGACGAGAACCGCCAATCTTCAGATCGCTTCCCATCTCCATACGGAGCGCGAAGGGCAAGCGGAGCTTACGGTCGGCGTTCCGCTCCTGTCGGGGGACTTCGCTGCGACGACATCGTCCGATTAGAAGAACTTGCGTTCTTTATCAGTAATTTTTATGACTCGTTTAATGGCGAATTCAGGATGAATATGCTACACTACATATCATGTAACCGTATGAAATGAAGGCTTTATGCGGCGCGTTCGACACCGGCAGCCGCACGGTCTTTCCAGGCTTCGGAATTTATAAACGCTTATGCAGTCCCAAAATACGATAGAAAGAATGAGGCAAATGAGCTACAACCAAACATTAGAATCCGCTGCTGCGGAAGGCGCCGTTTATTACCTGTTCGGGGCCACCGGCGATTTGGCCCGCCGCAAGCTGTTCCCGGCATTGTTCAGTTTATATAAAGAAGGCAAGCTGTCCGAAAATTTCGCCGTAGTCGGCTTGGCCCGCCGTCCCCGGACGAACGACGAGTTCCGCTCCGATCTTTTTGAATCGATTCAAGAGTTTTGCCGGTACAAGGCGGACGATCAAGAGCTGTGGAGCCGCTTTGCCGAGCATTTCGTTTATATGTCGCTCGATATCAACAACGTGGATGGCTTCCGCGAACTGGACGCGTTGTCGGTGCAGCTGGAACAAAAATTCGACATCCCGGGCAACCGGCTGTTCTACCTGGCGCTTGCGCCGTCCCTGTTCGGACCGGTGTCGTTCAACCTGCGCGACGGCGGCATGCTCGAATCGAAGGGCTGGCATCGGCTCGTTATCGAGAAGCCGTTCGGCTACGACTTGCCGTCCGCTCAAGAGCTGAACCAGCAGCTGAACCAGGTGTTCAAGGAAGAGGAAATTTTCCGCATCGACCACTATCTTGGCAAGGAAATGGTGCAAAATATTGAAGTCATCCGTTTCGCCAACGCTTTTTTTGAGCCGCTGTGGAACAACAACCATATTGCCAACGTGCAAATTACATTGTCGGAAACGGTCGGCGTAGAGGATCGCGGCGGCTATTACGACAAATCCGGCGCTCTGCGCGACATGGGCCAGAACCATATGCTGCAGATGCTGACGATGATCGCGATGGAGCCGCCAAGCCGATTGCACGGCGAGGACATTCGCGACGAGAAGGTCAAAGTGCTGCGTTCCTTGCGCGGATACGCATCCAGCGACGACGTGCGCAAGCATGTCGTGCGCGGCCAGTATACGGAAGGCTCGATCGGCGGCAAAGCGCTGCCGGGCTACCGGCAGGAAGATTCCGTGAGCGAGGATTCGACGACGGAAACGTATTTTGCGGCCAAAGTATTTGTCGACAACTTCCGTTGGGCCGGAGTTCCGTTCTACATTCGCACCGGCAAGCGTCTTCCCGTGAAGACGACCGAGGTGGTCGTCGAGTTCAAATCGATGCCGAACAACGTGCTGTTCGCGCAGCGTCACGATTTGGCTCCGAATCTGCTCGTTATTCGCGTCAATCCGATGGAAGGCATCTACATTAAGATCAACGCCAAGAAGCCCGGCTCCGACAACGAAGTGCAGCCGGTATCGATGGAATTTTGCCAAAGCTGCATGATCGGCATCAATACGCCGGAAGCATACGAACGGCTTATTTTCGACGCGGCGCGCGGCGATTCCACCTATTTCACGCGCTGGGACGAAGTGTCCCACGCCTGGGAGTTCGTGGATCGGATTGCCAAGGCATGGCGCGAGGACAAATCCGACCTCGAATTTTACCCGGCGGGCAGCTGGGGACCGGAATCCGCAAGCAAGCTGCTGGCGGACGACGGCTTCCATTGGTGGCCGGTGAACGGCCAAGAGGAAGACAACGTTATTTGGGTATCCAACAGCAAATAATGGATGCCGCAAGCAAGCGATGTGAAGGGAAGGCAAGTATGAGCCAGACAATAAAAGACGAAATCAAGCAGGAAGTGGACAAACGGCGCACGTTCGCGATCATTTCCCACCCTGACGCCGGCAAAACGACCCTCACCGAGAAGCTCCTCCTATTTGGAGGAGCTATTCGCCTTGCAGGGTCCGTCAAAGCGCGCAAGGCCAGCCGGCACGCCACGTCCGACTGGATGGAAATCGAGAAGCAGCGGGGCATCTCCGTCACGTCGTCCGTGATGCAGTTCGATTATTTGGGCCATCGCGTCAACATTTTGGATACGCCGGGCCACCAGGACTTCAGCGAGGACACGTACCGGACGCTGACGGCCGCGGACAGCGCGGTCATGCTCATCGACGTGGCGAAGGGCGTCGAGGCGCAGACGATCAAGCTGTTTCAGGTATGCCGCAAGCGCGGCATTCCGATCTTCACGTTCATCAACAAGCTCGACCGCGAGGGCAAGAGCCCGTTCGACCTGATGGAAGAGCTGGAGCAGGTGCTCGGCATCCGTTCCGTGCCGATGAACTGGCCGATCGGCATGGGCCGGGAGCTGTGTGGCGTATACGACCGGATGAAGAACCAGGTGGAGCTGTTTCAGGGCAACGATCATTCGACGATCGAAGTTAAACCCGTCGGCGACTACAACGACCCGATTATTCGCGAAATGGCCGGCGATTATTTGACCGAACAGCTGATCTCCGATCTGGAGCTGCTGGACGTGGCGGGGGATCCGTTCGATTACGAGAAGGTGCAGGCGGGCGAATTGACGCCGATCTTCTTCGGCAGCGCCGTCAATAATTTCGGCGTGCAGACGTTTCTGGAAAACTTCCTGCAGCTGGCGCCGAAGCCGGCTCCCCGCGTCAGCACGGACGGACCGGTGGAGCCGACAAACGAGAAATTCAGCGGTTACGTGTTCAAAATTCAAGCGAACATGAATCCGGCCCACCGCGACCGCATCGCCTTTTTGCGTATTTGCTCCGGCCGGTTCGAACGCGGCATGAGCGTCCGGCATGTGCGCAACAAAAAGGTGATCAAGCTGTCCCAGCCGCAGCAATTTCTGGCGCAGGACCGCGATATCGTCGACGTCGCGTATCCCGGCGATATTATCGGCCTGTTCGATCCCGGCATCTTCCGGATCGGAGACTCGCTGTCGGAAGGCACCGACGTCGTGTTCGACGAGCTGCCGACGTTCTCGCCGGAAATATTCGCGAAGGTGACGGTCAAGAACGCCTTGAAGCATAAGCAATATCAAAAGGGAATCGATCAGCTGACGGAAGAAGGCACCATCCAGGTGTTTTATACGACAAGCGGCTTCGACGAGATAATTCTCGGCGTCGTCGGCCAGCTGCAGTTCGAAGTGTTCGAGCATCGCATGCGCGCCGAATACGGCGTAGACGTCATGCTGCATCGGATGCCGTTCCAGTTCGCCCGCTGGATCGTGGACGAGAAGATCGACCCGGGCAAATTCCGCATCAACTCGACCCTCGTCAAGGATAAGAAGGACAACTACGTCGCCTTGTTCGAGAACGAATATGCGATGCGGACCGCAATCGAAAAGAACCCGACGTCGAAGTTTTTGGAGACGGCTCCTTAACCGTCAATTGACTTCTCAGTACGTCTCATGCAACATTCTCAAGCGTAAAACCTCCAATTCCGATGCGACGGGAGCTGGGGGTTTTTTGTGTGAAATTTCAATCCAATCTTTGGAACCTAGCAAAATTCTGAACGTATCTATTAAGGTATCGATATTATAGATTGGAGAGGGTACAACTTGAAGAAGAGATTGACATTATCCGGACCGAAAAAGTTATTAACGACTTTGACGGCGGCGGCGCTGTCCTTCAGCCTGCTGGCGCCGGCCGCGTTTGCGGATGGCTCCGGAGCGGCACCCCAGCAGCCGAAGAAGCTGGACGCGGCCAACGCCGAAGCGTTCCTGGATCAATTTTTTCAATCGGAGGCGGCCAAGCCCCATTACGTAGGCGCTTCTGTCATTATCGTCAAGGACGGCGAAGTGATCGCACAGAAGGGCTACGGCTACGCGGACGCGAGCGGCAAGACGGAGGTCGATCCGGAGGAGACCGTATTCCGCGTCGCTTCGGTCTCCAAGACGTTTACCGCCGTCGCCGCGATGCAGTTAATCGAGCAAGGCAAGCTTGGATTGAAGGACGACATCCGCAAGCATATTGGCGGGCTGCAGATCAGCAATCCATTCCAAACGCCTGTAACGGTCGAGCACTTGCTCACTCATACGACGGGATTCGAGAAGGGCGACGCCCAATCGGAAGTCGTCAATTACGATTTCGACACGATTGTGGAAATCGAAGATTTTGCAAAGGCCAACCTGCCGGCCGTCACCCGGGAGCCCGGAACCTCTTACATGTACGATAACATGGCTTATTTGCTGCTCGGCTTGATCGTGCAAAACGTAAGCGGCTTGCCATTCGAAGAGTACATGCAGCAGAACGTGTTCTCGCCGCTTGGCATGGACAACAGCAGCTATGAGCTGAACAAGCTGAAGGACAAGCTGGCTGTCGAATACGACGTCGCCAATCAGCCGATGGACATGTACAACGTGGTGCCGACCGTCATGCCGGAAGGCGGCATGTTGTCGACCGCCGAGGATATCGGCAAGTTTATGATCGCGTTCCTGAACGGCGGAGCGGCCGGCGACAGCCGGATTTTGTCGGTGGATACGGTCGGCGAGATGTCGGAATACCGCTCGTCCATTCATCCGCTGCTGCCGAATACGACTTACGGCTTTGAGGCACCGTTCCAGCTGCCCGGAGCCGGAAGCAGCGACCACATTATTACGAAAGCCGGGGACATGATCGGCACCAGCTCTTATATGTTCCTTGTTCCGGAGCAAAACACGGGCGTGTTCCTTATTTACAATAAGGTCGGCGCTTTGCGCAACCTGTTTTATCCCGCATTTATTTCTACGTTTTTCCCGCAATACGGAGCGCCGGCCGAGCTTGCGCCTTATGAGCCGGATGCGGAGCAGTTGACCAAGTTCAACGGCATTTATGCGGATTTGCGCGTCAGCTCCATCGTATCCGAGCTGGGCAACGGCGCCGAAGGCGATCTGGTTGTCACGGACGCTTTTTTGGGCCAGCGCGCCTTGAAGCAAGTGGACGACAACCTGTTCGTCGACAGCCTGACCGGCCAATTTACCGCTTTCCAATTGGATGCGCAAGGCAATGCCGTATACATGAAAGAGCCTTATTTGAATCCGCTCGGGTATCATAAGAAAGGGGCTGTCGCGGCCGGCTTCGCGGATATTGCCGAAGACCATCCGTACGCCAAAGCGATCCATGCGCTTCAGTCGCTCGGTTATTACGAGAATGACGCCTCCGCCCGTTTTCTGCCGGAGCAAGCGGTAACGCGCGGAGAGTACGTCAAGCATCTGATGCTCGTAAGCGGCGTCAAGCAGCCGGAGAACGCGGCTGTCGAGACGGCATTCGAAGATTTGAAAGGGCACGATGCCGCTTATTATGTCATGATCGCCCATACGCTCGGATTGGTCAACGGAACAAGCGCGGCCAAGTTTGAGCCGGACCGCGTCATTACGCGCCAGGAAGCTGCCGTTATCGTATGGAGAGCTTATCAGGCACAATATCCGGCCGAGCTGTTCGAGAACGTCAAGCTGGCGGAGGGGACGGCGGAATGGGCTAAGCCAGCCGTGCAAATGCTGGCCGTCCTCGGCATTCATGGGCCGGAAGTCATCGTTTCGGAAGACGGGACGGTCGATTATTTGTCCCGCAAATCGCTTAATCGTCAAGAAGAGGCAGCCATTCTGTATGCCTTGCTTCTGACGCCGACCGATTCCATCGTTGCCGCCATCATGCAGCAGCAAGCGGCCGAAGCTTCGGAAGAAGCGGCTGCGTCTCAAGAGAGCGAAGCTAACGATTCGGCTGATGCGGCCGAATCGGAAGAAACGGCCGAAACCGAAGAATCGGCCGAAACGCCGGAAGCCGCTTAAACAAGGCGCGGCTCCCCGACATATTCGTTCTAATCAAGAATCATCCATAACGATGCTTGCAGACGCTTCTTTCTCGTTTCGGCGAGACGGAAGCGTCTTGCCGTTCTTGTCCGGTTCATGCGTTTCGAACTCTTCATTATCCGCAAGTGCTATTTTCGCCGCCGCGTCGTATAATAATGAGGATGAACGCATGGATGGGTGGTAGACGGCATGAAAAAGATATTGTTTACGGGCGGCGGCTCGGCGGGACACGTCATGGTCAATTTGGCGCTAATCCCGCGATATTTGCAAGAGGGCTGGTCGGTCGATTACATAGGCTCGGAAGCCGGCATTGAAAGGCAGCTGACCGAAGGGATGAGGGACGTCCGTTATCACGCGATCGCGACGGGCAAGCTGCGCAGATATTTATCCTGGCAGAACGTAAAGGATCCTTTCAAAGTGATACAAGGCGTCGGCCAGGCATACCGGATCATTCGCCGGATCAAGCCGGACATCGTCTTTTCGAAGGGGGGGTTCGTCTCCGTTCCCGTCGTGCTCGGGGCGTGGCTGAACCGGATTCCCGTCTTGATACACGAATCCGACCTGACGCCGGGATTGGCGAATCGGATTTCGATTCCGTTTGCGTCGGGCGTATGCACGACTTTTCCGGAAACGGCCGAAGGCGTCCGCAACGGCAAGTTTCGCCACATCGGGCCGATCGTCCGTCCCGAGCTGCTGCAGGGCAGCGCGCAAAAGGGACGGGCAATATGCGGCTTCGACCGGAGCAAGCCGGTACTTATGGTCATGGGCGGAAGCCTGGGCGCCAAAAAAATTAACGAAACGGTGCGGGCGGCGCTGCCCGAGCTGTCCAAACATTTTCAAATCGTCCATTTGTGCGGCAAAAACGGGCTGGATCGCTCGCTCGAAGCTCCCGGCTACAAGCAGTTTGAATACGTGAACGAGGAGCTGCCCCATCTGCTCGCCATGACGGAGACGGTCGTTTCGCGAGCGGGCTCCAACGCGATATTCGAATTTTTGGCTTTAGGCAAGCCGATGCTGCTAATTCCGCTGCCCAAAGGCCAGTCCAGGGGCGATCAGCTGCTGAACGCCGAATCGTTCCGCAAATCGGGGTATTGCGAGGTGCTTCAAGAGCAGCAGATGACCTCAGCTTCGCTGGCGGAGCAAGCGGTCAGGCTGTACGCCAACCGGGAGGACTACCGTCGGAACATGGGCCGTCAGGCGCAAAGCGGAGG
Organism: uncultured Paenibacillus sp.; assembly: GCA_937895345.1. Taxonomy (GTDB): domain Bacteria; phylum Bacillota; class Bacilli; order Paenibacillales; family Paenibacillaceae; genus Pristimantibacillus. The sequence continues at coordinate 5,128 of CALAWP010000089.1, read as the reverse complement.
CATCGAAACGGTCATGAAATGGATCGCCGAGCTGACGAAGCGGACGGCCAGGTAACGTGTATATAGCAAATCGCCGCACGCACCGAATAGGTTGAAAGACCGGGAACAAGATTCCCGGTCTTTATTTTTTCGTCGGAAAGGAGGATTGACATCAACGCGGCTGCGTGACATAATGTACGCGTGTACATTATAACGTTTTCATAACCATTCGAGAGATTGCATAACGTCGATTTTTGAACGAAAGGAGGTTTCTCCATCAGAAGAAAAGAAGTCGCGAAACTCGCCGGCGTATCGGAAGCGACCGTCTCCAGAGTGTTGAACAACGTCGGCCCGATCAAGGAAGAGACGCGCAAGAAGGTGTTGCAGGCCGCGTCAGAGCTCGGCTACGTGCCAAACGCGAACGCGAGGCGGCTGGCGCTGCGCAAGAGCGGCAATGTCGGCGTTATATTGCCGTTCGTGCCCAAGGTGCATCTGTTCTCGACCTATTATTTTTCCGAGATTTTGAGCGGGATCGGCGAAACGGCCAACCGATGCGGCTACGATCTGCTGTTGATTTTTCGGCAGCCGGACGAAGAGCGGGATTATGCGCGGCTGTTCCGCACGCAAAAGATCGATGCATGCATCGTGCTCGGGTCGCGCGAGGAGCCGGGAGAGAGAGAAGCGCTGGACGAACTGAAACGCGAAGGGTTTCCGTTCTGCCTGGTCAATCAGCGGTTTGACGGCGCCGGATTTATGACGGTGGACGCCGACCATGCGGCGGGCAGCGCGATGGCGGTCACGCATTTGCTCGAGAGGGGCAGACGAAGCATTGCGTTTGTAAACGGACCGTCCTCCTTCTCGAACAGCCGGGACCGATACGAGGGATACAAGAAGGCGATGGCGGATGCCGGAATCGCCGTTCGCCGCGAGTGGCTGTTTGAGGGGAACTACAGCCGCAAGAGCGGTTACAGCCTGGCGCCGTCCGTCGCGGCGGCGATTCGCGGCGGAGAGGCGGATGCGGTATTCGCCGCCAACGACAGGATGGCGATCGGCCTTATGCAAGGGCTGAAGGAGCAGGGTCTGGAAGCGGGCGCGGATTACGTCATCGCCGGTTACGACGATTCCGACGCTTCCCGGCTGATCAGTCCGCAGCTGACGACGGTGGCGGTACCCTTTTATGAAATGGGCAAGCTGGCGGCAGAAAGACTGCTGGACCGGGACGGCGCACGGCGCGGCGATGCGGACCTTGAGCTGGAATGGCTGCTGCCGGTCAAGCTCGTATGCCGGTCAAGCACTTGACCATAAAAATACGCGAAAGGCGGAATGAGAGCATGAAGAGCGTAAAAGTTGGCATGGTGGGCTACAAGTTTATGGGCAAGGCGCACAGCAACGCTTACCGCGCGTTGCCGATGTTTTTCCCGGACTCGCTCAGACCGGAAATGAAGGCGATTTGCGGCCGCGATCCGGCGGCGCTGGAACAAGCAAGGGCGCAATTCGGCTGGGAGAGCGCCGTCACGGATTGGCGGGAGCTTGTGAAGCGCGACGATATCGATTTGATCGACATCAACGCTCCGAGCGACGCGCATAAGGCTATCGCGCTCGCGGCGGCCGAGGCGGGCAAGCATCTTTTTTGCGAGAAGCCGCTTGCTTTGACGCTCGCCGATTCCCGGGAAATGCTGGCGGCGGCGGAGCAAGCCGGCATCAAGCATATGGTCGGCTTCAACTACCGTTTTGCTCCGGCCGTCCAACTGGCCAAGAAGCTGGTGGAGGAAGGGCGCATCGGACAAATTTATCATTTCAGGGCGGTGTTCCTGCAGGACTGGATTATCGATCCGTCGTTCCCGCTCGTCTGGCGGCTGCAGAAGGATATTGCGGGCTCCGGTTCGCACGGCGACTTGGGCGCCCACATTATCGACTTGGCAAGGTTCCTGGTCGGCGAATTCAAGGAAGTGATCGGCATGAGCGAGACGTTCGTCAAGCGGCGCCCGATTGCATCCGCCATGACGGGGCTAAGCGCTAAAGGCGGCGCAAGCGCCGAGATGGGCGACGTCACGGTGGACGACGCCACCCTCTTTATGGCCCGCTTTGCCGGGGGAGCGCTGGGCAGCTTCGAAGCGACCCGCTTTGCCGCCGGCCACCGCTGCACGAACGCATTTGAAATTAACGGCAGTAACGGCAGCATCAAATTCGATTTCGAGCGGATGAACGAGCTTCAAGTTTTCTTTACGGACGACGCGGAAGATGTGCAGGGCTTCAGGCGCGTCCTGGCGACCGATCCGGCCCATGCATACATGGACGCCTGGTGGCCGCCGGGCCATACGATCGGCTACGAGCACACGTTCACGCACGAAGTGCATGAGCTGATGCGGGCGATGGAGGAAGACCGCCAGCCGGTGCCGAATTTCGTCGACGGGGTGAAGTGTCAGGAAGTGCTCGAGGCGGTCGATCTGTCGATTGCGGAACGCAGGTGGGTAGACCTGTCCGAGCTGTAGGCCGGTTAATTTGCCAAATGTTAACTACAACTAATAAAGGGGCGCAATCAGATGAAAAAAGCCTTGATCGTATGGGGAGGCTGGCTTGGCCATCAGCCGGAGGAGGTCGCCGCGATCTTCCGCAAACAATTGGAGGAGGAAGGCTTCGGCGTGGAAGTGTCCGATACGCTGGAGGCGTTCGCCGATGCGGAGAAGCTGAAGGAGCTGGATTTGATCGTTCCGTTATGGACGATGGGACGGATCGATCAAAAGCTGGTGGACAACGTCTCGGCGGCGGTCCAGAGCGGCGTCGGTCTTGCGGGCAGCCATGGAGGCATGTGCGACGCGTTTCGCGAGAACGTGGACTGGCAGTTTATGACGGGCGGCCAATGGGTGGCTCATCCCGGCAATGACGGCGTAAAGTATACCATCAATATTTGCAACTCGTCGAGCTCCTTGACGGCCGGCATCGAAGATTTCGAGGTCAGCACGGAGCAATATTATTTGCATGTCGATCCGGCTGTAGAGGTGCTGGCGACGACGCGTTTCCCGACCGTGCCGGGGCCGCACTCCTTGAACAAGGCGGTCGATATGCCGGTCATCTGGACCAAGCGCTGGGGACTCGGCCGCGTTTATTACAATGCGCTCGGCCATCAGGCCAACATTATGGAAATTCCGGTCGTCATGGAACTGATGAGGAGAGGCTTCAACTGGTGCGCGGAAGGCAAGGCGGAGGCGGTTCGTTTGAGCGGCGCCGCAGGGTTGGAAGCGGCCTATACGGGCATGCAGGACAACCAGCTGTAACTTTGTTAGGCAATAGCGATATGGACAAAAGGGATGGGAGACTATGGCCAAACTGAAAGCGGGCATTATCGGCACAGGCAATATTAGCGGCATTTATTTGGAAAACGGCAGCAAGTTCGACGCGATGGAAGTGGTCGCCTGCGCTGATCTCGATGCGGACAGAGCCCGCGCCAAGGCGGAGCAGCACGGCATTCGCGGCTGCACGGTGGAAGAACTGCTCGCGGACGACAGCGTCGAGATGATCATCAATTTGACGATTCCGCAGGCTCACGCGCCGGTTAATTTGCAAGCGTTGGAAGCGGACAAGCATGTTTATGTGGAAAAGCCTTTTGCCGTTACCCGCGAGGAAGCGGCAGAGGTGCTGGCGCTGGCTGCCCGCAAAGGATTGCGTGTCGGCAGCGCCCCGGACACGTTTCTCGGCGGCGGCTTGCAAACTTGCATCAAGCTGATCGAAGACGGCTGGATCGGCACGCCGATCGGAGCGACGGCTTTTATGGTCGGGGGCGGGCATGAAAGCTGGCATCCGGCTCCGGAGTTTTATTACCAGAAGGGCGGCGGCCCGATGTTCGATATGGGGCCGTATTATTTGACGGCGCTAGTCGCCATGCTGGGCCCGATGACCAGGGTAACGGGGTCGGCTCGCATTTCCTATCCGGAAAGAGTGATCGCGAGTCAGCCGAAACAAGGCCAGATCATCAAGGTGGAGGTGCCGACCCATATCGCGGGAGTTATCGATTTCGCCTCGGGCGCCATCGGCACTTTGCTGACGAGCTTTGACGTGAAGGGCGGATCGGTACTCCCCCGCATCGAAGTATACGGCAGCGGAGGCACGTTGCTGGTGCCCGATCCGAACAACTTCGGCGGAGAAATCCGCGTCTGGCGGGCCGGAGCCAAGGAATGGTCGAGCATACCGCTCACTCACGGCTATTCCGAAAATGCCCGCGGCGTTGGCGCCGCCGACATGGCCAAAGCGATCATGACAGGCAGAGCGCATCGCGCCAGCGGCGAGCTGGCTTATCATGTGCTGGAAGCGATGCACGGCTTCCATGATGCCTCGGAGCAAGGACGCCATTATTCGCTGAGCAGCACCTGCGCCCGTCCGGCTCCGCTCCCGCTTGGCTTGCGGCCCTTCTGCCTGGACTGATTCGTTCACCTCTAACGGTGCGTTTGACGGATAACCATCGATCATCACCCAACGACCTCATGAATTGGCAATTAGACCTGACGAGTAAGCGTGCTAGCTTACCCGTCAGGTCTAGTTTTTGACGCTTGTCCTCACTATCCCCTTAGCTCAGGAAACGAAATGCGTCTTCCCTACCGGGTATTAATCTACTCTGAGTTCCCTGCTACCACTATCCCATCTGAACAGGAAATGCCGGCAACCCGGCCGGCAGCCGAGCACGAAGAACAAACGTTGTCATATAGTCTACTAGACGGCGGCAAAATATGCAGCTATACTCCAACCATCCCATAGTGTGAGTCGAGATGAAGCAAAGTGCATCCAAGACGTACAAGAGATCGGCCGAAACTTGCCGAAGTTGGCCGAAGAAGGGCAAGCCGAAGTTAGGCCAAAGAAGGCACGTCGATCGAAGTTAGGCCAAAGAAGGCACGTCGATGTTGGCCGAAGGAGGCGCACCGAAGTTAGCCGAAGAAGGCACGCCGAAGTTGGCGGAGGCTTGCTAGGCATTAAGGCGGCGAGAAGTTTGCGTATTCAGAAGTATAAATATAAAAGTTTCCGTAAGCAGCAATTAGTAAATGTACTATCGTTGTGGATAATTACTCCAGTAAGTCATTAACATTTTTGCGGCCTGCATTCACTATGTGAACGGCAGTGGTAAAATCCCCAATAACGGCATTTGAAATTTCCCCATAAT
>CALAWP010000088.1 GCA_937895345.1 uncultured Paenibacillus sp. | reverse complement strand
GTTTGACTACGAATCAAAAGGTCAGGAGTTCGAATCTCTTAGGGCACGCCACTTTCTTTACAACTCAATATGCTGGTGTGGCGGAATGGCAGACGCGGCGGACTCAAAATCCGCTTCCGGCGACGGAGTGGGGGTTCAAGTCCCTTCACCAGCACCAAATCAAATTCAAGATAGTTCATTAGAGAATCTCTAATGAGCTTTTTTTTTATGTTTTTATGACTGCATTTATTGTATTTGCTGATGTAGCTTTGGAGCTGTACTCCAAGTGCGAATTTAATATTTGCTGTGGTGAAATAATCACTGTGACATTACCCGCTTTTGCGCCTCTTTCATGCTGACGCCGTTGGTCGAAAAGCAGCGTGGCGCAGCTATGGTCTGTAACAGAAGCAGGGGTTGCATCTTTCATCCGACCGACCTTAAATCCGGCTAATGGATTCGTTTTATCGCGCGTTTCGCTCATGGACAGGGGAAACTCCCGCCAAGATTGGCGTGTCGCGCAAGAGGATTGGCGTTCTGTGCTAGTTACCGAGTAGTCGTAACGATGTATTATAATCCCTATCCAAGACATAAGGAGTGCAGGCAGATGGAGATGGAATTAAAGAATCGAGGCTAAAGAGAAGGACTTTATGACGAAGAACCTGCCCCAATCCGAAATAGGGCGGTTTATCAGACCAGTGGAGATCGGCTGATTGACTGTATTCATTTGCAGCCCGAAGGCCACGATTGACAGCTATAATACCCTAATTTTAGGATAATTTTTCTGGCTAAGACCGAAAGAGGGGGTTCGTCTTTCGAAGAACCGCGTCCATGCAAGAAAGCGACCATAGGCGAGCTAAATCGTCCATTCGATCAACAATTTCCCCGTAGTACGAGTGGCTTTGTTCAAGACACGTCCCTCTCTTCGGTTTGTGCACCATCCGTACCCCGTTTCCCAAAAAATGTTCCAGCCAATCGTCCAACGAAATAGTTTACAATAAAATATAGCAGCACGGAAGCTTCCGACGATTCGAAAAAACTTAAACGCTTTCCCGAAAAAATATAAAAGGGATGCCGGCCGCAAAAGCCGAAGTTGTAATCGAAAGTTCCGGGGCGCGCGGAAGACCTTATCCGAGAGGGGGACGATGACGTTGCGCGGCGTTCCGGTCCATCTTTTCAAGAGGAAAAGCATTCAGTTTCAACTTTTCATTGCCTTTCTGGCCATCCAGTTGGTTTCGATCTTGCTTGTCGGATATTTGACCTACCATATCGCGTCCGATTCGATGCTGGAAGAGGTCAAGGGCGGCAACGAGCAATTGATGGATGAGATCGCCCGTAACGTCGAGCAGTATTTCGGCCAAATGGAGATCGAAGCCGACCGATTTGCTACGCATATGGTCAACGGCAACATCCGGTTGAACGACAAGTCCAATTTTTTCGATACCTCTGCCGTGGAAAGCATCATGGAAATCAACAAATATTTGTTCAGCACTTTTGAGGCGAGCAGCCGGTTTTTAAGCATTCGGGTATATTCCGCCGGCGGCCAATTCATCAGCAGCGCATTCGACAAGGAGACGTATGAAATTTTCGCCTACAATACGGAAGAGGAACGGGAATGGCAAACGGCGATGCGGTCTAACGCCGGCGACCGGCTCCTCTTCGACGTCCATGCCATCGACCGGAAGGGCGTCATCAGTCTGACCGCTTCCAAGGCGGTCATCAATCCGTACAGCGGCAAAAAGATGGGGTATATCAGCTTCGACCATAAGCTCGAATCGTTCGCCGAGCTGTTTCAACCGTTCGAACGAAGGCAGGGCAGCCGCATTCAAGTCGTCTCCAAGGAAGGGAAAATCCTGTATCATACCGACAACCGGCAAATCGGGGCCGCCACGGACTCGGCAGAGGCTTACATTCGGTCGATCCAGGAATCGGATCACCGGCAAGTGATGTTTACAAGGGAATTGCCGGAGAAGGACATCTACATTGTCAGCTCGGTTCCGCTCTCGCTCATTATGAGCAACATCGATCCGATTCGCTCCGTCATGGCGATTATCGTCGCCCTGTCGATCGTGCTCGCCTTTGCGCTGTCCTTTTTTCTTTCGCTGACGGTGTCCAAGCCGATCAAGCAGTTGAGCAAAGCGATGCAGCGGGTGGAACGGGGACAACTCTCGACGACGATACCGGTCAATGAGTCGAGTTTGGAGACGCATTTGCTCAGCCGGAGCTTCGCTTCCATGCTGAACCGGATCAACGAGCTGGTCAAGACGCAATACGAGATGGAGCTGCATAAGAAGGATGCCGAGCTGAAGGCTCTGATGATGCAGATCAATCCGCATTTTCTGTACAACACGCTGGAGGTCATCAGCGGAATCGCGGACGAGAAGGAGGTCGGGGAGATTTCGGAAATTACCCAATCCTTAAGCAAAATGCTGCGTTACAACATCAATTTGAAGTCCGAAGTCGTGCAATTGAGCGAGGAGATCGAAAACTGCGATCACTTCTTTCTCATTCTGCAAAGCCGTTTCGGTGACAAGCTCCGCATCGAGCGGCATATCGATCCGCAAGCGCTCTCCTGCAAAATGTTGAAAATCACGCTGCAGCCATTGATCGAAAACTCGGTCCGGCACGGGGTGGAGCGAAAGCTCGGACAGGCGGTCATCCGGCTGGAAGCGATGAAGGAGGGAGACGCCGTGATCATCCGGATTGCCGACAACGGCACCGGCTTCGATCCCGCTTACCTGGCGGAATTTGAACACTTCAAGAGCCGGTCGAATGCGGCATTTTACGAACCGGCGGGCGAGCGGAGAGTCGGCCTGAAAAATGTCTACATGAGGCTGCGCATTTTATTCGGAGACGAGCTCGGCTTTACGATCGAGAGCGTGCCGGGCGAAGGTTCGACGGTGGAAATCCGTCTGCCGGCTTAGCCGAGGAACGTATGAAGGGAGGGGCTGGCGTGTATCTGGATTTTGCCATGAGGGTTCTGGTTGTGGAGGATGAAATCGGAGTCAGGAGAAGCTTAATCGGCAAGCTGCAGAACGCCGATCTGCCGATCGAGGTGGCCGGTGAGGCGGAGAACGCGGAGGAAGCGTACGAAAAGATGAAGCGGGACGAGCCCGATATCGTCTTGCTGGATATGCGGATGCCGGGAATGGGAGGCTACCGTTTCCTTCCGATCCTGAGGGAACAGTTCCCGAAGGTCAAGGTGATCGTAATCAGCGGCTATTCCGATTTCGAGTATGTGCGGCAATCGTTGCAGAACGGGGCGGTCGATTATTTGCTGAAGCCGGTCGACAAGGAGCAGCTGGAAAACGTGCTGGGCCAGACGATCGGCAAAATCCGGGAGGAACGGGAGCGAAGCATGCGGGATATCCGCAACGCCATGCTGCTGAATCAGGCGGTGCCGCTGCTCAGGCACCAGTTTTCGAATCGGCTGTTGAAGCCGCGTTCGGCCTTGTCCGCCGCCGAGAAGCTTGCCCATCTGGGCGTCGACCTTAACGATGAGAAATACGGGCTTTTCGTTGCCCGGGTCGTCAATGTCGAAGACGCCAAAGCCCAGTACGGCCAGGAAGCCGCGCTGCTGTCTTTTGTTTTCGAGAATATCGTCAAGGATACGCTCGCGCGTCCGGTCGTTTGTTTTCCCCGCGAGAAGGAAGAGGGAGAATTCGTATGCCTTCTCGGGCTCGAAGCCGGCGGCGATGCGGAGGAACAGCTGAAGGCGGCGGAGCCCCAGCTTCGCAAGCTGTTAAGCAACATGCGGGCGTACGGCAAAATGACGGCCCGTCTCGTCGTCGGCGAGCCGTTCGGTTCGCTGACGGAAGCGGGCAGCGTATACCGGAAGGCGGCCGAGCTGGCGGCGACGGACGGCGGAGCGGAAGGAGCGTTGCGCTATGCCGGCAGCGGCAGCCGAGAGGAAGAAGCCGAGGAAAGGCGGCTGAAAGCTTTCGTCGAAACGATCGAAGAACGGGATACGGGAGAAATTACCCGCTGGATTCGCGGGCTGTTCGAAGCTTCCGGACATCCCGCCGCGACGGCCAGCCTTCTGTGCAATGTACTGGAGCAAGCGGTCGAGCGGCTGTTCGCCGATCCGGACGGCTTTGCGCCCCAATTCTCGGAGCTTTCCCGGCTGCTGAAGGCGCCGGGTAGCGCGGCGGAATGGCCGGACAAACTGGCGGTCCTCGCCGTCCAAATCAAGGAAACCGCTTCCAAGCGCGGCCAGGGCGAGTCGAAGCAAATTATCGCGCAGGCGCGGCGCTATATCGAGAAAAACTATTTCGAAGACATTACGCTGGAATCTTTGGCTCAAATGTTTTATTTGAATCGGACGTATTTCAGTGCATTGTTCAAGAAGGAGTCCGGCTGGACGTTCAAAAAATATTTGAATCACGTGCGCATCGAAAACGCGAAGCGGCTGCTGGTCGAGCATGAGCTGCGTCCGTCCGTGGTGGCGGAGCTCGTCGGGGTGAAGGATCAAGTGTATTTTACCGTGTTGTTCAAAAAAATGACCGGTCTGCCCCCCGGGGAATATCAGAAAAGCCATGTCCCGGAGCCGTCCCCTATTTCAGAAAATAATCGACGTTCTCCGGGGTGACAAGCCGGTAGGGAATAAAATAGCTTTTGGCCGCCTGGCCGTCCCTGGCGATGCTCTCGGCCAAGTTTACGGCAAGCTTCGCTTGCCCGACGGCATCCTGGAAGACGGTGGCGGCCATTTCTCCATTCTTGACCGCTTCCAGGGCGTCGTCCAGGGCGTCAACGCCGACGATGGGGATGTCCCCCTGCTTGCCGATATCCCGCAAATAAGCGGCCGCTCCGAGCGCCATTTCGTCGTTTTGCGAGACGACGCCGCCAATGCGGTCCCCGTGCTTCGCATACCATTCTTTCATAAGCCGATAACCCTCATCCCTGGACCATTGGGCCGGTTCCATCTCCAGTACGCGCAGGTCCGGGTAATCCTTCAGCACGTTGAATATGCCGCGAGTGCGTTCGATTTGGGACGATTGCTCCGGCAATCCCTGCAACACCACGATATCGCCTTTTCCGCCCAGCGTCTCGGCCATGAATTGCATTTCGATCTCCCCGGCCTCGATGTCGTTCGAACCGACGTAACTGGTCAGGAGGTCCGTATCCGGTATCGTATTGATTCCGATGACCGGAATTCCCGCCGCGACGGCCAGCTCGACGGCCTCCGTCGATTTGACCGCGTCCACGGGATTCAAAATGATGACGTCCACGTTTCTGTCGATCATATCGGCTACGTCCGCGATCTGCTGATCCCCGCTTGCTTTGCCTTCATAGGAAATCAATTCGATATGACCTCGCGCTTTAACTTCTTGCTCCAGCTCCTTCTTGATGGCGACCGGGAATTCGAATTCGCCCAGCATCGTAAAGCCGAGCCGAATGACTCTTTCATCTTCCTGGCGCATCGTCGGAGCGGGCGTCCGGCCGTCCGGCACGGGCTCGGGTTCGCCTGCATTCGTGCAGGCCGTCCATGCGAACGCTAGCAGGATGAACAGCAAGGAGCGGAGTAAGACTCGCATTCGGGTTGCACCTCCGGATCAAAGGTCGTTTCCCCCTATGTTAACACAGACAGGCGATGGTCATCATGGCTTCCCCTCTCCACTTCCCAAAAAAACGAAATCCGAATCCAAAAAAAACAAAACCCGCTTCCGTTAGACCGCAAAACCCGAAAAAACAACAATCCGCTTCGGACGAAATTCAAATGCCAAAATACGAATGCGCGATTAGAATCGCCTTAGGAAGCGCAGCTGCCGGGCATTCAAGATGACCGGACCATTATGGACGACAGGGTGGTGCATTATGGACGATTACTTGAACGTGCTGGAGATGAAAAATATATCGAAATCGTTTCCGGGCGTTCATGCCTTGAAAAGCGTGAGCCTGACGGTGAAGAAAGGAACCGTTCACGCTTTGATGGGCGAGAACGGCGCAGGCAAATCGACTTTGATGAAAATATTGATCGGCATGTACACCGAATACGAAGGGGACATTTTTTTCAAAGGCCGGCGCATCGCGCATACCGGCATTCGAAGCGCCATGGATGCGGGAATCGCCATGATTCATCAGGAGCTTTCCTACGTGCCGGAGCTGACCGCCGCCGAAAATCTGTTTCTCGGAAACGAACCCCGCCGGAAGTTCGGCCGGATTGATGAAAAGAAGCTGATCGAAAACGCCCGCGAGAGTCTGGCGCGAATCGGCGTCCGGCTGGATCCGAGGACGAAGATGAAGGAGCTTAGCGTTTCCGAGCGGCAGATGATCGAAATTGCAAAAGCGATTTCGCAAAATGCGGACGTCATTATCATGGACGAACCGACGTCGGCCATTTCCGACCGGGAAGTGGAGAAGCTGTTCGAGATTATCGGGGACGTCAAGCAAAAAGGCATATCGATCATTTATATTTCGCACAAAATGGACGAGATTTTCCGCATCGCGGATGAATTTACGGTGCTGCGGGACGGTACCTTCGTCGGTACGCAGCCGATTAAGGGGGCGGACATTCGCCAAATGATCTCGATGATGGTCGGCCGCCAGCTGACGGAGCTGTTCCCCGAGCGTTCGCCTGAGTTCGGTCCCGAGATGCTGTCGGTCCGGGGGCTCACGAAGCGGGGCGTGTTCGAAAATATTTCGTTCGACGTCCGGAAGGGAGAAATCGTCGGCATTGCGGGGCTGATGGGCTCGGGGCGAACCGAAGTCGTCAATTGCATTTACGGACTGGATCAGGCCGACAGCGGAGACATTCGAATTGCCGGCCGCCCGGTCCGCATTCGCTCGCCGAAGGACGGCATTCGGAATGGGATCGGGCTCGTCAGCGAGGATCGCAAAACGCAGGGGCTCGTGCTTCAGTTGTCCGTGCGGGAAAACGTTATGCTTTCCAATCTTCCGCTCTGTTCGCAAGCGCAAGTGGTGTCGGCTGCGAAGGAGCGGGCGATTGTCGACGAGACGATTGCCAATCTCGCGATCAAGACGCCGACGCGCGAACAGAAAGCGAAAAACCTGAGCGGGGGCAATCAGCAGAAAATCGTGATCGGCAAAGTGCTGCTGGGCAATCCCGACATTCTCATCCTGGACGAACCTACCAGAGGCATCGACGTCGGAGCGAAGTCAGAAATCTACAAGCTGATCACGAAGCTGGCGGACGAGGGCAAGGCCGTGATCGTCGTCTCCTCCGAGCTCCCGGAGATCATCGGCTTGAGCGACCGGATTCTGGTGCTGCACGAAGGCAAGCTCGCCGGAGAAGTGCCGAGGAGCGAGGCGACGGAAGAGAAAGTGATGACCCTTGCTTTTGGCAAATAAAACAGCGGAATTTCGAAGGGAATGAATGCGATGAGTCAAACGATTGCGGAGCCTAACGCGAAGACAGGGACAACGCGTTTCGGCGGCGAGTTTTTTCGAAAATACGGCCTGTTTATGGCTCTCATTATTTTATGCGCCGTGTTTTCCTTTCTGTCCCCGGTATTTCTGACGGAGCGCAACCTGCTCAACGTGCTGAACCAGGTTTCCATCAACGCCATATTGGCGATCGGGGTCACTTTCGTCATCCTGATCGGCGGCATCGATCTCGGCCTGGGCTCATATGTCGCGTTGACCGGATGTCTGGCCGCGATGCTGGCGGAGTCGGGGGACGGCTTTCTGCTGCCGGTCGCGGCCGGCGTCGCCGGCGGCCTGCTGATCGGCTGGATTAACGGAGTTACGATTACGAGGGGGAAGCTGGCCCCGTTTATCGTCACGCTGGGCATGATGACGGCGGCGCGGGGGGCGGCGCTGGTCATCAGCGACGGAAGGCCGATCTCCCGATTGAGCCCTTCCTTTAATGCGATCGGAGGAACCTTTCTCGGCGTCCAAATACCGGTGCTTATCGTACTGGCCGTTTTCCTGATCGCCTTGTTCGTCCTTCACAAGACGGTATTCGGCCGCTACATTTATGCGGTCGGAGGCAACGAAGAAGCGGCGAGAACGTCCGGGATTAACGTGAACCGGATCAAGATGTACGTGTATGTGATCTGCGGAGGACTGGCGGGCGTCGCGGGCATCGTTCAGGCCGCCCGCATCGAAACCGGGCAGCCGAACATCGGGACGGGCTACGAGCTGGACGCCATTGCGGCGGTCGTCATCGGAGGGACCAGCCTGTCGGGCGGTTCGGGCAGATTGATGGGCACGCTGATTGGCGCTTTGATTATCGGGGTCATCAACAACGGCCTGGATCTGCTGAACGTTCCTTCCTATTACCAGCAGATCATCAAAGGTCTCATCATCGTCGGCGCGCTGCTGATCGACCGCAAATCCTGACCGCGGATGTTCACAAGGGAGGTGATGCCGAAACAAGCGGCGAAGGCCGAGGCGTTGGTTGTCATCCGAAAATATTGTTTTATATCCCAAGGAGGGTCCCGACATGAAAAAGAAATTTGCGCTTGCCATCTTAGCTCTTTCCGTTGCGGCAATGACCGCATGCGGAAACTCGAACGATGCCGGCGGAAGCTCGGACGAAAGCATCACGATCGGAGTCAGCATGCTGAATATGTCCAATGAATTCGTCGCTGCGGTAGCTGAAGGAATTGAAGCCAAAGCCGGGGAGCTGGGCGTCAAAGTCATCATCAACGACGGGCAAAAAGACCCGAACAAGCAAATTCAGCAGGTGGAAACGTTCATTGCGCAAAAGGTCGATGCGATTATATTCAACCCGGTGGAAGCCGAAGCTTCGTCGCCCGCCGTGGACAAAGCGAAGGCGGCCGGCATTCCGGTCGTCAACGTCAACGCGGTCACCGTGTCCGAACCGGATGCGTTCGTCGGCTCCAGGGACCAGGAATCCGCGCAGATCGCCATCGATTTCCTTGCCGAGAAGCTGGGCGGGAAGGGCAATATTGTCATGATGCACGGCCACTTGGGCCAATCGGCAGAAATTCAGCGCACCGAAGGGGCCATGGAAGCTCTCAAAGCGTATCCGGAGCTTCAGCTGATCGCTGAACAAACCGCCGAATGGAACCGGGACAAAGCGCTTTCCGTGATGCAAAACTGGCTGCAAGCCCATCAAGGGCAAATCAACGGCGTTTTCGCGCAAAACGACGAAATGGGTCTCGGCGCGTTGAAGGCGCTTGAAGATGCGGGAGTCGAGGATGAAATCATCCTCGTCAGCGTCGATGCGATCGCCGATGCGCTGCAGGCGGTCAAGGACGGGCGCCAGGACGCGACGGTATTCCAGAACGCGGAGGCGCAGGGAGGCGGAGCGGTCGAAACGGCCGTGAAGATTGTCAAGGGAGAAGCATTCGAGAAAGAAGTGTTCGTTCCGTTCGAGCTGGTCACGCAAGAAAATGTCGATCAATACTTGAAGTAGGGAGAGGATGCTCATGTCGACCAAAGAAATCGGCTCCAACGTATGGGTCGTTCCGGACGGATTCATTCCGGCCCGAAGCTCGGGCAGCCTGCAAAGCCACGAAGCTATATGCCTGGTGAATTGCAACGATGCGGCGGCGCGCATCCTGGTCACGGTGTATTTCGAGGATCAACCGCCGATGGAGGCGATCGAGGTGGCGCTGGACGGCCATAGAACGAAGCATGTCCGCACCGACTCGCTCGAAAAGGACGGTCGAACCATTCCGGCAGGCGTTCCGTACGCGTTGAAGGTGGAGAGCGACCGGCCGGTCGTCGTCCAGTTCAGCCGAATGGACACGACGCAGGCGGAAAATACATTAATGACGACAATGGCCTATGAGGTTCGGTAAGAAGGGGGATATGGGAAATGAGTGATATCGTCAATCGTTTATTGAATGAGGGCCAGGGTATTTTCCGGCTGGCACCGGCATGGGTTCCCCGCTCGTTCTGCCGCCCCGGACGGCGGATCAAGCTGCACCAGGACGATTATTTCGTGCTCGGCCTGACGCGGGGCGGCATCGACGAACGCTGGTTTGCCTCGACCACGCGCGCGGAGAACGGACCGGGAACGCCGGAGGACGAGGGGCTCAGCTATATCGTTTCCGCCGACGGCAAGGAACGGGCGCTGCTTCGGGATGCGGTGGATCATTTGAAGGGACAGGCGATCGGCGCTTCCTTGTGGGAGAAGTACGGCGGCTGGCCGATTTATTCGAAGCTGTTCGATAATTTGAACCCGCTGCCGCATCACGTCCATCATGACGATGAGGCCGCGGCGCGCGTAGGGCAAAAAGGGAAGCACGAAATGTACTTCTACCCTTCCCAGCTGAACAACCATGGAGGGGAGTTTCCCTATACGTTTTTTGGCTTCAATCCCGGGGTGACGAAGGAGCAGGTTAAGAAAACGCTTATGAACTTTTCCAAGGGAGACAACCAAATAACGAACCTGTCGCGCGCCTACAAGCTGACGCTGGACACCGGGTTCGACGTTCCGCCGGGCATTCTGCACGCGCCCGGCAGCCTGTGCACCTATGAGCCGCAGTTTGCATCCGACGTATACGCGATGTACCAGTCGGTGCTGCACGGCGACCACGTCGTACCCGAGGAGCTGCTGTGGAAGGACACCCCGCCGGAGGAGGTCGGCAATTACGATT
>CALAWP010000087.1 GCA_937895345.1 uncultured Paenibacillus sp. | reverse complement strand
TGGTAATTTCCAATTCGACCGAATTAGGGACTTGACATTATACCGCTGGACTTGTATAGGGTTTATGCTGATGTATTCGCAGCGGCGGTCCGCTTATTCGCTGCTTATAAAATGATGCTCCGGCATTCCTTTCAAATCGAGCAAAAACTGATGCATGGCGGTGTTGAGATAACGGCCCGACTTGTACACGACGCCGACCGGGTGCATCGCCTCGAGCTCATGCACTTTAATGATTTTGAGCGATCCGAGCTTCAGCTCCTTCGCAATGGACAGCTTCGATACGATGGCCGCTCCGAGATCGATCTCGACCATCCGTTTCACTTCCTCGCTGCTCGACAGCTCCATGACGATGTTCGGCTGAATGCCGGCTTTGCGGAAAATTTGGTCGACAAACCGCCGGCCCAGCGTATCGGGAGCCAGCATGATCATCGGGATATCCTTTAGCTTGTCCACGGTCGTATGCGTTAAGCGGCTCATGGGATTGTCGGGAGATACGACGAGCTCGAACGTATCGTAATATAAAGTGGATGAGGCGATGTTCGGGTTTTTTTCGGTCAGATAGGAGATGCCGACGTCGACGGTGCCGTTCTCGACGCTGGCCATCACCTGCGACGACGGCATCGTGTGTATGGTCGTTTTGATCAACGGATATTGATTATGAAAGTAGGATAACACCCTGGGCAAAATTTGAATCGCAATCGATGAAGTCGTGCCGAGCACGATATGGCCTTGCGGCGTATGGTTCAAGTCGGACAGCTTCAGCTTCAGTTCCTCGACGATGCCGAGGATTCGCTCGGCGTGCTCGAGAAACACTTGCCCCTGGTCCGTCAGCGTAACGGGCTGATTGCGGTCGATCAGCACGGTTTTGAATTCGTCCTCCAGGCTTTTGATTTGCGCGGATACGGCGGGCTGCGTCAAATTCAGCATTTCCCCGGCTTTGCGAAAACTCATCGTTTTCGAAATGGTAAGCAGCGTTTCCAGCTGGCTGATGTTCATATGTCCAGTTATTCCCCCTTTCGGCATAGCGAAATCGATCACTGGCATACGGATATTATAACAAAACTGCGGTCCTTAAGGGAAATTGGCGTCAATCGAAAAAGAAGGAAGGGCTTATAGCCATTCCTTCTTGCGGAAAATAATGAACATGCCCAGACCGAGCAGCAGCATAACTCCGATGCTTATATAAGCCCCGTACGGGAAATGCAGGCCGGGAATGACGTCGAAGTTCATGCCGTAAATGCCGGTAATGAACGTCAAAGGCATGAAGATGGTTGTGATCGCCGTAAACACGCGCATAATTTCGTTCGCACGGCTCGTCAGGGAAGACTGGTACGCCTCGCGCAAGTTGCCCATCAAATCGCGGTACGTTTCGAACGATTCGGCGACTTTCAGTGCATTTTCGTAGATGTCGCTGAAATATTTTTGGAGCTGGTCGTCAATTAGTCTCAGCTCTTTTTTGTTCAAGGTGGCGATCACCTCGCGCTGCGGGCCGAGCACTTTGCGCACCCACAATATTTCGCCGCGCAAGCCGATAATTTCGTTCAGATGCGATTTTTTGGTATGCATCAGGATGTCTTCTTCCAACGTTTCGATGCGTCCGTCGATCCGGTCTCCGACAAGAAAATAATTGTCCACGACCAGATCGACGAGGTGGTACAGGAACTGATCCGGCCTGCAAACCTCCTGCTCCCACAATATCGGCTTCAGCGTGCGGAGCTCGTTAATTTTTTGTTTAGTAACGGTAATAATGTAATGACGTCCGAGAAAAATGTTAAGAGCACGCAAAAAGATTTCTTCGTCGTCAAAGCGGATGCTGTTGACCACGATAAAATAATGATCCTCGTAAATTTCGATTTTCGGCCGCTGCTCCTCCTCGTTGAGGCAATCCTCCACGGCCAGGTCGTGCATGCCGAACAGCGGCTGCAGCACGATCAGGTCGTCGACGTCCGCGTCGATCCAATAAAAGCCTTCCGCCGGCGGCGCCAGCGCAGTATCGATTTGCTCGACGGTTGTAAATACTCCGTTGTTGACGTGTCTGATTTTCATAGTCAAGCAGTCTCCTCTCGTTTCAAGCGTAAGACTGCCGGTCGGTTCCGGTTGACGGTCCGATTCCTATGCGCCGCCCCGGAATCCGCATTATGCAAGCTTTCGGGAGGGACGGCGTCCGGAAGCGCCGTTAGTCGAACGGCTGACCGGCAGCGAGGCGGTTAAACCTTCGGGCTTCGGTCGGTCTCCTTCCATGTCCGCGCACACTCCTTTGTTGATCGTATATAATTAGAATGAATCCTTGTCTAGTATACTCCCGCCGCCGATTAACATTCAAGCGCAAATATGCGCTCGCGGCCGGTTCATTACTATATGCAAAAGCGGTTCTTGACGGGAATAAAAAGTTCGATTAAAGTAAAGCTAATCGGTAATGAAAAACAATCGAATAGACAACTTTCTTATCAAGAGCAGGCGGAGGGACTAGCCCTATGAAGCCCGGCAACCGGCATGGCGAATGCACGGTGCTAATTCTTGCGGGAACGGCAACGTTTCTGAGAGATGAGAGAGGTCTGATCACGATACGACCTTTTCTCATGGGAAAGGGTCTTTTTTATTAATGAAGGACGGGAGTGATGAACATGCCGATTAAAGTGCCGGACAATCTGCCAGCAAAGGAAATATTGACGAACGAGAACATTTTCGTCATGGACGAAAGCACCGCGTATCACCAGGATATCCGGCCGCTCCGCATCGCGATCCTGAATTTGATGCCGACCAAGGAAACGACGGAAACGCAGCTGCTGCGCTTGATCGGCAATACGCCGCTGCAGGTGGAGGTCGTGCTGCTGCATCCGAAGACGCACACGTCCAAAAATACGTCGGCGGAGCATTTGGAAACCTTTTACAAAACCTTTGACGAAATTTCGCACCAATACTTTGACGGGATGATCATTACGGGGGCGCCGGTGGAGCATCTGGAGTTCGAAGAGGTCAACTATTGGGAAGAACTCAAGGACATTATGGACTGGAGCAAGCGCCACGTCACGTCGACGCTTCATATTTGCTGGGCTTCGCAGGCGGGACTGTACCATCATTACGGCGTGCCGAAATATGAGCTGGACCGGAAAATATTCGGCGTATTTCCGCACACGGTCGAAAAACGGAACGTGCAGCTGCTACGAGGCTTCGACGAGCTGTTCTACGTGCCGCAATCGAGACATACGGAAGTGCGCCGGGCGGATATCGAGCCAATCGGCGATCTGGAAATTTTGTCGGAATCCGAGGAATCGGGCGTCTATATCGTAGCGTCCAAGGACGGAAAGCAAATTTTCGTATCGGGGCATTCGGAATACGATCCAACCTCGCTTAAATACGAATACGAACGAGACCTGGCCAAGGGTCTTTCGATCGAAATTCCGAAAAATTATTTCCCGGGCGATAATCCGGCGTGTATGCCGTTGTCGACATGGCGCGCGCATGCCAATCTGCTGTTTTCGAACTGGCTGAACTATTACGTTTACCAGCAAACGCCGTATGAACTCGGCGCAGGCATTTAATATATGTAGAGGAGCTGCGAAGCAAGCATGAAAATCGAAAGCCGTTTGGCACAAATCGGATCTATTCAAGAGCCTGTTACGGGAGCGGTCAGCTTTCCGATCTATCAGGCGACGGCGTTCCGCCACCCTAAGCTGGGAGAAAGCACCGGATTCGACTACGCGCGGACGAAAAGCCCGACAAGATCGGTGCTGGAGGAGGCGGTCGCGGAGCTGGAAGCGGGAGACGCGGCGTTTGCTTGCAGCTCCGGCATGGCCGCGCTGCAAACAATCTTCGCTTATTTCAGTCAAGGCGATCATCTGATCGTTTCCCTCGATTTGTATGGAGGAACGTACCGGCTGCTGGAGCGCATTATGTCCCGCTTCGGCGTGACCGCCACGTATGTGGATACGAACGACATTGACGCCATGAGCGAGCGGCTGACGCCGAACACGAAGGCGGTTCTGATCGAGACGCCGACCAATCCGCTGATGATGATTACCGATTTGGAACGGGTCTGCGGCTGGGCCAAGTCGAAAGGCTTGCTGTCCATCGTCGACAATACGCTGCTGACGCCTTATTTGCAGCGGCCGATCGAGCTGGGAGCGGACATCGTCATCCACAGCGCGACCAAATATTTGGGGGGCCACAACGACGTGCTCGCCGGTTTGATCGTGACGAAGGGCAAGGAGCTGTCGGAGACGATGGCCGTGCTGCACAACTCCATCGGCGCGGTGCTCGGTCCGCAAGATTCGTGGCTGCTTATGCGCGGCATGAAGACGCTCGCGCTGCGCATGGAGCGGCATGAGGCGAACGCGACGGCCATCGCCAATTATTTGCTGAACCATTCGGCCGTCGAAGAGGTATATTATCCCGCCTTGCCGCATCATCCCGGCCATGAAATTCAAAACCGCCAATCATCCGGCAACACCGGCATCTTCTCGTTCCGCTTGAAGGATGCCCGCTACGTCGAGCCGATCTTGCGCCATATTAAGCTGATCGCCTTCGCCGAAAGCCTCGGCGGCGTGGAGTCGCTCATGACTTACCCGGCCGTTCAGACGCATGCCGACATTCCGGAGGAGATCCGCCGCGCGGTCGGCGTCGACGACCGGCTGCTGCGCTTCTCGGTCGGCATCGAGCATGCCGACGACCTGATCGCCGATCTGGCGCAGGCGCTGGAAGCCGCCAAACGGGAGATCGAGGCTCAATAATACTTACGTTTCCCCCATCGTTATGACTGAAGCCGCCCTTTTCGGGCGGCTTCTTTCTGTATCAGGCTTGCGGAATATCCGCATCCGGTCTGCGGAATGTCCCCCGCCGCGGAATAACGGCTTTCCGGCGCGTGGGACATTAAGCTAAGCATAAGACTAATTCGACTGCGGGCCGGGATGAGTTTGACGAAATGAATGAAATGACGCAATATGCACATAAGAATGATTGGCGATAAAGGAGAGAAACAAGATGGCGTTAAGTCCGGCAACGACGGCAATCGGTTTTATTGGAACGGGCGTGATGGGAAGCAGCATGGCGAAGCATTTGCTGAACGGGGGCTATGAGGTCCACGTTTATTCGAGAACGAAGGAGAAGGCGCGAGAGCTGCTTGAACTCGGCATGGTGTGGCACGATTCGCCGGGGGAGCTGGCATCCGTCTGCGGGGCGGTCGTGACGATGGTCGGCTATCCGAGCGATGTCGAAGCGATCTATTTGGGGGAGGACGGCATCGTGTCGTCCGCAAAGCAAGGCACGTATCTGATCGATATGACGACGTCCAGTCCTTCACTGGCGGTCAAGATCCATCAAGCGGCCGCGGAGGCAGAACAATTCGCGCTGGATGCGCCGGTATCCGGCGGCGACGCCGGAGCTCGCAACGCGACGTTGTCGATCATGGCGGGCGGCGACAAGGAGACATTCGAGGCGGTCATGCCGGTCTTGTCGCTCATGGGCAATAATATCGTTCTACAGGGCGGTCCCGGGGCGGGACAGCATACGAAGATGGTTAATCAGATCGCCATTGCGTCCAACATGATCGGTGTTTGCGAGGCGCTGGTCTATGCTAAGCACGCAGGTCTCGATCTGAACAGCGTGCTCCGAAGCATTGAATCCGGCGCGGCGGGCAGCTGGTCGTTGTCGAATTTGGCGCCTCGCGTAATTGCGGGCAATTTTGAGCCGGGCTTTTATATCAAGCATTTCATCAAAGACATGGGCATCGCGCTCGAGGCCGCCAAGGAGATGGGCATCGAGCTGCCAGGGCTGACGCTGGCCAAGGAGCTGTACGGGCGTCTTGCGGATGCAGGACTGGCGGATAAGGGAACGCAGGCGTTGTATTTGGGGTGGGAGTGACTACATTATCCATTGATCTCGGGATAAGGCAACGTTCGAAGGAACGGTTGGGAGGATGGTTCGATGAAGGTGCTGCTGGCGTTTGATTCGTTCAAAGGCAGCTTAAGCTCGAAGGAAGCGGGAGAGGCGGCGGCGGAGGCGATTCGCGAGGCGGTCCCGGACGCGTCGTGCGAAGTCTTGCTTATGGCGGACGGCGGCGAAGGCACGGTAGAGGCGCTGGTCGATGCGGCCGGAGGAGATGTCGAGTGCGTTACGGTAACGGGCCCGCTGGGAGAGCGGACGTCAGGCCGCGCCGGTCTGATCCGCGAGCCGGACGGCGAATGGACGGCCGTGCTGGAAGCGGCCGCGATATGCGGGCTGACGATGGTGCCCGAAGGCCGGCTGGACCCGCTTGCCGCCGCGTCGACCGGAGTCGGCGAAGCGATCGCCGCTTTTATGGACCGGGGAGTTCGCCGCTTCGCGGTCGGTCTCGGCGGCAGCGCCGTCAACGACGGAGGCATGGGTATGCTGGCCGCTCTCGGCGCCGACTTTCGGGACGCCGGCGGCAACCGGCTGACCGGCTCCGGACGGGATTTGCTGCGGCTGTCGTCGGTCAGCCTGGACCGCCTCGACGAGCGGCTCGCGGAGTGCCGTATCGACATCCTGACCGACGTCTCCAATCCGCTCTGCGGCGAGAGGGGCGCGACCATGGTATACGGCCGGCAGAAGGGCGTAACGAAGGAGCTGGAAGGTCCGCTCGACGCCGCCATGCGCGCTTACGGCGGGATGGTGGAGGCGGCTTTGCGGCGGCGGTTTCCGGCGGCCGGTCCGGCGTCGTCGCCGTCCGCCGAAGGGGTGCGGGACTCGACGGTCGGCGGTCCGGGCGCCGGGGCTTCCGGAGACAAGCGGGGGTTGCCGCACAACGATAATCGTTTCGAAGCGGTGCAGCCGTCGATGCAAGACCGGCCGGGCGCCGGCGCCGCGGGCGGTCTCGGCTTTGCACTGATGGCGCTGGGCGGCGAGGCCGTGAGCGGCGCGGAGCGCGTCATCGCCGCTGCCCGGCTTGCGGAGCGCGCGGCGAAGGCCGATTGGGTCGTTACCGGCGAAGGCCGCAGCGACCGGCAAACGTTGTACGGCAAGCTGCCGCTCCGCGCCGCCGAGGCCGCGCGGGGCTCGGGAGCCGGCTGCCTCCTCGTGTCGGGCAGTCTCGGCGACGGCATCGAGGAGCTTGCGCCGCATTTTGCGGGCTGCTTCTCGATTGTTCCGGAGCCCGCGGAGCTGGGCCGCTGCATGGAGCAAGCGCACAATTGGCTGAAGCTTACCGTCCGCGAGACGTTCAGGCTGATCGCTTCCGTTCATGGGAAACGGCGGCAAACATAAATCACTGCGGTCTAATGGAATAAAACTTGGGAACAACGAATTCCGGCATTGCGCTTTACGCGCGGGTGCCGTTTTTTTTGCCTTTAGTGCCGAAACGAATTTTCCTGATTTCGAAGCCGGCTATTCTTGATTCGTTCGCCGTTTCTCTTTGCTCAATCTTCCGTTCGCGTGCGACCGTCCGTTTTCGCGATTTATTCTCTATTTTGCCATATTGGGCCGAAGCTGGCGGGTTACGAGTCCGAACGAAATATGGTAGGATTAATTATTGACTAGTTCACGAATAGGGAGATGACTGCGAATGAGCGCGATTGACCGGATATTGGATAAGGCTTTGCGCGGCGAGCGGGTCGAGTTTGAGGAAGGAATGGAGCTGTTGTCTTCCGACCAGATCGAGAAGATGGGGCACACCGCCAATCAGCTGATGTTGAGACGTCATCCGGAGCCGATTACGACTTTTGTCGTCGGACGGAACGTTAACTATACGAATGTTTGCGATGTTTATTGCAGGTTCTGCGCGTTTTACCGCGCTCCCGGCTCGAAGGAAGGCTACGTGCTCGACGATGAGGTCATTTTGAACAAAATTCAGGAAACCGTCGATGTCGGCGGAACGGAAATTTTGATGCAAGGCGGCACGAATCCGAATCTGCCTTTTACGTATTATTTGGACTTGCTGCGCAAAATTAAAGCGAGATTTCCGCAAATTACGATGCATTCCTTCTCGCCGGCGGAAATTCAAAAAATGAAGGTCGTTTCCGACGGTTTGTCGCTGGACGAAGTGATCCGGCAGTTGAAGGAAGCCGGTCTGGATTCGCTGCCGGGCGGCGGCGCCGAAATATTGGACGACCGCACCCGACGCAAAATCAGCCGTCTGAAAGGCTCCTGGACGGACTGGATGGACGTCATGAAGTCGGCGCACCGCCACGGCATGAATACGACGGCGACGATGGTATACGGACTGGGCGAAACGATCGAGGAGCGCGCCCTTCACTTGCTTCGCGTCCGGGACGCGCAGGACGAGTGCATCGCGAACGGCTACGACTCGACCGGCTTCCTGGCCTTTATTTCGTGGCCGTTCCAGCCGGACAATACAAACCTGAAGCTGGAGAAAGCGAAGCCGGAAGAATATTTGCGGATCGTGGCGGTCAGCCGGATCTTCCTCGACAATATCCGCAACTTCCAATCGTCCTGGGTGACGATGGGGCCGGAGATCGGCAAGCTGTCGCTCTCTTACGGCTGCAACGACTTTGGCAGCACGATGATCGAGGAGAACGTCGTCTCCGCCGCGGGCACGACGCACAAGGTCAATATCGAGCTGATTCTTCAGCTGATCCGCGAGGCGGGCAAAATCCCGGCGCAGCGGGATACGAAATATAACCTTATCCGCATGTTCAGCGAAACGGACAAGGCGGAAAAAGATTTTGTCATGCAAAATTAAATGCCGCTTTCATTCCAAAGGCGCAGGGAGCAAACGCTCGCCCGCGCCTTTTTTGCGCTCCGCTCCATAAGTTTGACGGCCATTTCCGGCACCAACCGGACGGATCGACTCGTAATCTAAGATCATATACGATCCGGAGGGAGGCTTGGGAAGTCAACTTGGGAGGCGCGGGCCTTCGTTCCACCCCGCTTTACGTTCGTAAGCTTATCGCGCCAGCCGGACCGTTTCCATTCGCATGTTGACCAGGTATGCATAAAATTCTCGTTGTCTATTTCAAAGGTGTCCGAAACGGTATATATGAACGAAAAATCGTCTAAATCGACGTCGCAGCCTGGCCCAAATGGTGCAATGAACGAAAAATCATCCAAATGGACGCAGCAGGGTGGCCCAATCGGTGCAAATAAACGAAAAATCGTCCAAGTCGACGCGGCAGCCTGTCCAAAATTGTGCAAATAAACGAAAAATCGTCTAAATCGACGCCGCAGCCTGGCCCAAATGGTGCAAATGAACGAAACCCGGGAGGATATAAGCGGTTCGCTATAACGCGACATATCGGGAGGGGGGAATATCCGGCCGAGGAGTGATAACTATGCGGCCGGGGAGGTGGTATATCCGGCCGAGCCCGCCGGACGGGCGACGGCAGCGCGGCGGGGCAATTGCCGCGTTATGCAAGCGCCGCGCGTGCCAAACTCTTCTTTGTATATCCCCCGATCGGGGGCCATATACTGTAACGGAAGGAAGGGGTGGGCGCATGCATTTGTTTACCGTAAGGATGCCTGAATTTGATGACGCCGGCGTCGGGCGGATGCGGAAGCTGCTGGAGGAGCATGCGGGGGCTGCTCCGGGAAACGGCACAGCCGGTCCCGCCGTGCGTTTTGAGACAGCGGGGAAGCAAGTGATTGGCCAAGCCATGCTGCCGGCATTTCAGCTGAAGCTGCATGGACCCGGTGTTTATAAAGCCTCCGCCAAAGCGTTGGCGGATTTTATTGTGGACGAGATGGAGGCTTCGCTTCTGAAAGCGGCCATTCGGAAACGCCATCGCGCCAATCCGGCGCTGGATGCGGATATTGTATACAAGTACTGTCAGTCGATCATGAACGGAGACGAGACGGACGGGCTGGGCATCCGTTTTCGCGAAGCGGATCAAGCACGCCGCAAAGGCAAAGTGGCGCAGGAAGCGGAAGACTACCTGCAGGAGCATACGGAGCTGCATTTGACGGGCTTCGCCCATTTCCGCCTGGCTGCTTACCGGGCCGAGCTGGGGGAAATCGTCGATTATGCGATTGACGAATACGTGCTTGACAAGCAATATCAGGAGTTTATATCGCTGCTGAAATATTTTGTGCAGCTGCAGGAAACGAAGGTCCCCTTGGTTCATCTGCTTCACAAAGGCGGCCATGAGTTTACGCTGTACAACGAAAGCTTTCAGACGCTGGAGCCCAAGCCGCACAACGACCGGATCGTAGCCGAAATGCTTGAAACGGAAATGAACATTGAGGATATGGTCATCAGCTCCCTTATTTCCGTATCACCCAAGCATATTATGATTCATACGCGGCACCCCGATATGGGCG
Source organism: uncultured Paenibacillus sp. (assembly GCA_937895345.1). Taxonomy (GTDB): domain Bacteria; phylum Bacillota; class Bacilli; order Paenibacillales; family Paenibacillaceae; genus Pristimantibacillus. Next base: position 41,951 of record CALAWP010000087.1, on the reverse strand, counting down.
CGATCCGCACGATTCAGACGATCTTCGGGCAGCGGGTGACGATTTGCGTTCAGTGCGCTTCTTGTTCGCGCAGTCTTGACGGGCTTATTCATCCTTGACCGCGCCGGGCTGCGTGGCTATAATGTAACTTATCGAAACAAGATCAGCGCAGACCAAAGACATGTATCCGTCATAAGCGCATGTGCCAGAGAGAGGGAACGAGGCTGGAATTTCCTCCATGATGCCGGCGGATATACCCCTTTGCAGCTGTACGGTTGAACCCCGGCGACGGCGCGAGCGAAGCGTCCCGCAAGGAAGTATGCCGTACCGGAAATCTCCGTTACCAGATACTTGAGGACTCCCCGGGCGGTTGAACCACGAACCGGGGCGGTTGAAGCAGGGTGGAACCACGAGGAACAAGCACTCGTCCCTTTCGCGGGATGCGTGCTTTTTTTGTGCGCATCTTTCGCGGCGGCTTGGCGCGGAGAGTCGGATCGCTCCGCCTATACAAGGTTCTTAAGGAGGATGAAGCACATGAGCATTCGAGTTACTTTTCCCGACGGGGCAGTCAGAGAGTACGAAGCGGGAACGACAATCGAGGACGTTGCGGGATCGATCAGCCCGGGATTGAAAAAAAACGCGGTCGCAGGGAAGCTGAACGGCAAAACGGTGGACGTGTATACGCCGATTGAAGAGGACGCCGTCGTTGAGATCGTGACGCTGGACTCGGGCGACGGACTGGAGGTTTACCGTCACAGCACGGCGCATCTGATGGCGCAGGCGATCAAGCGGCTGTACGGAGATCAGAACGTTAAGCTCGGCATTGGCCCCGTCATCGAAGACGGCTTCTACTACGATATCGATATGGAGCAGTCGCTGACGCCGGAAGATCTGGAAAAGATCGAAAAGGAAATGAACAAAATCGTCGGCGAAAACCTCGAAATCCGCCGCCGCGTCGTAAGCCGGGCCGAAGCGCTCGACATTTACGGCAAACTGGGCGACAACCTGAAGCTGGAGCTTATCCGCGACTTGCCGGAGGACTCGGTCATTACCATTTACGATCAGGGCGAATTTTTCGACCTGTGCCGGGGCCCTCATTTGCCGTCCACCGGCCGGATCAAGGCGTTCAAGCTGCTCAGCGTGGCGGGCGCTTATTGGCGAGGCGACAGCAAAAACAAAATGCTGCAGCGGATTTACGGCACCGCCTTCCCCAAAAAAGCGCAGCTTGACGAGCATCTTCATTTTCTTGAAGAAGCGAAAAAGCGCGATCACCGGAAGCTTGGCCGCGAGCTGAAAATGTTCGCATTTTCCCGGGAGGTCGGGCAAGGTCTTCCGCTGTGGCTGCCTAACGGCGCCAAAGTGCGCAGAACGATGGAGCGGTATATCGTCGACCTGGAGGAGCGTCTCGGCTACGAGCATGTGTATACGCCGGTGCTGGCCAACGTCGAGCTGTACAAAATTTCGGGACACTGGGATCATTACAACGAAGACATGTTCCCGGTTATGGGCATGGACAACGAGGAGCTTGTGCTTCGTCCGATGAACTGCCCGCATCATATGATGGTGTACAAAAGCGACATGAGAAGCTACCGCGACCTGCCGGTCCGCATCGCGGAGCTCGGCACAATGCACCGTTACGAAATGTCCGGAGCGCTTACCGGCCTGCATCGCGTGCGCGCCATGACGCTGAACGACGCGCATATCTTCTGCCGTCCGGACCAGATCAAGGAGGAATTCGCCCGCGTCATCCAGCTGATCCGCAAAGTGTACGACGACTTCGGCATCAAGGAATACCGGTTCCGCTTGTCGTACCGCGATCCGCAGGATACGGAAAAGTATTTCCAAAACGACGAGATGTGGGAAATGTCCCAGCGCATGCTGCGCGAGGTCGTCGAGGAGCTGGAGCTGCCGTTCTTCGAGGCGGAAGGCGAGGCGGCGTTTTACGGACCGAAGCTGGACGTTCAGATCAAGACGGCGCTCGGCAAGGAAGAAACGTTGTCGACGGCGCAGCTCGACTTCCTGCTGCCGGAGCGGTTCGAACTCGAATATGTCGGCGAAGACGGCAAGAAGCATCGTCCGGTCGTCATTCACCGGGGCATTATCAGTACGATGGAGCGGATGACCGCCTACCTGCTGGAAAACTTTGCAGGCGCGCTTCCGTTGTGGCTGTCGCCGGTGCAAGCGAAGGTCATTCCCGTATCGACCGCTTACGAGGAGTATGCCCGTCAAGTGGAAGAACGGCTGCAGGAAGCGGGCATCCGGGTCGAAAGCGACTTGCGCAACGAGAAGCTCGGCTACAAAATTCGCGAAGCGCAGCTTGAGAAAATTCCTTACATGCTGGTCGTAGGGGAAAACGAAAGAAACGAAGACGCCGTATCCGTACGCAAACGCGGAGAGGGCGATCTGGGCGCAATGGCTACGGCCGCTTTCGCGTCGATGATCAAGGAACAAATCGCTGCCAAACAATAACAGCGGCTGCCGCCGCGTATAAAGCTTGCGCCATCGGGGTATTATTCTTCATTGAAGGAGGAAGTTACCCTGATGGATGCAAGCTTTTTTCAATATATACGAAAGTTCGGCCCGCATTTGACGAAGAGCCTGCGCTTCGGCGCCAAAGGACTGCTCGCGCTGCTTATGGCGGCATTGGTTGTATGGGCAGCGGAATACCGGGAGGCGCCGGAAGCCGCCTATGCGAAGCCGGCCAAGCCGAAGGCCGCCGACGCCAAATCCGGCCCGGACGCGCCAGCGGCCGCTTCAAAGCGGCCTCAATCGGTCGAGGTCGTCGCCACCGGCTATACGGCGGGCGTGGAGTCGACCGGCAAGCGGCCTGGCCACCCGCAATACGGCATTACGTATTCGGGCGTCAAGGTGCGCAGAGCGCAAGTGTCCACGATTGCGGCGGACCCGGCGATCTTTCCGATCGGCACGCTGCTATTTATTCCGGGCTACGGCTACGGGGTAGTGGCCGATACGGGCTCCGCGATCAAAGGCAAGCGCATCGACCTTTATTTCGAGACGATCAAGGAAGTTTACGAGCAATGGGGCAAGCGCAAGGTCGACGTTCAAGTATTGCGATGGGGCAACGGCAAGCTGACGCAAGCCTGGCTGAACGAGATCAACCGCGCCGCGGAAGCGGGCAAGCCGATTCCCCAGCTATATCTGGAATCGTAGCGGCTGCATAAGAAAAGGCAGGACCGCCATACTAAAGACGAACTGGGAGGTGAAGAACAAATGGCTAAGAACCGTAATGAAAAAGCTGCTCAAAACAATAAATTCAATGCCGAATTCGCTGAGGAATTCAACCAAAACAACGCTGCGGCGAACCAAGCTGCCAACAATCAAGCGGCGGCTAACCAGGCTATGCAAAGAAATCAGCAGCAACAACAGCAACAATAATCGCAGCCGAAACGATAAGCTAGATGTTATCAAACTTTTCACGAAAGAAGGAGGAACCGCCCTGGTTCCTCTTTTAATATGTCGATTTATGGGATATAATGTAGGGAAATTTTACATAGGACTTGCGAGAGGGGCAATGCCATATGGCTCAACCGATGAGGTGGTTTTCGCGTCAGGCGGGATCGGAATCGCTCAATGACAAGGAACAGGAGCGCATGACGCAGCTGCTGAACGAATCCGTTGTCATTTCGGACCAGTTGAATGCGGCGGTGGATGAGGTAGATCAGACGATTGCCGAGCTAACGGCAATCGCGGACCGTTCCGCTGAGCAGGAAGGGACGCTTCGGCACGCAAGCTCCGTTGCGATGGGCCGGATCGAAGCGGCATTTTCCGCCCTGCAGGAAATCGCGTCCGCCGCGGAACAGATAAGCGAAGCATCCTCGCATCTGAACGACAAGAGCAAGCATACGAAGGAAATTGTTTTGGATGTGTGCCGTTCCTTGACGGACACCGACGAAGTGATGAACGAATTGAGAAGCAACAACGCGGTTATGGAGCAGCATATCCGGGATCTTATTCAGCATACTTCCCATATTCACGAGATTAACGCCCTCATCCAAGAAATTGTATCCCAGACGTCGCTGCTCGCGCTTAACGCTTCCATTGAAGCGGCCCATGCGGGAGAATACGGGCGCGGCTTTTCCGTTGTCGCCCAGCAAATTAAGAAGCTGGCGGAACAAAGCGGCGAAGCCGTCAAACGTTCGACGTCGATGGTGGAGCAGATCGAGAGCGGTGTGAAGCAAGTGGTGGCGGCCGTTGAAGCGGAGAAGCGGTCCGTGGAGCGCGGCGTAACCGAAATGGCGTCCAGCAAGGATCGAATGGACGCGATCTTTACGGGCATTTCCGAGGTGGACGTGCTGGTAGAGCAAACGAATCAATCGAGCCAGACCCAGACCGGGCATATGTCGGATATGACCGCCATGCTCAAGGATGTCGTCGATTCCGCCCAGGAGACGCTGCAAAGCGTCGATCAAACGCTTGAGATGACCGACAAGCAGCGGCAGCAGATCGGCAAGCTGGGACGAATCAGCGCCAATCTCGGACGTTCCTCCTCCCATCTGGCCCGCGCGGTGGAGCAAGTGGGCATTCGCCGCACCGTGAACGAAGCGAAAGGCAATGTGACGGCGTTGCGGGAATGGCTTGCTTCGGCGGCGGCCGGCCCGGAGCTTGCCGGATTGGAGGAAGAGGCGCACGCTTCCAGGCTGGCCGAGCTGATTCGATCCAAGCCGGAGCTGGAAGCGATCTGGTCGAACCGGGCCGACGGTTCCTTTATTTATTCCATGCCGGAAGCGGGGCTGCTCAATGCCAAGAACAGGGAATGGTGGAAGCGGGCGATGGCCGGCCAATCCTATCAATCCGACGTCTACGTTTCCGCGATTACCAAGCAGCTGTGCATCACCATTTCCGTACCGATTCGAGGAGCGCAGGGCGAAATCGTCGGCGTATTGGGCGCGGACATTTCGATCCGCTAATGCTGCGAGCCATCTTATGCCGCACCGGCCGCCGGTGCGGTTTTCTTGTCATGGAAATATGAGTAAGCGCCTCCGTCCAGAGACCGAAGCCAAGATCAATCGGCCGTCCCTTCTGACGGACAGCGGCTTCGGCTATACTGTCCATATAGAAGAAAAGACTTTAAGGAGCTGTACGACATGAATCGAAATATTGGAAATCGATTGTTCACCGGTCTTTTTATAATTGGCATAGGCGTGTTTTTTTTGCTCCGGCAGCTGGGTTACGTCGACATTAGTCTCGGAGAGCTGTTTTCGACCTTTTGGCCGGTCATTCTGATCTTCTTCGGGCTGAATCAGCTGCTGGCGGGCGGCTGGTGGGGAATGATCCTGCTCGTCGTGGGAGGGACGTTCCTGGGCAACAATCTCGACTTGTTCGACTGGTCGATCGGAGACATCGTGCCGTATCTGATCCCGTTCGTCATAATCGTTGTCGGCCTGCGAATGATCTGGCGCCCGCAGCGCAACAAGAAGTCGCCGCCGTCGGACGATTGGAAATCGTACCGTCCGTTCGAGGCGGAGCACGCGAATGTGCCGCCCGCGCCTCCGCTCCATCCCGACCCTACAGGCGTCATGGGCGAGGAAGCCGCTCCGCCGCCGCCGCGTCCCGATGCCCCTTACGGCAGCGAACATACGCAAGAGAGCGATTCCGAACCGATGTACGACAAGAAGAAGCGCAAATCGTCTTGCGACGGCAGATATTCCCATAATGAGCATGTAGAGTGGTGGAACCACAAGGACTCGAACGTGCAGAACCGGTCCAATTTTATCGGGGACATTCATATGGGGCATGATTACTGGGAGCTGAAGCCGCTTAACATTTCGCATTTTATCGGGGATACGGTGCTCGATTTGACGAAAGCGGAAATTCCGTTCGGCGAAACGAAAATTTGCATCTCCTCGTTTATCGGCGACGTCAAGGTGTATGTGCCCAACCATTATGAGGTCGCCGTGCAGGTCGTATCGAGCGCCTTTATCGGCGACGTGCGTTTCCTGGACCGCGAGGAAGGCGGCATTTTCTCAAACGTGAACGTCCAGTCGCCCCGCTACGCAGAGGCGGACAAAAAAATCAAGCTGGTCGTCAGCACGTTCATCGGCGACACCCGCGTAACCAAAGTGGGGTGACGGCGGCATGATGGTTCGTTTTTTGCGGAGCGGCAAATGGGAATTGATCGGCATGTTCGTCTTGTCCGCCCTGATGTCGCTTCTGCTGGTGTACGCGGTGGAACATATGCTGCATGGCGCCGTCAAAGGCATCGAGCTGAAAATATGGAGCTTCGCCATCGTCATCACCGTCAGCGGCATCATCGGATACTGGGCAGCGCAGGTGCTGGATTTGCGGCTGGATACGCTGCATTTGTCCCTCAAGCAGCTCGTCAACGGCAATTACGGCGTCCGCATTACGGCAACCGGCCACAAATCGTTTATTCCGGTTTACCGCGAGTTCAACGAGCTGGCCGAACAAATGGCGGACAAGATGAAGCTGCTGCAAAAGATGGGCGAGGAGAAGGTTATGGCCGAGGCGGCTTCCAACGAAGCGGCCGTGCTGGAGGAGCGCAAGCGGCTTGCCCGCGATCTGCACGATACGGTCAGCCAGCAGCTGTTCGCCATCCATATGTGCGCTTCGTCGCTGCCGAAGCTGCAGCAGGCGGACGGGGAACGGGCCGCCGCCGTGCTGGAGCAGCTGATCGAGATGTCCAATCTGGCGCAGAAGCAAATGCGGAATTTCATTGCCCAGCTGCGCCCGATGGAGCTGGAAGGCCGAACGTTAAGAGAAGCGCTGGACAAGTGGTTTCCCGACTACTGCCGGCAAAATAATTTGCAAGGCGAGCTGGAGTGGCGGCTGGAGGACCCGCTCAGCGAAGCGAAAGAGCATCAGCTGTTCCTGATCATTCAGGAGGCGATGGCCAATGTCGTGAAACATGCAAAGGCCAAAAGCTGTACGCTGACGCTGGCGGAAACGGAACGGCAGACGATGATGACGCTGGTGGATGACGGGAAAGGCTTTAAGCCGGACGCCGTCGGCCGAAGCTCTTACGGACTGTCGACGATGCAGGAAAGGGCTCAGAAGCTGGGCGGAACGGCGGATATCGTCAGCAAGCTGGGAAGCGGGACGAGAGTACGGGTAGCCATACCGAAAATTTACCGGGGAGAAGAGAAGCATGATGCCTGATACGATAAAAATAATGATCGTCGACGATCACGACATGGTAAGAATCGGATTGCGCACTTATTTGATGCTGGAGCCGAAGTTTCAAGTGATTGCGGAAGCGTCCGACGGGGAGGATGCGCTTCGGAAGCTGGAAGCCAGCCCGGAGGAAGAGCGGCCGGACATTATATTAATGGATTTGATGATGCCCAAGATGGACGGCATCGAAACGACGAAGGCGGTCATGGCCAACTACCCGAACATCAAAATCGTCATGCTGACCAGCTTTCTGGAGGACGACAAGGTGTACGGAGCGATTGAGGCCGGAGCCGTCAGTTACGTGCTGAAGACGGTTTCTGCGGAAGAGCTGATCTATGCGATTACGGGCGCTTTCAAAGGGATGCCGGTCATGACGGCGGACGTATCCCAGGCGCTCACAAGAGGATTGCGCCAGCGCAATGCCCAGACGGGGGACGAGGAGCTGACGGAGCGGGAGAAGGAAGTGCTGCTTCTCATTGCCGACGGCATGTCCAACAAGGAAATTGCGGAGGAGCTCCATATCAGCATCAAGACGGTAAAGACCCATGTGAGCAACTTGCTCATGAAATGCGAGCTGGAGGACCGGACGCAGCTGGCCGTCCTCGCTCACCGCAAAGGCTGGGCGAACTCATAACCTTTGGCACCGAAGGGCATACTACGTCCCATCAAGATGGATGGAGGCTGGTATGCCGTGATCCCGATTTCTTCGAAATTGGAAGGACAAGAAAAGAAATTTACCGAAATGCACGCGCTGCTCAGCGAGCATCGGTTTGCGCTTGGCGGCAACTGGGATTATCATTCAGGCTCGTTCGACAGTCCTCTCGACGAGAAGCATGAAGTATGGCTGCGCATCCCGTTTCAAGTGACGGACGGCAACATCGACAGCGAAATGTCCGAAAACAACGCGCGCATCCGTTTCGGCACGCCGTACCTGCTCCGGCATCTATATCGGGAAGGCAACGATCCGGAAGCGTCCGCCCGCGTCTTTGGTGCGCTGTTCGATCAATTCCAGTCGCCCGCCGATCCCGACGCGGCAATGGATTCCCGTTGGATCGACGAGGGCAAGTCTCTGCTTTCGCGCATCGAGGCAGTCATTCCAACGGCCTGATTGCAGGCGCTTCGTTGAGCAATTCAACTCTCCATGGCGAAATGTGGAGAGTTTTTTATGCTGGATTAAATTCCTTTTAAGTTTGTTTTAAGGTAGAATGTGCATGATAGAACTATACATTGATCGTACATGGCAACGATAGATCATCGAATGGAGGAATCAAGCATGGAGGATCATAACAACAGGAAAAGGTACGACGACTTTTTCCCGAATGACGATTCCGCATCTTCCCGGGACCAGGATGCCGATCGCCCCGAGAATGCGGATCGGCCGGCTGCCGAGGAGAGACCATCCTATTATTATTCCTACGGCCCGATGTCGGACGGCGGAGGCACGCGTCCGGTACCTGCACAGCCATCGGGCACCAGTTCGCCGGAGCCGATCGAGCATCGTTCGGAGCCGCTTTCATCGGTTCATCAGCCGGATTCCTACGGTTCGCAGCCGGAGGAGCCGCAGCCGGCGCCCCAGCAGCAGAAGGCTGCCCGTCCATACTCGGTGACAACCGTCAACGGCGGCACGAGCGGCTGGAAAGTAAATGAAACGAAACGCACGTCCTTCAAATCCGTCTTTTTGTCGTTTATGGCCGGCGTGCTCGTTGTGGGCGGTCTGATGTATACGGCCGACGTGCAAAACTGGTTTACGCCGGGGCAGGCCGTTACGACGCAGGAGAGCGGCGGCCAGGGCGACGGACCGTCGGCGGCCTCGGGCAGCGGCGGAGGAAGCGCGCCGGTGCTGGCTTCGGGCGAGCGGCCCGACTTTTCGAGCTTGTTCGCGCAGGCGAGTCCGGCCGTCGTCAAGATCGAAACGTTCGTCAAATCCCAGCGCAGAACCGGCAGCAGCCTGCTGGACGATCCGTTTTTCCGCCAGTTTTTCGGCGACGACTATCCGGGATTGCAAGCGCCGCAGCAGGAAGGAGACGGACAGATGCAGCAAACGGGCATCGGCACCGGCTTTTTCTTCGAAGCGGACGGCCATATTTTGACCAATCAGCACGTAATCGGCGAAGCGGACGAAATTCGCGTAACGGTGCAGGGTTACGACGAGCCGTTTAAGGCGGAGCTGCTCGGCTCCAGCTACGATCTGGACTTGGCGGTGATCAAGATTACGGACGACAAAGCGTTTCCGACCTTGAAGCTCGGCAGCTCGGACGACATCAATATCGGCGATTGGGTCGTCGCCATCGGCAATCCGTACGGCTTCGACCATACGATAACTGTCGGCGTGCTCAGCGCGAAGGAACGTCCGATCGACATCCAAGACCCGAACGGCGAACGGAACTACAAGCATTTGCTCCAGACGGACGCCTCGATCAATCCGGGCAACTCCGGCGGTCCTTTGCTGAATGCGGCGGGCGAGGTGATCGGCATTAATACGGCGGTCAGCTCGCAGGCGCAAGGCATCGGCTTTGCGATTCCGACGAGCACCATTCAAGAAGTGCTGCAAAATTTGAAGGACAACAAAGAAATTCCGAAGGAGCCGGTTCCGTTCATCGGGGCGGAGCTGAGCAACGTGAACGAAGAAATGGCGAAGCAGCTCGGCCTGGACAAAGCGGAAGGAGTTATCGTTCGCAGCGTCTACTACAATTCCCCGGCTTATCTGGGCGACCTGAAGCAGTTTGACGTGATCGTCGGAGTCGACGGCAAGAAGACGTTGACGACCGAAACGCTGATCGCGGAAATCCAGTCCAAGGAAGTCGGGCAAAAAATTCAAATGAACATTATCCGCCAAGGAAAAGAAATGACCTTGGAGATCGAGGTCGGCGACAAAAACGTATTTGGAATCGAGTAACGGCTTCTACGCCGGAATGAACGCTTCCACCAGAGCGCAGAGGATTCATGCCCTGCGCTTTTTGGCGCCGGGAAACGGAGGGGAAACGATGAGGCAGCATATTGTGGTCGTGGATGACGACGACAAAATTACGTCCATGCTTCGGAGAAGCCTGGCGTTTGAAGGGTACGAGGTGACGACGGCGTCGAACGGAGCCGAGGGGCTCAAGATGCTTCTCCATATCGAGCCGGATTTGCTTATCCTGGACGTTATGATGCCGCAGCTCGACGGCTGGGAAGTTTGCAGCCGGGTGCGCAAGGGAGGCAGCAAGATGCCGATTTTGATGCTGACGGCCAAAGACGATATTTCGGATCGCGTGAAAGGATTGGATCTCGGCGCCGACGACTATTTGGTGAAGCCGTTTGCGCTGGAGGAGCTGCTGGCGCGCGTAAGGGCGCTGCTTCGAAGAAAAGGCGACAAGCAGGATGAGGCCGGAAGCCAGCTGGCGTTCGAGGATTTGATCTTGGACACCGATTCGCGGGAAGCGATTCGTGGCGGTCGCCGCATCGAGCTGACGAGCAAGGAATACGATCTGCTGCTGCTCTTTATGTCCAATCCGCGCCGCGTGCTGACGCGGGATTCGATTATGGAAAAAATATGGGGCTACGACTTCAGCGGCGAATCCAACGTGCTTGAGGTTTATATTGCGATGCTTCGCCAAAAGCTGGAAGAGGGCGGCTGCAAGCGGATTATACAGACGGTTCGCGGCACGGGCTACGTGCTGAGAGGAGAGGCGGGTTAAAGGCATGTCATTGCGGCTGCGGCTTACATTATGGTATTCGGGCTTGCTGGCGGCCACGCTCTTGGTGCTGGGCGTATCGTTGTATCTGATCATCAACTGGAGAACGTACGACGATTTGCGGGTGCAGCTCAAAAGCCAAATCGACCAGCTCGGCGTTACGCCTACGATTGTCTACAACAACATTCCTTTGGAAATCGGCTTCGATCGAACGTCCCGCGTGGAAAATAAAAATATGTACATTCAGTTGGTCAATTATTATTTTGAAGGCCGCATATTCCGGTCGCAAAATTTGGGCGATCTGGATGTCTTCATTCCTTATCCGCAGCATTCCAACACGTTGAAGGAAGGATTCGTCGATGCGGAACTGGATGTAGGCGGTAAAAAGTACAAGATGATGACGTACCAGCGGCCAATCCCGTACAAGGGAGAGATCATCGGCTTGCTGCAAGTCGGCATAATTCCGTACAACGAGCAGCAATATTTGAGCGGACTGCGCAACATGTTTATATTTTCATCCCTGTTCGTGCTGGTTATCGCTTTTACCGTCGGCATGCTGATTGCCCGTCAGGCTCTTCGCCCGATCGGACGCGTAATCGAAGCGACGCAAAATATCGAGAACGGCGCCGATTTGAGCGTGCGCATTCCCGAAAGCGGTCCGAAGGACGAAATCGGCACGCTTGTAACGACGCTGAATTCGATGCTGGGCAAGCTGGAGAAGGCCTACAATGAGCTGGACGAGGCTTATAAGGCGCAGCGCCGGTTCGTATCGGACGCCTCGCATGAGCTTCGGACGCCGCTGACGACGATACGGGGCAATATCGATTTACTGGAAAAAATGTGGAGCCAAGCCGGCGAGCAAGGACGGATATCCGGTTCCGGCCACGAGCTTGTGCTTAATAACGAGCATTGGAAAATGTCGAGCGAAGCGATGAGCGACATTGCCGCGGAAGCGAGACGCATGAGCCGTCTCGTCGGCGATTTGCTCGCATTGGCCAGAGCGGATGCCGGCTACATTATGGATAAGAAGCCGCTGGAGCTGCTTCCGTTGACCGAGGAGGCGGCGCGCAAAGCTCAGCTGCTGCCGCGTACGGCGGAATGGAAGGTCGGCGACCTGTCGGCGCTGCGAGGCGCGACCGTATACGGCAGCCGGGACTATTTGCAGCAGCTTCTGTTTATTTTTATCGAAAATGCGTTTAAGTACACCCCGAGCGGCTATGTGGAGCTGTCCGCCGTGCGCAAGGGCGGCCATGTCGGCTGGGTCATACGGGATACGGGCATCGGCATGAACCCGGATGAAATCCCGCATATTTTCGACCGGTTTTACCGCGCCGACGAATCCCGCGGCGTCACGGTCGGAACGGGGCTCGGGCTGTCTATCGCCAAATGGATTTTGGATGAGCATCGGGGGTCCGTCGAAGTCATCACTCGCATCGATGAAGGTTCGGCTTTTACGATCTGGCTGCCGCTGGACTTTCCGCAGGAGGACGATTCGTCTATAATGGAGGGAACGGACCGCGAGGAATAGAAAGCAGGTGCAACGGATGGAAATCGTAAAGATATCGCCGAGAGGTTATTGCTACGGCGTGGTTGACGCCATGGTAATGGCCTTGCAGACGGCCAAAGACAACAACATGCCGAGACCGATCTACATTCTCGGGATGATCGTGCACAATGCGCACGTGACGGAAGCGTTCGAGAAGGAAGGCGTCATTACGCTGGACGGCGCCAACCGTTTGGAAATATTGGATCAAATCGAGTCGGGCACCGTCATCTTTACCGCGCACGGGGTTTCTCCCGAGGTGCGCAAGCGGGCGCGCGAGAAGGGGCTGTCTGTCGTCGACGCGACATGCCCGGACGTTACGAAGACGCATGACTTAATCAGCGAGAAGACGGCGGAAGGTTATCATATTATTTATATCGGCAAAAAAGGCCATCCCGAGCCGGAGGGCGCCATCGGCGTCGCCCCGGACCGGGTTCATCTGATCGAGAAGGAAAGCGAGATCGATTCGCTGTCCATCCCCGATGGTCCGGTCATCATTACGAACCAGACGACCATGTCCCAGTGGGATATTAAGCACATTATAAGCAAGCTGCAGCACAAGTTTCCGCATGCCGAGGTGCATAACGAGATTTGCCTGGCTACCCAAGTCCGTCAGGAGGCGGTGGCGGGGCAGGCCGGCGAAGCCCAGCTGTGCATTGTCGTAGGCGACCCACGCAGCAACAATTCCAACCGGCTGGCGCAGGTGGCGGAAGAAATCGCGGGCGTTAAGGCTTACCGGGTCGCGGACGTAACCGAAATCAAGCGGGAGTGGCTGCAAGGCGTCGACCGGGTCGCCGTCACCTCCGGCGCCTCTACTCCGACGCCGATTACGAAAGAAGTGATCGCGTATTTGGAGCAATACGATCATAACGATCCGGACACGTGGGAAATCCGGAGAACCGTCAATATGAACAAGCTGCTGCCTAACGTGAAGGTGAAAACCGCCGATAACTCTGTAAGTTGAACGAATGATTTTACTATTTAGGGCCAAGCTCCTTGAGGGATCGACTTCCAATCGCTCTCGCGGAGGATGCCAGGATTGGCATAATCCGTTTCGGCACCTATCAGTTATCAGTATGCTGACAAGGGCAAAGTCATATCATATTGCAGCGTTTAACCTGTGCGGCGATGCCGTACGGGTTGCTGCTGCTGCGCTTGTCGATCGGCCTCCACAGCCATGCAAGATCACCGTTCGCAGTAACGCTGTGTCAACGCTGTATCGTCGAGCTGTCATACTGATTTTGTTACTTCGAGCGCCTTCCCTGGACCGTCTGCGCAGCTGCAATGCTATTTTTTTACTGCGAGCGCCTTAAATGAAGCTGCAGAGGAACCGCAACGCCGATTTTGAGCTTTGCAACTGGAGAAGTGTATTGGTTGGAGAGGTGCGTCGGCCAAGTGCGTGGACTTTAACGAATTAAAGTTGACGCTGAGGCTGTTCATGTTGTATATTTGCTTTAGCGATTAAAAGCATAAAAGCCAAAAAGCATAAAAGCGCAAAAGCGATGACGATTGCTTCATTTGCGCAAGTGCAGGCATACCAATATAAGGGAGAGATCATCATGATCGTCATTACGAAACCGAGCATTACAGATGAGCGAATTGCGGAAATTGTTGCCGTGATCGAAAGAAACGGCGGCGTCCAGGCGCATGTGTCGAAAGGAACGGACCGCACGGTCATCGGCATTATCGGCAAGGCCGAGCCGACCTTGGCCGAGCATCTCCGCCAAATGAAGGGTGTGGAAAACGTCATCAAGATATCGAAGTCCTACAAGCTGGCCAGCCGGGATTTCCACCCGGACGATACGGTGATCGACATTAAGGGCGTCAAGATCGGCGGCGACAATCTGGTCGTCATGGGCGGCCCTTGCGCCGTCGAAACGCCGGAGCAGATCGACGAGATCGCGCGGCTCGTCAAAGCGGCCGGAGGCCAGGTGCTCCGGGGCGGCGCGTTCAAGCCGAGAACGGGCCCATACAGCTTTCAGGGCGTAGGCGTCGAGGGATTGGTCATGATGGCGGAAGCGGGCAAAAAGCACGGGCTTCTGACCATTACGGAAGTAATGACGCCGGAATACGTCGACGTTTGCGCGGAATACGCAGACATTTTGCAGGTTGGCACCCGCAACATGCAAAATTTCGATTTGCTCCGCAAGCTGGGCACGATTCAGACGCCGGTGCTGCTGAAGCGGGGCTTCAGCGCTACGTACGACGAGTTTTTGAACGCGGCGGAGTACATCCTCGCCGGAGGAAATCCTAACGTCATGTTATGTGAGCGCGGAATCCGAACGTTCGAAACTTACACGAGAAACACGCTGGATTTGGCCGCCATCCCGGTGCTGCAATCTCTCAGCCATCTGCCTGTCATCTCCGACCCGAGCCACGGCACGGGACGCCGCGAATTGGTAGAACCGATGGCCAAAGCTTCCGTAGCGGCCGGCGCCAACGGCCTTATAATCGAGATGCATACCGATCCGGACAACTCGATGACGGGTGACGGCGTCCAATCGCTGTTCCCGGACCAGTTTGCAAAGCTGCTGAAGGAATTGGAGCAGCTGGCGCCTTTGCTCGGCAAGCGGTTTGATACGGACAAGGCGCCGGCGGAAGCGTTCAAGGAATGGAAAATTTAATCGAGGACTAGCGCTGCAAGCCCGGCCGGCCCGTTCGAAAGAACGCGCCGGCCGGGTTTTCTCATGTTAAAAATCTCGAAATTGTGAACAGTTGTTTAATCTTGTAAGTATACCTGACATCTGAATAAAAAATACCTGACATAACTATTGACGATGCGGAAACCTAGTTTTATAATAACGACATGGTTTGAGCAATAGTTGAACATTCAAGGAACAAATTCAAGTGAACGTTCGGAAATGGAGGAGAAATTAGATGTCAGTTCAAAAGGTATTGGATCTTATTAAAGAAAACAACATTCAGTTCGTGGATTTCCGCTTTGTAAGCCTTGCAGGCGGCGCTCATCACATCACGCTCCCAGCTACAGAGGTGGATGCCGATACATTCGTTAACGGCGTAGCGTTCGACGGTTCCTCGATCCCGGGCTTCCGCGGCATTGAAGAGTCCGACATGGTCATGATGCCGGATACGGAATCCGTATTCGTTGATCCTTTTACAAGCCATCCAACGCTGAACGTTATGTGTAACATCTATACTCCGGATGGACAGCGTTACGATCGCGACCCTCGCAGCATCGCTCAAAAAGCCGAAGAGTATTTGCAATCGACCGGCATCGGTACGGCGGCATTCTTCGCTCCTGAATCCGAGTTTTTCATTTTCGACGACGTTCGCTATGAAAGCTCCATGCACACTTCCTTCTTCTCGGTTGACTCCGAGGAGGGCGCTTGGAACACGGCCCGCAAAGAAGAAGGCGGCAACCTCGGCTTCAAAGTGCCTGTAAAAGGCGGTTACGTGCCGGTTGCTCCGGTGGACTCCCAGCAAGACATCCGCAGCGAAATGGTTCGCCTGATGCAAGAGTCGGGCCTGCGCGTAGAGCGCCATCACCATGAAGTGGCGACGGCCGGCCAAGGCGAAATCAACTTCCGCTTCGACACGCTGACCAAAACGGCAGACAACCTGCTGAAATATAAATATATCGTGCACAACGTAGCCCGCCAATGGGGCAAAGTCGCCACGTTCATGCCTAAACCGCTGTTCGGCGACAACGGAAGCGGCATGCACGTTCACTCGTCCATCTTTAACGGCGACACGCCTTTGTTCTATGACAAGGATGCTTACGCCAACCTGAGCAAAACGGCGATGAACTACATCGGCGGCATTCTGTACCACGCTCCGGCTCTGATCGCGCTGACGAACCCAAGCACGAACTCCTTCAAGCGTCTCGTTCCGGGCTACGAAGCTCCGGTGAACCTGGTGTTCTCGAAGGGCAACCGTTCCGCTGCGATCCGCATTCCGATCGCTGCCGTAACGCCTAAAGGCTGCCGCATCGAGTTCCGTACGCCGGACTCCACGGCTAACCCTTACCTGGCATTCGCGGCTATGCTGCTTGCCGGTCTGGACGGCATCAAGCGCAATCTTGATCCGGTGGCGCTGGGCTACGGTCCATTCGACAAAAACATTTACGAACTGCCGGAAGAAGAGAAAAAAGAAATCCGCAGCGTTCCAGGCTCCCTGGACGAAGCGCTGGACGCTCTGGAAGCAGACTCCGGCTTCCTGACGGAAAGCGGCGTATTCTCTCAAGACTTCATCGACAACTATGTCGCGTTCAAACGTCAAGAGGCGAAAGCCGTATCCATCCGCGTTCATCCGCACGAATACAGCCTCTATTTCGGCTGCTAATCGAACGGCGATACGATACGATATGGTTGTACAAACGGGCCCGCAAGGGCCCGTTTGTCTTGTCCGGCAAGGACGCCAAGCGCTCTCGAGTTCATGTCAGGTTTTCGCTATTTCCGAATGATAATTATGAAGTTTTCGTGTTTTGTTCGAGTTTTGTGCGAGGTTTGGCTTAAATTCACTTGAAGAGGGCCATCAAACTTGCTATCATAACCATATCATGCACAAAGACCAAGGGGTGGAGATGGACATATGAAGCGAGCCTATAATTTTAACGCAGGACCGGCGGCGATTCCGCTGGAAGTGCTTCAACAGGCACAAGAGCAATTTGTCGATTATAACGGCGCAGGGATGTCGATTATGGAGATGTCCCATAGAAGCGTGGCTTACGAAGCGGTGAACAACGAAGCGCAGCAGCTGATGAAGGAATTGCTCGGCATCCCGGACGGATACCATGTGCTCCTCCTGCAAGGCGGCGCCAGCACGCAGTTTGCCATGCTGCCGATGAATCTGCTGCGCGAGGGACGTCCGGCCGCATTCGTCCATACCGGAGCTTGGGCGGGCAAAGCGATCAAGGAAGCGAAGATCGTCGGAGAAACCGTCATCGCGGCCTCGACGGAGGCCGACAGCTTTATGCGGATGCCGAACGTATCGGAAATTGCCGTGCCGGCTAACGCTTCTTATTTGCACCTCACATCGAACGAAACGATCGGCGGCACGCAGTTCCATGAGTTTCCGGATACCGGCGACATTCCGCTTGTGGCGGATATGTCGAGCGACATCTTGAGCCGTCCGGTCGACATCGGCAAATTCGGCGTCATTTATGCGGGCGCGCAAAAGAACCTGGGGCCATCCGGCGTAACCGTCGTCATCATTCGCGACGATCTGGCCCAAGACAGCCCGAAGACGATTCCGGCCATGTTCCGGTACGACACCCACGCCAAGAGCGGCTCGCTTTACAATACGCCTCCTTCCTTCGCGGTATATATGGTCGGTCTCGTATTGAAATGGATCAAAGGCAAAGGCGGAGTGGCGGCCGTAGAGCAGTACAATCGCGACAAGACGAAGCTGATCTACGACGCGATCGACGGCAGCGGCGGTTTCTACAGAGGCTGCGCCCAGCCGCAAAGCCGCTCGCTCATGAACATTACGTTCCGGCTGGCGAGCGAGGAGCTTGAAAAGCTGTTTGTGAAGGAGTCGGAGCAAAACGGCTTCGTCGGCTTGAAGGGACATCGTGACGTCGGCGGCTTGAGAGCGTCGACTTACAACGCCGTAACGATGGAAAGCTGCCAGGCGCTGGCGCAATTTATGAACGAGTTTATGCGCAAGCGCGGCTAAGCTGCCAATAGAACCGCCCTTCGCTTCGGAGAACCGAGGCGAAGGGCGGTCTTTAGTGCTGGAGGTTCGATCAGGCAAATGAGGATTCGTTCATGCTCGGGCTGTGCATCTTATAGCCGACGTTGCGCACGGTCATAATATATTCCGGCGATTTGGCGTTGCGCTCGATCTTGTCGCGCAGATGGCTGATATGCACATCCACGATGCGCGTGTCGCCCAGGAAATGATAGTCCCATACGCCGTGCAGAAGCTGCTGGCGGCTGAGCACCTTGCCCTTGTGACGGCAAAGGAACAGCAGCAGCTCGAATTCCTTCGGCGTCAGCTCGACGGGCTTGCCGTCCAGCATGACTTCGCGCTGTTCGGGCAGGACGGTCAGACGGCCGATCGTGTAACGGGTCTCCTCCTGGATGCCGGGCAGCGTCTGAAGACGGCGGAAGATCGCCTGAATGCGGGATATAAGCTCCTGCGGGCTGAACGGTTTGGTCATATAATCGTCGGCGCCGTTGTCCAGGCCCGTAATTTTGTCCGTTACGTCTTGAAGCGCCGTCAGCATAATAATGGGAACGGCATTGTTCTGCTTGCGCAGCTCGCGGCATACTTGCAAACCGTCCATCTTGGGGAGCATCAGATCCAGCACGATCAAATCCGGCCGGAATGGCTTGAGCATTTCGAACACGGCCTCGCCGTCGCCGGCGCATCGAACTTCAAATCCGGCAAGTTTTAAGTTGAACTCGATCAACATGGAGATCGACGGCTCGTCATCCACCACCAATATTTTTTTACGCATGGACTTATCTCCTTTAATTCCAGTGATGCTCCATATTATGAAGGGGAACGGTTCGCGTTGGATTAACGGTACGTAAAGCGAATGTAAAAACTGCTGCGAGTCCGGGACCAATACCGGCTAAGCCGCTTAGTGAGAGGGGGAGACAACATGGCGTTTCATATCGTGCTGGTCGAGCCGGAAATTCCGGCCAATACCGGCAACATCGCGCGAACGTGCGCCGCTACGGGCACGCATCTGCATTTGGTGCGGCCGCTCGGCTTTCAGACGGACGACCGAACGTTGAAGCGGGCCGGCCTGGATTATTGGCATGCGGTAAAGGTGCACTACCACGATTCCTTCGACGAGGTGCGGAGCCTCTATCCGGAAGGGCGGTTTTTTTATACGAGCACGAGAGCGGTCAAGCTGTATTCCGACTTTCAATATCGGGACGGCGATTTTTTTGTATTTGGCAAAGAAACGAAAGGACTGCCTCAAGCGCTGATCGACGAAAATGCGGAGACGTGCATCCGGATGCCGATGACGGACCAGGTGCGGTCGCTAAATTTGTCGAATTCCGCCGCGATTGTCGTTTACGAGGCGTTAAGGCAAACGGGCTTTGCCGGGCTGCGATAATTGCGCGAAAATTACAATTTTGAAGATTGGGAAGGATTTGTCCGGCCTGCGTCGAAAAGTAATAATCGCACAGGTTTCTCAAATGGCTTGCAAATTTCGACATAAAAGAGGTGAAAATGATGAAACCAGCAGGCGTCGTAAGAAAGGTAGACCAGCTAGGACGTATCGTGCTTCCGAAATCATTGAGAAAGCGATATATGATGAACGAAGGGGATCCCGTTGAAATATTCGTTCAAGGCGATCATATCGTTCTTGAAAGATATCGTCCCAAATGCGTCTTCTGCGGTTCCATGGATGAGGTGCGGGACTTTAAGGACCGCTATGTTTGCGCCCAATGCATGGGCGAGATGGGGCATCTGACCCGATAATTGCCGCGAAGGGCCGGCCAAGCCGGTCCGCGCGGCGGCTGCCGTTAATGAAAAGAAGCTTTCCGTTGCCTGCGGCGCAGGACGGAAAGCTTCTTGCTTGTTTCCGGACAATCCGTGTATTACAGCCCTTTGGTCTTGTCGTCGTTATACGAGCTGGTAAGAATGGCAGCGATAAACAGAATAAACACCGTCATCACGATATAAAAGTTGATCGACATGTCTCGACACCTCCAAATTAGCTACATATATTATACCCAACGGAAGCCCAAAAGAAAACTTTAAATGTTGTGAACACATTGTTAACGCAGAGCCGCCGAATAGTGTAAAATGGATAGTATACGACAAGGAGGCAACGCCATATGGACTATCGTTTTTCATCTAGAGTACTCCAATTAAAGTCTTCCGCGGTTCGCGACATCTTGAAGCTGACGCAAGGGAAAGACATGATTTCGTTTGCGGGCGGACTGCCGGCGGAGGAGCTGTTTCCCGTTCCGGCGATTCGCGAAGCGGCCGACCGCGCGTTGTCTGCCGGTCCCGGATCGCTCCAATACGGTTTGACCGAAGGTTATGCGCCGCTGCGCGAACAGCTGACGGAAAGAATGGCGGCAAAGGGCATCCGGGCGAACGTCGACCAGATGATATTGACGACCGGCTCGCAGCAGGCGATCGACTTGATCGTCTCGGTGCTGACCGAGCCCGGTGATACGATATTGGTGGAAAAGCCCACCTATTTGGCCGGCTTGCAAGTTTTCGCGATGCACGGGCTGAACGTCGCAGCCGCCGAAAGCGACGAGTTCGGCATCGTTCCGGAATCGGCAGCCGAACTGATAAGGCTTCATCGTCCAAAGCTGATGTATGCCGTGCCGACGTTCGGCAACCCGACCGGGCGGGTATGGAGCACGGAACGGAGACGGCAGCTGCTGGAGCTGTGCCGGAAGAACGGTGTACTGATCATCGAGGACGACCCGTACGGTGACATTAAGTTCCGCGAAGACGAGCAATATCCGTCCATGATGGCGCTGGAGGGCGGCGTCGAGAACGGAGCGGTCATTTATACCAGCACGTTCTCCAAGACGGTCGCTCCGGCACTGCGCACCGGCTGGGCGATCGGGGACAGCCGCGTCATCCGGATGATGGCCAAGGCGAAGCAGGCCAGCGATTTGCATTCGAGCGCGATGGATCAGCAAATCTTAAGCCAATTGCTGAACGGCTTCGATCTGGACGTCCATATCGGGCTCATCTCGAAGGAATACGGCACGCGAATGGAGGAGATGCACCGTCTTCTTGCCGAAGCAGCCTTGCCCGACATCAGATGGACGAAGCCGAAGGGCGGCATGTTTCTGTGGCTGGAGCTGCCGGACGGCCTCGATGCGGAAGCGCTGCTCCGATGCTCGGTGCAGAAAGGGGTTGCCTTCGTGCCGGGAAGCTCGTTTTATGCGAACGACGCCCAGCGCAATACGGCCCGTCTTAACTTCACCCATAACAAGGGGGCCCGCACCGAGCACGGCGTCGCCCGCTTGATCGAGGCGATCGGGGAATTTACAGTCCGGAGCTGACGATCCAGTCGGCGATCACGCCGCGGTACTGCTCCAAAGCTTGGACGCCTTGCGGCTGCAAGGCGTATTTGCCGCGTTCGATGCGCCTGAACCATCCGTAATAATTGTGGCGCAGCATGTCGCCGCTTTTGGGGATGCCGGTGAGGGCAGCCAGCTGGCTGGGCGAAGACGGCCCTTTCGCATGAAGCGCATAGGCCAAGCGGAGCGCTTTCTCGCGATAGGCCGTCACCAGCTTCCGTCCGGTGCTGCCGCCGACGTTGTAATCGCCGCTTCGTTCCCGAAATTCCGTCAGGAGACGTTCCTTCCGTTTATGGCGGATTCCTCTTCGCGGCGCGTCGCCGGGCTCGCAGAGCACCTCGACGGCGGGCGCCTTCGTCTTGTAGAACGTGACCGTCATCAGCCCCAATCCCAACATGCGGCACAGCTCGGTCAGATCGCCGAAGCGCTGGTTGTGGGCGCCGCTTTTTTTGCGGTTGCGCTCTACGGCGAGCATGACGTCGCAATTCAGCCGAAGACGTTCGACGCCTTGCAGCAGCAAGGCCAGGTTGAACGTCTTTTTCATTTCGACGATGACCGTTCCGCCTCCGTCCGGATGAACGGCGACCATATCGCAGTTCATCACTTCGCTTTTTACTTCATAGCCTTGCTTCTCGTAATGATGCTTGACGGGTATGTACAATTCTTCTTCCTTGCCTACGGCCATGCCGATCTCTCCCGGTTCCCGATAGTTTGGCGAACATAAGCTCTTGTTTATTATAGCAGAGCTTTGGTGGATGATGTCGAGGCTTACGGGAATCGAGCTTAAAATAATCGTCAATTTCGCGCTGGAATAAGCATAGAAATGTAATACTTCAAAAAAAGACGTTTGCTCTCGAGCATAGGCATGGAATCGTCCCGAGCGGTTACTTAAATAGCGGAAAGCGGATGCGATGGGAGGAGGCACGGCATGGATATTTTCAAACGATTGGCGGAATATCAGGCGGAGAGCGAAAGGCTGGCGTGGTCGGGGACTTTCAAGGACTATATCGAATTGCTTCGAAAGGACCCTTCTCCGGCGATGACCGCCCATGCTCGCGTGTACGAGATGATCGAATCCTACGGCGTGGAGGACGTCGGAGGCTCCAAGAAGTACAAATTTTTCGAACAGGAAATATTCGGGCTTGACCGTGCGATCGAAAAGCTCGTAGAAGAATATTTTCATTCCGCCGCGCGCAGGCTGGATGTGCGCAAGCGTATCCTGCTCCTAATGGGCCCGGTAAGCGGCGGGAAGTCGACCATTGTGACGATGCTGAAAAAGGGGCTGGAGAAATTTTCGCGGACGGAGCGGGGGGCGGTATACGCCATCAGGGGCTGTCCGATGCACGAGGACCCGCTGCATTTGATTCCTCACGAGCTGAGGCCGGAAATCGAGAAGGAGCTGAATGTCCGAATCGAAGGCAATCTATGCCCGTCCTGCCAGCTTCGGCTGCAGACCGATTACGGCGGCAATATCGAGCAGGTGCAAGTGGAGCGCGTGTTCATCTCGGAGGATAACCGGGTCGGCATCGGCACGTTCAGTCCATCCGATCCGAAGTCGCAGGATATCGCCGATTTGACGGGCAGCATCGACTTTTCGACCATTACGGAATACGGCTCCGAATCCGACCCGCGGGCTTACCGGTTCGACGGGGAGCTCAACAAGGCCAACCGCGGGCTGATGGAGTTTCAGGAAATGCTGAAATGCGACGAGAAGTTTTTGTGGAACCTGCTGTCCCTGACCCAGGAAGGCAATTTTAAGGCCGGCCGGTTCGCCTTGATCAGCGCCGACGAGCTCATTATCGCCCATACGAACGAATCCGAATACAAGTCGTTTATCGGCAACAAGAAAAACGAGGCGCTTCAGTCGCGGATGATCGTCATGCCGATTCCGTACAACTTGAAGGTGTCGGAGGAGGAAAAAATATATGCGAAGCTGATCTCCCAAAGCGACATGCGTCATATTCATATTGCGCCTCATGCGCTGCGGGCGGCGGCGATCTTCTCCATTCTGACCCGGCTGAAGGAAACGAAAAAGCAGGGCATGGATTTGGTCAAAAAGATGCGCATGTACGACGGCCAGGAGGTCGAAGGCTTCAAGGAAGCCGATCTGAAGGAAATGCAAAACGAATATGTCGAGGAAGGGATGACCGGCATCGATCCCCGCTACGTCATCAACCGGATTTCGAGCGCGCTGATCAAACACGACATGCAGTGCATCAATGCGCTGGATGTGCTGCGGGCGCTCAAGGACGGCCTGGATCAGCATCCTTCGATAACGAAGGAAGAGCGGGAGCGGTATTTGAACTATATTTCGATCGCGCGCAAGGAATACGACAGCCTGGCCAAAAAAGAAATTCAAAAGGCGTTCGTTTATTCGTTCGAGGAGTCGGCGCGCACGCTGTTTGAAAACTACCTCGACAACATCGAAGCCTACTGCAACTGGGCCAAAATTAAGGATCCGCTGACGGGCGAGGAGATGGACCCGGATGAGCGGCTGATGAGGTCGATCGAGGAGCAAATCGGCGTATCGGAAAACGCCAAAAAGGCGTTCCGCGAAGAAATATTGATCCGCATCTCGTCCTATTCCCGCAAAGGGAAAAAGTTTGATTTTACGAGCCACGAGCGGCTGCGGGAAGCGGTGGAAAAAAAGCTGTTCGCCGATTTGAAGGACATCGTCAAAATTACGACGTCCACGAAGACGCCGGACGAAAGCCAGCTGAAACGGATCAACGAGGTGACGAAACGGCTGATCGACGAGCATCAGTACTGCCCGGTTTGCGCCAATGAGCTGCTCCGGTACGTAGGCAGCCTGTTGAACCGGTAGCGGCGGCCGCCCGATACGTTCCGAATGACCGATGCACCGAGCCGGCGAACGCCTTGTCGTTCTCCGGCTTTGCTGCATGCGCCGGCGCGAGTCTTCGCTGGGCTTTTTTTGAACAAAGACTATGGAAATGCTCCCCTTTGCCGATATAATAGCTATAAGCTTACTACATCAAACGTTGATTAAGGGGAGTCGTGACCATTGATTAAAGTATCGGAAGAACGCCTGAAGCAATTGAATTATACGGGGATTACGTCAGACGATTTGCAGCTGCTGAAGGAACACAGGCCGATATTTCAGGAAATCGTGGAGGAAGTGGTAGACCGTTTCTACGACCATATCGGCAACCAGCCCGAGCTGCTGGAGCTGATCGAGAAAGTGAGCAGCGTGGAACGGCTGAAGGATACGCAAAGAGTGTATTGGATGTCGCTGGCCGACGGCGTGATCGACGAGCCGTTTATCGACAACCGGATTCGGATCGGCGCCGTTCATTCCCGCATCGGACTGACGACGAACTGGTATTTGGGCACTTACATGACCTATTTGAATATTGCCACGGACGTCTTGAAGCGCCGCATTCCGGAGCGCTGGCTGGCCGTCGTTCAATCGCTTACGAAAATGTTTAATCTGGACGCCCAGTTCGTGCTGGAGGCTTATAACCGGCATGAGCAGATGCGGATTCAGGAGCTGGCGGATTCGCGGTCCAACATGTTGACGACAGTGACGGCGGCCGTGCAGGAGCTGGCTTCCCTGATGGTCGAGCTGGACAAGGGAGCGCAAACGATAGCGGCGACGGCCATTTCGACTTCAAATTCCCAGGAGAAGACGCATACGCTTCTCGAGGAGCTGCGCGTCGAGCTTGAAGGCATCGGAGAAATGGGCGTTCTAATACGGGGCTTGTCCGATCAGACCCACTTGCTCGGCTTGAACGCGGCGATCGAAGCGGCAAGGGCCGGAGAGCAAGGAAGAGGCTTCGAGGTTGTCGCCAACGAGGTAAGGAAGCTGGCGGCATCGTCGCGTTCCGCGCTGGAGGGCATTCAGGCGAAGCTCGCCGAAATCGAAGGGAAGCTGAATGCGGTGCGGCACGAATCGATCCACACATCGACGGAAGCGCGCAATCAAGCCGCACGTTCCCAGGAGCTGGCCTCGTTCGTTCAAATGGTGGAGAAAGTGGCTCAAGATTTGGAGCAGCTCAGTCAAGTTCATTAATCCGGCGCTATTATACATGTACGAGTAACAGAGGATCTCAACGCTGTTCGAGATGCTCTGTTTTTTACGTTTTGTTTGTGTTATGTAAGTTGACGCAAAACTCTCCATTTAGTATGATAATCCTAACATTACACGATATATGTTGCAATAATGTAAGGTTTTATGATGCAAAATTAACCTGAATTGCCGCGATGGAGACGCAAGCGGCCGTAAAACGCTTGCACCGATCATGAAGGAGGCGTTGGGCATGTCGACGGCCAAGCAATCGCAATCGCATTATTACGATGCTCAGTCCTATTACGATGAAATGTACGACAAGGATTTATCGGTTCGCCCCCATTACGCGAACGTGCATCGGCTGTTTGGGCGAATGAAGCCTGCGGAGCTGGCGGCGAGGCGGCAGGCCGTCAATCAGCGGATGCTGGAGGAAGGCATCACCTTTACGCTGTACAGCGAATCGCAGCAGGAGCCGCTGGAGCGAACGATACCGTTCGATTATATTCCGAGGGTCATTCCGAAGCATGAATGGGAGGCGATCGAGCGCGGCGTCAAGCAGCGCGTTGCGGCGCTGAACGCTTTTATCCGCGATGCCTATCACGGCCAATCCATTGTGGCGGACGGCGTCGTCCCCCGGCGCATGATCGTTTCGAATATGTATTTTCGTCCGGAAATGGCAGGCTGGCAGGTTCCGGGGGATGTCTATATTACGGCTTCCGGCATCGATCTGATCCGGGATGAGAAAGGGCGCTATTACGTGCTGGAGGACAATCTCCGCTCGCCTTCCGGCTTCTCTTATTTGTTTAAAGGAAGAACGCTGATGAGCGAGCTGTTCCACGATCTGTATGCGTCCAGCCCGGTGCAGAACGTCGACCGCAGCCTGAACTGCTTTCTCCGTTCGCTGCGGTCGCTTGCGCCGGGAGGAAGCCGCGATCCTCTTATCGTGCTGCTGACCCCGGGCGCCTACAATTCGGCTTATTACGAGCACGCGTTTCTGGCGCAGCAGATGGGCATTCATTTGGTGGAAGGAAGAGATCTCGTCTACAAGGACCATAAAATCTATTTGCGCGATCTCCGCGGTTTGCGTCAGGTCGATGTCATCTATCGGCGCATCGACGATCATTATTTGGATCCGCTGGCGTTCCATCCGGAGTCGCTGCTGGGCGTGCCCGGTCTGATGAACGCTTACCGGGCGGGCAACGTCGCCATCGCCAACGCTCCGGGCACCGGCATCGCCGACGACAAGGCGGTGTATGCTTACGTTCCCGATATGATTCGTTATTATTTGGGGGAGGAACCGATTTTGCACAACGTTCCGACCTATATATTGTCCCGCAAGGAGGACCGGGATTACGCTCTGGAGCACCTGGAGCAATTGGTCGTCAAGGAGACGTCGTTGTCGGGAGGCTACGGCATGCTGATCGGTCCGAACGCGTCACCGAAGGAAATCGCCGCGTTCCGGGAGGCGATCTTGCAGGAGCCTTCCCGGTATATCGCGCAAACGACGATGCGGCTGTCGCGGGCGCCGGTTATGACCGACGGAGGCATGGCGGCGCGCCACATCGATTTGCGGGCGTTCGCCTTGATGGGCCGGGATACGCATGTCATACCGGGCGGGCTGACCCGCGTGGCCATGCAGGAAGGCTCGCTGGTCGTCAACTCTTCCCAGGGCGGCGGCGTCAAGGATACGTGGGTGCTGAACCGCTGATCCTTATCGGCGGATATGACGATACGAGGAGGGTTTACCATGCTGAATCGGAATGCAGAGGCTTTGTTCTGGATCGGGAGGTATATGGAAAGGGCGGAAAACCATGCGAGGCTTATCGACGTCCATTATCATCTGCAAATCGATAAGGATGCCTTGCCGGCCGGAGAAAAGGAGAAAGCGGAGGTTCAGGCCAAATGGAGCCGGATCGTCGACGCTCTTGGCAGCCGGGACGCTTACGAAGGGCAATACGGCGCTTACAGCGAAGGTGATGTGCTCTTCTATGCAACGCTGGACCGTGACAATCCGAATTCGCTCCTCTCCTGCGTCAGCCATGCCCGGGACAATGTGAGGACGCTTCGGGAGAAGCTGCCGAGCGAACTGTGGGATGCGGCGAACGGGTTTTATTTGTGGCTCAGAAGCCGCCAGCCGGAAGAGCTGCTGAAGGAATCGCCGCACTTGTTTTTCGGCCGCATCAAGGAATGGACGGCCATGTTTCAGGGCGTAAGCCATTCCGTTATGCCCCGGGAGAACGAGTTCCATTTCATCGAATGCGGCAAATATTTGGAGCGTGCGGAAAATACGCTTCGCATCATTAAGTCCGCGGTACAAACCGCCGGCCGCGAGGGCTGGGACGCGGAAGGCGCTTACCCGTATCTGCAGGCGGTGCTTCGTTCCGTCAGCGGCTATCAGCCTTTTCGGAGATATTACGCGGACCATTTCGCCTCTGAAACGATTATGGAGTTTTTGCTGCTGAGCCGCGCATTTCCCCGCTCCCTTCATCATTCGATGCATATGCTGCACGAGCATTTGAAGTATATCGAGCTGCAAGATAAATCGCTGAAGCACGATCAAGACCGGATGCTTCGCCAGGTCGCCAAAGTAAGAGCGGATATGGCCTGCCTGGAGCGGGAGGACTTGGCGATGGATGCGGGAGGCATGCTGGTGACGCATTTGCTGAAGGCCAGCCAGCAGCTCGGGCTCGCCTTCGCTAAGACGTTTTTTCGAATGGGGGAGGCCAGCGCATGAAATTAAGCATATGCCACATTACGCAATACGAATACGAGCAGCCGGCGACGGACAGTGTCAATGAAATCAGGTTGACGCCGAGCACGAACGAAAGACAATCCTGCTTCCAGCAATCGATTTCCGTAGAGCCCAATGCTTCGTTGTTCAGCTACGAGGATTATTTCGGCAATCGGGTGCATTCGTTTTCCGTCAATGCGCTACATCGAAAGCTGGTTATCCGAACGCTGATGACGGTGGTGACAAAGGAAGCCTCGGCGGACGCGGACCGGGCCAGGTACATGTCCGGGCATGACGCGGAGAAAGGCTGGTTGTGGCTGGAAACGGAAGAGGCCGGCAACCGGTTTGCCGAATATTTGCTGCCGACCGGCTATACGGCGGTAACGTCCGAAGTGGCGCAGTTTGCCGGCGAGCTTCCCTGTTCTGACGCTGTGGAGGAGAAGCCCGGCGTGCTGGACTGGCTGAAGGCTTTGTCCGGCCGTATCCGAACGCAATTTGCTTACGACCCGCAGGCGACGGACGTTCATACGACAACGTCGGACATCTTTGCGCTTCGGCGCGGCGTATGCCAGGATTTTGCCCATCTGATGATTGCGTGCGCCCGTTGGAAGGGGATTCCCGCCCGATATGTCAGCGGCTATCATTTTGTCGGCGATCTGCAGGGACCGGCGGCCGATTTCGTCCAAGCGTCGCATGCGTGGGTCGAAGCTTACGTGCCGTTTCTCGGCTGGTACAGCTTCGATCCGACGAACGCGGATCCCGTCGGAGAGCGTTACGTCAAGCTGGGCCACGGGCGGGACTACAAGGATATCGTACCCGTAAAAGGGGTTTACCTGGGATCGGGGAGCCAGCGGCTGCACGTTACGGTCGACGTCAGACGGCTGGACGAATAAAGACGCTTGATCTTTTGCATAAAAAATCCTCCGCTGTAAATGTTATAAACATGACGGTGGAGGTGCTGTATATGAACAAACGAGCTGTAACGGTTATGTTGGGCGCGCTGCTCATTCCGGGCTTGCTGTCGGCGGGAGGCTGCGGCGGCGCTTCGAACAGTCATATCGAGCCTTACGAGGCGGATTCTCCCGGCGGCTATCAGGAGACGATACCGAACGGGACGGGAGAGCGTCCGGCAAGAATGAACGGAACGGCTCCCGGTCCTTCAGACGGACGGGTAAACGGGCAGGATCTGGCCCGGATCGCCGAGCAGGTGCCCGGAGTCGAGCGAGCCAAAGTTTATATGAACGGCGGCGAAGTGATCGTCGGCCTTCGTCTGAACGATACGGGCGCGAGAAAGCAGGATGTCGTCGAGAAACAAGTGCAATCCGCGTTGTCTTGGCAGTATGCCGAATACGATTATTACGTGACGGCCGACAAGAAGCTGAACGAGCAGATCGACACGCTGCTGACCAGCCGGGCGGCGGGTTATAAGGCGCAAGCGGCGGCGGCGGACGCACAGGCTATTATCCAGGATATTGCGCGGACGATGACGAGGCCATGAAATAAGAGCGGGCAAAGTGCAAAGACCTTCGGCGTTCGGCCGTTGCATGGCCGAATACCGAAGGTCTTGCCGATATAGACGATAGGTTACGCGTGTTCGCGTTCGCGGCCTCTGTTTCGCAATCCGGCAAGACCGAACAGACCGAGCAGGCCGAGCCAACCCCAGTCGAAACCGTCGTCTGCCGCTGCCGTACGGTAGTTGTTTCCTCTGAAGTTGTTCGTACGGTAGCCGTTGTCGTACGTACGCACGCCTGTGTTGTCGCGAACGCCGAACGTGCGCTGCATTTCGTCGCCGGTACGGTCCATCCCTCTGCGAATGTCGTCGCCGGCGCGGTTAAAGCCGGTGCCGATGTTGTTCGCGGCGCGGTTTATGTCGGTCATCACATTGCCGTCGGTCCGGTTTGCAGCGTTCATCTCCACCGTAGCCCGAGGCTCGACATCATGGGCGCGGTTAGCGCTGACGGGAGCGCCGAAACCGACCGTAATGCAAGCAAGCAATAGCGTGAACAGACCCAATTTCTTCATGCGTTCCATCCCTTCTGTAAATATGATTTGTGCTTCCGGCTTATGTTGTTCATCTTGAAGGGGCAATATGCAAGCCGGACCGTCTCGAAGGGATGGCAAGTTTTGAATGGGTGCGCCGTTCCGCGCTTACCGCTTTACAAAAATTTACGCGAAGTTTTTTTGCCGTCGCAGCTGAAGACGATTTTTTTGTCCTCCACGATCGTTTCCAGATGGACGGACTTGCCCCACAGCCGAACGACGTAAGGAAGCGTCCGCTCCACGTATTTGAGATCCAGCTCCGTTCCTTCGTATTGATGCTCGATATACAGCTCGCCGGTCCGGTTGAAGTCGCCGTCCTTGACCATCAGGCAAGGAAATCCGCCGTTGACCCTGCTGTAAATGAGCTGCTCCCGCACATTTTCCCAGCCTTTGTCCGTAATTTTCCACTCCGCGCCCTTTTTCTCAAAAATGTACAGATCGAGATCGTCGACGAGCTCTTTGGTCAAATAATTGCGCAAAAAGGAAATGTCGGAGTCGAATTCCCGCACCTCGAATATTTTTTCCCGGCCTTTGCCCGGCTCCCGTCTGAACCGCTCGCGCTCCTCCTCGGTCGGATTGTCCCAGCGCCGTTCGATGTCCTCGAATATTTTCAGTCCGAGGTAGTAAGGGTTCAGACTGTGCCGCGAAGGGATGACGACCGATGCGTTCAGCTTGGCAAATTCGATCGTCTCGTCGCTCGTCAGGTCCATTTCCCGGATGATGCGCTGGTGCCAGTACGAAGCCCAGCCTTCGTTCATAATTTTCGTTTCGATCTGCGGCCAGAAATAAAGCATTTCGTCGCGGAGCATGGACATAATATCCCGTTGCCAGTCCTCCAGGACGGATGAATATTCCTCGATGAACCACATGAGATCTTTTTCCGGGCGCGGCGGGAACCGCTTAATTTCCTGTTCATGGGATGCATCGGAGGTGTTGCCCCGTTCGTCCAGATCGAACAGATCGTCGTAGCGGGAAAAGAGCTTCGGCTTGGACACTTCGTCCTGCTTTTTCAACAGCAGCTCCATGTTCCGTTTTTTGTCCAGCTGGTACGGTCTGACGATCGCGGGATCGACATGCTCCTGAATGGACAGAATGGCGTCGATAAACTTTTCCACGTTTTCGGTGCCGTATTGCATTTCGTACTGGTGGATCCGGTCGGCCGTCGCCGACATGCTTTCGACCATGTTCCGGTTGGAGGCGCTGAAGCGGGCGTTGTTTTTGAAAAAGTCGCAGTGGGCAAGCACATGCGCCACGATCAGTTTGTTTTGAATGAGCGAGTTGCCCTCGAGCAGGAAGGCGTAGCAGGGGTTGGAATTGATGACGAGCTCGTAAATTTTGCTGAGCCCGAAATCGTATTGCAGCTTCATCTTGTGGAACGTCTTGCCGAAGCTCCAATGGCTGAAGCGGGTCGGCATGCCGTAAGCGCCAAACGTATAAATAATGTCCGCCGGACAAATTTCGTACCGCATCTCGTAAAAGTCGAGCCCGAACCCTTGCGCAATCTCGGTAATTTCCGCAATGGCCCGCTCCAGCTGCCGGATGTCGTCCTGATTCATTTCTCTCATCCCTCCGCCTCGATATATACGCTTCATACCATATATATGCGGGAGGGACGGGGGGCATGTGCGCGGCAACGAGATGGGATCGTTTCAAACATCATGAGGACACCGTGTGATTCTCATTCACAACACACCATTTGGAGGGAGCTGCGCTTCCACTTGAGAAACTTGCATGTTAGAGGTTCCAGTTCTTTGCGATAAGAAGCTCGGCCGCTTTCGTTCATCATTTGCTCCTCCAAGATTACGAAAAACATTAATCCATCGCAATTAAAACAACTATTGAATTAATGCATGAAGTGTGATTTAATAAACATGTCATATGAAAGCGATTAAATAACGAATTGATTCACATTAAACTTCATCCAAACTATCAATGTTAACGAAGCGAGGTGCTTCATGGTTATGCAAAAGGCATCCATGATTGTAGACAAGGACTTTATCGTCGGCGAGGTAGACAAACGGATTTACGGCTCGTTCATCGAGCATTTGGGCCGGGCGGTGTACGGCGGCATTTACGAAAAGGATCATCCGACGGCGGATGAGCAAGGGTTCCGGGGCGACGTCATGGAGCTCGTCAAAGGTCTGGATGTGCCGATCGTCCGTTATCCGGGCGGCAACTTCGTGTCCGGGTACAATTGGGAGGATGGCGTCGGTCCCGTCGAGCAGCGGCCGAAGCGGCTGGAGCTGGCTTGGCGGACGGTAGAGCCGAACTGGGTCGGCTTCAACGAATTTATGGACTGGTGCCGCAAGGCGGACACCGAAGCGATGATGGCGGTCAACCTCGGTACCCGAGGCATCGATGACGCCCGCAATCTGATCGAATATTCGAACCATCCGTCGGGTTCCTACTGGAGCGATCTGCGCCGTTCGCATGGCTACGCCGATCCGCACAACGTCAAGGTATGGTGCCTCGGCAACGAGATGGACGGTCCTTGGCAGATCGGCGCCAAGACGGCGGTCGAATACGGTCGTCTGGCGAACGAGACCGGCAAAGTCATGCGTCTCGTCGATCCGTCCATTGAGCTTGTCGCCTGCGGCAGCTCCGCGCGTCAAATGCCGACATTCCCGGAATGGGAAGCGACGGTGCTGGATCTGGCCTACGAGACGGTCGATTATATGTCGATCCACCAATACTACGGCAACCGTACGAACGATACGCCGAACTTCCTGGCTCAATCGATGGGAATGGACTCTTTTATTCATACCGTCATTTCCGCCTGCGACTATATCGGGGCTAAGAAGCGCAGCAAGAAGAAGATCCACCTCAGCTTCGACGAATGGAACGTCTGGTTCCACTCGAATGAGCAGGACCGCAAGCTGGAGCCTTGGACGATCGCGCCGCCGCAGCTGGAGGACATATATACGCATGAAGACGCGCTGGTTGTCGGCTGCATGCTGATCAGCCTGCTGAAACGCGCGGACCGCGTGAAGATGGCTTGCATGGCGCAGCTCGTCAATGTCATCGCGCCGATCATGACGCAGAACGGCGGAGCGGCTTGGAAACAAACGATCTATTATCCTTATATGCACGCCAGTCTGTTCGGCCGCGGCTCGGTTCTCGTTCCGCTGCTCAAGTCGCCGAAATACGATACTTCGGAATTTACGGACGTGCCTTACATCGAAAGCGTTGCGGTTCATAACGAAGAGAAGGGCGAAGTGACGGTGTTTGCGGTTAACCGGCATCTGGAGGAAGGCATCGCCTTCGAAATGGATTTGCGCAGCTTCGGCGCGCCGCGCCTCATCGAACATATCGTGCTGGAGCATGACGATTTGAAGGCGGTCAATACGGCGGAAGCGCCGGAAACGGTCAAGCCTCATACTTCCGGCGGAGCTTCCGTAACGGACGGCGGGAAGATCGAAGCGGTGCTGAACAAGGCGTCCTGGAACGTCATTCGGATCAAAGTATAACCCTTGACGACAAGGGATGAACGATTGCGGGTGTCCGAAAGCTGCGTCAAGCGGCTTTTGCGGCGCCCCTTTCTGTATTATGATGGAACAAGGAGGGATGGCTGAACATGATTCAGGCGAATACGGAATTGAAATGGCTGCCGCTGTACGAAGCGCTGGCCAGCGAGGTTCGGCTGTCGATCATCAATTTGCTTGCCGGGCAATCCATGAACGTAAAGGACCTGGCTTCGGCGCTCGGGCTGAGCAGCGCGATCGTGACGATGCATATCCGGAAGCTGGAGCGGGCCGGTCTCGTCGAGACGAAAATGGTGCGTAAAGACGGGGGAACCCATAAAATGTGCGCGTTGGCCGATACGTCCGTTGTCATCGACTTGCCGCAGCAGGCGGCAAACACGCATAAATATCATGAGGTGAGCGTGCCGATCGGCCACTACACCGAGTTCGAGGTGTATCCGACTTGCGGTCTGGCTACGACGGAGAAGCAAATCGGGCAGTTTGACGATCCGCGTTATTTTCTGGAGCCTGAACGGATGAATGCGGGTATCTTGTGGTTCGGGAGAGGGTATGTCGAATATAAAATCCCAAATTATTTGCTGCCGGGCCAAGCGCCGACTGCGCTGGAAATTACGCTGGAGCTAGGCTCCGAGGCGCCGGGCGTCAACGAAGACTGGCCGTCGGACATCAGCTTCGCACTGAACGGGACGGACATCGGCGTCTGGACCAGCCCCGGAGACTATGGCGATGTTCGCGGTCGGTACTCTCCCCCGTGGTGGGGCGACCGGGTTAACCAGTACGGCCTGCTGAAAGTAATACGGGTGCAGGAGGACGGCACCTTTATCGACGGACAGCGCATGTCGGACGTTACGCTGCGCGACATCGAGCGGGACCGCAATTTCTGGACGCTGCGCATCGCCGTCAGGGAAGATGCGGAGCATGTCGGGGGGCTGACGCTGTACGGACGGGGATTCGGCAACTATAACCACGACATTCTTTTTAAAGTGTATTACGAAACGTCCCGCTAGCGGAGCCGGGACGAAGACGAAGCGAAGGCCGGCGGGCCTGAGCCGTCTTCGTTCACCTATAAGAAAGTATCCGTTTCACCGTATACCGAGCTTATAGGTCAACGCGAAACGCAAGCTGAGCCTCCAAAGGACGGCGTCAGCCGTTTACGCTTGGGCTCCTACGACATTCATGGGGGTGGAGCATGCGGACGATCTTTCAATTGCTGCTTAAATATCGCTTGACGGCGGCCGTAGCCATTTTGCTTATGTTTGCGGAGCTTGCGGTGGAGTTGTTGCAGCCTTATTTTATTGCCCGCATCATCGACGACGGCATTCAGCAGCGCGACCTGTCGGTCGTGACGATGTGGGGGGGCGTGCTGCTCGGCTGTACGGCGCTGGCATTTGTCGTAGGCATTCTCAGTTCTTTTTTTGCCGCGCATGTGAGCCAGAGCTTCGGGTATGAACTGAGGGAACGGCTGTACGACAAGGTGCAGTCCTTTACGTTCGCCGCCTTCGGCCGCTTTGCCGAGTCGTCGCTCATTACAAGGTTGACCAATGATGTAACGCAATTGCAGAACACGGTTTTTATGGGCCTTCGCATTATGCTGCGGGCGCCGCTGTTCGTCGTCGGGAGCGTGCTGATGGCTTTTATCGTCAATCCGTCGCTCGCCGTCTGGTTTGCGGCAGCGATTCCGTTTCTTGCGCTGTTTCTTGCTTGGGTGATGCGCCGCGGGGAAGCGCTGTTCCGCTCCGTTCAAAGCGAGCTGGACCGGGTAAACGGCGTCATGCAGCAAAATTTGATCGGGATGCGGCTTATCCGCGCTTTTGTGCGAATGAAGCATGAATCGGACCGGTTTGCCGCCGCCAGCGGCGCGCTGATGGAGAAGACGGCCGCCGCGCTGCGGCTGACGGAGCTGACGCTGCCCGTTATATTGCTCGTCATGAACGGCTGCGTCATTGCAATCCTCTGGTTCGGAAAGCTGCAGCTGGATGCAGGAGGAGCGGCCTCCGTCGGAGACGTCGTCGCCATCGTCAATTACGCCACGCGCACGACGGGAGCGCTTTCCATGATGTCGATGATCGTCGTCAATTTCTCCCGCGCGAAGGCGTCCGCACAGCGCATAGGAGAGGTTATCGATACGGAAGACCGCTTGACCGGCGGCGAAGCCGGCGATGACGGGGCGGCGCGCATTGCGGAAGGATCGATCGCGTTCCGGGACGTGGCGTTCCGTTATCCCGATACCGGGGAAGCGGTGCTGACCGGCGTTTCGTTCCGGGCGAAAGCCGGCGAAACGGTCGCCATTATGGGCGCCACCGGCTCCGGCAAATCGTCGCTTCTCAGCCTCATTCCTCGGCTGTACGAGGCGGAGCGGGGAGTTATTGAAATTGACGGGCGTTCGGTTGACGCCTACGGGTTGGATCGGCTGCGGGGCGGCATCGGCTATGTGCCGCAGGACATTATGCTGTTTACCGGCTCGGTGGCGGACAACATTCGCTGGGGCCGGCAGGATGCTTCGATGGATGAAATTATCGAAGCTGCGAAGTTCGCGCAGATTCATGAGACGATCATGACATTGCCTCATGGCTACGACTCGGTGGTCGGACAGAAGGGCGTCAATTTGTCCGGCGGGCAAAAGCAGCGGCTGACCATCGCCCGGGCATTGGTGCGCAAGCCGGCCATTCTTTTGCTTGACGACTGCACGAGCGCCTTGGATGCGCAGACGGAAGCGCGGCTGATGAAGGCGCTGCGCGGCATGAGCTGCACCATTTTGCTCGTGACCCAGAAGATCAGCTCGGCCGAAGGCGCAGACCGCATCTTGCTGCTGGACGACGGCAGGCTGCTGGCGGACGGTAAACATGACGAGCTGCTGAACCGTTCGGAGCTGTATCGGCAAATTTATGAATCGCAGACGGGGAAGGCGGGTGTATCCCATGCGTGACAGCTTGATGGCGCCGTTCCGCTATCCGAAGGAGAGAACGGCGGCTAATCAAGAAATCAAAGCGGCGGGCAAACCGAAAAAACAGCGGGCGGGCAATGCGGCCGGCACGCTCCGCCGTCTATGGACGTACCTCGCCCGCTACAAGGGCCGCCTGGCGGCGGTTGGGATCATGGTTGTTCTGAGCACGGGACTTTCGCTGCTCGGACCGTATTTGGCCGGTACGGCCATCGACCATTTTATTATGGAACGCGGCAGCGGCTTTATTCCTTTTTTGATCGCTATGGGGGCGGTATACGCCCTTCACGCGTTGACGTCATGGCTGCAGAGCATCTGGATGATCGGCATTTCGCAGCGCACCGTTCTTCAATTGAGGACGGAGCTGTTCGACAAGCTGCACCGGCTGCCGATCCCGTTTTTCGCGAAACGGCAGCACGGAGAACTGATGAGCCGGGTGACAAACGATATCGAGAATGTGAGCGGTACGCTCAACAGCTCCATCATTCAGGTATTGTCCAGCGTCCTGCTGCTCGCCGGCATCGTCGGCGTCATGCTGTCGCTCAGTCCGCTGCTGACCTTGCTGACCTTCATGGTCGTGCCGCTGATGCTGCTGGGGATGAAGTGGATCACGAAGCAGACGAGCCGGCTGTTCCGCGTCCAGCAGCGCAATTTGGGCGATCTGAACGGCTATGTTGAAGAAACGCTGTCGGGTCAGCGCATTATTAAGGCCTTTTCGCTGGAGGATACGGTCAAGCGCGAATTCGGCATCCGGAATTCCCGCATTCATCGATCGGGCTTCTGGGCGCAAGCGATTTCCGGTTTTATTCCGAAGCTGATGAACGGCCTGAACAACTTAAGCTTCGCGCTTATTGCGGGCGTTGGCGCCTTGCTCGTGCTGAACGGCTCGTCCGTCACGGTCGGGGTCATCGTTATATTTGCGGAATATTCCCGGCAATTTACCCGGCCGCTTAACGACCTTGCCAACCAGTGGAATACGCTGCTGTCGGCCGTTGCGGGCGCGGAGCGGGTGTTTCAAATTATGGACGAGGACGACGAGGATGCCGACGAAACGGAAGCGAAGGAGCTTCAGGCGGCCAAGGGCCGCGTAACGTTTGAACAGGTATCCTTCGGATATGCGCCGGACGTTCGAACGCTTCGGGATGTAAGCTTTGAGGCCGCGCCCGGGGAAATGGTCGCCTTCGTTGGACCGACGGGGGCTGGCAAGACGACGCTGATCGGTCTGCTGAGCCGCTTTTACGAACCGGATGCGGGGCGAATTACGGTAGACGGACATGATATTCGTCGCTTTAGCCGCAAGAGCTTGCGGCTGCAAATGGCGTTTGTGCTGCAGGATCCGTACCTGTTCGAAGGGACGATCAAGGACAATATCCGCTACGGAAGGCTGGACGCGACGGACGAAGAGGTCGTCGAGGCGGCGAAGCAGGCGAATGCGCATTCGTTTATCGTCCGGATGAAAGGCGGCTACGACGCGATGCTTAAGCTCGACGGCGCGGGCATCAGCCACGGGCAGAAGCAGTTGATCGCCATTGCGCGCGCTATTTTGGCCAATCCGGCTGTTCTTGTGCTGGACGAAGCGACAAGCAGCATCGATACGGTGACGGAGATCAAAATTCAGGAGGCGCTGCAGCGGCTGATGAAGGGCCGGACCAGTTTCGTTATTGCTCATCGTCTCAACACGATCCGGAAAGCGGACCAAATTGTCGTATTGAAGGAAGGAACGGTCATCGAGACAGGTTCGCATGACGCGCTGGTGGCGCAGAACGGGTTTTACGCCAAGCTGATACGCGGGGAATCTTAAGCCTTTATTTCCCTGTAGTATCGGCTTTTTTTATCTGCTATTCTTCATGAGAATTTATACTTTTTAGTGGAAAGAGGATCGACATCATGAAGGTGAGCAACATTAGAAAAAAAGCTCTGCAACTGGGGCTTGCGGCCATGCTGCTGCTTGGGGCGGCGGCGATGCCGGCCCCGTCCGTCAAAGCGGACGCAGACGCTTACGAACGGCTGGCTTTGTATTTCCCGGCGGATATCGACGATCATTGGGCTTATGCGGAATTGGACAATTTCGTTAATGCGGATTTGCTTAAAGGGTACGTCGACCATGAAGGGACCGTGACGGTTAAGCCGAATCAATCGATCAGCCGGGCGGAATTCGTAGCACTGCTGGTACGGGCGCTCGGCTTGACCGAAGTGCGTGGCGAGCCGGCGGCCTTCGACGATGTGGCGGCCGATCAATGGTATGCGGAGCCGGTGCGCATCGCGAGCTCGCACGGCATCGTTCAGGGCGTAGAGGCTGACCGGTTCGGGCCCGATCAGCGGATTAACCGGGGCGAAATTGCGACGATGGTCGTAAGGGCGTTTCGTTCGACCGTCGATTTTTCGGGGGAGGCGGTCACGTTCACAGACGTGCCGAATTATTATGCCAAGCCGTCGATCGAGGCGGCAAGCCGCGTCGGCGTCGTGCAAGGCGTGTCTGCACGCGAATTCAAGCCGTACGCTCCGGCCAAGCGGGCCGAGGCGGTCGTCATGCTGCAGCGAGCGCTCGATTTGCAAGCGGCGAATTTGCCCGACGATGCGGTGCTGATCAACGTGATTGCCGAGTCCGAGCAAGAAAGCAGATTGACTGCCAACAGCCAAAATTTTGAGTATATGAAGTCGTTGGCTGGCGCTTATTACGACGGTTATTACGAAGCGCTCAACATGGCGTTCGTTCAGGAATTGGCCGAGATGGCCAAAGCGGGCGTAACTATAAAGACGGAAATGACCGCAATTCCGCATTATACGGTCCTGATGAATTCAACGCGGTTTGCGGTTGTGGAAGCGACGGGCGGACAATACCGGATTGCGACGAACGATAACGGAATCGAATCGGTTGAAACCGTCCCGGCCGATGCCATCTATATGTTGCGCAAAACGAACGAAGGCAACTGGAAAATATACGCCAGCTATTGAGCTTCCAAATTATTAGGCTAAAACAAACTCCAGTCGAGCTCCTTGGAGATCGTTTCGAGCAAATGGACGCCGGCAATGCTGTTGCCCTTCGCGTTGAGGGCGGGGCCGACGACCCCTACGCCGTAACGGCCAGGTACAACGGCCATAATGCCGCCCGAGACGCCGCTTTTGGCGGGGAGTCCGACATTGATCGCAAATTCGCCGGATGCGTTATACATGCCGCAAGTGACCATAAATGTTTTGGCGATTTGGACATACCTTCTTGGAACGAGCGTTTCGCCGGTAATCGGATCCGTGCCGTCCCAGGCGAGGATGAGAGCCATTCTGGCCATGTCGGCGCAAGTTACGCTGACGGAGCAATGGCGGATATAGACATCCAGCACGTCTTCAACGCTCTCGTCCAGCACGCCCTTATCCTTTAGAAAATAGGCCATCGAACGGTTCAGATCGGCCGTCTCCGATTCCGAACGGCGAACGGCTTCGTCGATCTCCAGTTTGTCGTTGGCGGCCAGCTTGCGGAAAAATTGGAGCGTGCGGTCGGACTTTTCTTTGGGGCCGTTGCCGGCAATCAACGAGGAAATGGCGATGGCTCCGGCGTTAATGAGCGGGTTGAACGGAATGCTCGGCTGCACCAGCTCCAGCTTGAGCATCGAATTGAAATTGTCGCCCGTCGGTTCCATGCCGACTTTGTCAAAGACTTTTTCCTCGCCGTTGTCCATCAGCGCAAGCAGCAACGTAAACACTTTGGAGACGCTCTGCAACGTAAATCGAACCGGACAATCGCCCGCCGAGGCAAAGCGGCCTTGTCCGTCGATAATATGGATGCCGAGAGCGTCTCCGGGCGCCTTGGCCAGCTCCGGTATGTAGGAAGCGACCTTCCCTTGGCCGCACGTCCGGCGGCTTTGCTCGAGCCACTCCGGCAGTTTGGCTTGAATACGCTCAAGCTCGCCGGATTTATTGCCGCTATAATTGTAAGGCACAGCTCATCATCCTTCCGCAAGCAAACCGTTTGCTTATATCGTCTGCTTTTTCTATCATCATAATTCACGGCAAAAACGCCTGCAAGAAACATTAAGCTCTTGCAGGCGTTTTTTGTATGCGCTGTTCTTTAATGCTTCTTAAAGTTGGCTAATGACGGGTCGCCCGAAACCGGCTTCCGCCGGTACAAGAAGTAAACGCCCGCGCAGCCGGCCACGAGCATGATGACCGAAAGAAGGCTTCCTTCGATGCCGAAATCTCCGCCGGACAGCCAGACGGGGCCGGCGGGCTCGGCTTGCAGCAGCGTGCCTTCCGTGACGGTGCCGGACACTTTAAAGCCGTATATATGCCCCTGAACATAATTCCACGTCAAATGCAGGCCGATCGGCCACCATAGTCCGCCGGTCAGTTCTCGCGCCAGCGCCATCAGAAATCCGGCCAAGAACAAATTGATAATCGGAAAAGGCGTGGAGAATACCGCATCGTTCATACCGTGCATCAGCGCAAATACGGCGGAGCTGACGATCATTGCGATCATACCGCCATAATGATACCTCAGAAGCCCCTGCATATAGCCTCTTGAAAAGATCTCTTCCGAAACGGCCACGCAGATGAACAGCAGCGCACCCTCCGCCATGGCGGCCGCAACATCTCCGGTAAACGGGACGGTTGTCCATTGTGCGCCTCCAAACAGCCAAATGAGCACGGCCGACAGGCTGATCAGCGCTATGCCGGCTCCCATGCCTTGAACGGTCATCGGTACGGCCCGCGGTTGCCGGATGCCGAGAGACCAGCCTTTCTTGCGTTCGAATGCCGCATGCATAAGCATCGCGCTTAGGACGAACAACACGGTTTGCGCGTATAAGGTCCATCCTCCGAAATCTTCATCAAAGACGACCGTGCCGTTTCCCGCAGCGATATTTACTAGTATGGATGCGAGCGCAAGGATGAATACGC
Organism: uncultured Paenibacillus sp.; assembly: GCA_937895345.1. Lineage (GTDB taxonomy): Bacteria > Bacillota > Bacilli > Paenibacillales > Paenibacillaceae > Pristimantibacillus. The sequence goes on along the minus strand of CALAWP010000087.1, from coordinate 514 downwards.
CAATAATGACGATGGCATAGCTGAGCAGCAGCTTTCCGATAACCGAGAGGTGTGTTTTCAATAGGATCACCCTGCCTTACGTATTATAATAGGGATGGATATGATGCCAATGACAAGATATACCGTTTTCCAATGACTGTCAACTATATAAAAGTATCGCACATAAATTGAAATCCATAGGTTATGGATAAATATTCCAGTGTAAAAGGGGTTGTCAATTTGATTGTCAGTGTGGTATATTCTAATTCCGGCCGAGAAACAACGGTTGGACAAGCAAAAAGATTTAAAAAATAGCTTGCAACAACGAAAAAGATATGATATGATAATTTTCGTTGTCGAAATGAAGTGATTGTTCTTTGAAAACTGAACAACGAGCGAAACTGCCCCGTTAATCCTAACGGATTAATGGAAAGCAATATTCAATCAAAGCCAAGCTTTGATCTATGAGCAAGTCAAACTTTTTTGGAGAGTTTGATCCTGGCTCAGGACGAACGCTGGCGGCGTGCCTAATACA